>CAZBME010000035.1:0-10338 GCA_964492965.1 uncultured Syntrophaceae bacterium | reverse complement strand
GGGCATGTCCGGCGTTTCGGGCATTCCCGCCCCGCCCGCACCCGAAAAAGTCTTCGACACGGCTGATACAAACAAGGATGGTGTCGTTGCGAAGGACGAATTGGCGTCCGTCATTGGGCAAGGCGGCTGCAATACCAACAAGCGGCCGCAGGACAATGCTTCCGGCACCGACACGACGGCATCGTCCATCCAGGATTTCCAGAGCAAAATGCTTAACACCCTCTTGGAAAAGCTCGCCTCTTTCACCAACTCATCCGTCAAATCGACCCCCGCTTCCCTTTACGCCTAGCGGTGGGCTGATCCTGACGTAACCGGCAGGGATACCCATTATTCACATCGGCTGTGCCACGGCCGGCTGACTCTCAAAATACGGGAGTCAGCCAACCGGATTTCATTTGACAATGAATGGGTCGCTCTGTACACATAACAATGACCAGAAAGTTTGTCAGGTATATTGAAAACTATGCCGATTCCCGCTCGCATCATAAGTTATTTCGATTGCAGTCTGTTATGCAGACGGAAAGACTTCATTGGCCGCGTAGTACAGTTTTAGCCGATTGAAAGGATGATCTTATGTTTAGAAATATCAAAATCGGGACAAAAATTGCACTGGGGTTTGTTTCGCTATTACTTTTTATTCTTTTGACCGGAATAATCGTTCATTTCGGGATTGCCTCTGTGATACATCATTCCGACCGGACATTAAATAAACAAACAGCCGCGGCACTAATGAGCGAAAGAGAGATTGATCATTTAAACTGGGCAAAAATTCTGGCAGCGACATTGATGGACAGTTCTTCCAAGGAACTCAAAGTTCAAACGGATCATACAAAATGCAAATTCGGTCAATGGTATTCCGGCAGCGACAGAAATGCGTTAGAGCAGAATCTGCCGGAACTAAAGTCTATCCTTGAGAAAATTGGGAAGCCCCATCAGGAATTACATAAATCCGCAACAGAGATTCAACAGGTATTGGATGGATCGGACACGGGTTACAAGCAGTCCCTCATTATTTATAAAGACAAGACATCACCGGCATTAAAGGAAGTACAGCAACTGCTGACTGAGGCCAGGGAAACAGCTTCGAAAAGTGCAACACAGTCGAATCAGGAATTTAACAAAACAAGTAAAAATATAAAACTGGCCATCCTCCTTATAACGATTCTATCCATCATCATCGGTTCAATCCTGGCCATTACGATATCTTTATCCATCACGAAACCCCTGGGAAAAATCATTGAAGAACTATCGAGTGGCGCCGATGGCGTGGCCTCCGCTGCCGCACAGTTGTCGGCATCCAGCAATACCCTGGCGGAAGGTTCTAATGAACAGGCGGCAACGGCTGAGGAGATATCGTCAAGTGTGGAAGAAATATCAGGAATGTCGAAACAGAATGCATTCACCATGGGTGAGGTTCAGAAACTGGCCATTTCAGTCAAGGAGACTGCTGACACGGGAAGCGCCTCCATGGAAAAGATGAACAAGGCTATCGCTGCAATCAAGAAATCTTCGGATGAAACGGTAAAAATCGTTAAAACCATAGATGCCATCGCTTTTCAAACGAATCTCCTTGCATTGAACGCAGCCGTTGAAGCAGCCAGAGCAGGAGAAGCGGGCGCCGGTTTTTCCGTTGTCGCCCAGGAGGTAAGAAATCTTTCTCAACGATCCGCGGAGGCGGCAAAAAATACTTCCGCCATTCTTCAGGAATCAGTAACGAATGCAGATAAGGGCGTTCTTGTCAGCAAAGACGTTACATCAACCTTAAGAGAAATAACAGACATCGCAACAAAGGTCACCAACCTTGCATCTGAAGTGACTGCTGCGAGCAATGAACAGGCCAGTGGAACAGAACAGGTTGGCAATGCCATTCAGCAAATGAACATCGTTACACAATCCACGGCGTCCGCTGCGGATCAATCAGCATCGGCAAGCGAAGAATTATCCGCTCAGGCATTATCTCTGAATGGGATCGTCCGCCAACTGCGCGGAATGGTAGGGAGTCAAGATCAGGACACTTTAAAAGAAGATACGCAATACGAAGACAAAGATCGAAGGGATTAATCCGGTTCTATCTTGCCGTACTCCATTACGAATATTATTCATTGAAATGAGATAAATAAAAAAAGCAGGGCCGCAACGACCCTGCCTGCAATGTTTTGTGAACAGCGCCTACTTTCGGAACCTTCGCCTTATTGCTGCAAGGCCCGCAAGACCGGGAGCTAATAAGAGGATAGATGGCGGAACAGGCACAGGTGTTGCGTTAACCTGAAGATCGGTGAGTTGAAAGCTCAGGTTCATGGCCTGTGTGCCACCCTCGTTCAGACGATCATTACTGCCTCTCAGAAAGATAAAAGGCGCCTGACTCCACTCCGGCTTGTACGCGCCGCCTATTTGACTCCACTCTCCGGGCGAACCGTACCAAAAAGTCAGTTCCTTGCTGGTATATGTTATTTGAAGCCAACCACTGCCCATGTTAGGTACAGGGGCAATCACAGTTGTCTGCGCAGGGGTTACCGCCTCAAGGTAGTTAGTACGCTCCATGCCATATTCAACGCGCGGAGAAGTCGACGTTAGGGCACCCGGCGACAGGAAGAGGCTTACGCCCGAACCGTTGCCTGAACCGGGTTGCATCATGTTGTTCGAGGTAAAGTCGGAAAACCGCACGGCAACAGAGAATGCACCCATAATGCGGTTGGCCGATCTAAGGGTATCCGCTTGACCGCTCGCGGAACTGCTGAAAGTGATGGGACTGCCCTCTGCCTGGTTGAAGAGGTTAGGAGTTCCCACATCTATAAAACTGGTAGAGCCCAAGCTGAAATCGGCAAGGGCGGATCCACTCCCGACAATAAGGGTGGCCAGGGTAAGAATTATAATTCCGATTCTTTTGCTCGTTTTTTGCATTTGAAACCCCTCCTTTCACTCCGTGTGTTGGTCTATATATGATCAATTATGATGGCTTATGTAAGCCCAACAGGCTTCCTCCCACCATCACGGGTGATGTAGCCCTGCTAACGTGTATTACAAATACATGCAACAAGCAATCATTTTGTCAAGTGAATAATGTAGAAAGAACCGAAGAGAGGGTTCTCTCTTTCAAATGGCATTCACCATGTGTGTCGGCAGCATCGCTTTCAACCGTTGTAAGAGAACTCTGCAAGACATGAATTACCGCACGATCAAGAATCATTTGATTCGGCACGCAATTTTATTATCTGTTAAATCATCGTAAAGCATCCTCCTTGAGAACATATCACAATTATGGGCACTTATTTATCACATCCCTCCACAAAGTCAGTATTTCATTGACATAAAAATCCCTTCTTCCTATAGTTTTTGTCACTGAAGGACGCTCTTCTCCGTGGGGGAAAGCTTCTTCCAATCATTGCGAGGCCCTATGAAAAAACCGTTCTCTCCCTCATATCGCTGGTACATTTTCGCAATTTGCGCCGCCATGTACATCATCTCCAATTTCTGGCGGGTCTCAAGCGCCGTCATTGCCGGTGACCTGAGCCATGACCTGGGTCTCTCCCCGGAGATTCTCGGGCTGATGGGCGGTGCCTTCTTTTACAGCTTCGGCTTGGTGCAACTGCCCATGGGACCGTTGCTTGACCGCTTCGGTCCCCGCATTATCATCAGCCTGCTGGCTTGCATTGGGGCGGCAAGTGCCTTGGCCTTCGCCCTCTCAAGCAATGGCATCATGGCGATACTGGCGCGTGCCGGAATCGGCATCGGCATGGCCGCCATCCTTATGGGCTCCTATAAAATTTTCAGCACATGGTTTTTGCCCCATGAGTTTGCCACTCTGTCCGGTATCTTGATCTCAATCGGGAACCTGGGCGCCATTTGCGCTACCACCCCGCTGGTCTGGCTGAGTGAAACCGTTGGCTGGCGCGGCGCCTGCCTCTGCATGGCAACGATAACCCTGCTACTGGCGGTCGCAATGTATCTGGTGGCCCGTGATCACCCGCCACAAGAGGCCGAGGCCGGCACGCTGCCCCACACCCCTCCATCAAACGCCGACATTTTCTCGGGACTCCGCACCGTTTTCGGAAGCAGCCTTTTCTGGCGCCTGGCGCCGATTGGATTCGCCTCCTACGGAGCACTGATAACCGTCCAGGGATTGTGGGGCGGCCCGTACCTGATGCACATCTACGGCATGAGCAAAGCGGCCGCCAGCAGTATTTTGTTGGCCATTCCCGTCGGAATAATTTGCGGCGCACCTCTTTGGGGGCGCTGGTCAGACAAACTGGGACGTCGCAAATTACCGATCCTGCTGGGACAAGGGATGATGCTGCTGGTCTTCTCAAGCCTGGCCATGGATCTACAATTGCCCCGCTGGGGATTGTTGCTGCAATACTGGCTGGTGGGGTTAACCGGTGCCGCCGGTTTTGTTCTGTATGCCCAGGTAAAAGAGACCTTCCCTATCGCCATCGTCGGAACGGCCCTTACCGCTCTGAATTTTTTCGTTATCCTTGGTGCGGCCATGTTCCAGCATATGATGGGGCTCATCATGGATAACTGGCAACCATCGATAACGGGATCATTACCAGTTGAGGCCTACCAGTGGGGCTTCGGCGTCTCTGCCGCCCTGTTGGCTCTGGCGCTGGTACTGTACACAAAGAGCCGCGACACCGGACAGGGGGCCGCGGCTTCCTGTTGACAGGACGGAGGTTGTCCCCCGTCCTGTCAAACAGCCCGGCTTAGATCATGAATGAGGCTTCGGGAACTTCCATAACAGAGTTATCGCCTTCCTTGATGACACGCAGAATGACTCCCACCATAGGCAAGATATTGTGGGAGAAGAACTTCGCCGACGCCACTTTCCCCGCATAATAGGGATATTCGAAATGCTCTTTGCCCAATTCATCGATCTTTTTCTGGGCGATGACGGCATGCTCCAGGAGAAGCTTGGCGCCATAGAGATACCCCGTTGCATGGAGGATTCTCGTGGCATAAAACCCGATCATGCCGAACTTGCCCTGCCCCAGGTACCCAGCCATGGTCGCCTGGATTTCCTTGTAGTTGTCTAAGGCCTCTTCGAGGAGGGCGGCCTGGGCATTGAAGACGGCATGGTCCTTACAGTCTGCCGCGAACTTCTCTATTTCCGCGAACCACATGGCGAAGATCTGGCCCCCACCCATCATCCACTTGCGGCCGATGAGGTCCATGGACTGGATATAGTTGGTCCCTTCCCATATGGGATAGATCCGGCAGTCCCGAAGCTGCTGGGCTATGGGATATTCCTCGGAAAAACCATAGCCGCCGTAGCATTGCATGGCTTCTGAGATGCTGAGGAAGGCCATATCCGAACACCAGGCCTTGATGATGGGCGTGTTGACCTCGATAAAGGCCTTGGCGCGCTTGCGCTCGTTTTCGTCTTCCGTATTTTCCGCGATGTCCATGGCGTAGTAGGACATGGCAATCATGGCCCGGCTGGCGTCGGTGATCGATTTCTGGAACATCAGCATACGGCGTACATCTTCGTGATGGATGATGGACACCCGTCCGGCCTTGGGATTGGTAATCTGGCGGCCCTGGATACGCCCGGCGGCATACATGCAGGCATTATTATAAGACACCGTTGCGGCCGAGTTGGCCGCCAACCCCGTAACAGCCCGTTCTTCGTTCATCATCTGGAACATCTGGGCCATCCCCTGCCCCTTGCCGTCCACAGGGGCATCGCCTAAGAGATAGCCTCGGCACTTTCCGGCCTCTCCGAAATTGACGATACTGGTGGCGGAGCCCTTAATACCCATCTTGTGCTCGATGCCGCCACAGTTGACGTCATTGAAGTCTCCGAGCTCCCCCGCCTCCGTATGCCAGAACTTGGGCACGACGAAGAGCGAAATGCCCTTCGTCCCCGGCACACAGCCTTCGATACGGGCCAGAGCCAGATGGACAATGTTTTCCGTAATGTTCTGATCACCGCCGGTAATGAAGCATTTGGTGCCGACGATTCTATAAATGCCTGGTTCATCCGTGGGAAAGGCCTTTGTGATAATATCACCCACATCTGAGCCGCTGTTAGGCTCGGTCAGGTCCATAGTGCCGGCCCACTGGCCGCAGAACATTTTGGGAAGGAAGATGTTTTTCACCTTCTCATCGCCGAAATCGCGGATCAATCCCGAAGCGCCGGTCGTTGCCATGGCATAGGGACCCAACGCTGCGTTGGCGGCAGCGAGGTACTCATTGGTCGCCCCCATGACGCAAAGGGGCATCGAACTCGGATCCGTATGGTCTGCATTACTCGATCCGAGACCGTTTTCCTGGACGGCCCAGTAAGCCTTCTTGAAGGATTCGGGAACCGTGACTGCGCCGTTTTTGTACACGGCATGAATCGTATCGCCATCGTCATTGGTGGGTGCTACGACTTCCTTAGCGATTTTCATCGCATTTTCAAGGATGGAATCAATATCCTCGACGCTATAGCCGCCCTTGAAGCGCCCCGCTTCAAAGACTTTGGTAAGGTCAAGCCATTCTTTCAGGATAAAACGTTGGTCGCGAGTGGAATACAGGAAATTCGATGCCATTTTTAGGGTCCTCCTTCTGTTTCGGCGGTTAAATTTTGACGGGCCAGTATAAGAAGAAAGGCACATCATGTCAAATGATTACATGCAGGACAGCAGAAGATAGGATATGGAAATAATTAGTCATTTACGGAAATGACCGACTCCGGAAACGCTTACTGACCGCGGGTCATGACTGTTTGAAGGCTAACCTAGCCACGACCCGTTTTGGTCAAATCAGACGAAACGGGCTTCCGTGGCATAAAAAATATTTCTCCATTATGAACCCAACTTCTTCAGTGCCGGGGCAGCGTCAATTTTAGGCAATACACCTTTAAGCAACCCGTTGGGGCGCTCGATTGCGTTCAGAACGTCATCAAATATTTTCAAATTATGAAAAGGTAATTATTTTCGCACTGCATCCTTGTTATCATGAGTGTGGGCTGTTCAAAAGCGCCCGGATGCAAGCCGCTCCAGGCACTGAAGACCGAGGCGTACGTTTGGGTGCGTCGCACCCTTACTCGATACGGGAAAGGGAAAGGGCAAGTGAAACACCGCAAATGGGCGTTTTACAGTATCCTCCGCGGCTAAAAGAGTTCTTTCTGATTGCTGTTAACCCAGGCCTTTCCGAAGTGTTCATAGGCCCGCTGGGTAGCGATGCGGCCCCGTGAGGTCCGCTGGAGGTAGCCTTCCTGAATAAGATAGGGCTCATAGACGTCTTCGAGGGTTGTCTTTTCCTCTCCGATGACGGCGGAAAGATTGTCAATGCCGACGGGGCCTCCGTTGAATTTCTCGATCAGGGTGAGGAGGATGGTACGGTCCATCTGGTCGAAGCCTTTGTAATCGACCTCGAACAGATCGAGCGCGGCGATGGCCGCTTCACGGTCAATAACGCCCCGGCCGCGCACCTGCGCATAATCCCGGACGCGGCGCAGGAGGCGGTTGGCGATGCGGGGCGTCCCCCGGGAACGGCGGGCCATCTCGGCGGCCCCTTCTTCATCGAGCTTGATGCCCAGAATTTTTGCTGACCGCTTCAGAATGACGGCCAGTTCTTCGGGATTATAAAATTCAAAGCGGAAACTCATGCCGAAGCGGTCCCGCAACGGCGACGTGAGGAGTCCGGCCCTTGTTGTGGCGCCAATCAGAGTAAAACGGGGAATTTCCAGTTTCATGGAACGGGCGGACGGGCCCTGGCCGATGAGGATGTCGATATGGAAATCCTCCATCGCGGGGTAAAGGATTTCTTCCACCACATGGGAAAGGCGATGAATCTCGTCAATAAAAAGGATGTCGTGCTCATGGAGATTGGTCAAAATGGCCGCCAGATCACCGGGCCGTTCAATGACGGGGCCGGAGGTCACCTTCACCTCCACGCCCAATTCCCGGGCAATAATATAGGCCAGCGTCGTCTTTCCCAGGCCGGGAGGGCCGTAAAGCAATACATGATCAAGGGCTTCGTGCCTCGCTTTGGTCGCTTCAATAAAAATGGACAGATTGGTCTTGATCTTTTCCTGACCAATATATTCGTAAAGAGTCTTCGGTCTCAGGGAAGCTTCAAAACCCGCGTCCTCATCCACCGCTTCCGGTATAATGATCACATTTCTTGAGGGGTTCTCAACCGCGCCATCTGTCATCTTGAAGACCTCCCGCTATTTCGATTCCAAATCAAAGATGATGATATCGAAGCGGTAAGGAGGAAGCGACGCAGGCGTATAGCGAAATACGTCGAGGCGCCGACGGCACAGCCAACAAAGATAACGCTTTGATTTGGAATTGGAGCCTCCTATCCGGCCAATGCTTTCAGGGCGCTTTTGAGGATCACATCAAGCGATGCCGGTTCCGTTGATTCTTCCTGCATGATCCTCTCAACAGCATCTTTTGCAGCAGCATTCTTATATCCAAGATTGACAAGGGCAGACAGGGCGTCTTCCTTGAGGGCCTCAATTTTTTGTGCGCCTGTTGTTACAGACGGGACTTTCTGAATAGGCTGCATCTTGAGAATCTTGTCTTTCAGTTCCAGGACAAGGCGCTCGGCCATTTTTTTCCCAACACCGGGAATGCCCACCAGCCGCTTCAGATCGCCCTGAATAATGGCCGTCATCAATTCCGATGCCGAAATCCCTGAAAGGATGTTGACGGCCAGTTTCGGGCCGATGCCTGAGACGGATATGATCACTTCGAAAATATCCCTCTCTTCCGGCGTCAGAAATCCGAAGAGGCTGATAGCATCTTCCTTGACCTGGGTATGAATATGAAGAATTACAGGATGGCCGTGCTCGGGAAGTTCGTAGAAGGTGGAGAGCGGCACCACGACCCGGTAACCCACCCCTTGGGTGTCAATGACGAGGCTTTGTACGCTTTTCTGTATAAGAATTCCGCTGATTCGTGCGATCATTTCAGATTCGATCTTCCTGCCGAATGAATATGACAGATAGCCACAGCGAGCGCGTCGGCGGCGTCTGCCGGGGGAAGTGCTGAAAGTTTAAGAATCGCTTTGACCATATTCTGCACCTGGCTCTTTTCCGCCCGCCCATAGCCGACAACAGCCTTCTTGACCACCAGGGCTGAGTATTCAAATATCGGGATCCCGCTGTGCGAACCGGCCAGTATTGCAACTCCCCGGGCCTGCCCCTGCTTGATCAGGCTTTTGACATTCTTTCCGTAAAAGATTTCCTCAATCGCCATGGCATCGGGCTTTGCTGATTTGATGATCTCTGTTAGTTTTTCGTAGATATCCACGAGAAATTCGGGCAATGATCCATGAGTGGGGGCTTCTATTTCCCCATGTTGAATATAGACCAAATCATATTTCTGTTTTTCGACGACTCCAAACCCCGTCACCAGACTTCCCGGATCAATACCCAATATTCTCATTAACTGAGCTTTTCCATGAGCTCATCTGAAATATCGAAGTTGGCATAGACATTCTGGACATCATCATTATCTTCCATCTTCTCCATCAATTTGAGCATGGAAGAGGCCTTGTCCTCTGCCAGTTCAACCGTATTCTGAGGAATCATGCCAATACTCGCCGACATGATCTTCAATCCATGGGTCTCAAGGGCCTTGCGCACATCTTCAAACACGGACGGGCTTGTCAGCACTTCATATTCATTTTGTTCTTCACGAACATCATCGGCGCCTGCATCCAAGGCCAGTTCCATAAGTGCATCTTCTCCGATGGCCTTCCGATCAACCAGCAGGCTTCCCTTCTTGTCAAACATCCACGCTACACACCCATTTTCACCCAGGTTCCCGCCATACTTGGAAAAGATATGCCGAATTTCGGCCACCGTCCGGTTCCTGTTATCCGTCATGACTTCTATAATGACGGCCACTCCTCCCGGTCCATAGCCTTCGTATGTGATCTCTTCATAGATTACAGCACCCTCGCCGGTGCCGCTGCCCTTTTTGATGGCCCGGTCGATGTTGTCCTTGGGCATATTTTCATCTTTAGCCGCCAATATTGCCGTTCTGAGGCGGGGGTTTCCATCGGGATCTCCGCCTCCCAGCCGTGCGGCTAATGTAATTTCCTTAATGATTTTAGTAAAGATTTTGCCGCGCTTCGCATCCGCAGCGCCTTTTTTGTGCTTGATTGTGCTCCATTTATTATGGCCGGACATATTCCCTACTCCTAAACACCAATTATTGTAAAAATTAACAGGTTTAATGGCGCTTCATAGCATAAGGTGACGGTTCATGCAAAACAAAAAACCCCTTCATTGCTGAAGGGGTTTTTATAAATTCCCGGCGGCGACCTACTCTCCCACACAGTCACCCATGCAGTACCATCGGCGCTGGAGAGCTTAACTTCCGTGTTCGGAATGGGAAC
>CAZBME010000034.1:34306-48477 GCA_964492965.1 uncultured Syntrophaceae bacterium | reverse complement strand
CTTCTCCCAGGTAAACCACGGGAAAACCCTTGCCCACGGCCATGTGGTCCACGTCTCCTTCTTTCCGACCGGCTACCCGGCTTGATGTCGCCGCATAGACCGTAAAGTCATTGGCAATGACCGCCACGGTTCGACCATCGATCTTGCCGTATCCGGCCACCTTGCTGTCCGCCGGTGTCTTATCTTCCATGCCGGGCATATCGGAGCAGTTAAACATGCCCACTTCAAGGAATGTATCTTTATCCAGAAGCCGCGGGATTCTTTCCCGTACTGTGTATTTTCCTTGATCATGCTGAATCTTTATCTTTTTCGAGCCCCCCATCCGAAGGGCTTTTTCCTTTCGTTGCTGAAGCTCCTCAAGTTCTTTTTCAAATGGCATAATGCCTCCTTCATGGATTGATGTTGCGGACTCGAAAACAAAGGACATCACTCTTTGCACGAGAGCATTAAGGCTGTCTGGGGCAACAATAAAACCCTCCCCGTTGAAAACTGTTTCCGCCTATAACAAGTCATGATCATTTATCAAGGAGTATTTTGACGGCAAAGGAGAAGTCCGTGACAAAATAGACATATCCTTTTTATCCTTCGATGGCGTTCTCTGTTATGACGACGGGTGCAGGCCAATCCTGCGGTAAGCAGGAGGATGGGACAAATTTGTTGGCTTATTGCGAAAATAAATAGTACAATAATTTGTTAGTCGGGGGAGATCTTAGGCTCAGGGTCAACATCATTTTAAACATTTTAACGACAAAAGGAGGGAGTTAGAATGGCTGGAGAAGTTACCTATGCGTCAAAACCGTGGTTGAAATCGTACGATAAGGGGGTGCCCGAACACATTAAATATGAAGAGATTTGCCTTCCGGATATCCTGGACAGATCGGCAGCGCAATATCCGGATCGCATGGCCTTGAATTTTCAGGGCTGTACCGTTTCCTTCAAACAATTAAAGGACATGGTTGATCGAATGGCAACCTGTCTTGCTGATTTTGGCGTTAAAAAAGACGACGCTGTGGCTGTGCTGCTCCCGAACATGATACCCTGTGTTGCTGCTTACTTCGCAATTCTCAGGCTCGGCGCCATCGTCGTGATGAACAACCCCACTTATTCCGATCGCGAGTTGGAGCATCAGTTCAACGACTCAGGGTCAAAAGTCCTCATTACACTGGATCTTCTGGGAAACAGGATGATCGACCTGCGGCCGAAGACCAAAATAAAGCAGATCATCTATACCACGCTGGGAGATTATCTTCCCTTTCCCAAGAATCTTCTTTTTCCTCTTGTGGCGAAAAAGAAAAAGCTGGCCGCCGATGTGAAGCCTGCCAGTGATATTTATAAATGGAAAGAGTGTTTGTCCCGATATCAACCCAATCCGCCCAAGGCGAAGATTGGCTTCAGCGATACGGCGATGTATCAGTACACCGGTGGGACGACAGGGGTTTCCAAGGGTGTCATCCTGACCCATTCCAATTTGAGTAAACAGGTTCAGCAAATCGAGGCTTGGTTTCCGACATTCAAGAGAGGGTCGGATAATACGGCCTTGGGTGCCCTGCCATTCTTCCACGTTTTCGGGGTGAGCTGTGTCATGAATTTCGGTATTCATATGGGCTGGGGAGCGATTTTGGTGCCTCGCCCCCAACCGGAGCCGCTCCTGGAAGCCATCCGAAAATTCCGGCCTACATTCGCGGCCCTTGTCCCGACGATGTATATCGGTATTCTGAATCACCCCGGGCTGAAGAAAGAGGACCTGACTTCCATCAAGGGTTGTTTCTCTGGAAGCGCGCCCTTGCCTGTGGATGTGATCAATTCATTTGAGAAGGCGACGGGAGCGGCCATTGTCGAGGGATTCGGCATGACGGAGACCTCGCCCGTAACGCATAACAATCCTTTTGGCGGGAACAGAAAAATCGGCAGTATCGGCCTTCCCGCATCGGATACGGAGGCCCGGATCGTGGATCTCGACACAGGTGAAAAAGATATGCCAGTCGGCGAACCTGGCGAACTGATTATCCGCGGGCCGCAGGTGACCAAGGGCTATCTGAATCAACCGGGCGAAACGGCCAACCTGCTGCGGGACGGTTGGTGTTACACGGGCGACATCGCGACGATGGATGAAGAAGGGTATTTTTTTATCGTCGATCGCAAAAAGGACATGATCATTTCAGGCGGGTTTAATGTTTATCCGCGAGACATCGATGAGGTCTTCTATGAGCATCCGAAGGTTCAGGAGGCCTGCTCGATCGGCATCCCTGATCCGAAGCGGGGAGAGAACGTGAAGGTCTTTATTGTCTTGAAAGATGGGGAAACAGCGACGCAGGAGGAGCTGATCGAATTTGCCAAGACGAAACTGGCCACGTATAAGCTGCCTACGGAAATTGAGTTCCGCAAAGAATTGCCTAAAACCACTGTCGGAAAGATTCTCCGGAAAGAATTAAGGGCTGAAGAGTTGGCCAAAATTAAGAAATAGAAAGCAGGTCCACCAGAAGAAAATCCCCCGCCCTTTTATCATAAGGTGGGGGATTTTTTATGTCAAAGCACCACAGGATTTATGAAGCATTGCCGGAACAACAGGGCAAGGCCTGTTTTACGCCCTTCGAGTCGCTACTCCACGTCCTCGATCTTGGCCTTGAACCATTCAACACTGGCCACCTTGCTTTTGGTCAGCTTTTTGACACCGTCCCATTCCTTCTGGTTCTTTGGCCACCAGAAGTACTGAATTGGGGGCCCCGGTTTGCCGTCTTTTACGATCTGAGCGGAGGCACACATCTGCAGGCGCCCGTTGCTATTTATCCCGAATGCCTCGATCGGGATCCTGTCGCCCAGGATCGGGAATGCCTTGGGGAATGCTGCCCTGATTTTGTAAACATCATCTACCACGCCTGCCGCAATGATGGCTTTTGAGAGGGCCAGCATGGCCAGATAGTTTCTTTGCGCCTCCGAGGTATTCATCCGTTTGTAGGCGGCTACATATTTTTTGTCAAAGGCCGGGAAGGACGGAAAGGTCAGGCTGGCAATGGCGGCCACGCCCATCGTGTTTTCCATCAATTTATAGCCTTTGAGGATTTCAGCAATATAATCCAGCTTGGCCTGATCGATAAGCATGAAGCCGCCCTTGAATCCCATGCCGCGAGCCTGTTCAATGACAAGGGCCGTTGTGGCGGACGGGCCGCCGATCAGGAGAAAATCCGGTTTGGATGCCAAAGCGGCGGTCAGTGGCGCGGAAAAATCCGTCTCCGTGTAATAGTTGGCCGGCTTGTCAACGGTGATGGTGCCGCCTATTTTCTGCCAGTAGCCTCTGAAAGTGCGCCGCCATTCATCCCCGTAAGCCCCCAGAGTCGTCAGAATGGCCGCTTTACGCCAGCCCATTGCCCAGGCCTTATCGCAAAAGGATTGGCAATAAACGGTAAAGGGCGCCGTGGTGCCTATCAATAGTTTATTCCCCATTTGTACGACTTTCGGGGTGCTGGTATAACCCATGACCAGAAATTCATTCCCTTTCTCTTCATTGATCTTCGAAATGGGGGCGATGGTGTTGAAAACGCCGCTGAAAACGGCAATGGCTTTATTAGTGCGGAATCGACGGGCGTTATTGACGGCTTGCGTCGGATCAGCGCGATCATCGAGTTTGTCGAGCTTGAAAAGGTACTTTTTCCCCTTAACCGTGATTCCCCCCGCGGCATTGATATCCTTGACCGCCATATCGATGCCGTTAAGACAATCCTGTCCGTATTCTGCGGCAGGACCGCTGAGAGGCCCCGTATAGCCAACGATGATCTCCTGGGCTCCGCTGCCTGCCGTCCAGAAGAAAAAACAAAACAAAGCCGCCAAACAGATAAATCCTTTTAAATGTCTCATTATCTTTTGTCCTCCTCTTTTCCTGTTTTCTCTTTCAAAATATGATGTTAAGGATGAGCTGGCACTGAAACTGGAATAACCCTTTGTTAAGCATGATTGGTCTGGCTTCTTGAGAATGGCCTCCTTTCGTGAAGGTCTGTTGCAGATGAGAAAAAATAAACCAATTAAAGAAAAACGGCAAGAATTCTTTTCGGCTTGATCAATAACTCGGCATAATGAACCAAGCAAGAAAGCCGATTCTCCTGTTCATGTTTCTTAAAGGGGGATCGGCTTCTATGTCTTGCTGTTCTATTATATCAATTTGGGGTAAGGCCCGATTCCGGCGGGCCTTATCCGCTAAAAGCTTATTTGACGGAAATGACCGGACAGGGCGCTTCCAGAATAATCAACTGTGCGTTTGATCCGAAAAGCAATTTCCCGACTTTGGAGGTTTTTTCGATGCCAATAAATATTTCATCAATTTTGTTGTCTTTGGCAAACTCTACGATATCTTCGCCGGGGGTGAGTCCTCGAATCAGAAGATGGGTGTCGCAGTCAATGCCTTCTTGTCGAAGAGACTCCTTCAACTTCTCGAGATCAGCTTCGATCTTTTCCAGTTCATTGATTTCCTTCTCCGTTGCGCTTTCCATGGAGGTGGCAACAAAAAGCTTTGCATTAAAAATTTTAGCGTGCTGTTTGGCAAGCGCCATGACCGTTTTATCCAGATCAGTCCCTCCGGTATATCCGACCAAAATATTCATTTTAACCCCCCTGTCGTTGATATTGATGATTGAATTTTATGAGAACATACTCACGATTATTATAATTATAGGAAAAACATGCTTGGTGTCAACAAGTTTCTGAAACCTGCAAAGGGTCAACGGATAAAAACACGATGAATAATGAAACGGAATATCCGAAGAACCGGATGTCCCGAACCCCCCATCCCAGGGCTTCGCGGGGACGGGGCCTGCCGAAAACCGGCTACGGACCTTGCCGGATCGGGATATCCCTTTGACGCCCTGCCTGAAAACGCTTTTCACAACACAATCTGGCGGGGATTGAATCGCTCCCTGCCTTCTCTTGGTGCAGAAGGCAGGGGAGCGACAATTTTTCCGAATGATGTATCGGGTATTATCAATCCCGTATCGAGGTAAAAATGATGAATCCGCGCAGGATTCTTATTCGGTTATCCGCAGCCACTTCATCGGTGTTGTGGCTCTGGTCTGCTTTTTGGCGATATCAAATTCCTTCTGATTTTTAGGCCACCAGGCATACAGTTCTGCGGGATTGAATTTGCCTCCGGAGATTGATTGCACGGAAGCCAGCACGTACATGCGCCCTGTATCGCTTATCCCGGCCGACTCGCTGGGGAATTTATCGCTTAACATGGGGAATGCCTTTGGGAATGCAGCCCGGATCTTATAAATGTCATCGACTGTGCCTGCCGCCACGATGGCCCTGGAGAGGGCATGCATGGCATTATAGTTCAAGGCGCATTCCCATGTCACCATACGTTTGTAGGCTTCGCGATACTTCTTATCATAGGCAGGCGCTGCAGGAAGCGGAATGCCGGCCACGCTTGCCGTTCCGATCGAAGGATCCATGAGTTTCACCCCCTTGAGAATCTGGGCGATATAATCCTGTTTGGCCTGGTCGATCATAATAAATCCACCCTTGAAACCCATGCCACGAGCCTGTTCGATGACCAGGGCTGTTGTGGCCGAAGGTCCGCCGATCAGCATGCAATCAGGTTTCGTGGCCAGCGCAGCAGCCAGAGGTGCGGAGAAGTCCGTTTCCGTATAGTAATTAGCCGGTTTATCGGCGGTGATCGTACCGCCCTGTTTTATCCAATGAGCCTTGAAAGCGCTCCGCCATTCATCACCATAGGCACCGAGAGTTGTCAGCATCGCGCATTTTTTCCATCCCTTCGCCATGGCCCAGTCGGTAAATACCTGGACATAGGTTGTAAATGAAACCGTCGTGTTAACGGTCAGCTTGCTGCCCATCTGCGTTACTTTCGGGGTGCTTGTAAAGGCCATCATGATGAACTCGTTCCCCTTTTCCTCATTAATCTTCATCAGGGGGGCGATGGTATTGAAGACGCCATTGAATACCGCCACGGCCTTGTTGTTTTTGAATCGGCGGGCATTGTTAACGGCCTGCGTGGGGTCTATTCGATCGTCGAGCTTTTCCAGCTTAAAGGTATATTTCTGCCCCTTGACGGTAATGCCCCCGCCGGCGTTGATTTCCTTGACAGCCATGTCAATGCCGTTAACGATGTCCTGGCCATATTCGGCGGCGGGCCCGCTGAGAGGTCCCGAAAAGCCGACCACAATTTCCCCTGCTGTAGCAATGGTGGCCCAAGACATCAACAGAGTCATCAAGGCCAAGTAAAAAAAACCTTTAAAATATTTCATTTTTATTCCTCCTCTTTTTTATTATCCCCCTTATTGGTAAGGAGGAAAAAATAATCACATGCCGATATTTAGTGAAACAAACAAAAATAGGGAATGTATGCCATGAGTGTGTTTAACGTCTGCCCCATCCTTCATAAAAAATGCGGATAGGTATATTGCTGGTGATGCAGGGGGTAAATCATTTCGGCAGGCGGACGTATGAGTGTGTCCGCCTGCCGAAGTTCCTAGGCTTTTACATGGCTGCTTTCAACCATTTTATTGGGTTTTTTGTTGCCTTGGTCATTTTCTTTGCCTGGTCAAATTCCTTCTGATTCTTGGGCCACCAGACATACAGTTCCGACGGGTTCGATTTACCATTGGTGATCGTCTGAACGGATGCGGCTACATACATGCGGCCGGCATCGGTAATGCCCATTGATTCGTTGGGATATTTATCGCCCATCATGGGGAATGCCTTGGGGAAGGCCGCCCGGATCTTGTAGATATCATCGACCGTACCTGCGGCCTGAATGGCTCGGGCCAGGGCATGCATGCCTGTGTAATTCAGGGCGCATTCCCAGGTTACCATTCTTTTGTATGCACTCTTGTATTTGGTTTCGAAGGTGGTTGCGCCAGGCATGGGAACACTTACCACACCGGCCGTTCCGATCAACGGATCCATTAATTTAACGCCCTTTAATATCTGGGCGATATAATCCTGCTTGGCCTGGTCGATCATAATAAACCCGCCCTTGAAGCCCATGCTTCGCGCCTGCTCAATGACCAATGCCGTTGTGGCCGAGGGACCACCGATGAGCATGCAATCGGGTTTCGTCGCCAGGGCGGCGGCTAAGGGGGCCGAGAAATCAGTTTCCGTATAGTAATTGGCAGGTTTGTCGGCGGTAATCTTTCCGCCCTTCTTTTCCCAGTGCGCTTTGAAGGCATGCCGCCATTCGTCACCATAGGCTCCCAGCGTCGTCATCATGGCGCAATTCTTCCATCCCTTGGCCATAGCCCAGTCAGTGAACACCTCGACATAGGTCGTGAAGGTAACGGTGGTATTGATCATTAATTTGTTGCCCATGGAGGCAACCTTCGGTGTGCTTGTGTAGGCCATCATGATGAACTCATTGCCCTTCTCTTCGTTGATTTTCATCATGGGCGCAATCGTATTGAATACGCCGTTAAAGACGGCAATGGCCTTATTCGCCTTGAAGCGGCGGGCGTTATTGACGGCCTGGGTAGGGTCGATCCGGTCATCGAGCTTTTCCAGCTTGAATGTGTATTTACTGCCGCCGACTGTAATGCCGCCCGCAGCATTTAATTCTTTGACGGCCATATCAATCCCGTTTACGATGTCCTGGCCATATTCAGCGGCCGGACCACTCAACGGGCCGGTATAGCCGACCACGATATCTGCCGCCATGCCGACCGTGGCCCCGGAAAGGACCATAAAAACCGCTGCCAAACACAAAAAACCTTTCAAAAATTTCATGCTTTTCCATCCTCCTCACTTTTTTATTGTCTTGTTTTTCTGCAAAGAAATAAAGCCCCCCACGTACGCCGACACTTTCGCACGAAAAAATACGATATGTCAATATTGAAGTGTTGCGGAATGGAAAGCCAAGACGCCGCATGCAGGAATAATCTTATATTATATTAGGTTCATGCATTGGTTCTGACTATTTTTAAAAAATCACTTCGGAATATTTGATGTAGCCCATTCAACGAGCAGATTAAACCGGCTTACCCATAACCCAACTCATCCA
The DNA here is from genome assembly GCA_964492965.1 of uncultured Syntrophaceae bacterium. Lineage (GTDB taxonomy): Bacteria > Desulfobacterota > Syntrophia > Syntrophales > UBA8958 > CAZBME01. Next base: position 40,478 of record CAZBME010000034.1, on the reverse strand, counting down.
GCCGGTCTTCGCTGATGCCAAGAAAGTGGGCAATTTCGTGTATGACGGTAATCCGGATTTGTTCCTCCAGCTCCTCCATCGATTCACACATCTCCTCCAAAGGGTTCTGGAAAATGAATATGGTATCGGGATAAGCCATGGGGGCAAACACGGAACGTTCCATGAGGGACGAGCCCCAGTAGAAGCCGAGAGGTTCTTCATCGGGCAGCAAATCGAGTTGTTCCAGCATTTCGCGGGATGGTCGCTTTTTGACGGAAATGACCATATTGTCGAGGTGGCGGCGTATTGCCTCCGGGATGACGTCGATGGCGCGCTTTACGGTCTTGTCGAATTCCTTGGGGGTCAGTTTCATCACATCTCAAACCTTATCCATGTAAAGGCAATGATATCATGGTAAAAATGATTATTCCAGGTGAACTTGCACCTTGACAAATGCGCCCCAATTGCATTACGCATCAGGACCAGCTTGATTGGACTAAAAGGGACGAATGAAAAAAAAACGTATCATCATTATTCTTTTTGCCTTTATTTTGATATCATCCCTGATGGCCGCCTGCCGATCTCAGGATTCGGGGATTAGTCCGCATGATAGAATAAAGGTTATGGCGACCCTTTTCCCTCTCTATGACTTCGCACGACAAATCGGTCAGGATAAAGTAGATGTCAACCTCATCTTGCCGCCCGGCGTTGAGGCCCATAGCTTTGAGCCCCGTCCGGCAGACATGAAGCGCATTGAGGGCTCCGATTGCCTTATCTTCACGGGATATGCCATGGAGCCCTGGATGGATCGCCTGATGAAAGGCATCGACAGCAAGAAGCTTGTGATCATTGATGCGAGCAAGTCGATCATCTTAAGAAAAAGGAATCATGATGCCGGGGATAATGATCGGCATGATAAAGTGCATCCTTTCGGTCATCAGGACGGGAGCGATCCTCATGTATGGCTTGATTTTACCAATGCCATGACAATGGCGGATACGATTGCCGCCGGGTTGGCTCTCAAGGATCCAGTGAACAAGGCATTTTATATGACCAATGCCGAGGCCTATAAAAAACAGTTGGCCGATCTCGACAGGAAATACCGCCAGGGCCTTTCTTCTTGCCACAGTAAGGTTGTAATCCATGCCGGTCATATGATCTTCGGTTATCTTGCCGATCGGTACGGATTAACCTACCTTTCAGCCTACGGGGGCTTTGCTCCCAACGCCGAACCGACGCCGAGACGATTGGCCGAGTTGACCAAAAGAGTTAAAAAATACGATGTGAAAGCCATTTATCACGAAGAGTTGGTGAAGCCGGCCATGGCGGAGGCTCTGGCCGGCGAAACGGGTGTCCCCTTGTTGATGCTCCATGGCGCCCATAACATGACGAAGGAAGAAATCGGCCGTGGCGTTACCTTTATTCAATTAATGGAATCCAATCTGGTTAATCTCAAAAGAGGGCTCCAATGCCCCTAGAGATCTTGTCGCTTTCTCATGTCAGTTTCAGGTATAACGCCGTCGATGTCCTTTCGGATATTTCCTTTGCCATTCAAGAAGGGGATTATGTGGCTCTGGTCGGTCCGAATGGTTCCGGTAAGACAACTATCATCAAAGCGATTCTGGGTCTTGAAAAACCGCAGGCCGGAGAAATACGTTTTTTTGGCGAACTCAGAGAGACATTTACTGCCTGGAGCAGGATCGGTTATCTCCCTCAGAAGATTGAGGCCTTAAATCCCCGTTTCCCTGCGACCGTGTCCGAAATTGTTGCCATGGGGTTGTTATCGCAGAAGAGATTCCCCAAATTTCTGAATCGGCTTGACCGGCAGCATATCCATGAGGCCCTCGGCCTGCTCGATATTGAAAACCTCCGGGACAAGCCTGTCGGAATGCTTTCTGTGGGGCAGCAACAAAGAGCCCTTGTCGCGAGGGCCATTGTCAATCAGCCGGAATTCCTGATTCTGGACGAGCCGACAGCGGCCCTGGACCCGGAGGTTCGAGACCTGTTTTTTAAGCTTCTGGATGACCTGAACAGGCATAAAAGAACAACCATCATCATCGTCACCCATGATGTCGGCAGTATCGGCCAGTATGCGTCAAAGCTCCTGTATATCGATAAGCGCCTGCTTTTCTACGGGACGTTTGAAGAATTTTGTGAATCTCCTGAAATTACGGAACTGTTCGGGAATTTTTCCCAGCATGTCATTTGCCACCGTCACGATGTATAACTTATGGAATGGTTCGAATTTATTCAGTATGGCTTTATCCAGCGGGCATTGATCGCAGGTTCCTTCATCGCGATTCTCTGCGCTGTTCTGGGCGTATTTCTTGTTCTGAGGCGCCTTTCCCTGATTGGTGACGGATTGGCCCATGCCACTTTCGGCAGCGTGGCTTTGTCTTTGATCCTGAATATGTCGCCCCTTTATCTGGCTGTGCCGGTCGTCATGGTCTGTTCTCTCGGCATCTTGCGTCTCACTGAGCGTGTGAGGCTGTACGGCGATGCCGCCATCGGCGTTGTATCCGCCGCGGGTGTAGCGGGCGGCGTCCTGCTGGCAAGCCTGGCCGGGGGGTTCAATGTCGATCTCTTCGGTTATCTTTTCGGGAGTATCCTTACCATAGGCACGGTAGAAGTTGTGATATCCATTGTGCTGGCGGGCATTGTGATTCTGTTGATCTCATTTTTCTACAACGAATTGCTGGCCATCACCTTTGATGAAAACTCGGCGCGCGCCTCGGGCATCAACACACGCCTGATCAACACGGTATTTGTTCTCCTTACGGCGGTGACGGTGGTCCTTTCCATGAAGGTCGTCGGCATCATGCTGATTTCTGCCCTCCTCATTCTGCCCGCCGTGACGGCCCTCCAAATATCGAAGAGTTTCAGGGCCACCATGACGATTGCCGCAGCCAGCGCCCTTTTTTCCGTTGTTTCCGGGATTGTTCTCTCCTTTTATTGCGACCTGCCTACAGGCGCCAGCATTGTTGCCCTCAATATCCTGTTGTTCCTGATGGCCCTGTTCTATAAAAAATCAGGCCATGCTTACTAAATCTGTTTGACACGGCCTCATCGATCTGTTAATTTTTTACGACATGCCAATATTAAGGAGGTTTTATGGTAAGAAAGTATGTCCTTTCCTCCCTGATGATAATCGCCTTTCTTTTAGCTCCTGCGGTAATATTATATGCGAATACGAGTAGTTGCGTAAATTGCCATACCAATGACAGCATAATGAAATCCCTTCACAAACCGCCGGCCATTCAGGCAGGCGAGGGGGAAGGGTGAGCAGGGGCGCCTCCGCCAGTTAAGGCGGAAGAGATGTACAAAGGGTATGTAGTCGATCGTGACCTCCTTAAAAAGGATCCTCACTTCGGCATGGGGTGCAAGTTCTGTCACAAAGGTAATGAAAAAGAGGGAGGCAAGGAGGGCGCCCATAAGGGTATTGTGAAAAGGCCGTCGGACAATTTGAAAACGTGCGGGATGTGTCACAAGCCGATTGCAGATACCTATGGCAAATCCCTCCACTATACGACGGCAGGACAGAGACAGGGCGTTATGCCAAGGTTTTCCGCGGAGGAGCTCAAGACTTTCGATAAAAAGGTTTTTGAGCAATCCTGTCGCAGCTGTCACGCCTCCTGCGGCGATTGCCACGTTAAGGCCCCTGCCGTCGGGGGCATCAGCCTGGGACTCATAAAAAAGCACAAGTTCGTGAAAAAGGATGAGGGCAAGACATGCGCCTTTTGTCATGGCGGCCGGGTTTACCCGGAGTACACCGGGGAATATGGCGGCGCCCCTGATGCGCATTACCAGAAGGGTATGCTGTGTATGGATTGTCACAAGAAGGGGGAGATGCATGGGGACGGGACAGCCTATACGTCCAAGCAACAGGTCAAGGACCGGCCCGCCTGCAAGAATTGCCATAAGCTGGGGCAGGAAGCAAAGATGACGGCAAAGATTTCCCATGAGAAGCATCAGGGCAAAGTCAGTTGTTACGGATGCCACTCTTCCGGAGAATACCGGCAGTGCCAGAATTGCCATCAAAGTACGGGTGCCGTGTCGAAACCGGGGATGATCCTGGGCTTGAGCCCGCGAGACAAAAAGACCCTGACGACATTGCGACTGATACCGACGGTGCGTGATACTTTTGCCCAGGCAGGGATCAAGATGGAAAACTATGATGCCCTGCCCAATTACTGGGATACGCCGGCGCACAACATCAGGAAACGGACGGAAAGGACCCAATCCTGCGACGCATGTCATGTGGATCGGACGGACTTCCTTACGAAGGAACTCCTGATCAGGAACGGTTCCAAGGCCAATGAAGGCTTGATTGTTGTTCCAAAGCCCATTAATCGGTAGATCGGAACAGATGAAGACACGAAATTTGTTTGGTGCGCTGGTCGTTTGTCTGTTACTGTTTGTGCCGATGGCGGTTTTTGCCCGCGGGCCAAGCCCGATCATCTCAACGGACGATCTGGCAGGAATGCTTGGTGATCCGGAAATGATCATCATTGATATCCGCAGCCCTGATGATTATAAAGCCGGCCATATCCCGGGATCCATTAACATCCTCTATGGCGAATGGGCGTATGAAAGAGGCGACCTGATCCATGAAATGCCGCGGGATAAAAGCCTTGTCGGGCTTCTGTCTTCGGCCGCGATACAACCCGATTCTACCGTCATTATTTACGGTAAAACGGAGACGGGCGGTGGCCGGGTGGATGTCACACGAGTGGCCTGGACACTCAGATATGCCGGTGTGCAAAAGATTTCCGTATTAAGCGGCGGCTATGACAAGTGGGCCTTCGAAAAAAAGGCCATCTCGGTCGAAAAAGTGAAGCCCAAAAAGAAACCTTATCAGGGGACATTCAATAAAAATATTGTTGTCCGGAAAGGTTATGTCCAGGAGCGGATCGGCGAAGCGATCATTGTGGACGCCAGGGAACCAGCCTTTTTCAAAGGGCAGCAGAAGCTTCCCTTCGTGGCGAAGGCCGGTCATATTCGAAGTGCCATCAATTTGGGCACAGCGCAGGTTTTCAGCAAGGAAGGGTTCTGCTGCTGGATATACCGGGGTAACGATTCGCTTCAGGCGATGGCGAAGGCTGCCGTTGGGGACGATCAATCCCGTGAGATCATCGTTTACTGCGACAATGGTCGTTTTGCCAGTGCATGGTGGTTCATCCTGAGCGATGTTCTGGGCTATCAAAATGTGAAGATTTACGATGGATCCATGGAGGAATGGGCGAAGGACGCCAAAGCCCCGATGGGACCATAGATTTTTTTAAAAAAAAGGAGGAGAATATGAAGAGAGTAAGGTTGTTGATGATCACCACGGTTCTGCTGACGCTGTTACTGCCCATGTTGGCCTCGGCCCGCGCGATCGATCCGGTCGTTTCGACGGACTGGCTGGAGAAGAATTTGTTCGAACCCAACATCGTCATCCTGGATGTGCGGAAAGTTGAGGAATTCAACAATGGCCATATCTTGAATGCCGTTAATGTGTTTTACGGCGCTTGGGCCATTAAACGAAAGGTCTTGCTCAATGAGCTTCCCGCTGCGTATGATTTGCCGGACCTTCTGGGATTGGCCAATATCAAGAAAGAATCCAAAGTGATCGTCGTCAGTAAAATGGACGCGCCCACCGACCGCGTTGATGCGACCCGTGTCGCCTGGACCTTGAAGTATGCAGGTGTCCCGGATGTAGCCCTGCTGGATGGGGGGTACAATAAGTGGGTTACCGAAAAGAGGCCCCTTTCGATGGTCTCACCCGATATTACTATTGTGCCTTACAAGGGAGAGATTCAGGCAAAATTATTTGTGAAAAAGGATTATGTCCTGGGCAAACTGGGCCAGGCGCTGATTGTGGACGTTCGCGAACCGGAATTCTACCGCGGCGAAAAAAAGATGCCTTTTGTAGAAAAAGTGGGCCGGATTAAGGGGGCTTTCAATCTGCCGACATCGCTGGTCTATCAGAAGGATTTTACTTACAAAAGCAAGGATGAACTGGTCGCCATCGCAACCCCCGTGGTGGGTGCAGACAAGGCTAAGGAGATCATCCTGTATTGCGATACGGGCAAGTTCTGCACAGCTTGGGCGTTTTTGCTCTCCGAAGTTCTTGGATACAGCGATGTCAAGATCTATGACGGTTCCGCTCAGGAATGGATGATGGACCCCGCAGCGCCGGTGGAGCCATAGC
>CAZBME010000034.1:0-34206 GCA_964492965.1 uncultured Syntrophaceae bacterium | reverse complement strand
CTTTGTCCTTTATACATCTGGGCCATGGTCATTTTCGTCTGTCCTTTTTGCATGGCGAAGGGATCCGGATGACAGGCCTTGCATTCGAAGCCGGCATGGCTTGGATGATTGAAATGGACAGGCCCGGCGCCTTCCATTTTGTAAATCAAAGCGGCTTGCGGGCCTTGCGGTTTCTTTGCGGTCGCCTTACCTGATAATGCCCCTTCTTTATCCTTGTGACAGCCGTTACAGGTATAGAACGGGGCTCCGGCAGCGCCATTGTGGCAAGTGAAGCAGCTCTTTTTGCCGCTGTGATCGGCGAAGGTCACCTTGGCTTCCCCTTTTTTGTAGGAGAAGAGTTCTGTATGGCAGCTTTTACACTGATTTTTCCCCTTGTGGCTATCGTGGCGGAATGTAACGGCCTTGCTGCTTTTCCCGACGATGATGGCCTGATTGGGCGCTATGGTCTTGATGTGGCAACTGTTACAGTCACTGAACGGGAATGATTTCGCACCGTCATGGCAGGAAAAACAGGCTTTTTTCGCCGTATGGTCGGCATAGGTGATTTTATTTACTCCTCTTTTCACGAGGAAAGGTTTGGGGTGGCACTGAATGCAAGACGCCTTTTTCTCATGGATCTCGTGCCGGAAGCGAACGGCATTGTCTCCTTTTCCCATGGTTTCAACCCGGGTGAAGGCGGGCATTTTTTCCTTTAAAGCCGGTTCCTGTCCCGGTTTGATACGGACATGGCAGTGGGCGCATTGTGTGTTCGACGCGAAGGCCTGTTTGCCGTTATGACAGGCGCCGCAGTATTTACCCTTATACAGGGCGTCCATGTTGAAGTCTTTTTTCTCCTGGGCTTTCAGGGCTTTCATGTCAAATAGGCCATTGTGGCATTGAATGCATGAAAGCTTTCGCTCCAGATGCGCATTGTGGCTGAACAGAACGGAATTGATCGGCTTGGTGTACAGGATGCCGACTTCCTTCAACCCATCGTGTCCGCCGGCTCCGGGAACGACCAATGCCAAGAAGGGTAGCCAGATCACCAGCAGGATCATCACTTTTTTCATTCTTTTTTCCCTTTAACCGTCCTTATAAAAAACATTTGGCAGGGCGCCCGTCTCCTTGCGCATGACCCACAAGGTTTCCTGGAGTTGGTGGACCAGGCGGTACACGCGGCTTTGCGGATCGGACAGATCACCGAAGATGCGCACATCCGCCGGGCAGGCCTCGGCGCAGGCTGTCGTTTTTTGCCCTTTGGACAGACGGGTAGCGAAGCAGAAATCGCACTTGTCGATGGCCCCTTTTTCCTCATTAAAGTATCGCATGTCATAGGGGCAGGCGATCATGCAGGATTTGCAGCCGATGCATTTTTTATTATCCATCATGACGATCCCGTTGGTTTTGTCCTTATAGGTTGCCCGCGTCGGGCAGGTGCGGACACAGGGGGGATTGTTGCATTGGTTGCAGAGAATCGGGATAAATTCCCTCTTTTGACCGATAGCCTCCTTTTCCTCTCTTTCCAGGACAAGCGTTCTCCATCCGTAGTCCGGGACCTGATTGGCGGCGATGCAGCCTTTTACGCAACGTTCACAGCCGATACAGCGGTCATGGCGGATGACCATGCTGTAGTGAGGTTTGTAGGGATATATCGATTTTTGTTTACGGGACACGACAGCGGTTTTCATGTGGGAGACGACGGAAAGGATGGTTCCACCGGCAAAAACACCAGTTATGACCAGCCCGATTTTAAGAAAATCCCGCCGCTCCTGATCAGGCAGACAATCCGGTCCTTCAGGTTCCTGATGATCCCTGCTAGAGGGGTCGCTGCTCATGGGTGCGCCTCCTCCTCTTTCTCAATATCCAACAAGGGGCTTTCAGGCAAAAGGCAGCTGTCCGTTTCCCGGAAGCCATCGAAGACTTTTTCGCCGAGAAGAAAGGCAAAACAACAAAAGCCGACGCCTCCTAACACAACCAGAATTTCATGGGCGGAAGGAGAGTAAAGATGCAAACCGGCAAACTCCAGAACATCAAGCTCCAGATATTGAGGAACAATCTGTCCCACGACGACGAGATCGAGGCGCATGAAAAAAATGCAGAAGATCATCATGGAAGAGGCAATGAACATCCATAAAAGGTTTTTCCCTCGCGAGGCAAGAAGCAGGATAAAAGGAATAACCATGCCGCAGGTAATTTCGATGAACCAGAAATTGAAGGCATAAGGGCCGACCAGGAGGGCGTTCATGGCCTCCAGCTTTGCGGGGCCGCCGACGGTGCTTGTGATGATCTTCCAGATGGTGAAGAAAACGACAACGGCCAGCATGAGCATGCCGAGCTTTCCCACGACTTCCAAGGCTCTGGTGGTGGGGACATCCACAGGCTCACCCTTCATACGGTAAGCCAGGAAGACAAAAAAGATGATGAAGGCACAGCCCGTCATCATGGCCGAGGCAATAAAATAGATGGGCAGATAAGGGCCGTACCAGTATTCACGACCATGCAGCATGGCGAAGATGGCTCCCAGGTTGCTGTGCGCCGCAACGCCGGAAAGAACGCCCAGAAGACCGGCAATGGTTGCGGGCCGGTGCCTGCCGAGCATCAGGAAAACAAATTCGATAGCCATGAATATGAGATAGGCGCCGTAAAGTGTTCCCATCCACCAGATATTGGAACTCAGGTTTGGGGAAGTAAAATTATACACAAGCATGCGAAATGGATTTTCTATCTCCAGGCCGATAACGAGGAATCCGGATAGAATGGTTATAATGGAGAGAAAGACGGCCCGTTTGGCAATGGGCATGAAATCCCTGATGCCGAAGACATGGCCGATGGAAGAGACAAGGCATAATCCCGTGGAAGCCACGACGAAGAAAACATAGGTGGAGATAAGCATCGCCAGGGGAATATAGCGGGTTGCGCCGTAAGTGTGACGGGACCCGGCAATGAAAAGGGCATGGATGCCGGCGGAAATACCTGCCACAACCAGAAGTCCTGTTAGAATCAGGCATCCAAGATAAATCGGTCCCCCGCTCTGAACACGGCCAAAGATTGATCGGATATCCATCATCTTTTGCAATTCGCCGGGGGACGGCATAGGTATCTCCTTCCTTTGCTTGACTTGTTAATCATAACCATTTTATATAAGAGTACTACAAAAAAAGGGGATCGTGTGTCAACCTGATTCATTGCCTCGCGGGGAGGGTAAATAGTTAAGGCCTTTATATTCAATCGTTTATTCGCTCAGTAAACGTTAAAGCATATCATTATATCATGGGCGGCGCTTCTCCTCTTCAGGATGCCGGGCTATGATATCCCGGCAAAGAGGGGAATCAAGAAAGAAACGTTGAAATGACAGACAAACTGACCACGCTGATTACCTGCCTGCCCGCCATGCTCATGGCCTGGTTCTTCTGTGGTATTTGTACAGCCGAAGAAAAGCCGATTCAACGCATAGAACCCAAAACCCTGAACCGGATGATGGAAAATCAGGAACCATTGATGCTGGTCAACAGCAATAGCCATATCGAATGCCTGGACAGTAGGATTCCTGGTTCCGTCTGTATCCCCTGTGATGATGCGAAAGAGCGCTCCGGCCTGTTGCTCAGATCCAAAGAGATGAAAATTATCTTTTATGTTGGAAATGCGGATGAAAAAAGCTGCAAAATTATTGACGAAGCCATTCATCAGGGATTCCGGAAGATCTATATCTTGCGGGGAGGGCTGCCTGCCTGGAAACGGGCCGGTTACGATAGTGAATCGGTGCAGAGAATTCCCCGAATGGCCAGTACAGCCATTAAACCGAAGGATGTCCTGTCCTGGCAAAAGCAGTTAAGAAACAGCCTGATTCTGGATGTCCGGTCGCCCGAGCTGTTTGGGCAGCAGCATATCAACGGCGCCCTGAATATTCCCATGTCCTTTATCCACCTGCGTTACAAGGAAATACCCCAGGATTACCCGCTGCTTATTGTCGATGAAGAGGGTGGGCGGAGCTATCTCGTCGCAAGTTATCTGGCCCGGAGAGGTTTTTCAAATGTTAGAAGGCTTGCCGGTGGAATGACGGCATGGGCAAGCTTTATCAAGCGGGGATCTCCATGATAAGCCGGATGTTCGTAAGTGGATCTCTGCTCCATCAGCGCCGCCGGGCGGCAGTAACAATGATTTCCGTGTTCCTGCTGTTCTGCTTTATTTTCATGCTGAACATTCCCTTTGCTTTAGCCCAGGGGGCATCTTCGTCGGTTCAGGCGACGGCCTGTCGCAACTGCCATACGGAGGAGGCTTATCTGGAAGGTTTTACCCGTTCCGTTCACGGTCACAACGGGTGCATGAGCTGCCACAAGGAAATTGATGATCTCGACGCCCATGTGTCAGGCCGGTCCAGAATGCCTGTGGCCAACTGTTCGGGTTGTCACCGGGACATCACCTCCCGGTATCGGCGAGATGTGCATGCTGTCAAACAGAATATGATCTGTCAGGACTGTCATCGAAATATCCATTTTACCCGGAGATCGGATCAATTCACGCGATCCACCCAAATGAAAAACTGCTTTCAGTGCCATGCGAAAGAGGAATATGCCCTCCTGGGTCACGGCAAAAGCGTTCTGGAGGGAAACCAGGATTCGGCGGGGTGCTCCGATTGTCACGGCCTGCATAATATCCCTTCGTATAACCCGGGCCTGGAAAGAGATGCCGCCTCGGCAAGGGAAGCCTATACGAGGCGTTGCATGGCCTGCCACGCCGATATAAAAATTTCCAAACGCAATAATATGTCCACGAAAGCGGCCCAGAGTTATGACGGCACTTATCACGGCAAAATGATCGACCTCGGCTTTCCTCAGCGTGTCGCAGGCTGCGCTGATTGCCATGGCGGCCACAATTCGCTTCCCCAAACGGATCCCCGTTCCACCCTTCATCCCGACAATCTGGTCATTGCCTGCAAGGCCTGCCATCAAGGGATTCACAAACGATTTGCCTCTTTTGTAGCCCATCCGGATATATCGAGTGCTAAAAAATATCCGTTTCTGTACTGGACGGAGATCGTTATGAGCAGCTTGCTGGCGGTTTTATTTTTATTCTGCTTTACCCATGCCGCCCTGTGGTGGCGGAGGGTTTATTTTGATAAGAATGAGCCCATAACCCCAACGGCGATAGTTGATGTATCCGCGGAGACCGAAGGCCGCAGCGGCAGGCAGATTCAGCGATTCTCGCCGGTTTCGCGAGGCTTGCACATTGTATTGATGTTCTCCTTTTTTGCCCTTTTGCTGACGGGAATTCCCCTGAAATTCCATGATGCTGCCTGGGCCAAAACGATGATGGGGTTATGGGGCGGCGCTTATCGGGCCGGGATGTTCCACCGGCTGGCGGCGGTTGTTCTCTGTTTCCTGATGTTATGTATCCTTTTTCTTTGTTTGAGATATCTAAGCTCTAAGGGGCCATATCGCAGTTTGCGTGAACGTCTTGTCGGCCCCGATTCCCTTTTCCCGAACCTGAAGGATGGTCGGGATCTGATGGGTATGATCCGGTGGTTTTTCAATAGGGGGGATATGCCTGTTTTTGACCGTTGGACCTATTGGCAAAAACTGGACTTCATAATCATCTTCTCTGCAATGACCATCCTGGGCGGCTCGGGTCTCCTTCTGTGGTTCCCGGAATTTTGGTCCCATGTCCTTCCGGGATGGATATTCAATGTGGCGGTGATTATCCATTCAGAGATGGCCTTTCTGGTGGCGATCTTTGTTTTTTCCATCCATTTCTTCAACAACCATCTCCTGCCCGGAAAGTTCCCTCTGGAAATCAGCATATTCACAGGCCGTTATCAACTGGAGAATATGAAGCGGGAGCATCGTCTGGAGTATGAGCGGCTCACCATCGAGGGCAGGATTGAATCCCTTGAACGGAAAAAGCCGAGTGCCTTGACAAACCTTTTTGCCTCCGTCCTGGGCCTTGGCAGCCTGATCATGGGTCTGTTCCTGGGGGCACTCATGATATGGGCCGCAATCCTTTACTGAGGTATCGGTCTGAAGATTGCATTTCGGTGCGAGGAATGGTACATTGACGTATAAGGGTTGGAGGTCTGTTTTGTTCTGTCGGATTTTTTTATTATCCGTCATTGATTACATTTTATGAGGTTCCCATTTGTCCAAAAATAAATCCGGTTTCTGGTCCTTCTTTTCCTCCGTTCAACTGACCATTGCCCTTCTGTCCATTATCGTCTTTATTTCCATGATCGGTACGGTTGTTCCGCAACGGGATGAGGCCCGGGAGTTCATCCGGCATATGTCTCCCGGCCTGGTTTCATTTCTCCAGATGATGCAGGTCTTTGACCTCTACCATTCGGTCTGGTTTTTCCTGCTTATGGGGCTTCTGTCCCTGAATCTGATCGTCTGTTCCCTGAATCGATTCCCTATGGCCTGGAGGCGTTTCCGCGCCAGACCTTCTCAAGCGGAAGAGGATGTCTTCAAGGGGTTGGCTTCCGACAGCATGATCAAGGTGAAGGAAGATCAAAAGGTGGCGACCGATATGGCGTTCACCCTCATGAAAGGCAGATTCCGGCGTGTATTGATGCATGAGACATCCGGCGGCACTCAATTATGTGGGGACAAGGGGCGCGTTGCCTATCTCGGTGTCTATGTGGTTCACCTGAGCATTCTTGTCCTGATCGCCGGCGCCATGGCCGGATCTTTATTCGGTGTTGACGGCTATGTCAATATCAGTGAAGGGGAGACGGTAAACGCCATTGAACTTCGGGGAGGGAAGGGCGCTAAACCTCTGCCCTTCTCTGTCCGTTGCGACCGCTTTACCATCGAGTTTTATGAAAATGGCGCTCCGAAAACGTTCCGATCAGACCTGACTTTTCTGAAAAATGATCGCGTAGCCTTGCAGGGGCCATTGCTGGTCAACCATCCCATCACTTTTGAAGGGATCCGTTTTTATCAGGCCAGCTATGGACAGGCCCCGGAAGGGAAGGCCCTCCTCTCGTTTTCAAAAGACGGCGGGAAAAGCCAGGATATGGCCGTGGCTGCGGGAGAAGCCATGGAACTTCCCGGGCGGGATGGCCGGGTCCGGATTTTGAGGGTTGAGGAGAACCTGATGCAGATGGGGCCGGCTGTGAAATTAAGTGTTCAGTCGCCAAAAGGGGAGGCCATCTTCTGGATTTTCCGTCATATAGACAAGATCAAGGAAATGAATCCTGGCATCATCGAGCAGGTGCCCCTCTTCAATCCGGGTCTCTTCCGGCCTTACGTCTTCACCCTGAAAGGCATGGAAGAGAAGTACTTCACAGGTTTGCAGGTTGCCACGGACCCCGGTGTCCCGCTGGTCCTGGCGGCGGCGGTTTTGATGATTGTGGGATTGATGCTGGCATTTTTCTCGGCGCACCGGCAAATCTGGATCAACATTCAACAACAAGACGGAAAGACATGGTTGAGCATTGCCGGCAGAGGTCACAAAGACCCGGTGGGTCTGGAACGGGAAATAAAGCACCTGCTTGGGGAGATGAAGAAACGTATGGGAGTTGAAGCGTAATGGATACCACCATCTTGAGCTGGGTTACCTTTATCTATTTTGCGGCGTTTGTTGCTTACCTTTTCCGAATGACTTTTGACCGGGAAATATGGGGCAAAGGGGCAACTTGTTTTGCCATGATCGGTCTTCTGGCCCAGACGGTCGCCTTGATGATCCGCTGGAAGACCTCGTACGATCTTGGCTTCGGGCATGCGCCCCTGTCGAACTTTTACGAATCCCTGATCTTTTTTGCCTGGACCATTGTCTTGTTATATCTGATCATAGAGTTTCGCATTAAAAACAAAACCCTGGGGGTCTTCGTCCTGCCTGTTTCGTTTCTCCTCATGGCCTATGCCTCCATCTCGCCGAATATCAACAGCCGCATTCAGCCGCTTATCCCTGCGCTCCAGAGCAATTGGCTGACCAGCCATGTTCTGACATGCTTCATGGGATATGCCGCCTTTGCCATCGCGCTTGGCCTCGGTATCATGTATTTCATGAAATCAAGGGCGGGAGGCGATGAAAGAAATGAACAGGGTTTTGCGCGATTCATACCGGAACAGGATATTCTTGATGATCTCATGTATCAGAGTATGGCGTTGGGTTTTGTCTTTCTGACCCTGGGGATCATGACGGGTTCCGTATGGGCCCATTATGCCTGGGGCTCTTACTGGAGCTGGGACCCCAAGGAAACATGGTCGCTGATTACATGGCTTATCTATGCCCTCATGCTCCACGCCCGTTATGTCCGCGGATGGCGGGGGAGGCGCATGGCTGTCATGACCATCGTTGGTTTCGCCTCGGTGTTGTTTACTTACATGGGCGTGAACTATCTTCCTGGATTACATAGTTACCTGAAGTAAAAAAGGGTTTCGGACAGGCACCGGCAGTGTGCAAAATGACCGGTTTCCATCGGAAAGCAGACCATCAAGAAAATCAATCTTTAACCTAAAAAAATGAAACTGTCTTTTTTAAACAGAAAAACCGGATTCGGCAGCAACGGTCCGGAGAATCAGTATCAGCCGGTGCACCCTGTCCAGGGAGGCCCATGGCGCTTGATCCTTGGGGTTACTGTTGTTATCCTGTTGGTTATCTATGGAGCCATTCATTATGTCGGGACGACGGAACCTTTCCGGATGGCAGCGGCGTTTGTCCAGGATAACGAAGAAATCAAGGCCGCTGTCGGTGAAATTGAGGACTGTACACCCTGGTTCCCCTCGACCGTCAATTGGACGTCACAACGCATGCAGGTGTTTCTGACCTTGAGGGTTGCGGGTCGAGCGGCGGCAACAAAGGCGTGGATACAGCTTGTTCAAGAGCATAACCGCTGGCGCATCATCTCCGCATCTTATGAAGATAAGGCGGGGGCGATAAGAGCTCTTGCCGTAAAGGGCAAAGGCGCAACACCGGATTCCGCGGGCGCCGCAGTGCCGGGCGGTTTCATGAAGGCCAGTGAATATCTGGCCCAGGGGGACCGGTTCTTGAAGAAAAATGAACTTGATCGTGCGATTGCCGCCTACAGCCGGGCTCTGGCTGCCAATCCGGAAGAGGACCAGGCCTATTGCCGGCGCGGGATCGTCTACTTTAAAAAAAACCTTCCCGATCAGGCACTGGCGGACTTCAGAAAAGCGGTGGAACTCAATCCGCAAAATGCCGATGCCAACGCCTGGTTAGGCTATTTTGCCGGGAAGGGCGAGCGTTATGATGAATGTATCACCCACCTGAGTCGAACAATTGAGCAGCGGGCCGATAACGGCTGGGCTTATTATCTTCGTGGGCGATGCTACTTCCAGAAGGGCGACCGGGCCAAAGCGAGAGACGATGCGGAAAAATCCTGTCGGCTGGGCTATGCCGACGGCTGCCGGGCCTATAAGAATCTGGGAGGAAAGAGCTTATGATTCAGGATGGGCGGTTTTATTGAAGTCAGGTCAGGGGCGCTATTTCGCCGGGGCTGCTGACACCGCTGATATTGCCCTGATCATCAATGTCGATGTTATAGGCTGCCGGTGTTTTTGCCAGGCCGGGCATGCGGAGAATTTCACCGGTAATGGGAATGAGGAAACCTGCCCCCGATGCGATCTTGATTTCCCGGACGGTGACGATAAAATCTCTGGGTAAGCCCAGCAGATTGGGGTTGTCCGATAAAGACTGCTGTGTTTTGGCGATGCAAATCGGCAGCTTATCAAAACCGAACTTCCTGATCAAATCGAGATTTCGTTTGGCAAGCGGCTGATAATCGATGGATATGGCGCCGTATATTTCACTGGCAATGGTAAAGATTTTATCTTCTACCGGCAGATTCCAGTCATAGAGGGGCCGGAAGGTTCCTGAAGCATCTTCGATGACTTTAACCGTCTTTTCGGCAAGCTCCAGCCCTCCCTCGCCGCCCAGACGAAAGATATCGGCCGGCGCAATATTCATTCCCTCATCTTCGGCAGCCTTGATGACGGCCGTTATCTCTTCATCCGTGTCGGATGGAAAACGATTCAGGGCAATAACACAGGGGACATTGAACTTATCAATGTTTTCATAGTGTTTCCTGAGATTGGCCATGCCGAGGACCGCCGCCCGGGGATTCGACGTGTTGAGATCTTCACGATTGATGCCGGCATGGTATTTTAGTGCTCGAACCGTTGCGACCAACACAACAATGCGGGGGGTCAGGTCACCATAAGGGGCCACAATGTCAAAATACTTTTCAGCACCGAGATCAAATCCGAAGCCCGCCTCGGTCACGATGTAATCGGCGAGACGAAGGGCCAGATCCGTACCAATGATGCTGTTGGTGCCCTGAGCGATGTTGGCGAAAGGACCGCCGTGAATAATGGCCGGCACGCCTTCGGTGGTCTGTACCAGATTGGGGAGCAGTGCATATTTCAGAAGCGCTGTGACGGCTCCCTCTACTTTGAGATCTCCGGCAATAACCGGTTGGTCGTCATAGGTCAAACCGACCATGATCTTGCGAATCTTGTCCTTTAATTCCGCGTAAGATTTTGAGAGACAGAGGATTGCCATGATTTCGCTGGAAGGAACGATATCGAATCCCGTCTCACGCGGGATGCCGTTAATGGATCCGCCCAGGCCGATGACGATATCCCGGAGGAAGCGGTCGTTCATGTCCATGACACGGCGCCAGGTAATTTTCCTCGGGTCTATATTCAGGGGATTGCCGTGATAGACCGTGTTGTCGAGGAGGGCCGACAGGAGGTTGTGGGCACTTTCCACCGCTGGAAAATCATTCGTGAAGTGGAGGTTGATATCATCCACCGGATGGACGCGTGAGAGGCCGCCACCGGTGGCGCCTCCTTTCATCCCGAAGACCGGCCCCAGGGATGGTTCGCGAAGAGCGGCGATAGTTTTCTTGCCCAGTCTGGCCAAGGCCTGCGCCAGGCCTATGGATATGGTGGTTTTTCCTTCCCCGGCCGGGGTTGGGGTCATGGCCGAGACAAGAATGAGGGATGCATTCGGACGGCGCTCAAAACGTCGGATCGATTCCAGGCGTACCTTGGCCTTGTAGCGTCCGTATAACTCCAGATCATCTTCATCGAGGCCTATAGATGAAGCAATTTCAGTGATTGGCCGCAATCCCTTGCCGCCTGTTTGTGCCTTCAGTTTGTCCATTCCCTTACTTATTGATCACGGCATCGAACCGGATATCGATATTGTATTCGTCACCAATGCGGGTGAGGTCGTTCTTGAGGTCAACAATCTTGACCGCCGGGGGTAAAGAAAAATAGCAGGTCATCTGAAATACGTTAGCGCCCGTATTGGGATTATGATCGACATTCGTGGATATATCGTCGATACTGATTCCCTTGTTCTGAAGCGCTTTGCATATCTGGTGGATAATTCCCGGATGGTCGATAGATGTTGCAATAAGCCGGTAGGGAATTGACGGCATCACTTCCCGGTGGCTGGGCGCCTTGGTTTTGCGAACGTAAATGTCCAAACCGGTTTTCTGGCGCAGGCTGTCGAGATCCTGGATAAGACGTTCGATGTCGTCGGTATTTCCCGAGGTCAGAATGATCATACCAAATTCGTCACCCAGCACGCAGCCTCGTGAACGTTCGATATTGATGCCCCGGGCTGTGAAGAACTCTGCAATTTGCCTGGCCAGACCTGGACGGTCAGGCCCCATGGATGAAAAAACAACGTATGATCTCATAGGTCAACTCCGTAGTTTTTTTTCGTTCAAGTTTGATCTCTCTTCAAATGCCCTGTCTATCTCATCCGACCAGGATAATGCGGCGATATGACGCTGAGTACAGGCAGTCCGATGATGGTGACTTGTTGGAAGTTCATAGCTTTACTGGGGCGAAGTGTCAAGAAAAAGTGAGAATCGGTGAGTATGCTTTTTTGTTTTTACAAATGAATTGACATTTCTCCTGTGCTGTGTAATTTAAAAAAAAGGTTTCCTATGTCGACAAAGATAAAAATTCCTTATGAACCCCCGATGATTATTGATCTGAGCGGCGGCGTCGCTCATGCCGTCCCGGCCAGCTGTAATACGGGTACTAAGCCTACGCAGGCTCAATGTACGGCGGGGGGATCGCCGGGTCAGGCGTGCTTGCCCGGCTCGATGGCCTATGGCGGGAATTGCCAGAGTGGTGTCGTTGCTTCCGCTTCCTGTATTTCGGGCCGCTCGCCTGCGCAAACTAATTGCAAAATTGGTTATGCCGCCAGTTCAAAATGTAATGTGGGTTCATCGGCCAGAAATAATTGCAGTACCGGGCTAGGTGTGGTTTAACGCCGCCCTTGCCAAGAGCAAATCCCCTCTTCGCTTATATCTCCTGAATACAATGTACAATTCGCCTATCATTACCGCAATGGGTTGTGGCAGGGTTGCCAGGCCTGTAAAAAAGCCGTTTATGGTTCAAGTAAGCATCCATTGACATTGAGCGCACAGCTATTTCCCCCTTATTTATAACCCGTTGACAATATTATTGACAGATTGCCCATTATGTTGACGTATCTTCTGGTGGTGTGAATGCCTTGTAAGTATGTAACATTTAGAATTTATTGCGCAATTATTTATGGCATGAGAATTGAATGGGGGAAAGATAACGAAAGGGGTCATGAAAAGACCCATATTGAAGGATGAAAGGCAGGAAGGAAAACAAACGATAAGGCAAGATAGGAGGTTATTATGAATTTACAACCTTTATCCGGGGAAATGGTCGAGGTCAACGCCCGCTTGAGCGCAGAGCTGATCAGAGATATCGATATGATATTAACGGTATCGAGGGAAAAGACCCGTAGCCAATTTATCGCGGAGGTCCTCGTAGATTGGTATGACCGGCAATTGAAAAGACAGGTGAGAGGCGAAGGCGAATAATATTTTCAGGGTATGAAAAAAAGCTTGACAAGCGTAATGCGTTGTAATACAGTCATGACAAAAGTGAGGATCATAAATTTAAGCGTTGTTATTTAGTTCCGTTAATATTGTAAAAACGAGATAAAAATAAATATTGCAATGTATAATGTCCTCCAAGAAGCTAGAGATGACATGGATGAAAATAGACGAGAGAATGATTCCAGGGAGGTTGTAAAATGAAAAAGTTAGTTCTGGCAGCGGTTATTTTTTTAGTGACAATGAACTTGGCCATCTTTGCCGGCGCCGAGTTGATCAGTTATTCCTCAACGGGAGGTTATTATCAAGACAACCTCGGGATGGCACCCGGATGGACAGGTGGAAATAATTATGACAAGCTGTCATTGACCGGTTTCAGCGGTAATGTGGAAATTGTTCCGGGCAAAACAGCCTCCGGCGTTTCTTTGAACAATTTTGTTTTTGATGTCGGCTATAACGCATGGCAGCCTCAGAAAGAAGCCGCCTATAACCGAGCCACATGGGCGATGACGGTCAACGGTGTTGTGCTGCCGCAAATATTCGGGCAAAATTACTATGTAGATATCAGTTCCGTGGATACGCTGCATTTTCTTGCCGAAAAGTCATATTATGCCCTTGGCGGCGGCAAGACATTGATTGTTGATCTGTTAGCGCAAGATATCGTGCAAGGGAATGGGAGCTACAACGGTTCCCTTAAGGCGAATCTCCAGGTTGTGCCGGTCCCCATTCCGGCAGCCGTCTGGCTTCTGGGGAGCGGTTTGATCGGCCTGGTGGGCATCCGCAGGAAGACCCGAAGATAGCGTATTGGAATAAGATAAAAAGGGTTAGTCGCTTAAATCGACTAACCCTTTTTTTATGTATTGGCTCGCCAACACATACAGATGTAAGAACTCTTCGTCTAGGTGATGGGTGTGGCTTGGTCAGTCTGGCGGCGAATCGTTCAGCCTGGGGCATTGTAAAGAGCCATAACCCGGTAAACGAAGCATAGGCCGGCGGGTCACATCAGTGATGTCATCTCCTGCTCCAGCACTATACGGTTTGCCCCCCTATATCGTGGCAGGATCGAAAGACCCTTCTCCAGGTACGATAATGCAATTTCAATCGTCGCCATGATTCCTTTCCTCCTTCATAATTGAAACTCAATTTCATTTAGTGCCGTTAACAGCAACTTTGTGGCCATTGATGCCGCGGTTACGATCTGGCCGGGGTTCTCCATTATCCTTTCCGCTTGGTTATTTGTTCTGGTGTGATGGGACGATCAGTTTGAGTTTGTTACTCGATTCGAACGGAAGCTGACGGGTTTGTTTCCTGGCTGGATGTGAATGAGGTTTAATGCTGCACGATACAAATCCTCTATAAAAGCTGTTTTGATCGTTTTGTTTTGCATAGTCCAAAAATATCCTATATAATACAAGGTTATAAGCCCATCGATGTTTGGCATGGTTTCAGGTTGAAAATGGGACTAAAAAGAAAGGGGACGATTTGAAAATGGTAAAAGCAGTGAAGAAAGAAGAACCAAAGAAGTCTGCACCACAGAAAGACGCAAAGAAGGCCCCTGCGAAAAAGAAGTAAGCTTGAGTTTCAAGATTCACAAAAGCCCGGAAGAATCCATGCCGGGTTTTTGTTTTCAGGAAATTAACTGGACGGGAGAACAGACATGAAATTGACCATCACATCAGAAGTCACCCTCAACAACAAAACAACCATGCCCTGGTTCGGTCTGGGCACATTTCTCTCCGAAGCAGGCAAAACGACCCAGGATGCAGTACTCTGGGCGCTGGAAGCCGGTTATCGCCATATTGACACAGCCAGAATTTACAACAACGAAGAGGATGCAGGGTTGGCCATTCGCGAAAGTGGCGTGCCGCGGCGTGATATTTTTGTGACCACCAAGGTCTGGAATGATGATCAGGGCTACGATGCGACATTGCGCGCCTGTGACAAAAGTTTAAAGCTTTTGAAAATGGACTATGTGGACTTATATCTCATTCACTGGCCTGTGTCAGACCTGCGCAATGAAACCTGGAAGGCACTGATCACATTGCAAGAGTCGGGTAAGGCGCGAGCTATTGGCGTCAGCAACTTTATGATTCGCCATCTTGATGAATTGCTGGCAACAACCGATATCGTTCCCGCAGTTAATCAGATTGAGATTAGCCCTTTTATTCAGCGCAAGCCCCTTACGGAGTACTGCCGTAAGCGGGGAATTGTGGTTGAAGCTTATAGTACCCTGAGTCGGGGCAAGCGAACCAACGATGAACGTTTGGCCGCAATCGGCAAAAGATATGGCAAGACAGCCGCACAGATTGCACTGCGCTGGGCTCTGCAAAGCGAAATTGTCATCATTCCAAAATCGGTGCACAAGGAACGCATTATCGAAAACGCCAACATTTTTGATTTTGAGATTTCCCTCGCCGATATGTCCGCCATTAACACGCTCGATGAGAATTATTCGGTAATATTACCTTCATGGAACCCGGAAACATCTCCCCTATGGGCATGATGCATGCGGGAAAGATGATTCAGAACGGGGAACATTTATTATGCTTAAGATGATGGCTGTCGGCTCGTATCAGGCAAACTGTTATATCCTGGGATGTAAAAAGACCATGGAAGGGATTGTCATTGACCCCGGCGGTGAGGTGTTGCGCATTGTGAAAGAGTTATCTAATGCTGGTCTCAAGATCAAATATATCCTAATCACCCATGGCCATCCTGATCACACAGGCGCGGCGAAGGAGCTAAAGGGTATTATAAAGGCCCCTGTGTGGATACACATGCTGGATTCTCCCGGACTGGGTTTCCCGTCTGATGGGGCACTTTTTGATGGACAGGAAATTGAAGTCGGTACATATAAGATAAAAGTAATCCATACACCTGGGCATTCTCCCGGCGGAGTGTGTTTTTACGCGCCAGGAGCTGTCTTTACTGGGGATACACTTTTTTCCGGTTCCATAGGACGCACCGATTTTCCTGGAGGCAATCACAAGAAGCTTATTAAGGGTGTCATGGAAAAGATATTTCCCCTTGGAGACGATTTGCGCGTATATCCGGGGCATGGGCCTCCCTCCACTATAGGTCAGGAGAGATTGAGAAATCCATTTTTCAGGTGAGGGGAACGATCCACCAAGGTATCATTTCCCGTATATAATTTGACTTTCTCAACGGTGAGCCGTCTTCCTTCCGCCGTTTCGCTTGCCCGGAGGTAATGCATATGAAGTCGAAGATAATCAGAAAGAATCTTTTACAAGTGACAACAACCGTTTTTATCCTGGCTTTTTTAATTGCCCTCTTGCCCATGACCCAGAATATGGCTTGGGGAGAAGAGCAAAAACCCATTCAACTTTCAAAGCCCCAAATCGCTGGCAATCCCTTGATGCAGCTTTTGGCAAAGAGAAGTTCGGCACGAGAATTCAGTTCAGAACCATTACCCGTGAACATTCTTTCAAACATGCTCTGGGCAGGTGCTGGAATCAATCGTCCGGAGACTGGTAAACGGACGGCACCGACTGCAAATAACCGGCAGGAGATCGACATATATGTTGCCACCGCTGCGGGCCTTTACCTCTATGATGCAAAATCAAATCTCTTGAAACCGATACTGCCAGACGACATTAGAGGACTGACAGGTGCTCAGGCATATGTAAAGGAAGCTGCAGTTAACCTTATTTATGTGGCGGATTATTCCAAGATGGGTTCACCGTCAGATGAGGTTAAAAACACATATGCATCTGCCGGGGCTGGGTTCATAAGCGAAAATGTTTATCTTTACTGTACCTCCGAAGGATTATCGACGGTTGTACGTGCGATGATAGATAGACCAGCCTTGGCAAAAGTCATGGGCTTACAACCGGATCAGAGAATCCTTCTGGCGCAATCGGTCGGATACCCCAAGAAGCAAAAATGATAGCGGCAAATGTAGCCAACAATCCAATTTTGTGATTTTGAAATTAAGGGAGGTTTATCATGAAGAAATCCGTAGGTCCCAGGACAATCATTTTCCCGACTCCAGCCCTTGTCGTGGCAACATATGATAAGAATGGGAAAGCCAATGCCATGACTGCTGCATGGGGCGGCATATGTTGCTCTAAACCTCCCTGTGTTGCCGTATCCCTTATGAAATCAAGATACACCTACGAGAACATTATCGAGCAGAAAGCCTTTACAATAAACATTGCTTCAGAGGCCCATGTGAAATCCGTCGATTATTTCGGAATAGCCACGGGAAGGAACACTGATAAATTTTCTGTTACGGGATTCACGCCGGTTAAAAGCACGCTGGTCAATGCACCCTATATTGAAGAATATCCCTTAATCCTGGAATGCAAACTCCTGCAGGCGGTAGAGGTAGGTTCCCATACGCAGTTTATTGGCGAGATCCTGGATGTGAAGGCTGATCAATCCATGCTAAACGAAGATGGTATGCCGGATATTGAAAAGGTCATGCCCGTCTGTTATGGCCCTGAGAGAGGAAGCTATTTTGGACTCGGCAAGAAGCTGGGGAAGGCTTTCTCTATTGGCAAGGAATTCTTGGGTTGAACAACCGGGGCAGGTGGACGGAGAAAACATCATAAATTTGTTAAATATTTTGGAGACTCGACATAAATGCAATCCATTTGGAAATCAAAAGGGGAAAAGCTGCATACACGAAAGATAGAAGTGACAACATACAATTATGATGGACAAAGAATAATGATTGAAGGGTTTTTGAAAGATAATCGTTTCCAGGAATCTCATGTGATAACTGGTGAAACGTTTCCGAGTGGCGTTATTCATCTCATGTCTATACGGTTATTGGTTAACTGTTCCAGTCTTTTGATTGAGGATATTGATGTTGACCTGATAGCTGTTCCCCGGGAAGTGTGCAAGGAAACGATGAACTGCCTCACACCAATTAAGGGTCTGACCATTACCAAGGGTTTTACCTCGAAAATTAGAAAAATAGCCGGTGGCAATAAGGGCTGTACCCACCTGATTGAACTCCTGGAAGCAATGGCCCCGGCTGCCATTCAGGGATTTGCAGCACACCAGTCTCAGAAACCGTTCGCATCAGATTCTAATCATGCAAAGATGGTCCTTCAATACCTATTCAATACATGCCATGCTTGGCGCGAGGATGGCCCGGTTGTTAAAATGTTCAAAAAGCAGCTCAATACGAGATAGCGCATAAAATGAGAAAAATGTTAAATAAACGGAGGAGTTGCCATGATCTGCATGCTTATTGAAGTTCATATCAAACCGTCAGCACTCGATGAGTTTCTGGAAGTCATCAAGTACGATGCCGTGCATTCGGACAGAGACGAGCCCGGATGCCTGCGCTTCGACGTACTGCGTGATAACGATGACCCGCTGAAGTTCTACTTCTACGAGGTGTATAAGGACGAAGCCGCACGGCTGGTCCACCGAGAGATGCCGCACTTTGTCAAGTGGGCCAAGTTCGCGGAGAGTGGCTTGGACAGGGAGGTCGTGCGGCATTCAACGACCAATTTTCACCCGACAGACGAAGAATGGCGTTAGGTAACTGACTCTCGCGGCTGCTTGTAATAATCATTATCTTTTATAGTAGTTTGTCACCTGGATCGAGCAAAGGTGCTTTCAAGCGACTATCATTGATTTTTCAATTTTGTACTTTTAAGAACTCGTAGATGTAGACAATTTTGGTAGTATCCCTGTTTCCCGGAAGAAAGTATCTTAGATTACCAATCGAAAGTTTGCAAAGAATCCCATCTGAAGCTGCCTTCCTGATCCCCATGCTTGTCCGCTGAGCAGGGATTCATCCCTGCCTAAAATAGAGGTTCCTCTTTTGGTGAACAGAAAGTCTTATTTGATCTATTATATCCATGCTTACCATGAAACCGTGTATGTACCAAGGGGACTGATCGATTGAGGGGATGTGGGAAATAAGAGACGCGGGACGTGATCGAGGTGTGGTCCGGGCACTTGGAGAGGAGCTGTCGATGAAGGCCGCGGATGAACCATAGCAGGGATGGGAATAGGGATGAAATTTTGAAAAATGGGGAGAGGGTGGGGAGAGAATGACCGACCGAAAAAAAAGGGTTAAGCCGTGATAGCCTAACCCTTTTTTTTTATTGGCTCCTCAGCGCGGACTCGAACCACGGACCCGCTGGTTAACAGCCAGCTGCTCTACCGACTGAGCTACTGAGGAACAATTCGGTTTTTGAAAAGCAAGACCGCGTCTTAGATCAAAGCGGCCTTTTTGTCAATGAGTATTTTGTTCCTCAGCGGCAGCTGGTGCATGTCATCAGATTTCCGATGGCCACGCCCGTCTTTTTGCTGATCCATTCAAGCTGTTCGACGGGTGCAAAATGCTGCCCGCAGACATCGCAGGATGCCATTTTGAACACCTTGTCCCAGATGATCCGTTTGTTGTCCACAGCCTCCATCCGGACGAAGCCGGTGGGGCAGACATAAGCACAGGACCCGCAACCGATGCAGTTTGATGCGACGAACTCGATTTTCGGGTTGTCCACAGCCCGGCCAAGACCACGATCCTGAAATGTTAAGGCATTGACGCCGACGATCTCATGACAGGCGCGTGTACACAGTCCACAGAGGATGCAGTCCTTACCGTCCGTTTTTTCTTCTTTTACATCGACGCCCAATTTCACAGCCATCTCCCGAACCGCTGCCGTGGTGGGGTATTTATAGTAGAGAAGTGCCGCCGCAAGCTTACGGCTTTCCTTGACCTTGTCTGTATCTGTCTTTACTTCCATGCCCTTTGTGACTTCTACCTGACAGGAGGCAGCGAGCTTCCATTTGCCATTGGCTTTAACCTCTACGGTGCAAAGACGGCAAGCGCCGAAAGAGCTAACCTCTTTGTGGAAACAAAGAGTCGGGATATCTATTCTCAGGGCCTGCGTATTCTGAAGAACCGTTGAACCTTCTTTCGCCTGTATCTGATGTCCATCTATTGTAATGCTTACCATGATTATTCCTCCTATTCCCATACGACAAGGCGGTAACACCGCAGGCAGCGCCCGGCCTCTTTGATGGCCTCTTCTGCGCTGAAGCCCCCTTCAACCTCGGCATAATCCTTCACGCGCTGGGCGACATCAAGGAATTTTACTTCACTTGCCGAGGCTTTCGGCACAAAGCCCATGTCTCGTTGTTGCATTGTATCGATACCTTCGAAGGACAGCTCATCGGTGAATGTCTTGCCTTGGAGGTAAGCGTCGATGCTTTTTGCCGCCTTGTTGCCCATATTCAGGGCCTCAATCAGTGTGGCCGGTCCACTGACACAGTCGCCGCCCGAAAAGATGCGTGCCACTGACGTACTGTAACTCGCGGGATCTATCTTAATCGTTCCCCAAGCGGTTGTCAGGCTGGCCTTTTCCTTGCCGGAGAGAAGTGATAAATCAGGTTTCTGACCGGTAGCGGCAATAACCATGTCCGTTTTTAAAGTAAATTCCGATCCCTTGATGGGGATGGGTTTTTTGCGGCCACTCTCATCGGGTTCACCGAGCTTCATCTTCATGCCTTCGATCGCCGTTACCTTGCCGCCTTTGCGGACGATGCCTGCGGGTGCCGTCAGGTAAGTGAACTTGACGCCTTCATGGATGGCTTCTTCTATTTCTTCCTTGCTGCCGGGCATTTCCACTCTGGAGCGCCGGTAGACAATTTCTACATTTTTAAACCCAAGGCGGATGCAATTGCGGGCACAGTCAAGGGCGACATTTCCACCGCCAATGATGACGACCTTGCCAAGGGGCGCAATTTTTTTACCAAGGCTCATCTGACGCAGGAAATCGGCCCCCTGAACGACGTCGTCAGAGACCACGTCTTCACCTTTACAGCCGATCTTTGAACCCACATGGGCGCCGATGGCAACAAAGACAGCCGCGTAGCCTTTTTTGGCCATATCGGCTCCATCCAGCTTTTCAATTTTTTCGTCCAATTTGATCTCGACTCCCATCCGTTTGATCAGGTCGATCTCGTGATTCAGGACGTCCTTGGGAAGACGGTAGTCGGGTATACCCACAGCCGCCATGCCGCCTGCTTTGGGAAGGGCTTCAAAAACGGTGATCTGATAACCCAGGCAGCGAAGGTGAAAAGCTGCTGCCAGACCGGCGGGGCCAGCGCCGATAACGGCGACTTTCTCTTTCTTTTCTTCTTTAGGCGCGGGAAGAGCGGCGGCGCCATCTTTGAGCTCCTGATCCGCTACGGCACGCTTCAGAAGGCGAATCGCCAGAGATCCATCCATATCTTTCCGGACACAGGCGTCTTCGCAGGGATGGGTGCAGGCGCGGCCGATCACGCCGGGTAAAATGCAACGTTCCCGGACCAGATCAAGGGATTCCTTGAATTTGTTGTTACGGATGAGCTCAATATATCCCGGAATATCAAGTGTTGCCGGGCAGGCTTTCATGCAGGGGGCGCTTACCGCGACGCCATAAGCCTTACTGACGGTCTTTTTCTCTCCTTTGGCCAGGGCCTGAAAATCGGCCTTGAAATATTTAAGGGTATCCGAAATCGGGGCCAAGGCTGTGGAACGGCCAAAATTACACTTGCTGTTTGCCGCTACACCGGCCACGATATCTTCGATCTCGGAGAGGTCTTTCGGGGCGCCTTTCCCGGCCGCCATTTGCTTTAAAATATCCTGCACCCGGTCGATACCTATCAGGCAGACGGAACATTCACCGCAGGAGAGTTTTCTGGCCTCCTGGAGATATCCGAGGGTCAGGGCAACGATATCGGCCTTGGGATCGACAACGACCAGACCATTCCAGCCCATCAGGGCGGAGAATTTCCGTCCGTCCAATGCTACAGGAATAACCCCTTCGGCCCCTTTTTTGGCCGGGCTCTTTCTGTTATCCACGATCTTGCCATTCCAACTGCTAAATGCCACTGTATTCATACTTAAGCCACCTTATCTCATTATTTGGGTTCAAGTTTTATGTCCACGGTGCGGAGGTTTCAACCTTGTGCATCAATCTCCGGTATTCCCTGTCCACGAGGGCCTGGACTTTGGCTATGTCCGATGGATCCAAATGGCGATAGCGGCCCTGTGACTTGATATAATCGGTGATCGGCTTTCTTTTCTCCGCTAGCTCCATGGTCAGGCGATATTTTCCGTTTTCCACTTCATAAAGGGGAAAGATGCCGGTTTCAACGGCCAAACGACCAAGCTTGACCGGTTCGTGGGACGGGGAACGCCATCCTGTCGGGCAGACGGTGAAGATGTGGATGTACGCAGGCCCGTCGACAGCTTTGGCCTTTTTCACTTTTTCAATGAGATCCAGTGGGTAGCTCGGGCATGCCGTTGCCACGTAGGGCACACTATGAGCCACCATGATCTCCGGCATGTTCTTTTTCCCTGTCCGCTGGCCTTTGATGACCTTTCCCGCCGGGGAGGTTGTTGTCGCCGCCATGAAGGGCGTCGCGCTGGAGCGCTGGATGCCCGTGTTCATGTAAGCCTCGTTGTCCAGGCAGAAAAAGATCAGGTTGTGCCCCCGTTCCATGGCGCCCGAGAGGGCCTGCATACCGATATCGCATGTACCGCCGTCACCGGCGATCGCCACAACCTGCACATCCCGGTCGGCGATCTTTCCCTTGCGACGCAGGGCCTTTAATCCGGCCTCCACACCGGAGCCAACGGCGGCGGCATTTTCAAAGGCCACATGGATATAGGGTGTTTTCCAAGCGGTGGTCGGGTAGCAGGAGGATATGATCTCCATGCATCCCGTGGCATTGGCCACAACGGTGTCCGGACCCAGGCCCTTTAGGAGCTGGCGCAGGGCCAGAACCTCGCCGCATCCCTGGCAGGCGCGGTGACCGGGGCTTAGAAATTCTTCCCTTTCCACCAATTTTGGTGCGTATATCTCAAAGTTCTGTACTGTATTCATCATTCCCTCACCCCATAAAATTCGTAGGATTCGTCTTTCTTCTTCTCCGCCCGTTCCACCATGGCGATGAAGTCTTCCACGGCCACATCCCGACCGCCAAGGCCCATGAGAAAATCAAGAACCCGCGGTTTTTCCTTATCGTGGAATAACTGGGATTTGATCTCCGTGGCGACCGGTCCACCGCTTGTGCCGAAACATACAGCGCGGTCCATAACGATCAGCGTCTTGCAGCCTTTAATGGCGGCCCGCAGCTCGTCCGTGGGGAAGGGTCTCCAAAGTCTCAGTTTGACGAGGCCGACGTTCTTGCCGACTTTTCTGAGTTCGTCCACCGCCACCGAGGCCGTTTCTCCCATGGAACCCATGGTGAGAATCAACGTCTCGGCCCCCTTGGCCTTGTATGTCTCCACGGGTTTGTACTGGCGGCCGAACATCTTGCCCCACTCGTTCCAGATTTTAATGATGGTCTTCTTGGAATTCAGGAGGGCCGTATCCTTGGCCTTCATCGTTTCCGTAAAAATGTCCGGCATGTTGAAGCACCCCATGGATACAGGTTTGTCAGGATGCAGTGTCGCGTAAGGAACACGGTCCGGGAGGAAGCGGTTGACTTCTTCCTGGGTCGGAAATTCCAGGGGTTCGATCATGTGGGTCAGCTGGAACCCATCCATATTCAGGATGACCGGCAGCATGACGTCCGCATGTTCGGCGATCTTGAAAGACTGGATGGTCATATCGATGACCTCCTGGCCGTTCTCGGCATGGAACTGTATCCAGCCGCAGTCCCGCTGGGACATGATATCCGAATGATCGTTCCAGATGTTGAGCGGTCCCGCAACGGCGCGGTTGGCATTCCCCATTACCACGGGGAGACGCATGGCCGATACGATGGGCAGGATTTCATGCATGTACATAAGTCCCTGGGAACTCGTGGCCGTGTAGACCCGGGCGCCCGTTCCGGAGGCACCGGCGCAGGCGCTGATCGAGGAGTGCTCGGACTCGACCGTAATGAATTCGGCGTCGATGCGGCCGTCATGAACGATGTCCGACAGGTGCTCGGCGATATGGGACTGGGGGGTAATGGGATAAACGGCGGCGACATCAATGTTGCAAAGCCCCACCGCCTCTGCTGCGGCAATTCCTACTTCCATTCCAATTCGTTTGCCCATGTTACACCTCCTCGTCAACCATGACGATGGCTTTCGGCCAGCATTCATGGGGGCAGATGCCGCAACCCTTGCAGAAGTCCAAATCCGCCTCGAAATAGCCATCGGCCGTTTCATGGATGCAGCCTTCAGGACAGAAGAGGTAGCAGATACCGCATTTTATACATTTCGTTTTATCCAAAATGGGACGCTGGGCACGCCAACTGCCCGTCTTATACGTACTGGCGCTTCCCGGATCAAAGACGACGCATCCGGTGTTCACTTCCTGCCAGGTTTCCGGCCATACTTTCTGTTTCATCGAAACACCTCGACTGTTTATTTACTTTGCCGTTTTGACTTCATCATAGGCCCGTTTCAGGGCATTCTTATTTTTAAACGCGATCTTGCCAAACCGCTCCTCGATGGGAGCATTTAGGGATTCAAACGTCAGGGCTTTGGTCACCTTGAGGACAGCGCCGATCATCGTCGTATTGGCGATGGGGATACCCAACTCCTCACGGGCGATATGGGTTGCATCCACTGTGGCCAGCCTTCCCTTGTATTTAAGCTGTTCGCGAATGGCCGCTGCCGGTTTTGACGTGTTGACCACGAGGAGCCCCTCAGGCTTCAATCCGTCAATAACGTTCACCAGGCCTATCAGACTCGGATCAAGGACCACGACGACATCGGGCTTGTAGATGCCGGAGCGGATCTTGATGGGCTTTTCAGCGATTCTATTATACGCCATGACCGGCGCGCCCCGTCTTTCCGGTCCGAACGACGGAAATCCCTGGGCATACTTTCCTCCCTCAATCGCCGCCAAGGCCAGCAGTTCAACTGATGTCACCGCGCCTTGACCGCCTCTTCCATGCCACCTAATCTCAATCATGATTTTGCATCTCCCATGCTTTTGTATGGTTTCGTATCAAAGTGAGACCCACTACTATGAAATTGAACATTCTGTCAATATGAAATTCATGATACATTTTATAAATATGGTGCCTTCCTGATTGACACCTGAATATATTTAACCTACACTCGCGATAATTAAGGAGGATTTGTGATCCTGGAGATGCCCTTGCAAAGGGGCTTTGATCCGTTGAAGGCCCATCCGGAGGATCGCCGGGTTTCGACGCGACTTATACGGGCGAGTCTGGTGTTTGCTGCGTTTCCCTCATCCTTCGTTGCTACGACGTAGGCAAAAATGTCGCCTTGTAAATTAAGGATTCCCGGCGACATGTATCTGTGAGATTTTAAGCAGTCTTCAACCATTGATTTTGGAGAGTTGGCGTGACCCATGCATTGAAACCGTTCTTTGAGCCCAGGCAGGTGGCTATTGTCGGCGCCTCGGCGACCTCCGGGAAACCTGGACACGAAGTGATCCGTAACATTCAGGCCAACGGCTATCAGGGGGATCTTTTCCTCGTGAATCCGAAAGGCGGCGAAATTCTGGGTTTGCCCGTTTATGCCGCCGTTTCCGCTTTGCCGGGGGGGATCGACCTGGCCGTTATTATCCTTCCCGCGAAAGATACGCTTCAGGCCATGAAGGATTGCGCCGATCGGGGGGTCAGGCATCTGGTTCTTTCCGCCGGCGGTTTTGCCGAGGTTGATGTGGAAGGCGCCCGCATACAGGACGAAATCAGCGGCCTGATCCGGGAGCGGGGTCTCCATGTTCTGGGCCCTAATACGTCCGGCCACGTCTCCATGCCACAGGGGTTTACATCGAGTTTCTTCCCTCTCGGGAAAATCCGCCGGGGCAAGGTGTCCTATATCGCCCAGACGGGCAATTTCGCCACCCATACCATGAAATATATCCAGACGGGGGAATACTTTGGCGTTTGCCGGGTGATTGGTTTGGGGAACAAAATCGATATTGATGAGACGGATGCCTTGGAATATCTGGCTGAAGATGAAGAAACCAGCGCCATTATCATGTACCTGGAGAGTATCAAGCGTCCTCGGCGCTTTCTGGAAGTTGCCCGTAAGGTGACGAAGAAAAAGCCGGTTATCATGCTCAAAAGCGGTGAAACGGAAGCCGGGAAGCATGCCGCGGTTGCCCATACGGCCGCCATGGCTGCAGAAGACCGCCTTGTTGACGGCATGCTGCATCAGGCGGGCATTATCCGTATCAGGAATTATACCCAGCTGATTATAGCAGGGAAAGCCCTTTCCATGGTACCCTTGCCCAGGGGGAAGCGGATTGGTTTTCTTGCTCCGTCGGGTGCCATGCTGGTGGTCCTGTCAGACCTCTGCAGCCGTTTGGGGCTTGATGTGCCTGATCTCCTCCCGGGAAGTGTTCGACGTCTTCAGGCGATCAGCCCGCCTTTTATCCGCATGCGGAATCCAGTTGATATCTGGGCGGCGGCCTCGACAAGGGGTGTGGAGTTCGGCTATCGGGAAGGATTGGAAATTGTCCTGCGTGATCAAAATATTGATGCGGTGGTGCTGGTCCTGATGTTGACCAAGGATACCGGCATTCCCTCATATGATTTTATCGTGGAATTATCCGGGAAATATCCACAGAAGCCGGTCCTGGTCACGTTCAGCGCAGAAAAACAATATATGGATGAATGCAGGAACTATCTGGAACCGAAAAATGTTCCGACCTTCGCGCAGATTGAGGAGCCCTTCGAACTCATTGCTATTCTGGCAAAGTGCCATGAGGCCATGAATCGCCCCTGAGGATAACAAAAAGGTTGACAGCCCGTCATTTTTTGAATTAATGACACGATACAAATTTTCTTACAAATTGAGGTGTCGCCCATGACTGATCCGAACGCCCTGATCCAGAAAGCAAAGGCAGAAGGTCGCAAGGCCTTGAGTGAATATGAGTCCAAGCAATTTTTGGCCGCTTTTGGCATCCCCGTATGCCGTGAAGTTCTTGTGCCGGATGCCGATGCAGCCGCGGCGGAAGCCGTGAAAACGGGATTCCCTGTTGCCCTCAAGGCATCGGGGGAGAAACTGACCCATAAAACGGAAGCGGGAGGTGTTGTCCTGAATCTGAAAACCGCAGACGAGGTTAGGGCTGAAGGCCTGCGACTCCTGAAAATTCCGGGATGCGAGGCCCTTTCCGTTCAGGAGATGGTCAGCGGTGCCCGTGAACTGGTGTGCGGTTTAACGAGGGATCCCCATTTCGGTCCTGCCGTGATGTTTGGCCTTGGCGGTATTTTAACGGAGATTCTAAAGGACACCGTCTTTCGCATCGCGCCCTTAATGACCAGAGATGCCCGGGAGATGATGGCGGAAATTCGGGCGAGTAAAATCCTAGAGGCCTTTCGCGGTGAAGCAGCGGTTGATCTGGATGTTTTGGCCAAGACGCTTGTTGCCGTTGGGGAAATCGGGCTTAAGTTTGAGGACGTGGCCGAGATCGACATCAACCCATTGAAGATTCGTCCGGACGGGAAGCCCGTAGCCGTGGACGCCCTGATTATCCTCGGTTATTAGGCGAGTTTACGGGAAAAGTTCCATCACGGCCTCCGCCATATAGCGGTAGCCAGCTTCGGTTGGGTGTACCTGGTCATATTGTACAAGAGGGCCGAAATCGATGCCCTCTTCGATTTTCTTCTGCCAGTAGGCGTGTACGCGGGCTACCGGCAGGCTGTACTGGGCGGCCAGGTCTTCCAGTTGTTGATAATAAGTCAGGGCGTAGTCATACTCCTTCTTGTCTTCCAGGAAAACAGAGGTGATCAGAATAATATCGGCCTCGCCGGCAGCCTGGATGTCATCAATGATTTTCTTGATCGTTTCTCTGAAGCGCTTTGTTGAATACCCCATAAATGCGTCGTTGAGGGCGTACTGGATGAAGATGCAGTCGGGATCATAATCCAGAATATCCCTTCTCAGTCTGCGTAGACCGCTTTCCGAGGCGTCTCCCGGGATTCCCCGATTTATGATGGTCAACGAGTTATAGGGATATTGCCGAAGAAGCATTTCCCGCAGGAAATGAAGGAACCCTTTTTGGACCATCCAGCCCTGGGTCAGGGAATCGCCCAGCGCCGCAATGGTGACAGGTTTTTCTGCCTGGAGTTTTTCAATGGTTTTGGTTGGCCTGATTATGGACATGTTCCCTACACTTTTCTCCTGCCGGCATCCATTTCGATAACATCCCTGATTTTCTGCGATAAATCATCAAGGCGGTATGGTTTCTGAATGAAAGCTTTTATCCCTTGATCCATGATGGATTTGGCTTGTTCGCTCAAGCTGTAACCGCTTGAAAGAATGGCTTTGATATCGGGATTGAAGGCTTTCATTTTCACAAACGTTTCCCCGCCCCCCATAACAGGCATGACCATATCCAGAATAACCAGATCGATCTTCTCGGAATCAGCGAGATAAATATCAATGGCTTCATGACCTGTTTGCGCCGTGAGAATATGGTAGCCTAAGTTTTCGAGGATGGCTTTCGTGACTTCAAGGATAGTCTTCTCGTCATCAACGATCAGGATGGTTTCATGGCCCTTCTGGACAGGATGGGACGGTAAATCCTCTTTTGCCAGTTCCTTAAGGGATGCCGGCAGATAGATATGGAAGGCCGTTCCGTGTCCCGTTTCACTGTAAACGTTAATCATTCCCCCATGACCCTTAATGATTCCATAGGCCGAGGCCAGTCCCAGTCCCGTTCCCCGTCCCATCCCCTTGGTTGTGAAGAAGGGATCAAAAACGCGTGCCCGTGTCTTCTCATCCATGCCCACACCCGTATCCGTCACGGATATCTTTGCATAAGCGCCGGGGTTGATATTGTAAGGTTTTATATAATGATCATCCAGGATGACGTTTTCCGTTTCCAGGTAAAGAGAACCACCTCCCGGCATGGCCTGCCAGGCGTTCACGAAGAGATTCAGCAGCACCTGTTCCAGTTGGCCCCGGTCTGCTTCAACATGCCAAAGCGATTCCGCATACTTTTCATAGATACGGATTTCCTTTTTTGTTCTCCCGAACAAGGAAGCGGCCTTTCTTATTAATTTGTTAAGGTCCGTGATCTTCACTTCATAGCGTCCGCCACGGGCAAATCCGAGGAGCTGTCTTGTCAGATCTGCGCCGCTTTGTACCTGGTCTTCGATGGCTTTGAGCTTTTCATAATGAGGATGGCCGGCGTCAATATTCAGAAGCATCAAAGAGGCATACCCCTGAATGCCCATGAGCAGGTTATTGAAGTCATGGGCGATGCCGCCTGCCAAAGTCCCCACGGCTTCCATCTTCTGCGCCTGAAG
Organism: uncultured Syntrophaceae bacterium; assembly: GCA_964492965.1. Taxonomy (GTDB): domain Bacteria; phylum Desulfobacterota; class Syntrophia; order Syntrophales; family UBA8958; genus CAZBME01. The sequence continues at coordinate 5,165 of CAZBME010000034.1, read as the reverse complement.
AAGTTGCGTTTCCAACTTGCGTCGTTCCGTAATATCCTCACAGGCGATTAAAAACTGGTCATCCTTCAATTCAACAGCAATAAAATTGATGACCTTCTCCATTCCATCCTTGCACATAACCGTAAAAGTGCGAAGGAGTCTCCCCCCTGTTTTTAAATGCTCCAGGTCGGCCTCCAATGTGACGCCGATTTCCTCTCGGTACTTTTTATCCGGATAGGCGTTCGTTCTCCATGTTTTTAAATCGGGCACTTCCTGTTTAGTGTAGCCGAATATTTCAGTGAATTTCGGGTTGATATAGCCGATGGCGCCGTTCTTCTCAACAAGCATCATCCCGTAAGGCGCCTGTTCAACAAGATTCTGGAATCTTTCCCTTTCTTTGATCAATGCGGCTTCTGCCTGCTTGCGCTCTGTGACATCGCTTTGAAAATTCAGGGTTGCCGGGTGACCCTCCCAGTCAATCGTGACGGCATGAAGCTCGACCCATTTGACGGACCCTTTGCCGGTGATAATCCGGAAGGCATAGTGGGGCGGCCGATCTTCACCCCTTAGTCTCGATACATGGTACTCATAAACCATATCCCGGTCTTCGGGATGTATGAATGCCGTAAATGGCATCGATTTCATGATGTCTTCGGAATAACCGATGATCTCTAACGCAGCCTGGTTCATGAATTTCAACTTGCCGTCCTGGGCCACTAAAATTCCCTCGCTTGCGTTCTCTACGACCAGACGATATTTCTCCTCGCTTTCCTTTAATTTTGATTCTGTCTGTTTGCGCTGTGTAATATCCCGGATAAATATGAGCGATGCTTTGTCGTTCAGATAGGTGATCACCGCCGCGGAGGCCTCTACGTATATGATCGAATTGTCCTTTTTGAGCATACGAAATTCGTATCTGGAAGGGACAGTCTCTCCGGCCAGTCTGCGTTGCGCATAATCAGCCACCATGGGGCGATCATCAGGATGGATGTTAAAGAATACGGTTTTGTCGGCCCGGTCTTCAGGCCCGCTGTAACCCAGCATATCCAGATAGGTCCGGTTGAAAAACAGGAGGCCTTTGTTTCCCATAACCACGATGCCGTCATTGGAGAGTTCTGCAATCAGGCGATAAAGATCATCCTTTTGCTTCAGGTTTTCGAGAACCTTCAGCAGTTCCGTTTCCGAGCTTTGCAGGTCGGTGACTTGTTGGCGGTGAATGGCGATCTGATCCAGGAGCCCTTTATCCTTTATCTGCTTTTCATTCATAAGGGATAAATCCTCTCTAGTGATACCATGGCATCTGTAACGATCAGGGTTGTATAGCCTCAAACAGCCTGCAGGAACTGTCCCATCCCGGCGACCGTCATGGCCTTGGTTACAAATGCGTCCGTGCGGATGATGGAAAAATTATCCTTGCCGACTGCCTTCTGTGCCTTCATGCAGATGCGAATAAATCCTGAACAGACATAATGGACATCCTGTAAATCGAAGACGACGGGTTTTTTTGTGTGCAGGATTTTTATATCCACGCCATTTTCCAGTTGCATGGCTGCGACCGTATCCATTTGTCCCGAAAAGAGGCAATGCAGCTTGTTGTCCCGAATGACGAACTCGACCATTTGTGGCCTCCTGCAAGAGAGTGTCTGGCATTGTTGTTCCTATGTACCACATCCTGCGAAAAAATGCCTTATGCCAATTCCGGACTTGACTCTAAATGGAGATAGCCGGGCATCATCAATAAAAAAGGCCCCTGAATGAGTTCAGGAGCCTTTTTTATTTGAATCGTGTAACGAGTTTCGCTGAAATTACTTCTTTTCGGGGGCCGGGGCCTTCTCGTCAGCCTTCTTCTCGTCAGCCTTCTTCTCTTTCTTTGCTTTCTTCTCTTTCTTTGCCTTCTTTTCCTTTGCCGGAGCCTTCTCTTCAGCCTTTGCGGGCTCTGCTGCGGGCTTTGCCTCTTTTGCGGCCTGAGCGAAAGCAAGACCTGACAATGACAGGGCGAACAGCATGGAAACAACGATCGACATTAACTTCTTCATTTGTAAATACCTCCTTGGATTTGTTTGCTATATATAATACAAAGAGTATGCCATATTTTCATTATTTAAAATAATTAATAAAAGCAGGTAGTTGTACTTATGCGTTGAGAGAATACGGCACGTCAGCCCCAATATCTTGGGGAGGGATTCCCCTGATGGTGAGGAAATATTCCCCTTTGCTACATGTTTCTCCGGAATTCGAGGGCTTTCCCCAAGGTCATCCGGTCCGTATATTTAAGATCGCCTCCTACGGGAACCCCCATGGCAATCCGCGAGATCCGGATACCCTTTTCATGGAGAACCCGGCTCATAAGGACGGCCGTCGATTCCCCCTGAACATTGGGATTGGTGGCGATGATCACTTCCAGTACCGGATTGCTGCGAATACGGTTCAAAAGCTCCTGGATTCGAAGATCTTCAGGGCCGATGCCGTCGAGCGGCGCCAGAGCGCCATGAAGGACATGGTATGTCCCGCGGAAGCTTCCCGTTTCCTCTATGGCGATGAGGGCATCGGGATCTTCCACAATACAGATGGTGCCATGATCCCTGCCGGGATCGGCGCATATATCGCAGGTATCCTTTTCTGCGAGATTAAAACAGACAGCGCACAGGCGGATCTTCTCCTTGACTTCCATGATACTTTCCGCGAGGCGACGGGCATCTTCAAGGGATTCGTGAAGGATAAAGTTTGCCAGTCGCGCGGCGGTTTTCTCCCCGATACCGGGAAAGCGCGCCAATTCCTTGATCAGACGCTGGATAGGTGGGGCGTAGCCGGTCATAGCATTGTGCCTCAGGTTAAGCCGGGAATATTCATGCCGCCCGTAATTTTGGCCATTTCCGAGGACGTCATCTCCTGGGCCTTGCGAATACCCTCGTTAACAGCTGCCATGATCAGGTCCTGGAGCATGTCCACATCTTCCGGGGTCACGACGTCTTTCTCTATTTTTAAGGACACCAACTCGAATTTGCCGTTAACCACAACGGCTACCATCCCTCCTCCGGAAGATGCGTCCACTGTTTTCTGTTCCAGTTCCTGCTGAAGCTTGGTCATGCGCTCCTGCAGCTTTTTGGCCTGCTTCATGATATTTCCGAAATTTGCCAAGGTATTACCTCCTCCTCGATTTTATAAATACGTTCACGCTATGATTCTCCCCCTGTCTTGCGCCGCGAAATGACTTCCGTTACCTCAGCGCCTTCGAATACATCCAGAATCTTCTGGACCGCCGGATGATTGATAACCTCACGCTTGTTTTCCATCTGTTGGCTGTTTCGGGACAGGCCGTTCTTGCTGCCCTTGTCCCTGCCGTCTCCTTCATCCGCCAGAGGTTCTATCCTGACCGCTATCTCGTCGTTTTTAAAAAATAATCTGGCATGAATGTTCAGGTTTTCTTTCTGGGACGCATCCATGACGGCGAGAAAGAGATCATAATGGTTTTGGGGAAACCCGACACGCAGGAGGTTGTTGTCACAGGCGAGAATTTTCCCCGGTTCGATCTTCGACCAGAGGGGGTGGCTGGCTTTTTTTACGTAGGCCCTGAAACTGTTCCACAGGGTATCCATGTCGCCCGGCAAGGGGGCTCCGGGAGCTAGGGCTTCGGCCTCCCGGGAATAAGCCTTGTCCTGAAGGTTTGATGACCCGGCAGTATCATAGGAAGGGGCGATCGTTTCACTCACAGGTTGACTGTGCCCATTATCAGCCGGACTCTTGTAGGTAGGGATGGAGGCGTTCTTTGAAGCCGTTGCTTTTATTGCAGACCGTTCCGGCAACCCTGATGAAAGTCGTTTTTCAAGGCTCTCCATTCTGGAGACGATTTGATCGATGGGAATCAGCGGTTCCAGATAGGCCATGCGCAGGAGGGTCGCCTCCAGGTTCAATCGGGGATGTCGGCTTCTTCTGAGGTTGTCTTCCCCTTCCATGAGAATGTCCAGCAACCGTTGCAGGGAATCCAGGGACAGATCGACAGTTTGTTCCTTCAGCTTGATCAGATCTTCTTCGCCGACCTGGAGGATATCTTCACCCCGTGTCACAATTTTAACGAAAAGAAGATTACGGAAATGCTGCAGGAGCATTTGATAAAAGGTCAGCATGTCCAGGCCGGCATAATAGGCTTCGTCAATGATTGTCAGGCATTGAGCGGCATCTCCGGTAAATACCGCTGCGGATGTCTGAAAGAGGAAACGCCGGTCCATCCGCCCCAGGATTTCTTCGATCTGGTGATCCTTGATATCCATACCGGCGTAGGAGATAACCTGGTCGAAAATGCTTTGCGAATCGCGCATGCTGCCATCACCTGCTTCGGCAATCCAGGAAAGGCCGGCGTCGCTGATCCGGATGCTTTCGGCATCGGCTATTTTCCTTAAATTGAGGGCGATCTGCTTCAGGGATATACGGTGAAAATCGAAGCACTGGCACCGTGACATGATGGTGGCGGGAATCTTCTGGGTTTCCGTGGTGGCAAAGATGAAAACGACGTGGGGTGGTGGTTCCTCAAGGGTCTTCAGCAGGGCGTTGAATGCCTCCCGGGTGAGCATATGCACTTCGTCTATAATATAGACCTTATAGCGGGACGATGAAGGCAGGAACTTCACATTCTCCCGAAGTTCCCGAACCTCGTCAATTCCGCGGTTTGACGCGCCGTCGATTTCATGGACGTCAAGGGCGATGCCCTCCGTAATCTCACGGCAATTGGCGCAGATGCCGCATGGTGTCGGTGTCGGGCCGTTTTCGCAATTCAGGGCTTTTGCCAGGATACGGGCGACGGAGGTCTTGCCGATTCCGCGGGGACCGCTGAAGATAAATGAGTGGGCGATGCGCTTCAGATCGATGGCATTCTGTAGCGTCTTGACCACATGCTCTTGCCCCACCACGTCTTCAAAGGTCTGGGGGCGCCATTTTCTGGCTATGACAAGGTAATCGGACATAGAGTGAATTAATTAAAGATAGCCGGGGTTCCCCGCGGCACACGCCGGTTATTGTTACCGCTGCTTCCTTCCGGACCTGACGGGGTTCACAATCCGCCGTTGCACGGGACCCGGCTATTGACTATAACGGCAGCAGCCCATTCACCGGAGAATCGACCACTACTCGTTTATTTATGGCGGAGAGAGCGGGATTCGAACCCGCGGTACACCTTTGTGGGCATACACACG
>CAZBME010000033.1:27857-48912 GCA_964492965.1 uncultured Syntrophaceae bacterium | reverse complement strand
TTTTCCAGCACCCCGATGCCGTCTACCTCGATGCGGACGATGTCGCCCGCCTTCAGGTATTTTGGTGGCTTGAAGCCGATGCCTACGCCTTCGGGGGTGCCGGTGGCGATGATGTCGCCGGGATAAAGGGTAATCCCTGCCGAGAGCGTTTCGATCAGTCTGGGAATGGAAAAGATTAAATCACTTGTGCATCCGTTTTGTCTGGGTTCGCCGTTGATGTAGGAGCGCACCCCCGTGTCCGTGCCGTCGAACTCGTCCCGGCTCACAATCCAGGGTCCCATGGGGCAGAAGGTATCGAAGGATTTCCCCATGTGCCATTGCTTGTGCCGGTATTGCCAATCCCGGGCGGTAACGTCATTGATGATGGTATAGCCCCAGACGTGCCCCATGGCCTCTTCCGCCCGGATACCCTTGCCGCCTTTGCCGATAACGACGGCCAGTTCCGCTTCGTAATCGATAGCCGTCGATATGGCGGCCGGAATGCGGATGGTTTCTCCCGGTCCGATGACGCTGTCGGAGATCTTGGTAAAGATGATGGGATCGGAGGGGATATCATCGGGTGATGATGTGAGGCCGGCATCGAAGCCGCTGCCGGCGAATTCCCTGACATGGGCGCGGTAGTTTTTACCGACACAGAAAATATTACGGCGGGGCTTGGGAATCGGCGCTGATAAACGGACATCGCCGATGGGAATAATGGGGCCGAGAGGCGGCAGGGGAGCGCCTTCAACGATTCTTTCCAGGAGGGGAAGAACGCCGCGCCGGGCTTCTTCGGCAGCCAAGGCATAGGACCGGATGGTTTTACCGTCGGCAGAAACAAGGCCTGCGCCAACGATATCATCCTTCTTAAATGCGGCTAATATCATTCTCTCTCCCGCTAAGGCTCATGAATGATAGTGGCGCCGTCAAATCCGTTGAAACGGGTCGAAGACGCAATGCTGTAGGCGCCGATGTTTTCCGTGTAGAGATAATCGCCGATCTCCAGATTTTCCGGCAGTTGGATCGCCAGGGAAATCTTGTCGAAACTGTCGCAAGTCGGCCCGACGACAGCGCAAACGTCTTTTTTCCCGCGTTTGAAGGAGCTGAAATTGGGAATCCAGTGGTCATAGACGACGCCGGAAAAGGTGTGATAGACGCCGTCGTTGATGTAATAAAAGATCTTCCCGTCCCGCCGGGCCTTGCCGACGATTTCCGTGATCAACACGGCCGCCGTGGCCACGATGAACCGCCCCGGTTCGGCAATAATCTCGATATCGTGGGGGAAAAGCCGTTCGCATTCCGTATTGATGATTTGGGCGAGCTTCTCGAATTCCGGGACCTGGGCGTCGTAGGGGACCGGAAATCCGCCGCCGATATCCACGATGTTGAGATGGTATCCCTTTTTCCGGGCATCATTAAAAATCTCGGAGGTGATGGCCAGGGCCGCCGTGTAATTGTCGAAATTCGTGCACTGGCTGCCGACATGGAAGCTCAAACCCTCGACCACCAGCCCGGCGTCAAAGGCCCGACTGATCAAATGGTCCGCATCGCCCGGTTCAGCGCCGAATTTTGAACTCATCTCGACCTGTGAACCCGTGTCGGGCACTTTTAATCGCAGAACCAGTCCCGCCGTATTGCAGTGCTCCTTGATTTTTTTGAGTTCGTCGCTGTTGTCGAAGGTGACCAGAGGCTTGTACGGCCTGATTTTACGCAGGGTATCCCGGTCCTTGATGGTATTTGAAAAGATAATTTTATCCCAGACAAAGGACGCCTTGTCTCTTTCTTCAAAATGCTCGATGTACTCGTGAACCTGCATGAATTCATTATAAGAGGCGACATCGAAACTCGAGCCTTCATGAAACAGGGTCTTGATGATCTCCGGATGCGAATTGGCCTTGACGGCATAGTAGCATTGAACACGAGGCAGACATTTTTTGAACATCCTGTAGTTCTTTTTAATTTGGCTGTGATCCAGGATGAACAGGGGCGTTCCATGCTGCTTTATCAATTGGGACAGGTGCTTTTTCATTTCTTTTTCCCTGCCTTCGGGGCCGCCAGCTTCTTCATGAGGACCGTGAGCTGGTCAACCTCCCGATTGTTTTCCAGGTAGGACTTCACCAACTTTTGATGGAGTTCCGGCCCCCGGTCGTACAGCCTTTTCTGCTTTTTCGGTTTGGTCGTATGCCGCACATAGGCGACCATGAGGGGCAATGCGACGGTGACATCGAGATAAGCCGTGACGGTTTCGTCCAGCTTCGTCGGATCGATCTTGCCCCAACTGGCCGCTTCGCTGGGCGGGGCTCCCGACAACCCGCCCGTATCCGGCCGCGCATCGGTGACATTGATATCGTAATCCTGACCCACTTCGGGAATCATGAGGACTTCCTGAATCTGCGGCTCCGTCTGGAGCATGAAGTTTTTCGGGCTGCCGCCGCCGATGAGAATCACCCCCGTTTTGCCTTTCTCATAGCGTTTGGCATTGAGAATGATGGCCGTTGAGTCATTGACATCGATACTCGGGTTGATTTTCAGCTTGAATGCATCCGCGAGACCCGCCGTCTCCGCCAACAGTTCCAGACCGGCCACGTTCATCCCGATCGTGGAATCCCCCGGTGAGGATGTGAAAACGGGGATGCCGTTTCGATAAGCGGCGGCGACGATGCTGACCTCTCCCAATTTGTTTTTCTTCTCGTATTCGTCCATGATCTTCCCCAGATGATGGTAAAACTCCCGTGTTCCCATTTCTTTCTGAAACTCGGGCCGCAACAGGATGGCTCTCAGGAGGCGGTCCGTTTCCATCAGGACGTCCTCATAATCGAACAGGATATCGTAGATGCGGGTGACGCCTTTGTCCCGCAGATCGGCGTCATCAACGAGGTGAGAGCCGCGATGCATGGGAAGATTGAAGGCAAAATGGAGATCATGGTACATGTTGGCACCGGTGGCGGTGATCCAGTCCACAAAGCCGTGATTCATGAGAGGAATGACGGCGGAAGGCCCCAACCCGGCAGGTGTCAGCGCCCCGGCCAGACTCAAACCGACCGTTACATCCTTCTGCGAATATTTATCCCTGAGCAGGTGGCAGGCGGCTCGCAGGCGGCCGCCGTTATAGGCGTCCATATTGTCGATCAGCGAGACGATGCTTGTCTTTGCCGTGATCGGCTCGGGCAGAATTCTCTTCCCTGCCAAATATTTTGCCTTACCCGGACAATCGGGTCTTTTCTTTTTCATCTTCATATCCTTTCCTTCTTGTTAATCTTTTATGCTATTGATCTGTGCAGCATTCCGGATACCCCGGAGTGCGCGTTCCGGAGCCCCATAAACGGGGATGCCCAACGCCTGGGCGTGATCACGGATGTTCCGGATGACCTCTTCCGCACCAATATTCTCTTTCAGGCGTGCCCTGTTTTCAATAACCATGACGATATCCTTGCCCGTTTCCTCTTTCAGCCGCGAAAGTGTTTCCAGGAGCGATTCCAGGTAGGTTCCGGGCGGCGGGGCGGCAACGCCGGCCTTGGCCATGAAGGCCGGGAAGACCACTTCCAGGGGGTGGATGAGCATGATCATGATCATCACATCCAGGGATTCCCGCGTCAGGATGGTTTCAATCATAGGCTTGAGGATGTCCAGAGCCAGGGCCGGTGTTCCCGTATCCAGGGGATTGATCACACTGTTGCCCGGCGTCGGGAAGAGCCCGCGGAGAATCTTCTGCGTTTCGCCGCTGAAGGTCGGGATTTCCAGCCCCCATCGGGAGGCCAGATCGGAGCTGAAGACCCCGATGGCGCCGCCGCCTCCGGCCAGGGCGATTCTTTTGCCCCGGTTTTTCAGATAGGTGAGGGCGGTCAGGGTATCGATCATTTCATCGATTCCATCGACGGCGATGGCGCCGGCCTGTTTCAAGACGGCGTTCCAGATATTGGCTTCTCCACCCATGGAACCCGTATGGCTCATGGTCGCCCGGCTGCCCAGAGGGGTAAGGCCGCCTTTCCAGATGACAAGGGGCTTTCGGGCGGAGATGCGCTTCAGGGTTTCCAGAAATCCCCGTCCGTTGGACACGCCTTCGAGATAGGCCGCTATGCATTCCGTATCGGGATCGTCGGCGAGATAGTCCAGAAGCTCCACCGCCCCCATATCACAACCGTTTCCAAAGGAAATCACCTTGCTGAGACCGATGCCGGCCAGTTGGGCCTCATGGGCAAAATCGTTGGCGATGCCGCCGCTCTGGGAAATCATGGCAACCGGTCCCGGCTTTTTTGAGTAGTCGAATCCCGGCAGAAGCGTGATGCCGCCTTTCGGGCAGTGAATGCCGAAACAGTTGGGTCCCACGACGCGGATGCCCTGGGCGGATATTTTGAGTATTTCCTCTTGCAGGACCTTACCCTCACTCTCTCCCGTTTCGGCAAATCCGGAGGTATGAATCTGCACCCCGGGAATTCCATGGCGCAGGCATTCACGGAGCACCCCCGGCACCGCCGTGGCCGGTACGGCGATGGAGGCCAGGTCCACGGGGCCGGGAACGTCCTGAAGACTCTTGTATATTTGATGACCGGCAAGATCACCGCCTTTGGAAGAGATGGGATAAAGATTGCCCTTGTATCCGTAAAGAAGATGACTGACCACGACATTATATCCGAATGAGCCTATTCCGCCCACGCCTCCGATAATGGCCATGCCCCGGGGAGAAAACATAAGGTCCAGCGCGCGCCGCTCCCGGCTATCCATAAAGGTATTCCTCCTGCTGAAATTTTTTAAGATTTCCGGAGGCCCATGATGTCACGGGCTTCTTCCGGTGTTGCGGGGTATCGGTCCAGAGAGGCCGCCACCTTGACCGCCCATTCCACCTGCTCATAGCTCCCCTTGGCCAGATCGCCGTTGGGCATGCGGGTGTTGTCTTCCATCCCGACGCGCATATGGCCGCCCAGGAGACAGGACATGACATTGGCAGGAAACTGCTCAGGGCCGACGGCGCAGGTTGTGAAATTGGCATTGGGCGGCAGGGCGTTTTTCATGGCAATCATGACGTCCGGGCGAAATCTCTGCCCGCCCGCAACGCCCCAGACAAAATTGAAATTCATGGGCTCGGTGAAAAAGCCCTGCTTGGCAACGAGAAGGGTATTATCCATTCCGCCGATATCATAACATTCAATTTCCGGCTTGACACCGTTTGTTTCCATGGCCTTGCCGAAATCCTGAAGCATGGTGAAGGTGTTTTCAAAGATGAAATCGACAAAGACCTGTCCCGTGTTTCTATCGACAATGCTGAAATTCATCGTATTGGTGTTTAAAGAGGCCATTTCCGGCTTGATGGCGACGATTTGGGCCAGACGCTGCTCCGGTGTGGCTCCGGGGCCGACGGCGGAGGAGAGGCACACGAGAAGGTTGGGGGATCGTTCTTTGATCGCCTCGTAAATCGCCCGGATTCTGTCGATATCATAAGTGGTGTTGCCGTCGTCGGTCCTACCGTGGACGTGGACGATGGCGGCTCCGGCCTGATAACACTTGTGGGCCTCTTCCGCGAATTCAGCGATGGCATAGGGCACGGAAGGGTTGTTGTTCTTGAAGGTTGCGGCGCCCGCGAGGGCCGCGCAGATGATTACAGGATTCGATGCTTTGGCCATAATAGTTGCTCCTTGCCGGGTGAATAATTTTGAAGATTCTTAAAGCAGTTGGTGGATGCGCTTCGCTTCATCCACCCTGCATCAGTTCGAATAAATTGATATTACACGCTTCTAGCCACCTGCCGCTCTTTTAATCAGAAAGTAGGCGACGATGGCAAAACCGCCGACAAACAGAACGAAAAGAACGCCCATCTGTTCCAGAAAAGTAAGCGCCCCATACCAGACCATGATCTTGTCGTAGTACTGGTTGTAAAGATCCATCATTTTATCCACGATCGTCCTCCAATTTTTGCCTTAATATCACTTTTGACGGGAAATCGGAATTACTTCTTTCCTGGAACGGGCTTTTCGTTTTTGTCTGGCTGGCTCTTGATATTCCAGCCGCCGCCCAGGGCCTTGACGAGAAGGACACTGGCGATAATACGCCGGTTATGGATGTCAAGTGCCGTTCTTTCGTTCGTCAGCGCTGTTGTTTGGGAGGTAACGACGCTCAAATAGCTGACGATGCCTGCCTTGTACTGATTTATGATCAACTCGAGAGACTGGCGCGCCGCCTTCACGGCCTCATTCTGGGTCTCGGCTTCCCTTTCCAGAATACGCAAAGCGGCCAGATGATCTTCCACTTCCTGAAAGCTTGTGAGCACGGTCTGGCGATAAGAGGCAACCGTGGCATCGTAGGCGGCCCTGACCTGGGCGTTCTGGCCGCGCCGCAAACCGCCGTCAAAAATATTCTGCGAAGCCGACGGTCCTAGGGACCAGAAACGGCTTGGCCAGTCAAGCAGCTTGGACAGGTCTGTTGATTCGAAACCTATCGAGGCCCCCAGGGCAATCGTGGGGAAGTAGGCGGCTTTCGCAACGCCGATCTGTGCGTTTGCCGCTGCCATCCGGCGTTCCGCGGCGGCAATATCGGGCCTGCGTTCAAGGAGTTCCGAGGGCAAGCGTGCCGGTATGACCGGTTGGATGAGGCGGGGTGCAATGCCCGGAAGGGAAAAACCGGACGCAGGTCTGCCGCAAAGCAGGGCGATGGCATGTTCCAGTTGTGCTCTCTGCACACCGATATCGATGGCCTGAGCCTGCGTTGTCTTGAGCTGCGTTTCCGCCTGAAGGACGTCCGCTCTTGATACGATGCCGTTTTTATAACGGTTTTTCGTCAGGTCAAGGGTTCTCTGGTAGGCGGCGATGGTTTCTTCCAAGATCTTTTTCTGCCCATCGAGGGTGCGTAATTGAAAATAATTCTGGGCCAGCTGGGCCTGGGCGCTCAGGCGGATAGCCGCCAGGTCGGAGGCGCTGGCCTGGGCACTCGCCTTGCTTGCCTCCACGAGGCGACGGATACGGCCCCAGACATCCAGTTCCCAGGACAGGTTCAGGGGTAACAGGAAGTCCGAAACGGTCATATTGCCTCCCGACGGAGCCGTCAACAGCGGATTCCTGGTTACGTTGGAAGAAGCGAGGGATCGTGAAAATGCGGGTGCGAAGGTGATAACCGGGAAAAAAGAGGCCCGGTTGACCTGAATCAGTGCCAGAGCCTGCCGGTACTGCGCTTCCGCTACCGCAATATTTTGATTCGAGATGGCGACCTGCTCCTCAAGGGCATTCAATTCCGGGTCTCCAAATACTTTCCACCAGTCGCCCGGGATGGCGTCGTCTTGAGGTTGCGCCACTTTCCATCCGGACATTTCCTTGAATGCCGCCGGGACTTCCGTCTTTGGCCTGACATAGTCCGGTCCGACGGCACAGGAACTCATAAAGGGCAGCAGGAGGAAAACCAAAAGAAGCAGCGCTTTGGTCGGACTGAGCTTTGCCCTGATCTTTCGTCTTTCCTTAAGCCAGAGACGGAAACGATCCAGATAAAGATACATGACGGGTGTGGTGTAAAGAGTAAGGATTTGACTGATAATGAGGCCGCCGACAATGGTAATGCCCAGAGGGCGGCGCAGTTCCGAACCGACACCCCAGCCCAAGGCCAGGGGAAGAGCCCCTAACAGGGCCGCCATCGTTGTCATCATGATGGGGCGAAATCGCAGCAAGCAGGCTTGGCGTATGGCATCGAAAGGGCCTTTGCCCTCTTTGCGTTCCGCTTCCAGGGCGAAGTCGACCATCATGATGCCGTTCTTCTTCACAATGCCGATCAGAAGAATAATGCCGATAATGGCAATGACGGACAGGTCCACCTTGCAGATCAACAAGGCCAGAACAGCCCCCACCCCTGCGGAGGGAAGCGTCGAAAGGATCGTGATGGGATGGATATAACTTTCATAGAGGATGCCCAGAACAATATAAACGGAAATAAGCGCGGCAAGGATAAGAAACGGTTGATTGGCAAGGGAGGCTCTGAACGCCTTGGCCGTTCCCTGAAAACTGTCCCGGATGCCGGCGGGAAGGCCCATCTGTTCTTTTGCTTCCTCAATCGCTTCGACGGCCTGCCCCAGAGCGGTGCCGGGGGCCAGGTTGAAGGAAATGGTCACCGCCGGAAACTGGCTCTGGTGATTAACATTGAGGGCCGTTGCCGTCGTCTCGAATCGGGCGAATGCCATCAGAGGCACGACCGCACCGGTTGAAGAGACGATATGGATATCCCGCAGCGTTTCCGGCCTCTGCCAGAATCGCGGTTCAACCTCCATCACAACACGATATTGATTCAGGAGGCTGTAGATGACGGAGACCTGTCGCTGTCCAAAGGCATCGTAAAGGGCATCGTCGATCATCTGCGGTGTAATTCCCATCCGTGAAGCCGTATTGCGGTCGATAACGAGGGAGGCCTGAAGGCCCTTGATTTGCTGGTCGCTGTTGACATCCGTCAATTGAGGGAGTGTACGCATTTTCCTCAGCATCGGGGCCGCCCAGGCATTCAATTCTCCTAAATTTTCTCCTTGAAGCGTGTATTGGTATAACCCGGCGCTCATTCTTCCTCCGATTCGCAATTCCTGCACAGCTTGAACAAAGGTTGGGGCGCCCGGCACCATGAAGAGCTTTTTGCGCAGCCGGGCGATAACCTGCGGGGCATCTGATGTCCTTTGCTTGAAATCTTTTAACGTTATAAATATTCGGGCCGCGTTTGTTCCCGTGCTGGTTCCGGTAAAGGCCGATACGGCTTCCACATCGGGATCGCTTCGGATGATATCGACGACGGCGGCCATCTTCCGCTTCATGGACTGAAACGACGTGTCCTGGTCGGCCTGGATGGTTCCGGTGAGGCGGCCGGTGTCCTGCTCCGGGAAAAACCCTTTCGGAACGACGGCAAACAATCCGATATTGATGATAATGGCCGCGAACACCAGGGCCATTATAAAACGGGGATGGTGCAAACTCCAGTCAAGCGTCCTTTCGTAAAAACGGCACATACTGTTGAAAATCCATTCACTGGTCCGATACAACGGGCCATGAGATCTATTTTTTTCATGCTTAAGCAGGACGGCACACATCATGGGGGTTGTCGTCAGGGATAGAACAAGCGAGATGAGGATAGCCGCCGATAAGGTCACAGCAAATTCACGAAACAGGCGGCCTACCATGCCCCCCATCAAAAGAATGGGGATGAATACGGCAATGAGGGAAATACTCATGGACAACACCGTGAAAGCAGTTTCCCGGGATCCGATCAGAGCCGCCGCCCGCGCCGGCATTCCGTTTTCCATATGCCGGGTAATGTTTTCCAGAACGACAATGGCATCATCGACGACAAAGCCCGTCGCAATCGTCAGGGCCATGAGCGACAGGTTATCCAGGTTGTAGTTGCACAGGTACATAACGCCGAAGGTTCCGACAAGGGAAACGACAACGGCCACCCCGGGAATGATGGTGGAACGGACATTTCTCAAAAAACCGAAGACAACAAGAATGACAAGGATAACGGAGATGATCAGGGCTCGTTCCACATCGTGCAGGGAGCCGCGAATGGGGGGGGTGCGGTCCATGAGAACGGCGAGTTTTATACCCCCGGGCAGGGCTGCTTCCAGATAGGGCAGAAGGCCGCGCACGCGATCGACGGTTTCTATAATGTTGGCGTCGGGTTGACGAAAAATCATCACCGTCACAGCAGGCTTGCCGTTGACCAATCCCATCGTACGGACATCTTCCACCGAATCCTGCACATCGGCCACATCCGACAGCCGCACGGCGGCTCCGGAACGATAAGAGACGATAACGGATTTATATTCCTCAGCCGTCCGAAGTTGATCGTTTGTCTGGATTTCCCAAGTTTTAGACTCGTTCGACAATTGTCCTTTGGGCCGGTTGACGTTTGTGGTGGCAAGCACGCCGCGGACGGTCGTCATGCTGATCCCGTATTTGCTGAGGGCCAGGGGATTGAGTTCCACGCGGACAGCGGGCAGTGAACTGCCGACCACAATCACCTGGCCGACGCCCGCTACCTGGGACAGTTTTTGTTGAAGAATCGTCGATACCGCATCGTAAATCTGGGCGATATTGGTTGTATCGGAGGTGAGGCTGATAAGCAGGATGGGGGCCTCTGACGGATTAACCTTCCGATAGGTCGGATTATTGGGGAGGTTGGGCGGCAGGTTTCCCCGCGCTGCATTAATGGCCCCCTGGACATCGCGGGCGGCGCCGTTGATATCCCGGTTCAGGTCGAATTGAAGGACGATACCGGTCGTGCCCCGGGAACTGGTTGAGGTCATCTCCGTGACGCCTGCGATGCGTCCGAATTGGCGTTCAAGCGGGGCGGCAACAGATGTGGCCATGGTTTCGGGATCGGCCCCGGGAAGGTTTGCCGAGACGAGGATCGTGGGGAAATCGACGCGCGGCAAGGGCGATACGGGGAGCCACTGAAAGGCGATAATGCCGGCCAAGGTCAAAGCGATGGTGAGAAGCGTCGTCGCAACAGGTCTGTTTATGAAGATGGCAGAGATGTTCATGTCGGATCTGCACCGTTCTCTGATTTGTTTTTGTCCATGGGGCGCCTGTGCCGCATGCGCCGGGCGAGGCGATCAAAGGCCAGATAGATCACGGGTGTCGTATAAAGGGTCAGGATCTGGCTGAAGATAAGGCCTCCGACAATCGTAATACCGAGGGGACGGCGGAGTTCTGAGCCGACACCCGTGCCGAGAGCCAGAGGGAGCGCTCCCAAAAGAGCCGCCATGGTCGTCATCATGATCGGGCGGAATCGTAACAGGCAGGCCTGATAAATGGCTTCGGCGGGACTCTTGCCGTCTTTCCGTTCCGCATCGAGGGCAAAATCGACCATCATGATGCCGTTCTTTTTTACGATGCCGATCAAGAGAATAATACCGATCACCGCTATCACCGTCAGCTCCGTCCGACAAATCATCAGGGCGAGAACAGCGCCGACGCCGGCTGACGGCAAGGTGGAGAGAATGGTGATCGGATGGATATAGCTTTCATACAGGACGCCCAGAACAATATAGACCGTGATCAGGGCAGCGAGGATCAGGATGGGCTCATTGGTCAGGGAGGCCAGGAATGCCTGGGCCGTTCCCTGGAATCTGCCGCGGATGCTGGCAGGAAGGCCCATCTCGCGAGTTGCTTTTTCAAAGGTCTCCACGGCCTGCCCGAGAGCCACGCCGGGAGCGAGATTGAACGAAATCGTGACGGCCGGAAACTGCCCCTGCCGACTGATGACAAGCGGTCCCGTGGTTTCCGATATCTGGGCAATAGCCGTCAGCGGAACCTGCTTGCCCGCTGAGCCCCGAAGATAGATGGATTGCAGCCAACTGGGATCGGTTTGAAATTCGGGCTTGACGGCAAGGACGACCCGATATTGATTAAACTGCGTGAAAATGGTCGACACCTGGCGCTGTCCGAAGGCGTCATAGAGGGTATCGTCGATCATCTGAGGCGTGATGCCGAATCGAGAGGCCGTGCTGCGGTCAATGGTAACGGCCAGACGCAACCCCTGGTCCTGCTGATCGCTGCTGACATCTTCAAGGCCCGGCTGCCCGCGAAGATGCTCAACCAATTTGGGTGCAAACATGTTCAGTTCGTTGATGTCGGGATCTTCCATGGTATACTGGTATTGTGTCCGGCTGACCCGGGGATCGACGGAGAGGTCCTGCATCGGCTGCATGTAGAGTTTGATTCCCTCAACCCCGCTTAAATTCCTTTGAATGCGACGGATAACATCACTGGCATTGATTTTACGCTCATGCAAGGGCTTCAGGTTAATCAGAATGCGGCCACTGTTGAGTGTCGTGTTGGTTCCATCCACGCCGATAAAGGAAGAAAGACTCTCGACGGCCGGATCCTGCAGAATGATCCGGGCAAGGACCTGCTGTTCCTTGGCCATGCCGGTGAAGGATATCGATTGAGGGGCTTCTGAAATACCCAGGATGGCGCCCGTATCCTGAACGGGGAAAAAGCCTTTGGGAATGACCATATATAACAGAACGGTCAGCACGATGGTCCCAAAAACGACCCACAGGGTCGCCGTCTGGCGGCGAAGAACCCATTGCAGCGATTTTCCATAGGATTGAATGATCCTGTCAAACATAAGCTGGGAGGCATGAAAGAATCGGCCCTGTTTCTCTTCCGGTGTGCGCTTGAGAAGCTTGGCGCACATCATTGGGGTGAGGGTCAATGAGACAACAGCCGAAATGATGATGGTGACGCCCAGGGTAATGGCAAATTCCCGGAATAACCTGCCGACGACATCACCCATGAACAACAGGGGAATCAGCACGGCAATGAGGGATACCGTCAAGGACAGGATGGTGAATCCGATCTGTTTGGATCCTTTCAGGGCGGCCGCAAGCGGCGGTTCTCCCTGCTCGATGTAGCGTCCGATATTTTCAATCATGACAATGGCATCGTCCACAACGAAACCGGTGGCAATGGTCAGGGCCATGAGCGTCAGATTATTGAGCCCGAAATCCATCAGGTACATGATGCCGAAGGTGCCCACGATGGAAAGGGGAACGGCGACGCTGGGGATCATGGTGGCGGGGAGATTGCGCAGGAAAAGAAAAATGACCAGCACCACGAGAGCGACCGCCAGCATCATTTCGAATTGCACGTCCCTGACCGAGGCCCGGATGGTCGTTGTTCGGTCGCTGAGGATGGATACCCTGATGGAAGGCGGTAAGGCGCTCTGCAACTGCGGCAGCAGGCTTTTGACCCGATCGACGACTTCAATGACGTTGGCCCCCGGTTGCCGCTGGATGTTCATAATCACGGCAGGGGTGTCATTCATCCAGGCCGCCTGATTGACGTTCTCAACACCGTCCAGGGCTTCGGCGACATCGGACAGCATAACGGGAGCGCCATTGCGGTAAGCAACGACGAGCTTCCGATATTCGCTGCTTGAAAAGAGCTGATCGTTGGCGCCGATGTTATAGGACTGCCGCGGGCCATCGAAACTGCCCTTGGCCTGATTGACATTTGCGGCGGAAAGGTTTGCCCGCAGGTCTTCCAGCGTCAGGCCATAGGCGGCAAGCGCGGCAGGGTTTGCATGAATCCGGACGGCAGGCCTCTGGCCGCCACTGATGCTTACAAGCCCGATCCCCGGCAGTTGAGAGATCTTCTGGGCAAATCGCGTATCGGCCAGATCTTCCACCTGGGAGAGGGGCAGTGTGTCGGAACTGATGGCCAGAGTCATAATCGGTGCATCCGCCGGATTGACTTTGCTGTAAACAGGCGGAACCGGGAGGTCCTTGGGCAGAAAATTAAAGGAGGCGTTAATGGCCGCCTGAACCTGCTGTTCGGCAATATCCAGGCTAAGATCGAGATTAAACTGCAAAGTGATGATGGCACTCCCGCTGGAACTGGTGGATGTCATCTGCGTCAGTCCGGGCATCTGGCCGAACTGGCGCTCCAGGGGCGATGTAATGGAGGAGGCCATGACCTCGGCGCTCGCGCCGGGGTAAAACGTCCGGACCTGAATGGTCGGATAATCGACCGTCGGCAGGGCCGATACAGGCAACTGGCTGTATGCGACGAACCCGGCCAGCATAATGGCGACCATCAGAAGGACCGTGGCCACAGGACGCATGATAAACAGGCGGGAAATATTCATTATTTCCCTCTGGTTTCAGGTGTTCCGCTTGGGGGAGGCTTAGGTCCCTCCCGCTGTGTGCCGGCCGTTGCTCCGCGGGTTGAAGCTCTGATCTCCACCGTGGAGCCCTCCCGCAGCCGCTCCGCGCCATCCACAACAACAAGCTCCCCTGGCGAGAGCCCTGTCTTAACCGCTACCTGGCCCCCTTGAATATCGTCAATGGAGACCGGTCTGATCTCAGTGGTTTTATCGGATTTGACGATATAGACAAAAGTTCCCCGGGGGCCTCGCTGAATGGCCGATGCCGGCACCACGATTGCATCCTGTCGGGTGTCCAGGAGCAGGCGGGCATTGACAAATTGATTGGGGAACAATTCGTTATCCTTATTGGCAAAAACGGCCTTAAGGCGAACGGTTCCCGTGGTGGTATCAATCTGATTATCAATGGTCATCAGATATCCCGTGGCCAGCTTTTGCTTCATCTCCCGGTCGTAGGCCACAACGGGCAGCCGTGATCCGGACTTGAATCTGGCCAAAACTACCGGCAGACTATCCTCCGGGATGGAAAAAATTACGGTGATCGGCTGGAGTTGGGTAATGACGACCAATCCGCCCGTGTCTGTAGCCTTCACCATGTTGCCCGGATCGACAAGGCGGAGCCCGAGACGGCCGCTGATGGGGGCCGTGATCCGGCAGTAGACGAGTTGGAGTTTGGCACTGTCGATCGCTCCCTGATCGGTCTTAACCGTCCCTTCATACTGACGAACCAGGGCTTCCTGCGTATCCAATTGCTGTTTGGGGATAGAATCCTGTTCCCACAGAACCCGGTAACGCTGAAGGTCCAGTTTCGCGTTTTTGAGCAATTCCTTGTCGCGGGCCATCAGACCTTCGGCCTGGGTCAACTGAACTTCAAAAGGACGGGGATCGATTCTGGCCAGAAGATCATCTTGTCTGACGATTTGCCCTTCCTTGAAAAACACTTGCATGAGCTGCCCGTCGACACGTGTCTTGATGACAACCGTATTCAAGGGAATCACGGTGCCTATGCCGGAGATCAAAACTCTGAAGTCGGTCTTTTTTGACGGTTCCGCAACAACGGAAACAGGTGGCGGTGTTTTGGCCGTCGCGGCCGGCTTTTGCATTTGTGCATTTCGGATCATGAACCATATTGCATAGGCGCCGGCTGCCGCCAAGCAGACGGCCAATAAAATAACCCACCATCGTTTGTATATTTTCAATCCAGCCCCCTTTTGACCAATAGTATCCGAGAATTATTGTCCTGTGTTCTTCAAATTTAATAAGATGATCAGCCACGATAGAATGAAGAGGCGAATTGTTCCATTTCAAACCCCTTTCCCCTTTTAGCGACAACGCCATTGACTTAATAATTTCTCTCTTTGGTCCCCCTTTGTAAAGGGTGATTTTGGGGGTATTCTATAAAATCTCCCCCAGCACCTCTTTAGAAAAGAGGGGAGCAATCGTGCTTAAACCAAGGGCCTTGATTTTAACGGTCTTTCCTTTCGGCGATGATCATGTCATATTTAGCAACCTGGTCCGGGCGAAGGGTCTGCTTGATGAGCCCCTGGCTCTTTTCCAGAATGGCCGCAATCTGGGGCCGAAGCTGCTGGCGGATCGCGGCGACTTCTTGCCGTGTATCGCGGATAATGGCCTGCACCTGTTCCCGCTGTTTCGTGTCCAGGTCGAGACGTTTGCTTAGCCGGTTTACCATTGCCGTTTCCCGCGCCTGTGAATCACCGCTCACCAGAGCTTCAATACGCTCCTCGTAGACCATCCGTGCGCCTAATCCACCGACAATAACGCCCAAAGCGAATATAAGCAAGATTCCCATTATAGCCTTGGCATTTTTCATATCAACCTCCTGTCAGATAACGCACGACGATCTGATTCTCCTGACTGCTGACAATGGATGCGAATATATCCTGCGAGTGATTGGCATCCATAATAAGCGAAACAATGCACAAAATTGCCGCCAGAGCAGCGAAAACCGGGACCAGCCGCCATTCCCAGTCAAACCAGGCAGTCCTGGACGACCGCCTTTCCCGGATTCTCGCCATAAGGCGCGTCTCAAAGTTCATTTCCAGATGCGATGTGTCCGGCTTGAACCCTTTCGCCACTGCAAACAGCCTGTTGAGTTCTTTGTCTTTGTCGTCATTCATGATAAGCCTCCAAAATCTTTTTTAAGGCCTGTCTTGCCCTGTGAGCCCGAACCCTCACATTTGCCTCGCTCCATCCGGTGAGCTTTGCAACGTCCCGCACCGGCTTCTCTTCAAGCTCGAGCAAGGTGATGACGATACGCTCTTTGGTCTGCAATTTCGACAAACCCCACATTAATAATTCATAGGCCTGCTTCGCCTCTGCCCGGGATTCTGCAGCCGTATCTTTTAAGCCGATAGGCAATTGCTCAAGAGACAAATGTTTTTTGTCTCGTCTTGCCTTTCTGAGCATATCGTAACACGTGTTCACGGTGATGCGGGACAGCCAGTGTTCAAAGGGGGCCTCGAGACGGAATGTCTCTAAGCGTCCATAAACCTTTGAAAAAACCTCCTGGCAAAGATCATCCAGTTCATAAGGATCACGGGCAAAGTGAGCAGCCAGCCTGAACACGTGATGTTTATACCGCGCGACAAGCACAGAGAACGATTCGTCGTCGCCTTTGCGGGCGGCTTCAATAAGGCGCTCGTCAGATGGCGTGATCTTGGCTTCTTCTTGCGGGCATTTGCCCATTTTTTATCTTTCCTGTATATTCCCTGAATTAGAAGACGTGATAGGGGCAACGGATGTTACAAAAAATTATTGAAAAAATCTATAGGAGGCTTTGGGAAGATGAAAAAGTGTATCGCTTTGATGATGCTGATCGGTTTATGGACTTTCTTTCTTTTTTCCGGTGACGGCCGGTCTGAAAACCGTCGGCCCTCGGATATGGTGGATCTTGAACAGGTTATCCCATCCATTGTCCTGGATATCCGTTATTATGGCCCGCACAATTTTGTCGGCGTAAAAGTGGACGGTTATCAGGCGCCGAAATGCCTGATCACAAGGAACGCCGCCGAGTCCCTGGCAAAGGTGCAGGGGGAATTGAAGGAGATGTCCCTGTCTTTGAAAATATATGACTGCTACCGGCCGCAGCGGGCCGTCGATCATTTTGTCCGGTGGGCGCAGGATATCCATGATACCAAAACCAAAGATGAGTTTTATCCGACCGTGGATAAGCGCAACCTGTTCCGGGACGGCTACATCGCAAAGAAATCAGGCCATTCGCGGGGCAGCACCGTTGATTTGACGATTGTCCCCCTCCCCGTTCCGCAACAGGAAGCCTACGCCTCCGGCCAGCCTCTCGTCGCCTGCTTTTCCCCGGCGGACAAGCGATTCAAAGATAACAGCATTGATATGGGAACGGGTTTCGATTGTTTCCATGAGTTGTCCCACCCGGGAAACCTGAAGATCGGCGACCAACAGCGGATCCACCGCCTTCTCCTCAAAAGCCTGATGGACAAATACGGCTTCAAAAATTATGATCAGGAATGGTGGCATTTTACCTTGCGGGAAGAGCCATATCCGAAAACCTATTTTGATTTTCCGGTGGAATAGCAGGCGGCCACCCTGTTAAGCCATGTTAAAATACTTGACTGTTTCTGAAAACATGCTATCAATTATTGTCTGTTTAAGACCTTTCTGCTAAACGGATTGGGTGAACCATACTTGACTGGGGGAATTAATGAAAGAAAGGGCCTCAGACTTGGCCTGCTCCTATTTCATTAATTTTGAGCGCTACTTCTTTCATCCTTCTCCAGCCCTGAATATCGAATCATAAAGAGAATGAACCAAGAAAAGGGATTTCTTGTTCGGGTTGTCGGTTGTTTATTTAACCTAAACGATTGATATTATGAAAGGAGTTTCCTATGAGAAACAAAGTTGTTTTATTATTGGCCTTGGGACTGTTACTGAATATCTTCTTTGTGGCGAATATTTTTGCCCAGGAGGAACCGAAGCGGGTCATTGAAGAGAGCTTGGTATTAAAAGACCCCACCGTTGCCGCGGAAAAGAAATGGCTGGTAGGGGGCAGTTTTGAGTACTGGTACCTGCGCGGGGAATATAACCAATACAATAGCAACGGCGTCAAGACCAAAGACGGCACCATCAGTGGAGGCATGCCCGGCGGGAACATCTTTGTCGGTTATGATAATTTTACCCTCCAGTATTCCTACCGGAAAGGCGATTTTGATGTTAATTATGATTTTGTCAATTCCGCAGCGAACTCTGTGTTGAAAAAAGAACAGGCCGAACAGGAAATTACGTTGCGCTACCTGATCAAGCCCCTTTCCGCAAAACATTTCGTGCCCTATGTTGTTGCCGGATACAACTACACCACCAATAAAGAGACGGAAACCCTTTCAACCGGGTGGAGGTGGACTTACAAAAGTGCCACCGATCCGACAAGGGCGACGAAAGTGATAGACAGAACCTATAGCTCACCTCTGGTGGGCCTTGGGGCGATTATTCCCTTCAATAATTATATCGGCATGAGGGCCGATTTGAGGGCCATGTATTCAAGCGCCGACTGGAAGCGCGACGATGGAACAAAACAGACGGGCAGCGGCATCGGCGGCGCCGTTATTTTGACGGGTTATTGGAATATCTGGCAGGGCCTGAACCTTCAGGTCGGTGGCAAATGGCAATATTTGAACGGCGGCAGCGACGTTGGTTCCGATTCAAAGTTTGGTGTCTTCGGGATGCTGGGCTACGTTTATAAATTTTAAAAAAAGCTGGCCCCCTGTGCCTCATACCAAGAAAACAAAACGCTCCTGGTCCGAGGCGCATGGGTCCCAACGGCTTCCGCAGGAGATGATCAGCAATAGCCCCGATCCCATCGGGGACGTGTTTTATGGATGTATAGAAGGCCAATGCGGTCCATGAAAACAATTCTGAAATACATCGCCCTTACCGGTCTCGTTTTAATCTTGGCCTGTACCTTCGCTCAGGCAGAAAACAACAAGGCCATTCTCATCGGAATCAGTCAGTACGCCGATTCCGACTTTAATGATCTGGCTTACGCCGACGAAGATATCCGGACTTTTTCCTCCATTCTGACCAATTTTTCAGGGTATCGGTCATCGGATATCACGACATTGCTCAATCAGCAGGCCACCAAACAGAATATCATGCAGAGCATCGCCGATGCAGTCAAGCAAAGTCAGAGAAATCCGGTTGATCATTTCATTTTCATGTTTGCCGGCCATGGGCTGCCTACACGGATCAAGGCCAGTAACACGAGTAGTTTTCTGGCACCCCATGACGCAAGGCTAAATGAGTTCCATAAAGAATCAAAAGGAAGCTCCCTCGTCAATAATGAAACGTTCATCAACAAGGCGTGGCTTACAAGGCAACTGGGTTCTCTAAAAGCGGCCTCCATTATTCTGATTATCGATTCATGTTACAGCGGGGCCAGAAATTTCAGCGAACTGTTTGCCGAAAACTTGGGCTTCAACGTTGGCCTCGGTGCGGAAGGGGCCAATCAGCGAGGGATTGTAATTGTCCAGAAGAGCGATACCTACGGTTCTGTTGAACGAAGAATCGCCTATCTGGCATCCAGCAACGAGAATCAGCCATCCGTTGAATATCACGAGCTCAAGCATGGCGCCCTGAGCTATTGCATTTTTGAATATATCTATGCAGTCAGGAAAGAAACAAATGAGTCCGAACGGCAGGAAATAACCATCAGCGGCATGTATGGTAATATAACAAAATTATTCAATACCGTGGAAGTCAAGGGCGTTGCCTTATCCGCCCATCACCAGCCGGTCTTGCTGCCGATTCCCGACTATGCAAGTGTCCAGGGCATGAAATTTGTTTCCATTTCGGGAAACAAGAAGCCGAAAATCCGGACCGGATTCATTGATATCAGGACCAATCCGGAAAAGGCGGAGGTTTCTGTCGATGGCATCCGCACCGGTCAGTCGTCAAACTGCACACTGGAGTTGGCCGAAGGCAGACACATGATTTCCCTGTTTTTACCGGAAACGAACTATAATTACAGTTTTTTCGTTGATATAAAAGACGGGCAGCAAAAACAGGCGACGATCGCCCTCCGCGGCTCCCTGGAAGTGGAATCCTACGCAGAAAAAGCTTCTGGGGCGAAACCGTTATTGGATGTCTATGTGGATGACCAGTATGTTGGGAAAACCGGGTTGGCCTTGAATAATCTTGTCGCCGGAACGCATACGCTGGAAGTTCGCGTGGAAAATGTCAGGAAAAAAAGACAGATTGAGATAAGACCCGACTCTCCCCTGCTTGTAAAATACAAGATCATTCGCGAAGCAACCCCGCCGCCCAAAAAGAATTTAGGCGTCGATTCGGTTGTTTTTTAATATTAAAATGTTGAGTTGTGAGAAAATATGAAAAAAATAAGCCTTTTGTTCATTTGTTTCTTCCTTTTTTCGCAGGCTGCATGGGCGGCGGATTCGGTAAAAATCGGCTTTATTGGGCCCCTGACAGGTGACTTTGTGGTTGTGGGCATTGAAGCAAAGCAAGCCATTGAGCTGCTGGCGAGGGATATTAATGATCGTGGCGGGCTCCTGGGACGAAGGGTGGATGTGATTTTTGAAGACGATGGAGGTAATCCGAAGATAGCCGCCGCCGCTGCGAGGAGACTTGTAAAGCATGGCGTCGTTGCTGTCATCGGTTCCTATACGTCATCAATGACTGAATCCGTCCAGAAGATTTTTAATAACGCAAAAATCATTCAGGTCAGTTTCGGTTCAACGGCGACTTCCCTCACGGAAAAGGGGTTGAAATATTTTTTCCGGACATGTCCCCGGGATGATTCACAAGCAAATGCTGCGGTAAAAATCATCCGGAAAATGGAAGTCAAGAAAGCGGCTCTTTTGCATGACAACAGCCTGTATGGAAAAGGGCTGGCGGAGGCTATCAAAAAACTGCTGGAAAATTCGAATATAGGCGTTGTTTTCTACAATGCCTTAATCCCGGGCAAACATGATTATGCAGACATTCTGTCGAGCATCAAGACGACGGACCCGGATATTGTCTTCTTTTCCGGTTATTATCCCGAAGCGGCCCGCCTGCTTGAAGGTCGTGAGCGTATGGCGTGGAAAGTGCCGTTTATGGGCGGGGACGCGGTTAACAGCAGCGTATTGGTTGATATCGCAGATTATAAGGCGGCAGAAGGTTTTTATTTTCTAAGTCCGCCCGTTCCTGCTGATCTGGATGCCCCCCGGGGGAAAATCTTCCTCGGTCGTTTTAAAAAGATCTATGACTACAGCCCCTCTTCCATTCATGCCCTCTTTGCCGGCGATGCCTTCACCGCTGTCACAGACAGCATTACGGAGTTAAAGACAACCGATACGAAGCAACTCTCCCATTACCTGCACGGACAATATATGAACAAGGCCGGACTGACAGGGCAGATTCTTTTCGATAAGAAAGGGGATATCGTCGGCGATTTTCATGCTGTTTA
>CAZBME010000033.1:0-27757 GCA_964492965.1 uncultured Syntrophaceae bacterium | reverse complement strand
GGCGGAGTGGTTTTGTGTTGAGGGGGAGAACCCTCCGGGGATGATCATGGCTGCCTCTAGGGAAGTTTCCCTACGGACGCCAGATAAATGACAAACTCCTCTTTTCCATCGACCCGAAGGAGCTTGTCCATGGCCTCCTGATCATACGCGGCGATGGCGCAGGTTCCCGCCCCGATTGCTTCACAGGCGAGATAAAGATTCTGGCAGACATGACCGGCATCGATGGCGATGACCTTATGAGCGGATAAATCATAACGCCATTCCATGCGATAGGGAACGGTGGTCCAGACAAACGTGACGGCCGATTGTCCCGGATAGGGCTGTCCAAAGGCTGCGTCGGTGATTTTCCCCGCCAGGCTGTCCTCGCTGAATTCGAAGAGCAACTGATGTTCGAGAGGCAGGTAGCGATACACGCCCTGCTCTATGCCCTTGACACCCAGGACGCAGAGATAGGTTTCCAGGGCATGCCGGCAACCGGCGGAAGGGACGGTTCTCGATGCATGGCCCGCGCCGAGAGCCTGCTTCACACCTTGCGTGGCCCACAGGAGGAAGGACAATTCCTCAAGGTTCAACGGCTCCCGGCTATAGACGCGTCGGCTTTGCCTGTTTTTTATGGCCGACATCAAATCCAGGGCGCCCATGTCTCCAAAGCGATCGGGAGGCGTCAAATTTATCCGTTCGGCCCCCCGGTCATAGGGCTTTTCGATGGGGGGCGGCGCAAAGCCTCTGTTCTGGTCTGTTTGAGAGAAATCGATGGCCTTTCTGATGGCGTCCTTCAGAAAAAACCTGGAATAGCCTTTCAACTCGTCTTTGTTCATGGGATCATCCATTTTGTCCCCGGTTAATGGTTGATAGGCGTTTTCCCGAGAGGGACATCCTTGACGGCTCGCAGGTAAAGGGCCTTGGGCTTATCCCCCATGACGGTGACTGTTTTTACGGTAAATCCGGCCTGCCTGACCAGGGCTCGCAATTCTTCAGGGCTGAAATTATGCAACCCTCCCGGCGGAGGCATGCCGAACTTCTGAAAATAACGGAGGCTGAGGTCCATCTTTTCGGCGTTATCCATCCCGTAGTCCGTGTAGGCGATGACCACCAGCAAGCCCCCATATTTCAGGACCCGCAAACACTCATGAAGAATCTTGAGCGGATTCTTTACGGTAATCAGGATGTTGGCCAGAAGAGCGGTATTGAAGACTCCCGAGGCAAAAGGCGTTTTTTCAGCATTGACTTTTTGAAAGGAGACATTCCCCAGCAATGCCAGTTCGTGGCCGGCTATGTCCAGCATCTCTTCGGAGATGTCCGTCGCCGTGACATGGTCGGCATGTCCGGCAATCGCCTTTGTGTAAAACCCGGTGCCGCAGCCGCACTCGAGGACCGCCCCCGTGTGGCGTTCATGGGACAATCTGACAGCAACGGCCAGGCGCAAATCCCTTCCGACAACATAATCCACGCCTTCATCATAGACGGCTGCGTATGTGCTCCAGTAAGATGATTTGCGGGAGGCTTCCATATCCATACCAGGCAGCGCCGAGGTTTATTCCGCGGCAGCGGTTATACGAATTTAACCCATTTTCCATAGTATTACGTGAAAGGAGGGTGGAAGTCAATTTTCATATTGCGTCCATTGACCCTCTGCGATATAGAATGAACATGAACGTGTCAAAGAAGATGCAGGATGTTTCGGAGACAAAGCCATTGCTACCCGCCATCGAGTTCGATGACGACTATCTCCCTCCCGAAGAATTATTGAAAAACCTGAAATATGAATACCTTCGCAGGGAACTCTGGCTGCCTCTCGAAAGAAAAGGAGACCGGATCACCGTCCTTGTCGATGATCCGCATAATCTTCCGAAACGGGATATGATCGAACAAATTCTAAAGACCAAGGCAATCAATTATCGCACCGCATCGGAAAGCGATATCGTGCGGTTTCTCGATCACTTTTACAGGCTGGAAGAATCGGTGGGACAGGTTCACCAGCACAATGAGCATGCTGCCGGTGAGGCGGCGGCTGAGGTGCTTCCCGTTGTGTCCGAATCGGACAGTGTCATTGTTAAACTGGTCAACAAGATCATCAACGAGGCATGCGAGCGATATGCGTCGGATATTCACATCGAACCGGATACGAAGGCCCAGGATGTGAAAGTCCGCTTCCGGATTGACGGAGAATGCATTTCTTACAAGACCCTGCCCTTCAATTACCGTTCCCCCATCGTTTCACGGATCAAGATCATGTCAAACCTCGACATTACCGAGCGCCGCCTTCCCCAAGACGGTAAGATCCATTTCCGACGCCCCAATGCTGAAGAGATCGAACTGCGCGTGGCCACCGTTCCCACCCATGGCTATGTCGAGGACGTCGTCCTGCGGATTCTGACCCGCGGCCGGATTATGCTTCTGGAAGAGCTTCAGATGACGCCGGAAAACTATAACCAGTTCAGGAATACACTCAAAAAACCATACGGGCTGATTCTGATCGTCGGACCGACGGGCTCGGGCAAGACCACGACGGCCCATGCGGCCCTTCATATTCTTAACAAGCCCAACACCAAGATCTGGACCGCCGAGGACCCCGTCGAAATCGCCCAGCAGGGGATTCGCCAGGTTCAGGTTCACCACAAGATCGGCTACGATTTCAGTCATGCCATGCGGGCCTTTCTCCGGGCGGACCCGGATGTGATCATGGTCGGGGAAATGCGGGATTACGAAACGGCCAAAATGGGGATTGAAGCTTCCCTGACGGGCCATCTGGTTCTCAGCACCCTTCATACGAACAACGCCCCGGAAACGATCGTGCGGCTGCTTGACATGGGAATCGATCCCTTTGCCTTTGCCGATTCCCTGCTGTGCGTCCTTTCACAGCGCCTGGTGCGGACCTTGTGCCCCCATTGCCGGGAACTCTATCATCCCGAAAGATATGAATTCGATGAGTTGGTTCGACATTACGGGGAAAGATTCCCGGCGGATCTCAAAATGGTCTACGATGACCGGTTCCAGCTTTATCGGGCCAAAGGATGTCGGGAGTGCAACAAGACGGGCTATCGGGGCAGGATGGGCATTTTCGAGCAACTCACCATATCCGATGCGATCAAGCAGATCATCATCACGCGTAAATCCATACCGGCCTTGCGAAAAACGGCTATGGGCGAAGGCATGAGAACCCTTCTGCAGGACGGCATTTTAAAAATCATCAAAGGAGACACGGACCTGAACGAGGTTCTCGGCGTCTGTATGCGATAGTTGCAGCAGCTCCCTGTGCATGAGGGGGCGCTATGAGGCATGAAAATGCCGGATGCGGATCAGGGCCTTGCCCATGGTTGAAAAAACATTTCTGAAGAACCGGGTGCGATGCCGGTACTTTGTTTTCGTATCAAAAGGAGAGAAGCGATGAGTAAAAAGAATGCCACCATCCTGTTCATGATTGTCTGTCTCTTTTTCTGGAGCGCCCCGCCGGGGAAGGCACAGGATCTCAAGCCGATCCAACTGATCAAACCGCAGATGGACAGCGGCCGGCTCCTCATGCATGTCCTGAAGGAACGAAAAACATCCCGGGATTTCAGTGACAAGAAACTTCCCATCCGGGTGATTTCCAACCTCCTCTGGTCGGCTTGCGGCATCAACCGGCCCGGCGCCGGCAAGCGGACAGCCCCCTCCGCCATGAACTGGCAGGAAATCGATGTCTATGTCGCAACCAAGCAGGGGCTTTATGTTTATGATCACCGCCAGCACCGGCTGGACCCCGTCCTTGCCCAGGATATCCGTGCCCTGACAGGGACTCAGCCCTTTGTGAGCGACGCTCCCGTGAATCTCATCTATGTCGCCGATTATGCCCGGATAAGCAATACCTCTATGGAATCGAAGGATTTCTATGCCGCTGTTGATACGGGATTCATC
Organism: uncultured Syntrophaceae bacterium; assembly: GCA_964492965.1. Taxonomy (GTDB): domain Bacteria; phylum Desulfobacterota; class Syntrophia; order Syntrophales; family UBA8958; genus CAZBME01. The sequence continues at coordinate 23,863 of CAZBME010000033.1, read as the reverse complement.
GCCCAGAATGTCAATCTCTATTGCGCCTCGGAAGGTCTGGCCACAGTCGTCCGGGGGATGATCAATCGTGAACACCTGGCCAATGCCATGAAGCTGCGTCCGGAGCAGAAGATCGTCCTGGCCCAAACAGTGGGATACCCGAGAAAATAGGACAAAATTTTCAGCATCGCGGGCAATATATGATTTACCTTTTTCTTGCCGATGTTGTTGTCATGATTCATTTGGCCTTCATACTCTTCGCGGTCTTCGGCGGATTTCTGGTCCTCTGGAGGTGGCGATGGGCTTGGCTGCATATCCCGGCCGTCACCTGGGCGGCCCTTGTGGAGCTGACGGGCTGGATCTGCCCCTTAACCCCTCTGGAAAACCACTTCCGGGCAAAAGGAGGGGACGTGGCATACAGCATTGATTTTATCGAACGGTATGTCATGCCGGTTCTCTATCCGGAATCTCTGACGAGGAGGCATCAGATATTATTAGGCATGATGGTAATGACGATCAATCTGGCCGTTTATGCCTGGTGTCTTTACCGGCAACGGCGACACCCATAGTATGCACCGGAATGATAACATCTCTTCAGATTCACTGCAAAAGGTCCGGATAACCCATCCCACCGGGGTCATTGAACTTGAAATTCCCGAAGGCATTCATCTGCCTCCGCCATCAAGCGTGGCGCTGGCCAAGCTTCTGGATGTTGTACCGGGGGAAAACATCCTGGAATTGGGTTGTGGAGCGGGTCTTCTTGCAATTACAGCGGCGAAACTGGGCGCAGGGCATGTTGTCGCCGCCGATTTAGATCCCCGGGCACTTCAAGCGGCCGCCCGTAACGCACACATCAATGGCGTCGGCAAACAAATCGACTTTTGTCGGGGGTCCTGGTATGAAGCCATCAACCCTCATGAGTCCGGGACAGGGCGCAGGTTGTTTCACATGATCATTGCCACGCCGCCCCAGACACCCGGCCCTGTGCCTTTCGGCCCCCGCTACGGGGGCCCGGACGGGACGGAATTTCTGTGCAGGATTATCGAAGGCGCTCCCGACAGGCTGGAGCCTTCCTCGGGAAGATTGTGGCTGTTGGCCATCTCCCTTGCCCATCCGTCCAGGCTGTTGCGGCTTCTGGAAAAGTGCTTTTCCGGCGTCTCTCTGGTCCATGAGACACAACGCGTCTTTACGGCGGAGGAGTACGACGCCATGACGCCCGGTCTTTTCCAATACCTTTCAGACCTTCGCACTGCCGGGAAGTCTGAATTCAGCGAAACCAGCGACAACCGTTATGCTTTTCGCAACCTTTTTATACGTGCCTCAGGCCCCCGGAAGGTATGAAACAGCTGATTATCAATGCCGACGACTTAGGTGCCGACATGGCCAGGAATGACGGGATTTTCGAAGCGATCAAGGCGGGCGCCGTCACCGCCGTCAGCATCCTTGCCAATGGTCCGGCCTTTAGCGATGCGGTACAGCGCCTCAAGTCTCTCGAGATAACTGTCTCCTGCGGCATACATGTCAACCTATCGGAAGGCAGGCCTCTTTCATCGCCGCTTTCCATTTTGACCGGTCCGGACGGCTGTTTCCGGGGGAAGGCGTTTGTCCATGAACTTCTCCGGAATGAAGGACAGGCGGGGGTGCATATGGACATTCGACAGGAGGTTCACGCCCAGATCCGGGCGCTTCAAAGCGCGGGCATAAAAATCAGCCATCTGGACGGACATCAGCATGTTCATATTTTCCCTGCGGCGCTCCAGGTTGTTGCCGAAGTGGCGGAGGAATCCGGCATCCCCTGGATAAGGCTTCCGGAAGAACCGCCGCCTGAAGGGTTATGTGAGAAAGATAAAAGACTCGATGCCGAGGCCGACAACTTCAGTCGGCTTGCCGGGGATGGCCGGGACCGATTGTCCCGTTTCCGAATTTCCGTGACGGATCATTTCCGTGGTCTTTATCTGAAAAACAGGCTGAATCCGATGGGTCTGCAAAAGGTTATCGAATCCATTCCGGAAGGCCTGACCGAGCTCATGGTTCATCCGGGGAGAATCCCGGAAACGACCAGCCGGAATCCATTTTCTTCCTTTTCCGTATTGGAACGGGAAATCGAACTCAAAGCCCTGCTGAGTCCCGAATTTATCGCTGCGCTGGCGGCAAAAGGCGTTAATCTTGTCCGCTTTCCGGAGATAAAGCCATGAAGGACGGCCTGCGTGTTCTGATCCTGACACCGACGGTTCTTCCCCGAATGACAGGCAATGCCATAACGGCAGAACGGTGGCGCAGACTGCTTGTTGCGCGCGGCGTCTCTGTCAGGATTCAGGCGTCCGACGATCTCCCTGTCCGGGACATGGCGGAAGTCATGGAAACGTTTGATCCTCATCTTGTCCATGTTCATCATGCCTCGAAGTCGGGGCGCTTCTTTCTCGATCCATTCCTTTCCGCTCGTTACGCCGGCGTACCGCTGGTGGTGTCGCCGGCGGGAACGGATATCAGCGGCAGAGGGAATATCCATCCAGGGCCCGCAGCAGCGTTGAAAGTCCTCCGGCGTGCACAGGTTATTATCGCCCAGAATAGCTGGTTCATGCCCTGGTGCCGGCAAAATGAACCGGCATTGTGCTCGCAGGTGGTCCATGTTTCCAAATCGGTCCTCCCCATGGGGAACGCCCCCTACGATCTCAGGAATGCTTGCGGCGCACGGCCGGAAGATGTTGTCTTCTTCCATCCCGCCGGAATCCGGCCCGTCAAGGGCAACCTGGAATGCCTCCTGGCGCTGGAAGATGTTTCTCAATCCCGTCCCCGGCTCCGGGCGGTTTTTGCGGGTCCTCTGCTGGATGTGGCTTATGGGACAAAGTTCCTCTCGGAAATTGAACGTTTGTCCGGTTTTGCCCGCTGGATTCCCACGATTCCCCCGGAAGCGATGGCAGCGGCCTATGCCTCCGCAGATGTTGTTCTGAATGCCTCATTTTCGGAAGGCCTGTCCAATGCGATTCTGGAAGCTATGACGGCCGGGCGTCCGATCCTGGCCTCGAATATCGAGGGCAACCGGTGGCCCATTCTGGCGGAAGCCGATCATAGCCCCTGCGGCATTCTTTTCGATCCGGGAGATCGTGATGATTTCCGCCATCAGGCGACAAAGCTCATTGACGATGCGACGCTCCGGGCCGCCCTCGGTGCCGCGGGACGAAGAAGGGCAGCGGCCTGTTTCAGCTCTGAAGCGGAGGCCGAGGGCCTGCTAAGCGTTTACGAAATGGCTATCGGAAGACAATCGGGTTAAAAATAGTGACTTCCTGAGCGATTGTTTGTGATATAAAATACCCTAGGGCATGCGGTCCTTGTCCCTCTCAACCATTTATCCTGACGAAAGGTAAATGACATGTTCTTATTTAAAAAAATGATCGGACCTTTGCTTTATCCCCTGTCTCTATGCATGGTCCTGTTGATTATTGGACTGATCATGCTTTTGTTCACCAAGCGGCAAAGGGCCGGCAAGGCGGTCCTGTCCATCGGTGTCATCCTGTTGATGGCCTTTAGTTATCATGGCCTCCCGGAGTACGTCCTGAAACCTCTGGAATATCGTTATCCGCCGCTTTTAAATGCAGAAACCGCATCCGGGACAAAATGGGTCGTGGTTTTCGGTGGAGGAGGAAGCTATGATCCTAAACGCCCGGCCACGGCCCAGCTGGCGAGCGCCTCTCTGTTACGCCTCGCAGAGGGCATCCGGGTTCACAAAGCCCTCGCGGGATCGAAGCTGGTTCTTTCGGGCGGTGCTGTTTTCAGCCCCGTTTCCGAAGCCTTGCTGATGGCCAATGCTGCTTTGGCCCTGGGCGTGGAGAAGAACAGCATCATTCTGGAATCTGAATCGAATGATACGGAAAACCAGGCCATGCTGATTAAAAAAATAACAGGAAACGAGCCGTTTGTACTGGTAACAACGGCTTCCCATATGCCCCGTTCAATGGCCCTGTGCCAAAAATTGGCGATGCAACCCATCCCGGCGCCAACGGATTATCTCGTGGCGGAAGAGCCGACAGGCCAGCGGCCCAGAGCTTTTTTCCCGGAGATTAATCACCTGGAAATGGCTGAACGGGCCTTTCATGAGTATATGGGTTTGGCCTGGGCAAGAATAATGGGACGGATTTAGCAGGCAGTTAAAAAACAGGAAATCTATCAACTGCCTGCCGGTCAGGAACCGCCGCTTAATGCCTTGGTCTTGTCCTTCTTGGATTTATCCCGGGTCGTCAACCATTTCTGGACGTTTGATTTCTGGAGCCTTGCAAAAACGGTGTCGAGGACCCTGCGGAGGAATTTCACCTGCAAAACCAGAGGCAGATTGTTGAGGTCATCGGCATCGAAGGCCAGGAGCAGGCATTCGCTGCAGGATTCGACATGGGCGATTCTCGGTTTCCCCATCAGGCCGATCTCGCCGAAGATATCACCGGAACTGATGACGGCCACGATCTTCTCGTTATAAATCACCTCTGCCTGGCCCTGAACAAGGACAAACATGTGAAGGTCCTGCTCTCCCTGATGAATGATTCTTTCGTGCGGCGGGACCTTCGACCATTTTCCCACCTCCAGGAGAATATCCATTTCCTCGGGCGTAAAGCCCTGGAAGAAGGCGATGCCTTCAAGGATATGCATAAATGTTGTGAGAGTCATATTCTTCATGCTGAAAATTATAAGAGAAGACTGCCGGCAAGTCAAAGCTAATTTCAATATTCCTCTTCAATGATGCCCGATTCGATTATTGATGCATCCGGCTTCGCAATTATGATATGCAATGGGAAGAGGATTATGCTGTAAGGAGTAGTCTGATTATATGGCGACATTGCCCGGGAAGATCATCGATTTTCATGTTCATCTTTTTCCGGATCGTCTGTTTGATGCGATCTGGAAACATTTTATCTCCGATTACGGATGGGATGTGATCTACCATCTCTATTACCGGGAATGTGTCGATCATCTCAGGACACGCGGCGTGGGCCTCATTGCCTATTCCAATTACGCCCACCGCAAAGGTATGGCGAAATCGCTGAATGAATGGAATGTGAGGGTCCTGGACGAGATGCCGGAGCTCTACTGTTTTGCCGCCTATCACCCGGAAGACGAGGACGGCCTGGAGATGGCCGCATCGCTCCTGGATCACCCGCGAATTCTGGGGTTCAAGCTGCAACTCCTCGTCCAGCGCTTTTATCCCCATGACGAGCGGCTTTATCCCCTCTACGAGCTCGTCATGGAGAAAGGGAAACGGCTCCTGATCCATACCGGAACGGGGCCCATCGGCAATGAGTTCACAGGCGTCGCCTATTTTAAGGAGCTTATGAAACGCTATCCGGACCTGAATATTACCGTGCCTCATATGGGTGCCCTGGAATATGCCGAATTCGGGGAATTGCTCGACGGCTTCCCGAATTTATATCTGGACACATCCTATACGTTTATCCCCGGTATGCCTGAAGGGTTTCTGGCCTCAAACCTCGGCGTCGATTTTCTTGAAAAATACCAGGACCGTATCCTGTACGGGTCTGATTTCCCCAATGTCCTGTTCCCGCGGGAGGTGGAGATTGATACACTGCTGGGCCTCAACCTCTCCCAATCCTTCTATGACAAGATATTTCGGCAGAACGCCCTGGGCATTATATCGGGCGGATGAAATTGAGGACAGCAACAGATGATCAAGGCGGAGATCTTCGCTTGTAAGGTTTATAGGAGGGTTTTAAAATGTCATCCTTTTCTAGTGAAAGCCTTTCGACAAGGCTCGAGCAAACGTCGGAAGAACTGAGTCAACGTACCTTCGAGCTGTCCATGATCCAGGAATTGATGGAACTGGCAAAGGACGCCCATGATACGGATGATCTTCTGAATTTGCTGATGGATAAGGCCATGGACGTCATTGGTGCGCAAATCGGGTCGGTGTTTGTTTTGGAAACAGCGGTGCGCCAGCGAGCCCTGCTGGCGTCGGGAACATCACCCATCAATGAAGCCACATTATACCGGTTCCGTGTCGCTGCCGCCAAAGGCCATGACAAAGGGCTGGAAAAAGGTAAATATCTCAAAATCAAGGATTCGGTGGCCCGAGAGGTGATTCTGGAAAAGAAGCCCCTTCTGATTCTGGATATTGAAAAGGATGCCCGGACTCACAAGCAAAATGATCCCCAATACGGCCCCCCCTCTTTTTTAAGCATGCCGATCTTTATCGGGAATGCCATATATGCTGTTTTGAACCTCTCTTTCAATAAATCCGGACAGCCTTTTACAGAGCACGATGAGCGGGCTCTTGCCATTATGTTAAGGAATATCAGCTTTGCCTTGGAAAACGCCATTCTGCAAACCAAACTCAAGTTGCAGATGGAGAGGATGAAAGGGCATAATATCGCACTTGAGAAAGAAATCGAGGGACGCAAACGGACGGAGCGGGCTCTGGGCGAGAGCGAAAAGCAGTATCGTCTTCTCGTCGAGAACAGCAATGACATTATCTACACCATTACGCTGTCCGGGTATTTTGTCTATGTGAATCCAGTTGCCGAACGCATTACAGGTTTTACCCAGGCGCAGCTCGTGGGGAAACACTATCTCAACCTTGTGAAACCTGATTTTCATGAGGAAATCGAAACCCTCTATAAGAAACAATTCCTGGACAAGACCCCCGGCACCTATTTTGAGTTCCCCATCATCATCCAGGACGGATCGACCAAATGGGTTGGACAGAATGTCCAGTTGATGTTCAAGGATGACAAATATACCGGTTTTCAGGCATCGGCCCGGGACATTACCGATCGCAAGCTTGCGGAAGAAGCCCTGATGAGGAGCAAGGAACGATTCCGGACGTTGGCGGACTCTACTTTTGAGGGGATCATTATTCACGATAATGGGCAAATCATCGATATCAATCGATCGGCAATGGAAATGTTCGGCTACAGCCAGGAAGAATCCGTCAAGAGGAATGTGATCGAATTTGTGGCGCCCGATTCCGTGGAGTTGATCTTGGAAAAGCTCCGGGAGAGTAAAGAAAAAAAGGAACATCATTTTGAAATGAATGGCGTGAAAAAGGATGGAACGGTATTCCCGGTGGAAATTTTCGGCCGCTCGATCCCGGATGAACATCCTACGGCAAGAGTGGTGGCCATTCGTGATATTACGGCGCGCAGGCAGGCGGAGGAAAAAATCAGGGAAAACGAGAGAATCCTGAAAGAGACCCAGGAGATCAGTAAAATAGGGGGGTGGGAATATGATATTGCCACCGGGAAATCCATCTGGAGCGATGAGGTCTATCGAATCCGCGGATTATCGCCGACTGCGGATTACAATCCGAGCGATCTGGAGAGCAACATCGGCTCCTATGCCCCCGAGCACCAGGAGATTGTCAGGCAATCCTATCTGCAGACCCTTCAAGGAGAACCCTTTGATATCGAAGTGAAGCTCACGACGGCGCAGGGACTGGAGAAATGGGTCCGCACGATGGGGAAGCCCATCATCAAAGAGGGAAAGGTCGTTAAGGTGTTTGGCAATATCATGGATATTACGGACATGAAAAGGGAAGAGGAAGAGATAACCGCCCTGAACATAAAGCTGGCAAAGGCAAACAAGGAACTGGAACAGGCCTACGCCTGGATGAGGGACAGCAGGGACAACCTGATGGCGGAACGATCCAAAGAATTGACGGCATTCCTTGTGGATAAGGAAGGCGTGATCAGCGGGATAACAGAGGAAGTTATTAAATATATCGAAAAATCAAGGGGTAGAATCATCGGTGCCAAGATCACGGACCTTCTGCTTGATGAATACCGTGACGATGTCACGGATGCGTTAAGCCAGGCGTGGATCGGCCTGGGCAAGCAGATCAGCGTCAAGATGTCTTCGACGCATGAAGCCTCTCATGCGGTGAATGTAAAAATGACACGGTTTACCCTCGATGCGAGAAAATTGCTGCTTGTGACCATGCAATAAAAAATATTTTTCGCCATGAAAGCCATTAACGACATCACGGCCCTGATCCTTGCGGCCGGGGAATCTTCCCGCATGGGAACCATAAAGCCGCTGCTTCCTGCGGGAGAAGATACGGTCATCGAACGGATCATCGCCCTTTTCCGGTCAGCTGGCATCGAAAATATCCTGGTCGTGCTGGGCCATCAAGCAGATCGGTTGACGCCTGTTCTCGACAGGCGGGGGGTGTCCCGGGTCATTAATGCGGATTATCATCACGGCATGTTTTCCTCCATCCAGACAGGTATCCGGGCTCTTGGCAAGGAATGCCGGGCCGTTTTCATTCACCCTGGCGATATGCCCCTTGTCAGGCCTGAGACGATCCGGACACTTGTTGATGCGCTAACCGATGGACCTTCTGTCCCCGACGCCCTGGAGAATGCAGAGGCATTGATTCCGGATGATTCTATCTACCATCCCTGCTATCAGGGCCGCCGGGGACATCCGCCCCTGATCCCGAAAGCCCTGATCCCCGCCATCCTTGCCTTTCAAGAGCCAGGAGGACTCAGGGCGCTTCTGGGCCGTTTCAGCAATCAGGCCATTGATGTCGCCTGCGACGATCCCGGTATTTTGGTTGATCTGAATACGCCGGCGGATTACGGTCGGCACTTCGGTTCTTCAATCCCCGGATTATGATGAGTCAACGATCCTTGGAGGAACCGCCTCCGACTCAAGCCTCACGCTCACATCCCCGTCTCGGATGGCCGGTTGCTTCGGCACTCAACATTTCCATTGACAGTTTTCTTTGGATTTTCTATAAGCCGACCGTTACACGATGTTTATTCAGAATGGTTTAAAAGGAAAATCAGTGGATTGTTTATTGTTATTCTTCACACCGTTAATATGAGGCGCTGAAAGAGAACCCGGGTGGTTCTCCCGAAAACGCAGTCCTGCCGTCTCTCTGCCCCTGACCGATTAGGCCCCTTCGAGTCATGCCGGAGAAATGACGGCATGGCGCAAAAAGGAGGCATAATTGGTTCATTGTTTCACCAATATCACAAGTAAATTTAGATAATTAAAGAGATTCCCCCTAAGGGGTCATCTCCGCCGCGGCAATCTAACGGCTTTATATTGCAGCGCTGTCCGCCACGCCATGCTTGCGGCAGCGGCTCATCATAAAGACCCGTAAAGTTTATTAGGATAATCCATAATTTAACCATAGTTTAAAGAAGAAAGGAGAAGTAAGGATGAAGACGAAAAGTAGGTTGTTTGGTGTGTTGATTGTGTTAGCGCTGGTTTTAGGAATGACCGGCGTCGCCCTCGCGGCATGGGGAGAAAAAGAGACAGAAAATGAGAAGTTTGCCGTTGCCTTTGCCCGGGAAGTTGAAAGAGGGGCATATAAGATTGTCACATCCTCTGAGCTAAAAGCATGGATCGACAAGAAGAAAGACGTACTGATCGTGGATACGAATCCGGAGGGGAGTTACAAAAAACAGCATATACCCGGTGCCGTTCACCTGGAAATTCAAAGACCGGAGTTGACCAAGCTGGACGACAAGCTGAAGAATGCCTTGGAGACTCTTCTGGGAGCGGACAAGAACCGTGCCATCGTTTTCTATTGTGGTTTTACGGAATGCACCCGGAGCCACAACGGGGCTATGTGGTCCGTCAGGCTCGGTTATAAGAACGTGTATCGCCATCCCGGCGGCATCAAGGCCTGGGACGAGTTGGGATATCCTATGGAAAAGGTTAAATAACGCGAGATGGATTTAAAAGAGGATTGCACGGGCTGCGGCGTCTGCGCCGCAGCCTGCCCTTTTCTTGAGGAGTACGGGACACCGGACCGGATTCTTTCGGAGCGTCCGGAGGTGTCGTTTTATTGCACGTCCTGCCGGCGGTGCGATGCCCTTTGCCCCTTGTCGCTTTCGCCGTCGTTAGCTTTCTTTGAAGCAAAGCAACGGTTGGTGCAAGAGGGACAGGTTCCGTCAACCGTCCGGAAACTGTTGGACGGCGCCCGGGGATTTGCCAAGGCCGGCCATGGGTTTCCGTTTTCATTTTACGGGAAGGCGGATACGGTCTTCTGGCCGGGATGCGGCCTGGCGGCTAACCGGCCGGGACTGGTCCGCAAGCTCCGGAAAATCCTGAGCCGCCAGTTGCATCAGAAAGTTGGGCTGGTCCTCGATTGCTGCTACGATCCGGTTTATGGGATAGGCGATACCCAAACGGCTTTTGCCGCCCTGAATGAGATCCACAAACGCCTTCAGGATCACGGCGTCGGGCAGGTGATTACCGCTTGCCTCAATTGTCATAAACTCCTGTCGCAATATATGGAGGGCATTCAGGTCGCCTTCATTCTGGAGGTGTTGCCCCCGGAGCTCTTTGAGAAGCAATGGACGGTTCCGGTATATCTTCATCATCCCTGTCCGTCCTCGCGATGGGAGGCCATCCGGAACAGTGCCGGGACGTTGGCCGGCCATGTCCGGACATCTCACCATGATGTTTTGGAAGCATCCGCTCCCCTTTGCTGCGGTTCGGGCGGTATGCTGAGCGCCTTATCCCCTGACCTCGCCGATCGCTTTCTTGACCGGATCACCCGTGAAGATGCGAAAAAGACCACCGTCACGTACTGCATCAGCTGTCAAAACCGTTTCCTCAAACGGGGTATGGATGCGGTTCACCTTCTGGAATGTCTGCCGGGGGTAACGCCGCGGCGGAAGATTCCGTCGCCCCTCAGGCAGTGGACCGGCCGGGTTATACTGGCCTTGATGGAAAGACTGAAAACGGGCAAATTTTTGGCCATCCTCCTCATTGCCCTCTTGATTGTCGGTGGTATTTATCTGCACCAAGGGAATGACTTTTCGGCACAGAGGCTCGTGGATCTCCTCCATCGCTTCCCGGTTCTCGCCCCCCTCATTTTTCTCGGGATTTATGCCATTGCCCCATCCCTGTTTATGCCCAGCATCCCCCTGACACTGGCGGCGGGTTTTTTCTGGGGTCCCGTGTGGGGCGTCATTTTTTCCATCTCCGGAGCGACGATCGGGTCATGCCTGCCTTTTTTTCTTTCCCGCTATTTTTTTCAGGACGCCGTAAAAGCTAAGATTCCGGAAGAACGCTGGAAATGGCTTCAAAATAAAGTCATTCAACACGGATGGAAGGCCGTCGCCTTTACGCGCCTAGTTCCAGTCTTCCCTTTCAATCTGTTGAATTACCTCTTCGGGCTGATGCCAATTCCCTTCCGGCAATACCTTTTCAGCACTTTTGTCTTCATGCTGCCTGCCTGCATTGCCTTCGTAGCCTTCGGCAGTTCATTGGGAGAACTCATCATGCATGGGAATGTCAAGGGCGTTGTCATTGGTATTGTTATCGCTGCTTGTGCCTTTTGTTTGCCCTTGGCCCTCCGTCCTTTCTTTCGGAAGATAGGTAAAGACGACACGGGCCATAGTGATAATAAACCGCTGAAAGGAAACAAGACATGAACGGTTTTCCTTCTCGCCAAAAGATCCTTACATTTTTTGCCTTTTTTATTTTCTTTCATATTGTGCCGGGGTTTGCCGCCGGACCGGATGTTCTCTTCCGGGAGAATTTTGACAGTCTCGCCCAATGGGAGCCGCTAACCTTTCCCAAGGTCAAGGCCCATACGACCTATACCCTGGTCCGCGAAGGGGGTAAATCCATCCTGAAGGCCGAAAGCCGCGCCTCCGCTTCTGCTATCCTATATCGCCGGACTTTCAACATCTATGAGCATCCCCGCATCCGCTGGCGCTGGAGGGTCACGCATCTCTCGGACAGGGGAAACCCTAAGGAAAAATCAGGAGACGACTATCCCATCCGGATCTATGTCATGTTCCCCTATGATCCCGACAAGGCAACCCTGGGAGAGCGTCTGACATATGGCGCCACCAAAGCGATCTACGGCAAATACCCGCCTCACAGCACCCTGAGCTATGTCTGGACGGGCCAGGACATCCCGGAGCGGATCTTTGCAAGCCCTTATACCGACAAGGCCCGCATTGTGGTTCTGGAAAAGGGCAAAGATCGTGTCGGCCAATGGGTTGACGAGTCGGTCAACATTCTGGAGGACTACCGGAAAACCTTCGGCATGGATCCCCCGGCGGTGGCCGGACTTGCCGTCATGAGCGACACGGACAACACCGGGGGAAGCGCGGTTGCGTACCTGGAATTTATTGAAGTGTTTAGATAAATACAGATTATCTACTGAACTGAGCTTTGACTGGCTTGCATCTACAATTCCTCAAGAACGCAAGTTAAAGCAATCAATCTATATTGTTTGAAGGATAGCACCATGATACCCCTATGCCGCATAAGAACGTACGGGAAACCGGTTAAGAGGAATGCTTTGTTTGCTGCATACCCCTTCATTTATTTCTGATCCAATGCCTCCCGCACTTTGGAGGCCAGGTCTTTCCTGGAAAATGGCTTCTGGATGAAATATACACCATCATCCAATACGCCGTGGTGGGCGATGACGTTGGCGGTATATCCCGACATAAAAAGACGTTTCAGGTTCGGATAGAGGGAAAGCAATCTTTTGGCCAGCTCCCTGCCATTCATTTCGGGCATAATCACATCGGTCATCAGCAAATGGATCGCCCCGGCATATTCTTCAGCCAGGCGAATCGCTTCAACCGGCATACCGGCGGCCAACACCCGGTAACCTTGCTTTTCAAGCATGCGCTTGCTGAGATCAAGGAGGGCCGGTTCGTCTTCTACCACCAGAATGGTCTCTTGCCCTCTTATGATCGGTTCTTGAAAGCCTTCTGTCTTTTTCTGCTCTGCTTTACCCACATACCGAGGCAGATAAATTCTGAAGGTTGTTCCCCGATCCGGTTCACTGTGTACGTTAATGAACCCGTTGTTCTGTTTGACAATGCCATAGACCGTGGCCAGGCCCAGACCTGTACCTTTCCCCGTCCCTTTGGTCGTATAAAAGGGCTCAAAAAGCTTGCTGAGTATCGCCTTGTCCATGCCGCAACCGTCGTCACTCACGGCGAGAAGGGCATATTCTCCAGGGATAAAGTCCATGTGATCGATGCAATAGCTCTCGTCAAAGCTGACATTCCCCGTTTCGATGGTGAGCTTACCCACGCCGGAGATGGCATCGCGAGCATTAACGCACAAGTTAATCAAAAGCTGGTCGATTTGTGAAGGATCGATCTTGACCGCCCACAGGTTTTTGCCCGGTAGCCATGCCAGTTGAATATCCTCTCCTATAATTCGCTGCAGCATTTTGAGCATGCCTTCAACGATCTCGTTCATGTCGAGCATTTTAGGGGACACCGTCTGTTTCCGAGCAAAGGCCAGTAGCTGGCGCGTAAGATCGGCGGAACGCTCTGCTGCTTTGCGGATTTCCCGGAGCTCTGAATAAGGCGGCTGGGCCGGATCGAGTTGATCCATTGCCATCTCCGCATGGCCGATAATGACCCCCAGCATGTTGTTAAAATCGTGCGCCACGCCCCCTGCCAATCGGCCAACAGAGTCCATCTTCTGAGATTGAATCAACTGTTCCTGAAGCTTCTCCTTTTCCTCTTCCGCCCGCTTGCGGTCCGTGATGTCATGAATGATGGAGTGGATGAAATCCTTTCCTTTAACTTCAATCTCGCTGCTGTATACCTCCACATCTCGAATCGAGCCGTCCGCCCGTCGATGACGAAATTCAAAATAGGCCAGTTTCTCGTTATTTACCTTTTCTATTGCCTTTTTGATATCTTCGGAGGGCAGTGTATTGATCTCCTGAATCTTCATCTGCTTGAGCTGTTCATATGACCATCCGTAAAAGTTAACAGCGGCCTTATTCGCTTCGATGATATGCCCACTATCCGGATCGATGAGAATCTTGATGGCAGAATGATTTTCAAACACGGCCCGATACTGTTCTTCACTTTCCCGCACCGCCTTCTCTGCCTGTTTGCGCTCGGTTATATCCTGGTTGACGCAGATTGCCCCGATAACTTCCCGCATGTCATCCAACAGGGGGGCCGCCGAGTTGAGGATCGTCTTTTGCGCACCGTCAAAACACTCGATGTCGATTTCTTCGGCAATAATGGTTTTACCCGTCTTGAGTGCACGAGCAACAGCCCATTCTTCGGGTTTGATGCGTTTGCCCGTGTCGGACCACCACGCTTTGTATTCGCTATATTGTTCAATGCCGATATAACGAATGCCGGACCAGATTTTCTCGCCGGCATTGTTACCCATCAAGATCGTACCATTGGCATCTGTGACCCAGACACCGACCGGTAATGTATCAAGGACGGTATGAATCAGTGATTTCTCTTGACTGATCTCCTTCAGCAATGATTTGTTCTTTGATTCCAGGGCAAGTGCCTGCATTCTGTTTTCGAGAACGACCGCCAGAAATTTGAAAGCCGTTCTAAAAACAGCATGTTCGGTCTCAGTGGTCTCCGAGGCATCTGCCATCAAGGCGTACCCGAAGGATGAGCGAAGCGTTGCAATAGGCAGAACTAGGTATTCCGGAACCCCGTGCGGTAAATACTCAGCAAACTCGAAGGCAAAAGCCTTGTCGATTCCATTGAGCGATTCTATAAATCTCGATCTTACTGCATCAGGATCGGATATTTGCGATACATATGCGAGAGCCAACAATATTTGATGTGACAGATTTGTCATAAAATCTCAAACAGCCTTGAGAAATTCAGGCGCGCGTTCAGCCAGCCATTTCTCGGGCTGAACAAAGTAGGGGTTCTCGAAAATGCCCCCTCCCGTGATGACGAAGGGGTGCGTCTGGAGGACCTTCATGATCGTCGCTCCCGGGAAACGGTTGACATCGTAAAGGCAGATGCTGATCCAGGTTTTGCCCCAGATGAAGGTGTTAAGAAGCGATTCGTAGGCCATGAGATGCTCTATGCCAGGAATTTTTTCGAGAGCCCATCCCATCTCCGCCGTTCCTCGCACATTCCTTGCCCCACTGCGCAGGTTCTCATCCCATATATCGTCATGTGCTTTCAACATATCCGGTGGAGAAAAAAAACCTTCGGGATGATATAGCTCTTGGGAATGGAACAGCCTGAAGGACTCTGCATCAGGTCGCTCGGCATCCGGACATTTTGCATGGACATGATCCAGGGCATGATCGTAATGCTCCTCGTCGGGACAGCAAACAAGGAGTTCCCGCTCTCGAAGCCCCTGGCCCAGGAAACCAAACATAATCATGTCTCTTTCAGCCTCCGATTCGTACAATCCGCAAAAATGCGTACCCCAGTTGCAGGTATATCCGCCGAATCCAAGACTCATGACCGGTAGATCTGAAGTTCTCAGGTACATGGCATCCTCCTTTTAATTCAATTCCATTTCGATCGAGGAAAGAGGCGGCCCTTTTGAGCTTGAGACTGTTGCCTCATTTCTCTGATGAAAGGGTCCTGAAGAGCCTATGGCCAGGCCCTTCAGGGTAATCACCGCTGCAGTGAGATATGCCTGGATGGCCCGCTATCTCATGGACAAGTTCAGCTTCGGCATCCGGCCATCATTAAATGGCCTTATGCACACCACAGCCGATCCAAAAATCATCGACACGTTCAATATAGCTTTTCTTCCATTCAATCTTCTTGGTCGAAGGGTTGCTCCATTTGTATGTATACCACCCGCTTCCCTTTGTTTTTGCTATTTCGGTCATATCACGGAACATATATTTGCCATCCGCCTCTTTGAGATCCCACAACACTTTTCCGATTAAACCTGGATTTGCCCCTTGAGCAAGGCATTTCCCATTCATATCGTAAGCAAAAATGAACAATTCCTTTTTAATATCCGTAAATTGCCCAGTTCCATTGGCATTGCTGAATTCCGCAAAGGCTTTTTCGCGGCCGTATTGCTTGTAATAAGCAATAGCCTTTTTCACATTTGCTTCAGCGTCTTTCTCAGGAGTCCTCCATTGCGCATAGCCATCCACACATACGCATAATAGGAATACTACTGAAAGCATCGACAGGATTCCCTTTACTATTTTTGTTTTCATCTTTCTTCTCTCCTTTCTTTATGCAAATTGGATATGTATCTCCTCTTGGTACGAAGCCCCCATTCATAACCAGCTCAGTCAGCTGGTGGTCAATGCTTGCATCAAGCGATTCTGCTCAGACCGTTACCAGAACTCCACCATCAAATGACCGTCGACAATCTGTTGCCAACAAAATGTGGGAGAATATCTAAAATCAGCCTCTCCTGTTGGATAGGCTCGTTAAGTCGGATTATTCTTTTTGAAAAGTGTATTAGTTTATATAGTCCAAAAAATATGCCAAAGCCTTACAGTATGGAGACCAAACGAGGAGTGCATATGTAAATCAGATTGGATACAAGTGTTTAGACTAATATTAGGAAGATGATTCAACCAGGTTTCGGCCTTACTCCCTGCCGCGTGTTCCTGTTTTGTGTCCGGGATTCCCGGACGATGTCCGCAAGTCCAGGACTTCGTCCGGATTTTCCGGACAAATTGTTCCTGCGGGTTTTAAGTCTGACCTTTTTATAAAGGGATTGTCATTATCTTCCCTGCTCCCTTTGTCTCCCATTCTCCATCGATAGGATTATTCTCAACGCTTGGACAAGGGGCGGCAGATCGTCGATGATCGTATCCCATACGCGATCAAGATCGACATCGAAATTGGCATGGATCAGTCGATTTCGCATGGTCACGATAACCATCCAGAATATTTCCGGGTGCGCCTCGCAAAATGCCGATGATACTCCGGACGCCGACCAGCCGACCGGATTGAAACTCCACCGGCACATCCACATCGCTGCCCTGCAGGAGAACCGACCCGAAAGTGGATGCCGGTTGTATTTCCAAGGAACTGACTGGCAACAAGATTGAAAGCCCCGCCCTTTCGGGCGGGGCTGGTTGGATTTACCAGTTGTGATAATCCAGATGGGAATATTTCGGAAGCAGGCGCGTCGGCATGGCCAGAGCATCCTTGCGGAAGGGCGGCGCCAGCTGTTTGCCGTCGACTACGAACTCCAGGACGGTGGGCTTGCGGTTCTTTAGGCAAGTTTCGAAGGCCTCCCGGATATCTTCCGCCCTTTCCACGCGGATACCGTTGGCGCCCATGGCCTGTGCAACGGGGACAAAGCTCTTCGGCGTAGGAATGTCCACGCCGATATACCGGTCATTATAGAAATCGACCTGGTTTTTGGCCTCCGCTCCCCACCACATATTCCGGAAAACGCAGGCGATGACCGGCAGATTGTGCTCCACGGCAGTGCTGACTTCATGGAGGCTCATCCCCCAGGCGCCGTCGCCGATGAGGGCGATGACAGGCGCATCGGGGCAGGCGATCTGGGCACCGAGAGCTGCGGGATAGGCAAATCCCGTATTGCCGAAGGTCAAAGCGGCAATGTGCTTGCGGGGCCTGTTAAACCTGAGGTAGCTGTTGGCCGTAGAGGCAACATTGCCGATATCGGTCGTCACAATGGCATCCGCAGGCAATGCCCGCGATATTTCCAGAAGGACGCGCCGGGGATTGATGGGATTGCCCTTGACCATGGCCGTCTTGACCAGTTCCTTTTCCCATATCTGCTTTTCTTTGGCCACGACGTCCAGCCTTTTTGCATCCGGCTTCGGTTTCTTGTCCATCGACTTCAGGCGTTTCAGAATTTCAACCGTCGCTTCCTTCGCATCGCCGATAATCCCCACTTCGATGGGGTGGGTCCGGGCGATATGTTTCGGGTTGATATCGATCTGGATGATCTTCGCCTTTTCCGGGAAGTAGTTGATGTCGTATTGGGGCAGGGTCCCGAAGACGGACAGCCGTGTGCCGATGGCCAGCATGACATCGGCCTTGGAGAGGATCTTCATGGCCGCCTTGGAGCCCATATAGCCTATCGGACCTACGGACAGGGGATGATCCGCATAAAAGGCATCGTTATGGAGATAGGTGACGGCCACGGGCGCCGTCAAGTGCTCCGCGATGGCCTTGACGATGTCGAGGGCATCGGCATCGACGACCCCCCGGCCGGAGACGATCACGGGGTTTTTCGCCTTGGAAAGAAGTTCGGCGGCCCGGTCCAGGCTCGCCATGGAGCCGCAGCCACGGGCATCCACGCGGTATTGCGACGGTTTGAGAATCGTTTCCTCGATTTCCCCATAAAAATAGTCCCGGGGAATGTCGTAAAGGACGGCGCCGCGCTCCGCGTAGGCGATGCGGAAGGCCGTCCTGAGGCAATCGGCGGCCCTTTTGGGGTGGGGAACACGGACGACGGCCTTGGTAATCGACCGGAAGACGGACATCTGGTCGCACTCCTGGAATCCGTCCCAGCCGATGGTGGGCGTTCCCGCCGACGGCGAAATAATGACCAGGGGCGTATGTCCCATATTGGCCGCCGCCACGGAAGTCACCATGTTGGTGATCCCCGGTCCGTTCTGGCCTGTCACCACGCCTGCCCGGCCGGTGATACGGGCGTAGGCGTCTTCCATGTGGGCCGCGCTCTGCTCGTGGCGGACCGGGATGAACTTGATTCCCGCCGTCGGAAAGAGATCCAGCATGTCCATAAAAGCGGACCCCACAATCCCGCAAACGTGGTCCACGCCCTCGGCCAGCAGGGTTTCAACAATCGCCTCGCTGGGCGTCATTCTTACTTTTGCCATATATAAAACCTCCATTTCATAGATTGTTCAGCTATATTGTTTCCACGACGTCTTTCCGGACAGCGACGAATATCCGGTAGAGCAGGGTGAGAATCAAAAACCCGCCCGCCCAGACACCGAGGGTGATGGCGATCTCCGGGCCGGTCGGGACATATTCGGTGATTTTTTCCAGGGGCGACGGGATGAAGCCCGTCACGACCAGGCCGAGGCCCTTTTCGATCCAAAGGGAAACAAAGACGGCCCCGCAGGCAAGGCCCAGAAAAGGCTCGCTCTTTTTTGCCAGGGGAGAGATCAGCGCCGCCAACGCGATAAAAGCGAGAACGGCCGATGTCCACATCCAGGGCACAAGTTTATGATGGCCTTCCAGACCCCTGAACAAATAGATAAAGGGATGTGCATGTTCCGGGATCTGGCTGTAGAAAGCGGTGAACAGCTCGACAAGGACAAAGAAAATGCTGGCGGCCAGGGCATAGGCGACGATCTTGGCAAGGGTCTGGATCGCTTTTTCTCCCGCGTCAAACGATCCGACGCGTTTCAGAATCAAGCAGAAGATGATCAGCAAAGCCGGGCCGGACGCAAAGGCCGAGGCCAGGAAACGGGGGGCCATGATGGCCGTCAGCCAGAAGCCCCTTCCGGGGAGTCCGGCGTAGATGAAGGCCGTGACCGTATGAATGCTGATAGCCCAGGGGATGGAAAGATACATCAGAGGCTTCACCCAGGCGGGAGGCGGTATTTCCTTTCTGTTGCAGGAGAGCACGACCCAGCCGGTGACGATGTTGATCAGGAGATAGCCGTTCAGCACCAGCATGTCCCAGAACAGGATGGACGTCGGCGCCGGATGGAGGAGGACGTTCATGACCCGCGCAGGCTGGCCCAGGTCGACAAAAATGAAGGCCACGCACATGACCACGGCGGAAACAGCCAGAAATTCTCCCAGGATGGTGATCTTTCCGAAGGCCTTGTAGTCGTGCAGATAATAGGGCATGACAAGCATCACGGCCGAGGCGGCAATACCCACGAGGAAGGTGAACTGGGCGATATAAAGCCCCCAGCTGACATCCCGGCTCATCCCCGTGATGCCCAGACCGTAATCCAGCTGGTAAAGGTAGCAGAGAAAGCCGAGTCCGATGACGAGCAGGAGAAAAATCACCCATAACCAGTATCCGCGGCTTCCCGTCAGGGCTTTTTCGAGCATATCGGCCTCATAAAATATAATATATCTGCGGTTCCGTCCCCAGCCCCGCACGTCGCCGCAAGGTCATGCGGTTCTGTACAATACGCCGGATCACCGAGCGCGAATCTTCCATGTCCCCAAAGATGAGGGCCTTTTCCTTGCAGGCTACGACACAGGCAGGCATAAGGCCTTTGGCCAGACGCTCATCACAGAAGTTGCACTTTTCCACAACACCCCTGGTCCGTGTCGGATAATCCGGGGTCATTTTTTTGATGAAGGGGCGCGGATCGCGATAATTCATGCTCCTGGCCCCGTAAGGGCAAGCGGCCATACAAAACCGGCAGCCGATGCAGCGGTGATAGTCCATCGTTACGATCCCATCAGGCCGTTTAAAAGTTGCCTTTGTGGGACAGACCCTAACGCAGGGCGGATTCGCACACTGATTGCAGAGGACGGGCAGCCTCTGGTTTTTGATATCATGATCTAGAAAGCGGTGGCTCTCGCCGGGGAAGATAGCGGCCATGGGCTCCGGCCAGATCCACTTGATTTCATCCTTGGGATTGCCGAAATCAGGGACGTTGTGCGCCTTATGGCAGGCCGCGAAACAATCCGTGCAATCGGCGAGGCATCTCGATGCATCCACGGCCATGGCCCAGCGTCCGCCCTTGCGCGCCTTCGCAGGGGATAGTCCCCGGGGCGATGCTGCCGGCAAGGTTACCGGCACGAACAGGGCAAGAGTGGAAATGCCTGCGATTTTAAGGAAATCCCTGCGGCTGGATTCCATTATTTCACCTCTCCGGGAATGATATGGCAACTCCAGCAGGACGGCTTTGCCCCTACATAATTATGGCACCGGTCGCAAAACTGCTCCTTGTTGCTGTGACATTTGAGACAGGTTCCGGACAGGCTCATCTCATAAACCTTGCCGCTCTTTGCCGTATAGAGGCGGTTTCCCTCCCGTACAACCCCGTCACGCCAGTTGACGAGGAGCTTCATATGGTTTGATCGCATGAAGGCCGTCTCTTCGAGGCAGCGCTTTTCTTCCAGTTTCCCAATGGCGGGCGTATCGATGCTGAGGACCGGCGGGGCGGAGATTTTCCCTTTCCCGTACCAGAAGGGAAAGGTGATCAGGATCACAAAGATCATGATTCCGGCGATGATTTTTCCCTTGTCATAGAGTTTCATGCTTTGCCCTAAAACCCCTTACACTGCCCGTGAGAATGTTTTGCATCCGTTCAGTCCCCGGCAAGCGGATCTCCCCGCAGGTCCGTTGCTCGTTCCTTTTCCCCCGTCATGACCAGGGCATTCGCCAGCAGTTCGTGAACGCCCATCACTGCCACCCCCGGCACCCAGTATTCCATGAGAGACGTCAACGTCGCCCGGTCAATGGCGCACATGCATCCCAGGCGGTTCACGCCGTGTTTTTTTACCGCGTCTCTCACCGCCATGGCCCGGGGCATGCCGCCGCGCATCCTCATCTCCATGTTTTCATCGTTACCCAGCCCGGCCCCGGCGCCGCAGCAGAAGGTCTTCTCCCGGATGGTATCCTCGGCCATCTCATAGAAATGGTTGCAGGCGTTTTGGATGATATAGCGAGGTTCTTCAAAGAGCCCCATAGCCCGGGCAGGATTGCAGGAATCGTGAAACGTGAGCCTGATGTGGTCGTTCCGCCTGGGGTCAAGCTTCAGTTTGCCGTTCCTGATCAGGTCGGCGGTGAATTCGGCGATGTGAACCATCTTAGTTGATTTGGCATTGTCGAATCGGGTGCCGGTGATGGGGGAAACGGGTGCTTCCAGAAATTCCGCCGGGCCGTTCATGGTATCCATGTATTGATGAATGACCCGCCACATATGGCCGCATTCCCCGCCGAGAATCCACTTGACGCCGAGACGCTTTGCTTCGGCATAGATTTTCGCGTTAAGGCGCTTGACCATTTCGGCGGAGG
The DNA here is from genome assembly GCA_964492965.1 of uncultured Syntrophaceae bacterium. Lineage (GTDB taxonomy): Bacteria > Desulfobacterota > Syntrophia > Syntrophales > UBA8958 > CAZBME01. The sequence goes on along the minus strand of CAZBME010000033.1, from coordinate 2,233 downwards.
TAAAGAGGCCGAAGTTTCCCCCCTCGGAAGCATAAGTGCTGAAGGTGTAGTTCAGGCCGATCTCGTGAAAGAGCATGAGATAGCCCATGCAGGTAAACGTTCCCGGATCGGCAAAATAGTCGCCTGACGGGGTGACGAAAAGGATGTCGGCGCCCTTTTTGTTGATGGGAATGTCCACGCGGACCCCCGTCCGGTCCTCAATGTCGTCGACCATGAATTCGAGCATGTCCTTGATGCCCCCCGGCTGAATGCCGAGATGATTACCCGTCCGGAAGCAGTTGGCCGCAGGCTCGATCACCCAGTTGATGTTGCAGCCCACAAGATTGAGGAGCTCCCGCCCCATCATGGTGATTTCCGCCTGATCGATGCCGTAGGGGCAAAAGACGGAGCATCGGCGGCATTCCGTGCATTGGTAGAAATAGTAGAACCACTCCTTCAGGACGTCGATGGTCAGGTCCCGTGCACCGGCGAGGCGGCCGAAGCGTTTTCCCGCTTCCGTAAAGTAGCGGCGGTAGACCGAGCGGAGGAGTTCGGCCCGGAGGACCGGCATGTTTTTGGGATCGCCGGAGCCGAGATAGAAATGGCATTTATCCGCGCAGGCGCCGCAGCGGACGCAGATGTCCATGAACAGGCGAAACGATCGATACTTTTCCAGACGCTCTTTCATCCCCGCAAGGATGATTTCTTGCCAATTTTCGGGCAGTTTCCAGTCTGCATCGGAGGGCTGCCAGACCCGGGGATTTGCGAGATCGAGGATGGTGAGATTTTTCGCGGCGCCGCTGTAGCTCCATGTTCCCGGACGGAAATCGACAGGCGTGTCCATCCACGCGGTTTTCGGCGGCCGGTATCCGATTTTAAGCAGCTCTTCAGGTTTGGGAATCTTGGCAAACGACACGGCTACTCCTTTTCCACAGGCAGGCCGACGGCCTTCATTTTATCCCGGAACTCATCTTCATATTCTTCGTAGGTATGAACCTTGACTGGTGCATTCCAGGGATTGATATGCCGCTCCGTCCTGCTGTCGTTAGCCAGGTTGCGGGTGGGGCTAAGGAAGATGCCGGCCATATGCATCAGCTTGCTGAAGGGAAACCAGGCCAGGAGGACACAGACGAAAACCAAATGGATAAAAAAGATGGTCCCGACGCCTTTGGGTGAAACGGGCGTCAGGGTCAGCCATCCCATGGCCATGGCTTTGATCTGCACGAGGTCTACAGGGCTGATGTGCCGCATCCAGAGACCGCTTATGGCAATGCCCATGATCAAAAGCAGGGGGAAATAATCTGAGACCAGGGAGATATAACGCAGCTCGGGAATGATCACGCGCCGCAGAAACAGGAAGGATAAGGCCAACAGGACCATGGCATCACTCAGGAAAAGGGTCGGGATGCCGATTTCGAAAAACCCGTCCACAGCGGAAAGGCCGTTGATGCAGGGGATGACCGGTTCAATGAAAAACCGCAGATGCCGCAAAACAACCGCCAGGAGGGACCAGTGAAAGAGAAGGGCGAAAAGCCAGAGCCATTTGGCGCTGCCGTAAACAGGCCGGTTATCATGCCAGTCCGTCCTGGTATTTCTGAAAAGCGACCGAAAAAGCAATATTTCAAGGGCCATCCGGGCGATGGCGCCGGCTGAACTGGCCGGGCTTTCGACGGGGCTAGACTTGATCCAGGGGAGTGTTTTCTGCTGGCCGCAGGTCGTGGGGATACGAAAGGGCACGGGCGATTTTGCCCACACAAGAATGTGCCGTATGAAGCCGATGAGGAAAACGGCGATGGCGACATACGGCAGAATGATCGTCATGAGACCCGTTAAGCCGATGATGGACAAGCCTGCGGAGAGCACCGCCAGGATTAACGCGATGGCCAGAGATATACCGATAGTTTGGGTTGTCGTCAATGCCATTCCCACTGAATGAAGGGTTCCTTGAGGTCAGTCATGGCGTTGACGATCAGCTCCACCAACCCGCCATAGAAAATACCCGACTTCTCCCAGACACCATAGTAGTTGAACATCTCGCGGTACTGCCCCTTGCAGTTCGAGCAGGGGGCGCAGACATACTTTTTCACCTCCGGACCCGGAACATCCTGAAAGGCCTCCAGTGTCTGCTTGAGCTTCATCCGCCCTGATACGGAGGAACGCCAGTCGGGAAAGTTAGTCGACTGCGTAATGGCGAAACCGCTGCCGCCGCCGCAGCAATAATTTTCCACACCATGGGGCGTCATTTCCCGGAACT
>CAZBME010000032.1:21948-49406 GCA_964492965.1 uncultured Syntrophaceae bacterium | reverse complement strand
GGGAGGGTCGATTTGAGGCCGCCCGGAATCAAGTCCACTGAACGGAGAGGTATATAATCATGTTGAACTTTTTGCCGAAAATATTGGTCGGGATTATCGCAGTTCTTCTGCTTTCGCTGAATGTCATTTTCTGGTGCACAATCCTGTTTATCTTTGCCCTGCTGAAACTGGCGCTGCCCATCAAGCCGGTGCGGGTCGTCCTCGACCATATCCTGCACGCCATTGCCGCCAACTGGATATCCTGTAACAGCGGCTGGATGCGTCTGACCCAGAAAACCCGGTGGGATGTGCAAGGCGTCGACGGCCTGATCTACAAAGGCTGGTATCTCGTCAACAGCAATCACCAGAGCTGGGTCGATATTTTCGTCCTGCAGCACCTGCTCAACAGAAAAATCCCCTTCCTTAAATTTCTGATCAAGCAGGAGTTGATTTATGTTCCTATGATGGGGCTTGCCTGGTGGGCGCTGGAATTTCCTTTCATGCGCCGGCACAGTGCGGAATTTCTGGAAAAGCATCCGGAAATGCGTGGCAAGGATCTTGAAACCATGCGCAAGGCCTGTGCAAAATTCTCCCTGATTCCCACCAGCGTGATGAACTTTCCCGAGGGGACGCGCTTCACAAAAGCCAAGCATGACAGGCAAAACTCGCCTTATCAATTCCTCCTGAAACCCAAGGCGGGCGGTATTGCCCTGTCCTTGAACACCATGGGCGAAAAATTCCAGTCCCTCCTGAACGTTACCATTGTTTATCCGGATGGCGCCCCGGGATTCTGGGATTTCCTGTGCGGGCGGGTGAAAAGGATTATTGTCCGCATGCAACAATTGCCGATTCCCCGGCAGTTTATCGGCAGCGACTATGAGAACGATCCGGTATGCCGTGAGGCTTTCCAGCAGTGGCTCTCCGAGCTATGGAAGGATAAGGACGCCGAGATCAAACAACTTCGCGCCGATGCGAAACCTGTCTAACCGGCTATTGCCGTGCAATCCTTTCCCGTTGACGATATCCTTCCCGAGCTGAAAGCGGCAGTTCTGGCATACCCTTCCGTTATCCTCCAAGCCCCGCCCGGTTCCGGTAAAACAACGCATATCCCCCTGAAACTCCTCGAGGTGATTGCGCCCGGGGAGCGGATACTGATGCTCGAGCCGCGGCGGATCGCTGCTGTCTCAGCCGCCCGGTGGATGGCAAAGACCTTGGGCGAAGAGATCGGCCGGACCCTGGGTTACAGCATCCGGTTCGACAGCCGTGTCTCGAAGGAAACCCGTATCGAAGTCGTTACTGAAGGCATCCTGACCCGGCGACTTCTGGCAGATCCCGGCCTCGAAGGTGTCGCGATGATCATTTTTGACGAATTCCACGAGAGGAACCTGCAAGCGGACCTTGCCCTTGCCCTCTGTCTCGATATCCGTCACGGATTGCGGGAAGATCTCAAGCTCCTGATCATGTCCGCCACCATGGATTGCGGCCCCATTGCAGCTCTTCTCGGCGATGCGCCGGTCATTACCTCCGGCGGGAAGGCCTTCCCCGTGGAAACACGCTACCGCGAAGCCGGCCGGGATAAAGCCCTTGACGAACGCATTAAGGGCGCCGTGAGGATGGCCGTGCAGGAGACCACAGGCGACCTGCTGGTTTTCCTTCCCGGCGCCGGTGAGATCCGGAGAGCCGCCGAATCGCTTGGAACAATCATCGAAGGGCAAGGCATCTCCATCCATCCCCTCTACGGCGATCTGCCGTTTGAAGAACAGGAACGGGCCATCATTCCCTCCCGGCAACGAAAGATTGTCCTCGCCACAAATATCGCCGAAACAAGCCTGACCATCGAAGGCGTCGAGGTCGTCATTGACGGCGGCCTCACCCGAAGGCTCCAGCATGACCCGGCGACGGGGATGAATCGGCTGATGACGGTCACCGTTTCCCGTGCCTCGGCCGAACAGCGCCAGGGCCGGGCGGGTCGCCTCGGACCCGGCATCTGCTATCGTCTCTACAGCCGCCATGCCTTTCAATCCATGCTGCCCTTTGCGCCGCCGGATATGCTCGTATCGGATCTTTCCTCTCTGGCCCTTGATCTTGCCGTATGGGGCGTGAAAGAGCCGCGAGCACTTGCCTGGCTCGATCCGCCGCCGGACGCCGCCTGGGAGGCGGCCCGTAGATTGCTGCTGGATTTGGGCGTCCTGGACCAAAGAGGATCGGTGACACCGCTCGGCAAGGCCATGGCCCCCCTGCCGCTACATCCCCGTTTGAGCCGCTTGCTTTTGAGATCCGCCGATTTAGGTTGCCTGAACCTCGGCGCCGACTTGGCGGCTATCCTGTCGGAACGGGACATCATCCGCCGAAGCGCCTCCGACGCCATGCGGCATCCGATTGGAACGGATATCAGTGAGCGACTCGACATCCTGCAACAATGGCGAGAGAAAAAGAAGCCCCCTGAAGGCGCCGATCCGTGGGCTTTACGGGCCGTCGACCGGATCTCCCGGCAGCTCCGGAGCCTCATTACTGAAAAAGCCGGGGCATCGCTCCATAAAGCCCATGGCCTGATTCCACGATTGCTGCTTTGCGCCTATCCCGACAGGGTTGCCAAAAGACGCGATGATGGCGTCGGGCGCTTTCTCCTCAGCCGGGGAAGGGGCGTCAGGGTATCGGGAGAAGGTGCTCTGGGCGGAAGTCCCTTTATCATTGCCGCCCATGTGGATGCCGGTGAACACTCGGAAGGTGTGGCGTATCTGGCCGAGCCGATTGACGAGGCGCTGATCCGGGAGGAATTGAAAAGCAACATCGAAACACGCAGGCGGACTGAATGGGACAAAAGAGAGGGAAGGATCGTCTCCATTCTTGAAGAGCGGTTGGGGGCGATCTGCCTGTCGGCAAAGCCTCTCAATCCCTCGGATGACGAGGCGAGAGCGCTCATCTGCGAAGCGATCCGGTCGGGCTCCGTTTTGCTCAACTTCAGCACCGAGGCCCGGCAGCTTCAAGGCCGTGCCGCTCTCATCAGAAGAGCCTTTCCTGAAGAGCATTGGCCGGACCTGTCTTCGGAAAGGCTCCTTTTGGCCCCGGACGATTGGATGCAGACCTCTCTAAGGGGCATCCGTACCCGGGACCAGATTGCCCGGCTGGATATCCTGCCGTCCCTGCAAGCCCAATTGTCCTGGGAGCAGCGGCGTCTCCTTGATGAACGGGCTCCGGTGTCGATGGTCGTGCCCAGCGGTCACCGCGTGGCCCTTGACTATGCGGCCGGTGATGCGCCGGTCCTCGCCGTCAAGCTGCAGGAAATGTTCGGTCTGGCCGACACGCCCACGGTCGCCGGCGGGCGGATCAAGGTGTTGCTTCACCTTCTGTCGCCGGCCCGCAGGCCTGTCCAGGTCACCCAGGATTTGAAGGGATTCTGGAACAGCGGATACATCCTGGTCAAAAAAGACCTGAAAGGGCGCTACCCCAAGCATCCCTGGCCGGATGACCCCTGGAATGCCGTCCCCACAAGATATGCCTCGCACCGTCGAGGCCTGTAAAGAACGAAAAGCATTGAATTCCGGCGTAATATATTGTAGAAGCCCCTTCACATTCTTTTAAATGTTACAAAGAATTCAATGTGGTAAATATTTCAGTTTTTAATTAAATATGGGGAGAACGGTTATGATACGGCATTCGTTATGGAAAAATGGATTTGCGGTGTTCAGGGGAAACACTTTCTCCTTTGGGGTTGTTGTCCTGGTCCTCCTGGTTATCATGGTTTTTACCGGTTCGGGGGCTTTTGCCGGAGAAGGCGGGGGAAACCATTATACCGGCGGCAATGAGGATTTTATGAGCGGCGCCGCGCCCCCGCCGGGTCTTTACTATATCAACTATTTTAACTATTATTCCGCAAACACCTTGAGAGACAACAACGGCAACAAGATCCCCAATGATTTCAAACTGGATGCCGTGGCGAATGTGTCCCGGATCGTGCATTCGACCAAGATAAACGTCATGGGCGGCAATTGGGTCTGGCATGCTATCGTGCCCGTAGCGAATATGCATGTCTCCGTGGCAGGCAACGGACAATCGAAAACAGGTTTGGGGGATGTCGTGGCCGGTTCGGTCATCGCCTGGCATACCAAAAATTTCCACTGGCTTGCAGGACTTGACATCGTCGCACCAACAGGCGCCTACGATGCAAACGATATGACCAATATCGGTAGAAACTACTGGAGCATAAACCCTGTTGTCGCTATCACCTATCTTAGCGACGGGGGCTGGGAAGCATCAGGTAAATTCATGTATTTTTTCAATACGGTCAACAATGCGACGGACTATCGTTCCGGTGAGGAATTTTCCGTAGATTACCTGCTCGGCAAACATATCGGGAATTTCAAGCTCGGCGTTAACGGGCATTATCTGATCCAAACGACCAATGATGTGAGAAAGAATCCTCCCGCCGGCTTCGACGGCAATAAAGGCACCGTCTTGTCAGTCGGTCCGGCCCTCCAGTATAACTATAAAAACATGTTTTTTAATGTGAAGTATCTATTCGATACGACAGTAAAAAATCGACCGGAAGGTCAGTCATTATGGGTGAAATTCATGTACGCTTTTTAGCGCCGTTATCAGGCTTCGTCGCCTTTACCTTTTGCAGGGGAAGGTGTCCATTCAAAAAACAAAAGGAGGTAGCATATGAAAAATGTAGAATTGGCGGTTGACGGAAACATTATGACCATCAAGGTTGATCTGTCGAAGGAATTTGGCCCCTCTTCATCGGGAAAGACCATCATCATCGCCTCATCGGAAGGCAATGTCGCCCTTCCCGATCATGAGGAGATCAAGGTCGGATTGAATGTGTACAAAAAGAAGTAAATGGAAAAGAGGCGCTCCTGATCAATTCTGGGATCAGGGAGCGCCTTTTGTTTGTCTGTAGAAGCGACTAAATAGGTTTTACGTTTGTGGCCGACGGCCCTTTGGGGCCCTGTTCGATATCGAAGCTGACTCGCTGGCCTTCCTGCAGTGTCTTGAAGCCGTTGGACTGAATGGCGCTGTAATGAACAAATACATCTCCCCCGTCCGCCTTCTCGATGAATCCGAAGCCTTTGCTTTCATTGAACCACTTTACCTTACCTTCTGCCATTGTTTACATCATCCTTTCTTGCTTTAATTTTCCTGCTGCCGGAAAAACGCGACAGCCGGTGTATAATACCCTGCCTAAAGAGGATGACGGTCACCTTGTGCGCGTCATCATGTCTGTTCCCGAGTGCCAGGCATTCTCTGCCGACGAGTCAATTAATATGCGGGAAAGGGATCGCTCTTCAAATTCGCTAATATACCTCTCAGGGAAAGTCAAGCAGTATTCATAATGGCAGATTTCCCTTACATGAGGGATATTTTCCCCTTGACCCGTCAGGGTCTATTCTATAATCTCTTTGCAAGGAAGCATGCTCCTTGGTATTTTCGACAATCTATCGTGCAATTACGGAGGAAATGATAGTGATATTGGTAATCAACGGGAATCCCGATGCCGGGAAAATCGATTTTGACCTCTATATCGATCGTCTTGTCAACAGGATAAGAAATGACGGGCATGAGGCGGATCAGGTTCTTCTCCGCGACACGAAAATCAAGCCATGCACGGGATGCTTTTCCTGCTGGCTGAAAACGCCCGGACTCTGTTCGATTAAAGATGAGGCCCGTGAGGTGTCAAGGCGATATATCCACGCAAACCATGTGATTCTGGCGTCTCCGCTCATGATGGGTTTTGTCAGCTCGCAGTTGAAGAATGCCATGGACCGCAATGTTCCCCTTGTCCACCCCCACCTGGAAGAGGTCGGCGGAGAAGTCCACCATAAAAAGAGATACGACGCCTATCCGGTTATTTCATTCATTCTCGAAAAAGAGCCTTTCACCGACGAAGAAGATATCGCCATCATGACGGATATTTTCAGGCGGGAAGCCATCAACGTCCGCTCATCCCTCGGGTTTGTCCATTTTACCGATACGCCTGCAGAGGAGGTGGCTTATGCAATTGACCTTCATTAACGGATCGCCCCGGGGAACAAAAAGCAACACCGCACGGCTGACGGATCATTTTATCAGGGGTTTCCAGGAGACAGAGGGGAATGACTGCCGCATCGAATATCTTGCAAAGCACAGAAACAATCTCCAGGCGCTTGTGGAGATTTTCAAGTCATCCGAATACGTCATCATCGGATTCCCTCTTTATGTGGACAGCATGCCTGGCAGCGTCAAGGCTTTTTTTGAGGCTCTGGCGCCCTGCATGGGGCGAAAGGACAATCCGGCTGTGGGCTTTGTGATTCAATGCGGGTTTCCTGAAACCTATCAGGTCAGGTTTGTGGAGCGGTACTGCGACAAGTTCGCCCGGCGACTCGGCTGTTCCTGTCTGGGCGCGATCGTCAAGGGAGGCTGTGAAGGGCTGGATGTCCAGCCTGAATTCCTCACGAACAAATATTACTATTTTTTCTCCGCCCTGGGCCGGGAGTTTGGAAAGACAGGCGCCTTCGATCGCGTCCTTCTGGAAAAACTGGCCAGGCCGGAGCATCTCACGGCAGAGAACATGCAACAGATTATTCCTTTTATCAATCAGGGACTATGGGATGCCCAGCTGGAGAAAAACGGCGTTCTGGATAAAAGCTTTGACAGGCCTTTGGCATGAGGACAGGGGAATGATGTCGGCAACGGGATATACGCTCTCCTATAAGACCACCCGGATGGTTTCCGGATATTCGGGCTTCTCATCGCGTCAGGGGGGTTCGCCGTGAATCGGGAAACAACGCCGGCGCGCCTGCTTCTGGAAGACGGCACCGAATTGACGGGGCGGTCATTCGGATACGAGAAGTCCTGCTCAGGGGAGGTCGTCTTTAACACGGGCATGACCGGCTATCCGCAATCATTGACCGACCCTTCATATAAAGGTCAGATCCTCGTCTGCACGTACCCCCTGATAGGAAACTACGGCATTCCCGCAGACCGGGTCGATGAGCACGGCATCCCTCTTTATTTTGAGTCCGACCGCGTCCAGGTGACGGCCCTTGTCGTCTCGGAGGATTGCAATGAACCGAGTCACTTCGCCTCGGTACGGACGCTCGGTGACTGGCTCCGAAAGCAGAAGGTTCCGGGCATCGCCGGTATAGACACGCGAGCCCTCACGGAGCGTCTTCGCGAACGCGGCGTCATGAAGGGCAAGATTCTGATCGACCAGGCTGCCATTCCTTTTGAGGAAATCCGGATGCCCGTCGCCGGGGTCAGCATTCGCGAACGGAAAACCTACGGGAATGGGACAACAAGGATCGTCCTCATCGATTGCGGCGCCAAATACAACATCATTCGCTGTCTCCTCAAGCGAGGCGTGACGGTGATTCGTGTGCCCTGGAACCACGAGCTGTCCGGCGAAGACTACGACGGCATCGTCATCTCGAACGGTCCCGGCGATCCGAAGCAGTGCATGGCAACAATCGGCTCCATCCGGCGCGCTATGGCGAAAGACAAGCCGATCTTCGGCATCTGTCTCGGCAACCAGCTCATGGCGCTTGCGGCAAGCGGCGATACCTACAAACTCAAATATGGCCATCGAAGCCAGAATCAGCCCTGTATCGAGAAGGGCACCATGCGCTGCCATATCACGAGCCAGAACCACGGCTACGCCGTCTGTGAGGATTCATTGCCCACGGGCTGGGAACCCTGGTTCGTCAATGCCAACGACGGAACGAATGAAGGCATCCGCTGCCTGGACAAACCCTTCTTTGCCGTCCAGTTTCACCCCGAGGCCTGCCCCGGCCCCCACGATACAGAATTTCTGTTCGACTTCTTTCTCGAAAAGGTAAACGACCGGAAGAAAGGAGGCATGTGATGAGCCTGCCCCGTAAAGTTCTGGTCCTGGGTTCAGGGGGCCTGAAGATCGGCCAGGCCGGCGAATTCGATTACTCCGGCAGCCAGGCCTTGAAGGCGCTTCGCGAGGAAGGCATCGAGACGGTTCTCATCAATCCGAATATTGCGACCATCCAGACGAGCGAGGGGATGGCAGACCATACCTACTTTCTTCCCGTGACTCCTGAATTCGTGACCCAGGTGATTGAAAAGGAGCATCCGGACGGCATCCTCCTTTCATTTGGCGGCCAGACGGCCCTCAATTGCGGCATCGCCCTCCACCGCCAGGGGGTTCTCGACAAAAACGGCGTCAAGTTACTTGGCACCGGCGTCGAGACCATCGAGGATACGGAAGATCGGGCGTTATTCGTGAAGCGCCTCGACGAGATCGGTGTTCTTTCTCCCAGGAGCGTCGCCGCGTCAGGGGTAAAAGAGGCCGTTGCCGCAGCAGGTGATATCGGCTACCCGGTGATGATCCGTGCGGCCTTTGCCCTCGGCGGAAGAGGCTCCGGCATATGCCGTGACGAAAAGGATCTCGTTCGCCGTTGCGAGGAGGCCTTGTCCGCATCGCCCCAGGTCCTCGTGGAGGAATGGCTGGGCGGCTGGAAGGAGGTCGAGTATGAGGTCGTTCGCGATACCTACGACAACTGCATCACCGTCTGTAACATGGAAAACCTGGACCCCCTGGGCATTCACACGGGAGACAGCATCGTCGTTGCGCCCTCGCAGACCCTGACCGATTCCGAATACCACAAACTCCGCGACATCGCCATTGCCGTCATTCGCCATCTCAGGGTCATCGGCGAATGCAATATCCAGTTCGCCCTTGATCCCAAGTCGGAGGACTACCGGATCATTGAGGTCAACGCCCGGCTTTCCAGGAGTTCCGCCCTGGCTTCCAAGGCAACGGGCTATCCTCTGGCCTTTGTCGCCGCCAAACTGGCCCTCGGCAAAAGCCTGACGGAGATCGAGAACAAAATCACCCGGGTCACGAAGGCGTGTTTCGAGCCGGCCCTCGACTATCTCGTTGTCAAGGTCCCGCGTTGGGACCTCAAGAAGTTCAAGGAAGTGGATACAAGGATCGGCTCCGAAATGAAGTCTGTCGGCGAGGTCATGAGCATCGGCAGGACTTTCGAAGAGGCCCTCCAGAAGGCCATCCGGATGACGGCCATCGGTGCCGATGGACTTGCCGGAACGGATTTGACCTTCGACAATCTCAAGGATGAACTCGAGCGCCCGACGGACAGACGGATCTTTGCTGTTTACAAGGCCCTTGAGGAAGGCTGGTCGATCGATCGGATTTATAAACTGACGAAAATTGACAAGTGGTTTCTTGCAAAGATGGCCAATATCTTGGTCTGTGAACGCGAAATCGCCGAATTGAAGGGTGCTCAGATTGACAAGCGTCTGATGCGGCAGGCAAAGATCCGTGGCTTTTCGGATCGGCAGATCGGCAAGATCATCGGCAGGAGCGAGCGCGAGGTGCGCGCCCTCAGGAAAGGTCTGGGCATCGTTCCCTCGATCAAGCAGATCGACACTCTGGCTGCGGAGTATCCCGCGCAAACGAACTATCTCTATTGCACCTATGCCGGCCTCCAGCATGATATCGCACCGTCGCACCGCGGTGTTGTCGTCCTCGGTTCCGGCGCCTACCGGATCGGCTCCTCCGTCGAATTTGACTGGTGCTGCGTCAACGCCGTCGAGACGGCCAGGAAACTCGGGCGCTACACCATCATGATCAATTGCAATCCTGAGACGGTCTCCACGGACTACGATGTATGCGACCGGCTCTACTTCGAAGAACTCTCCCTTGAACGCGTCCTCGACATTTACGAATTCGAGACGCCGGAAGGCATGATCCTGTCCATGGGCGGGCAGACGCCGAACAATCTGGCCGTGAAACTCTATGTTGAAGGGGTCCTTATTCTCGGCACCAGCGCCCGGAACATCGACCGGGCGGAAAACCGCCATCGTTTCTCCGAACTCCTCGACAGCCTCAAGATCGAGCAGCCTGCCTGGAGTGAATTGACGAGTCTTGAGGAGGCCCGCCGATTTGCCGGTTCCGCCGGCTACCCGGTCCTTATCCGCCCGAGTTATGTTTTGTCCGGTGCGGCCATGAATGTGGCCTGGGATGAAGAGAGCCTTGAGCGCTACATTGAGGCGGCAACGGATGTCAATCCCGAGCACCCGGTTGTCATAAGCAAGTATATCGAGAATTCGAAGGAGATTGAGATCGATGCCGTGGCGAAGCATGGCGAGGTTCTGATTTATGCGATTACGGAGCATATCGAGAATGCGGGTGTCCACTCCGGTGACGCGACGGTCGTCCTGCCGGCTCAGCGCCTCTATATTGAGACGGTGCGACGGGTTAAGCGGATTGCAATCGCGATTGCCAGGGCGCTCGAAATTACCGGCCCGTTCAACATTCAGTTTCTTGCCTTCAAGAACCGAGTCCAGGTGATTGAATGCAACCTGCGCGCATCCAGAAGCTTTCCCTTTTGCTCCAAGGTCTTCCACCAGAACATGATTGAACTTGCCACCAGGGCGATGCTTGGCGCGCCGGTAGCGAAGGTCGAGGCTTCATCACTCGATCTTGACCATGTCGGCGTCAAGGCGGCCCAGTTCAGCTTTGCCCGTCTGAAAGGCGCCGACCCTGTGGCCGGCGTCGAAATGGCGAGCACCGGGGAAGTAGGCTGTATCGGGCAGGACCTCAATGATGCCTTCCTGAAGGCTATGCTTTCCGTAGGCTTCCGTGTGCCGAGGAAGAAAATCCTCCTCTCCACGGGCCCCATCGAAACGAAAGCCGCCTTTATCGAAAGCGCGAAGAAACTGTGTGAGATGGGGTACGACCTCTGCGCGTCCAGGGGAACGGCGAATTTCATGGCCAATAACGGCGTCCATGTGACGCGGCTCTACTGGCCCCTCGAAAAACGCGATCCGAATATCATGGACTGGCTGAAACGGCGCGAGTTCGATCTCGTCATCAACATCCCCAAGAACAACCAGCGTACGGAGCTCAAGAACGACTACCTGATAAGGCGTATGGCCATGGATTTCGAGATCCCCCTCATTACGGACATCAATGTGGCCAACCAGTTTGTCGATGCCATCGAGGAATACAGGAAGAGCGGCCTCGAGATCAGGAGTTGGGAGGAATTCAGGTAGCAAAGCGATTTTATCACAGGAAGGGTCACCATTATGAGGAAATATTTTCTGGGTGTTTTGATTGTTCTCTTATTTTGTTCTCAAGCACTTGCGGAAAAAACCATTGTTTCGGAATTTGACGGTTCCGATTGGCAGGGGTGGACAGAGGCGAAAAAGTTCAATTTCCTGTCTGGATTCTTATTGGGGACGTCTTATATGGTTAAAAAGAACGAGCCGCTGATGCCGAAGGACTATAGAAGTCAGAAGTTTGATGATATGAGAAAACGATTATCAATGGGTCAGGAAAAGAAAAAGAAGCAAACACAGAATTTTAACAAGGAAGATGTGGTTCTCTGGGGGCATTATCGCGCCGCCATGATCCAGAGCGGTCTTATCGATTTCGCCGTCTATGAGATCACGGTCAGTCAACTGTCAAAAAGCATGGATGACCTATACAAGGATTCAAGGAACATGAAAATCAGAATCGCCGATGCCGTCTATGCAGCCAAAAAACAGATCAAAGGGACCGGTCGTGAGGAGATGGAAAACATGCTCATGTACTTGCGGGGAGATTAAAAAGGCCGTCATGTATTCAAGTATCCACAAGATTATTGACAGAAGACGAGATCTCCCTTATGTTTTTCGGGTTACGGGCCAATGTTTCCCATAAGTGAATAGCTGATGAGAAAATCTAAGACCATTTCGCTGATCCTTCTGACCAGCAGCCTATTCCTGGGTTGTGAAGACAAGCTAAGAAACCAGTATGCCAGTTGGGATGATTGTGTGAAGGATTATCGTGATCCCACAAAATGCGAGGCGGAAGCCAACGCCGGCACGGGCTACCGTACGGCCTACTACGGCCCCTGGTATCGGGCATCAGCGTCATCCGACTATGCTCAAAACCCATCGAGTGCGACGAAAAGGGCCATTAACACGAGCCGCGTCAGCCGGGGCGGCTTCGGTTCAAGCGGCGGCTCCCATGCATCATCCTGAAGCCTGTGTCCTATGATCAGAAAACCCGTTAAACCCATCCGCAAGGACTGGCAGAAAAAGGTCGAAGAGGTCGGTTTCCATTTTTATGAACTGGACGGATTGCCTTATTGGGACGAATCGGTCTATTACGAGTTTACGGCAGATCAGATCGACCATCTGGAAGAGGTTACGGAGAATCTCTATGCCATGTGCCTGGAATTGGTTGATCATGTCGTGCGGAACAATCTTTTCCATCGGCTGGCCATTCCTGAGCCTTTCCGGGATTTTGTGCGGATGTCATGGCAGGAAAAGCGGCCGAGCCTCTATGGGCGGTTCGACTTCAGGTACGACGGGCAATCGGAGCCAAAACTCCTCGAATTCAACGCCGACACACCCACGGCGCTCTTTGAGGCAAGCGTCGTCCAGTATTACTGGCTGCAGGATTTCGATGCCGGAAAAGACCAGTTCAATTCGATCCATGAAAAGCTTCTGGATTTGCTGGAAAAAAAGATCCGTCCCGAGGTGAATGGCAATATCCTTTACTTTTCCTGTGTGAAGGAAAGCCTGGAAGACTATACGACAACGGAGTATATACGGGATGTGGCCATGCAGGCAGGCATGGAGACGGGGCATATTTTCATCGATGATATCGGCTATGATCACGACCGCGGCGTATTCGTCGATCTCGAGGCTGAGGGGATGGGCTTTCTGTTCAAGCTTTATCCCTGGGAGTGGATGCTGACGGAACAGTTTGCCGCGCATATCCTGACGGCGGGCATGATTTGCTATGAACCGGCCTGGAAGATGATCCTGAGCAACAAAGCCATCCTGCCGCTTCTCTGGGAAATGTATCCCAATCACCCCAATCTGCTGCCCGCTTATTTTTCGGCGCCGTCTTCTCAGGAGCGCTATGTGGAAAAACCCTTTTTCTCGCGAGAGGGTGAAAATATTACCGTCGATCAGGCGTTCCCCGAATCCCGGTCGCAGATGATCTACCAGGAATATCAAGAACTCCCTAATTATTCGGGCAATTACCCGGTGATCGGATCATGGATTATCGGATCGCAGGCGGCCGGCATGGGGATCAGGGAAGGAACAACGCCGATCACCAATAACTGGAGCAGGTTCGTGCCCCACCTTTTTACCTAGGAGAAGATAATTATTCGGAGGATTACAATGACCGTCAATACCGGCAAATACGAATTCAGTCCTGATGAAAACCAGGTCCTCTGGCGCCTTTCAAAAAGCCTGCATAACCTGGGATTGCTCATTCTTGTAACAGGGTTCCTGTTTGCCTGCTACCTGATCGTTTCTTATCTGGATCCCGCGTCCTTGATGGCGGTGTCCGAAACGAGGGGTATCATGCTCGATGCCGTCGATTACGGCCTCTGGATCATCATCGCCGTGCTGGTCATCTATCTGAGCATTATGGTGATGCATCTTGCAAAGCCCATCAGGCTCATCATAGAGACATCCGGCGCCGACATGGCCAATCTGGTCGATTTCCTGACGGATCTTATCCGCATGGCCCGAATCTGTTTCAGCACCCTCCTGGTCGTCTGTGTCCTCATGGTCGTGAGCCTTATGATCGTCATCATATTCTAAAACATATCGTTGCAGGGGAAGGGGCTTATTAGATGGCAAATGATATAAGCACAATGCGGGACGCAAAAAACGGCCACTGGTTTGCCGATCTTTTATTGAAGTTTGCCCCCAAACCCGAAGATACCATGGTGACGGGGACACCGGAGGAGATGATTCATGAGGCCGCCCGGAAGGCCTTCTGGGTCAGTACGACATTAAGCGCCGTATGGGGTCCGGCCGGTTTGGCGACGATTCTTCCGGAAATCATGACATTGATCAAGATACAGATGACTCTTGTGTACAAAATCGCCAACTACCATCAGAAACTCCATGTCCTTAATCATACGGTCATTCTATTGATTTTTGCCAATGCGCTGGGTCTGACGATTGGCCCCAAAATTCTTCAGAAAATCGGGACGGGTCTGGTCGTCAGATCGATCGGCATGCCCGTGATCAGCGGCATTGCCCGGAAAGTCGGGATGGAGATAGCCGTCAAAATCGCTCAAAAGGCAGCGGGCAGGTGGATTCCGGTTTTGCTGGCTCCCGCTTTCGGGTTGCTTTCAAAAAAAATGACCATCAAAATCGGCTGGGAGGCGGATCACCTTTTTGCCGAAAACATGGAAGTGGAAAATGCAGGAAACCCTGATCATGAACCTCACCGATAGGCTGAAGCGGTCCAGCAACGTGGCGTACAGGATTCGCTTGGGGTGGGTCAGAAAAGGAAACGAAACGACGATATCCCCCTTATGTCAGCTTTTTATTGACATGCAGGCGAGAACTTGCCTATGCTTCCGCCATAAAATGAGTTTATTAAAAAAATAAGGAGAATAATCATGAAAAAACAAAGTGATGGACGGAAAAGGCTTACCTGTATTATCTGTATTTCTCTGGCGTTTATGCTGCTGGGGGCTTCAGCGGTCTTCGGGGCGGGCGAACCCTCAAAACCGATCCCCGCTCAGATTGCTGCAGAAGTAAAAGCCGTCATCCCGGGAACCTCAAGCATGGATACGCTAACGACCATTTTTACAAGACGGAGCATTCGTAGTTACACCGATAAACCCGTCTCGGATGAAACCGTTAAGCTTCTCCTCCAGGCAGCCATGGCGGCGCCATCTGCAAAAAATACACAATCCTGGGAATTCATCGTCATCCGGGACAAAAAGACACTCCAGCAAATCCCCGGTTTTCATCCCTTTTCAAAACAAGTTCCCCACGCTCAGGTAGCGATCGTGGTCTGCGGCAACACAAAATTGCAGGCGGCGCCGGGCCACTGGATTCCGGACGCTTCAAATGCATCCATGAACATCCTGCTTGCCGCTCACTCCCTGGGACTGGGCGCGGTCTGGACAACCTTCTATCCCTATGAGGACAGGACGGCCGGCATCAGAAAGCTGCTGAACCTGCCGGACCACATCATCCCGCTCAACATCATCCCTCTGGGGTACTCAACGGAAAAAGGTAATTATCAGGATCGTTTTAAACCCGCCAAGGTTCATTATGAGAAATGGTAATACGGCAAGAGGATAAGGCGTGAGGAGTCAGTATTAAACTTCAGGGGACAACATAATAGAAGTATGTTGAAAAGCTGCATGCCCAGTCCCGATCATGCGTCCTGAGTAAAATAGGCTTGTGCTCGCTGTAAAAAAAAAGCGGCACAAGCCTATTGCTTATTTATTCACCCCAGTTATTCTTTCCCTTGCAGCGGTCCAGCTTGGGATCCATCCAGGGCAGTGCTTTGGCTGCGGGAATGGTATATGACGGCCCGGCGCCCGAAGCGTTCTTGAACCAGTAATACGGCGGCATGTTCATGCTCTGTTTCTGCTGATCCGGCGTCACATATTCCGTTACATGAAAATCCTGGATGATCTTGTGGTCGCAGGCCCTCATCTTCACGATTTTTCCGTTTGAGAATTTGAATGTATCACCTTCCCAAACCTTGATGATCTTTTCCGCATCGGTGCTCTTGGCCCTTTCCAGGACGGAGAAAAGCCACCCGACCTGCTCGATCCAGGAGCCGATGTTGCCCAGGGGATACTGGTAGAGGATGGTGTTGTAGGGCGCCTTCCACTTGGTCTGCCATAATTTGTGCCACATTTGATTGTATTTCTTCTCGGCCTCCGTCTTGAAGGCGGGGTTTTCGGCGCCGTACTGGGTAATGTTGACCAGCCCCTTCGTTCCTTCGATGCCTATTTCGTTGAGCATATTCGGCTCGTCCATGTAGATGTTGGCAAAGGGCAGCTTAACGCCCAGTTGACGGGCCTGTTTCAGGAGGTTGGCCGCATCGGGAACCCAGTCACCTGTGAAGATGACCTCCGCCCCTGAGGCCTTAATCTTTGTCAGGTAGGGGGCATAATCCGTCAGGAAGAGCTTGTGGTAATCTTCGCCGACCAGCTTTGCCTCAGGGTAATATTCTTTCAGGCCTTTTATAAATCCTTCGGCAAGACCGCGGCCATAGGAGTAATCCTGGCAGAGGACATAGAACTTCTTTTCCTTCTTTCGGATCTGGCCATAGTAATAGGCCATTCCGCGGGCGATCTGGTCCGTGGAAAAAGCCGTCATGAAGGCGTGACGGTTGAAGTTCGTGGCATCCTGCAATTCGTCGGAGTTGGCGGCAATACTCATGGAAATGATCTTGTACTTGCCGGCCGTCTCATTGATGATCTTCTGCAGATGGCTGCCATCGGAACCCAACAAGACATGTACCTTCTCTTGAAGGACAAGTCTTTCACAGACCTTCTTGCAGGAAGACGGGTTGGACATATGATCACCTTTGAGCACTTCAACAAGCTTTTTCTTGCCATCCACCAGGATGCCGCCTGTTTTGTTGATGGCATGAGCGGCCCATTGGACGGAATTAAAATAGAGTTGTCCATTTATAGCCGCAGGGCCGGAGAATGATCCCACCACGGCGATTTTGATCGTATCTCCCGTGGGAATGAGAGGATTGCCGGGATCATAATCCGACATGTCCGGCCATTTCTCCAGACTTAACCCGGTTGCCGCTTTGACATTCGGGGCCGCTACCGCTGGGGACAGATTAAAGACGATAAACAACACCATTAATAAATACGTGATCCATGCCCTATTCGCCGTGCCGACAGCTTTCATAACGAACCTCCTCTTTATTAAGATTAAAGATGACATCGCAGCAAACAAAATTCATCGTTCTTGCGGATGTTCATATACGTCATCACGGCGCAAAAAATGGCGTCCCCGATGCCGCCAGGATCTCCAGATATTGATCGGGATATTGACGAACCAACTCATCCAGTTCTTGTGCATTGTCACCGACCAGTATTCGGAGCTGATTGTTTCGGATGCCTTCGATGATGGCCTCTGCCGCCGATTCAGGCGTCGCCATGCCTCCCCCCTCATACAATGCCTTTAACAGAACCGCCCGCGCTTCTGCCGCCGCGAGTTTTTCTTCCTTGATGCCGCTCAGGTCATAGCCGCTTTTCTCGATATAGTTCCGCAGGTGTTCCTCGGTGGTACCGGCAATACCGGTTCCCACACCGCCAGGGAAAACACATGAGACCGTGACGGGTATTTTTTGAATCATCATCTCCGCCGCCAGCGTCTCCGAAAAGGCGCGTACCGCGGCCTTGGCGGCATTATAGGGGGCGTACCGGGGAAAGGCGGCAATGGCGAAAATGCTCGATACATTGACGATATGGGCGTCCGGCCGCTGCCGGAGAAAGGGGAGGAAGGCCTTGCAGCCATAGACCACCCCCCAGAAATTGATATTCATAAGCGATTCAAAATACCCGTAGTCCAGATCTTCAATCTCGATGTTGGTAGAAACGCCGGCATTGTTGATGACCAGATCGGCCTGTCCGTATTGTTTTTGGACGTCTTCGGCGAAGGCATAAACCAAATCCCTCTGGCCGACATCAAGCTTCCGCAGCATGATTTGGCGGCCTTCACGGCTGGCCAGGGCGGCTGTTTCCTCCAGACCGTTCTGGTTGAGATCCGCCAGGGCCAGGTGACAGCCCAGATCTGCCAGTTGAACGGCCAGAGCCCGGCCCATGCCGGATGACGCTCCGGTAATGACGGCCACTTTTTTATCAAAGTTTTTCATTGTATGATTTTCTTCCTTTCAGGGCAGTTCCCTGGCCAGATCGCTTCGCAGGACGTTGCTGCCTCTGGTCATCAGGCAGTCTCGGTAATTCTTCACGGGAAACCTGCTCAGGGCGTGGATGATGTGAGCTTGGGCGGGATTCTGTTCAAAGGTCAGGGGATTCCATGTAATGTTTCCTTCTCCTGCACGGGCTTCCCGGACGACAAACTCCTGCGGGAAGACAGTTGCATGGCTCAGCGCCGCTCCAGGCTTCCCGATATTCGGAATATAGCGCCAGCCGAACCAATTGAAGCTGCCCATGGTTTGATTCACGAAGGCCAGCTCTTCCGGTGACATTTGTTTGGTCTTCTGCAACTGTATGTAGAGAAAGTCTGCACCTTCATAGCTTGCCTGAGTGAATAGTCTGTCGCCCGCTTCATGGTGATCCTCGATGTCGGCAAAAATCTTCGGGATTCCCGTGATTTCCCGACCGGGGAGAATGGGGGTGGTTTTGCTTTCCCAGACAACGAGGGCATAACCGCCTTCCAGGCGTTCTCCGGTATGGCTGTAGGCCACGGGTACGGTAACGCCGATCAGCTTGTAGTTGCCGCCGGCCATCCAGTCGACACGCCGGTTCATGGCATAGGAGATCATCACAACGGGTTCCGTGACTTCAAAGGCCTCCGGGACGTAGGCTTCCAGCATTTGCCTGTCCGTTTCATAGCTCACCATGATGGATGTCACGTCATGATAAGTAGTCGCAAGGGGATTGCCTTCATATCCGCCGAAATGGGCGGGCATCATATAATTGGTATTTTCTGAAAATTTGAACATCAGAGGCCTCCTTTTTTACGCTTTTTAGAAGGCCGGGTTTGGTTCTCGATGAAACCGTAGGTCAACGTCTTTGATCCATCGCGAATCAGTGCGATCAGCTTTTCCTTGTCGAAGTCTCCTTGAACTTCTCTGATCCAGTTTTTCATGGAGGCGATGCCGTGAACAAATATCCAGGCCAGGAACTGGAAGTAACGCAATTGATCGCCGGATAAGTCCTGCATCCGGGGATTCCGGGATAACTCCTCGACATGCAGATCGAATAGCGGATCTCCGTATTTGAACTGGAGGCGTACATGCTTTTCATCATTGATGGCCGCAAATAAATGCGGTTCTTCCCAGGCAAACAAGACATAACCGATGCCGTGATCCAAAGCCAAAACGCCCGTGTGTGATTGGGATTCGTATTCAGCCAGGAGCGCCATCGTCTTCCTGACAACCTCCTCTTCGATGGACTCCATGGACTCGAAATGGGAATAGATGGGCATGGTGGATGAATGGAGTTCTTGGGCGATGGAACGGGCAGAAAACTTTTCCCATCCATGTTTCCGGACAAGATCGAAGGCGGCTTCGATAACATCCTGGCGTGCAATTTTTACCTTTGATGGCATAAAGGGGTCCTCCCCAGTGTAAATAACAGGTGTTATATATGATGCCTATTCTCTACGGGGAAGGACTTTTCTTGTCAAGTTTTTTTTGAGATCGGTGAAGAAAATATATGAGGTGGCTGAAATGAGCCCTTTCCCGATCTCTCAGCAATCAGTTCCGCCAGAATGCTGACGGCGATCTCTGCGGGGGTTTGAGCCCCGATGGGGAGACCGATGGGGCTATGGACCCGGTTGATGTCTTCCGGAGAAAAACCTTCTTCCAGGAGGCTTTTGTAAATGGTATCCCGTTTTGTTTTGCTTCCAATCATGCCGATATAGCCGGCCCCTGTGCGAAGGGACCGGGCCAGTGCGGACCGATCGCAGGCATGGCCCCGCGTCACGATGACCACATAACTGTCTTCTGTTATGTTCAGGCCGGCAAAACAGTCTTCTAGGGATTCCTGAACGCGTATATCATCTGCTTCAGGAAAACGCTCCCGATTGGCAAACTCGCTGCGGTCGTCTATGATGACCGTTCGGAAACCGACAAAAGGGCAAAGCATCGCCAGGGCCTGTCCTACATGCCCGGCGCCGACGACCAGGACTTCTTTCAGAGCGCCCACGGGTTGGAGAAAATACCGGACTGCATCCCTCTCGATAAGCAGGGCCTCGATCAGATGGCTCTCCCTGAGTTGATCCGGTTCGATGCCCTGCAAGTCCGCAGAGGTTCTATCAAAGACGCCTCCCGCCATAAGGCCCCACCCGGTCTCAATCCGGGAGATTGATTCCTTCTCCCCATTCTTCCGAGTGCTATCCCCGATCATCCTGATGGACCGGATGAGCAGGCAGGGTCCTTTTTCCGCTGTGAATGAAAGGAGCTTGTCCAGTATGGCCAGGCATGCCGCATTCTCGCTGTCGAAATACTCGACGAGGATCTCCATCCGGCCGCCGCAGATCATGCCGCTCATGGCCGCGTCCGGTGAGGTCAATGTCATGGTGAGACAGGCGGATTGCCCCGCCTTCAGGACCTCTTTCGCGAGCTCCTGCACTTTTGCCTCCAGCAGGCCGCCGCCGACCGTGCCCAGTGTTTCCCCATCCATGGCGATAAGCATGCCCGCGCCCGGTTCCCTCGGACCCGAACCGGATCGGGAGATCACCGTGGCCAGGGCCAGGCGTTCTTTTCCTTTTAAGCCGTCCCGGAGGCGACAATATAAATTCAGGGGGACTTGCCGTGATGTTGCATCTTTTGGGGCGGGCGTTTTTCCCATGATCCAATCCTTTATGGTGAGCGCAACAGCGTATGTCGTAACCATTCACCATTTCCTTATGCCTGTCAAGCCTGATGTATGCTTGCATTCCATTTGACATACCTTCTGTGATTGCCTATAATCCCTCCAATTTCGAGTTCTCCGGAGAACACTTTTGAATAGCTACATCCCGGAAATAGGCCGCGCCTTGCCACGGGCGGATGCCGCTGCCAAAGCCACAGGTGATGAAAAATTCGCCGCCGACCATTATGGAGAGAACTTGGCCTGGGCGGGCGTCAAGCGGGCGGGGATGCCCCACGGTAGGCTGATCAGGGTCGATACCGGAGCCGCCCTGTCATTACCCGGTGTCATCGCGGTTCTGACGGGTGCTGACGTTCCCGGAACGAACCGGCAGGGCATCGTCCATAAGGATCAACCCGTCCTCGCAACCGATAAGGTCCGGCATTGCGGCGACGCCGTCGCCCTCGTCATCGCCGAGGATCAGGCAACCTTAAAGAATGCCCTTTCCCTTATTCAAGTCGAAATCGATCCCCTGCCCGGCGTGTTCACCATCGATGATGCCCTCAACCCCGATGCGCCCCTTGTTCACGAGGGGCACAAGACCGGGAACATCCTGCTGAAGGCGACCATTCAGGCAGGCGAGGGGAAGACCGCCCTGGAGGGGTGCGACATTGTTCTGGAGGAAACCTTCGAGGTTCCCGTACAGGCCCATGCCTTTCTGGAGACGGAAAACGGCATAGCCTGGCAGGAGGAAGATGGCAACATCACCCTAATTGTTTCGACGCAGGCCCCTTTCCGCGATAAATGGGAGATCAGCCACGCCCTCGGGGTTCCCATGGACAAACTCCGGATTATCGGACCCTACCTGGGTGGGGCCTTTGGAGGCAAAGACGGTGCGACCGTTCAGTGTTTTCTTGTCCTGGCGGCCCTGCATGTCAAAGGGCGACGCATCAAGATGTGGTGGGACCGGGAAGAAAATTTCATCGCCGGATACAAACGGCATGCCGCCCGGCTGCATTACCGCCTGGGCGCCGGGGCCGACGGGACCCTTCAGGCCCTCCACTGCCGGCTTTATTACGATACGGGGGCCTACGCCCATCTCGGAGGCGAGGTGATGGCCTTGGGCATGGAACATGCTGGCGGTCCCTATCGTATTACCCATACCTTGATCGAAGGGTGGTGCCTTTATACGAATAACCCCATTGCCGGGGCCATGCGCGGTTTCGGCGTCGTCCAGGTCAGCTTTGCCTTCGAGAGGATGATGGACCTTCTGGCAGCTGAACTGCATATGGACCCTTTGGCGTTGCGGCGGAAAAACGCCTTCCGGCGTGGTGATCGCAATAGCGTCGGCGTCACCCTGACGCAATCGACGGGTATTGAGGCCTGCCTTGCCCTGCTGGAGCAGCAGTCTCTCTGGATCAACCGTGAACAATACAAGGCCGCCGCGCCCATCCATAAAAAGAGAGGCGTCGGTGTGGCCGCCGTGTTCAATGCCATGGGATATGGCCGCGGGCTTCCGGACTCGGCCCTCGCCAAGGTCGAACTGACGCCGGAAGGCCGCATCCGGGTCTATAGCGGCGTTTCCGATATGGGGCAGGGAAACGCAACGGCGTTCGTGCAGATTGCCGGGCAAATCCTCTGCCAGGAAAATGCCTCCATCGAACTCGTGCAGCCGGACACCCAACGGACGCTGCCATCGGGATCGGCATCCGCCGGTCGCACAACCTATACTTACGGTAACGCACTGATCAAGGCCTGTGAGGAATTGCGAAAACGCCTTATCGGGCGGGCCGCTCTGCTGCTGCTGTCGGATACACTGGAAAACCTGGAATTGTTGCCTGGAAAGGTAAGAGACCTGGCCACACGAAAAGAAACCCCCCTGGCCATGGTCGCGGCCTTGATGACGGAGCATGACCGGGTCTGCATCAGCCAGTTCCTTATGCCTGTGGTCCGGGATGCCCTGGATACGGGTAAGGAGTTCGTCATCGGCTTTCCCCACCTCCTGTATTCCCATGCCGCCCATCTGGCCTGTGTAGAGGTGGATGAATTAACGGGGGCCATCACCGTCCGGCATTACATCGCCGTGACGGAGGCGGGCCGCGTCATCAATCCCCAGACTTACGAACAACAGGTCCAGGGGGCCATTGCCCAAGGGATCGGTTATGCATTGAGCGAGGAGGTGCGAATAGAAAAGGGCGTCATCCTGAACCCGGATTTTGCCACCTACATTATTCCCGGGTCCCTCGATATTCCGGAGATTACCCCCCTGATTGCGGATGCCTATGAGCCTTCCGGACCCTATGGGATGAAAGGCGTGGGCGAAGTGGGAACCAACGGACCGTTGCCGGCGATTGCCAACGCCCTGGCCGATGCCTGCGGCATCCACATGACGCAGGCACCCCTCACGGCGGAGCGGGTTATGAAGGCATTAAAGACCAGGACATAGATTGATTATGAACATCACATTTACTCTAAACGGTAAAGCAACAACACTCGATACGATCCCGGACCGGCGGGTGGTGGATCTTCTCCGGGAAGATCTGGGATGGACGGGAACGAAAGAAGGATGCGGTTCCGGGGAATGCGGGGCGTGCACCATCCTCGTAGACGGTGAGGCGCGCCTGTCTTGCCTCATGCTGGCCGTGCAGCTTGAAGGAAAAACGGTGATCACGGTTGAAGGCCTGGCAAAGGGAAGCTCGCTTCATCCCTTGCAGGCGGCCTTTGTCGAGCATGGGGCAGTCCAGTGTGGATTCTGCTCTCCCGGGATGATCCTGTCGGCGGCCGCCCTGCTGGGAGACAACCCCGCACCCTGCCGGGAGGAGATACGGGTGGCCCTGAGCGGCAATCTCTGCCGCTGCACGGGCTACCATAAGATTGTCGATGCCGTGGAATCCGCTGCCCGTGTGATGGCTGCCGAGGGGAAGACACTATGAGAAAGGTCTTTTCGCCGTTCAGCCTGCAGGAACTTTGGGACATGCTGGATAGCGAGCCGGGAGCCCTTGTCTATGCCGGGGGAACAGATCTCCTGGTGCAATTGCGTTGCGGTGAAATCGATGCCCCGACTCTGATTTGCCTGGAGAGGATCGGCGAGCTCCGGGGCATTCGGGAGGAAGCGGACCGCCTCCGGCTGGGTGCCGGATCAACCCATACGCAACTTCTTCGGGATCCGCTGGTTCAGAAGCATCTGCCTATCCTGACCCAGGCCCTGAAAACCCTCGGTTCCCCCTTAATCCGCAACATGGGAACCATTGGCGGGAATATCTGCACCGCTTCTCCGGCCGGCGATACCTTGCCGCCCCTGTACCTTCTCGACGCCGCGGTCACCTTGGTCTCCAAAGCTCAAAGACGCCGGATTCCCTTGAGGGATTTCATCACCGGACCGGGAAAGACCATGCTGCAAAAAGGTGAAATTCTCGTGGAGGTCAGTGTCGGGAAGGCCGATAGATTTACCATTTATCATTACGAAAAGGTCGGTCAAAGAAAAGCCCTGGCCTGCGCCATTGCAAGTATGGCGGCTATGGTCAGGGTTTCGGAAACGGGCACCATTGAAGCCGCCCGCCTGGCCTGGGGAAGTGTGTCGCCGATGATCATAACCTTACCGGAAGTTGAGGCAATGCTGATTGGAGAAAGTCTTTCCGGGAAGGTTCTTGAAAAGGCGGCAATGTTGGCCCGGAAAGCCGTTTCTCCCATTGACGATGTGAGGGCAAGCGCCGCTTACCGGCGGGAAGTTGCCGGTAACCTGCTCCTGCGTTTGAGGGAAAACTAGGTGGAAACAATACCTTCTTTGTTTTGTTTTACAAGCTATAACATTTGCCGGTTTTTCGATATGCCGTTGGCATTCCCGGTTTTCCATGAATTTACCTATTAAAAACAATTGCCTATCCCATATCGCCCCCTTGCCCTTCTGAAACTATTGGATTTATAGCATAAGCTAATATTCAGCAGTTCTTTCAAAAACAAGCAAAATCTTTCGGTCAGCAAAAAAAACTTGACAAAAGTAATACCTTGTTTTACCCTTACGCCACCTGAAAAAGCCTACCCGCTAAAATCTGCGGGACGGAAAGCTAAGGGTCTCAATATGAAGACAGCCGAGCCGCCAGGTAGGACAAGAAAGTCCATACTTGGCGGTTTTTCGTTATAATGTTAACCTCGTTTCGAACACAAATCCTGGTAAATTCCGGAGGTCGATAATCATGGGTAAATCCTTAAATGTGACATATAAAGAAGCTTCTCGCATGACCTGCGCACCCACAACACTGGATTTCAGAAAGGCCAAGTGGATGAAGCGGAAAAGAGGGCTCAAGGGTTTTTTCCTGTTTCTTTCCTTTATCGTCCTGGTTCTATTTTTCGACTTGTACTGGAATATGATCTTGCGGGTTTTGAATTAATCGACGGGAAAATCATGCGGAGTAGGCTATCTCTTGGTCAGCCTTGCCAGTTCGATGGCACGTCTCATGATCAAACGGCCTGATTGCAGGCCGAGTTCATCATCTTCTATCCCCAGCCGGACAGCCGGATCAAATTCACCCGAGCCTTGGGCGCTGGCAAAAGCCGACGCCCCCAGAAGGCTCACGCCTTTGTGCACGCTGGCCGGAATCATTTCCAGCCCCAGGAACGCGTATAAATGCGACAGGTGCGTCGTTTCCATCCCCCCATGCCTGAGCCAGGAAACGGCCATGCTGACCCCGATTTTATTCCTTAACTTCCCTCCGGCCACATTTCCGAATACGAAGACGCGGAACCGATCAATCAGGGCCGCCATCCTTGCGCCGGTGCGCATGAAATAGACGGGACTGGCCAAAACGATTATGTCCGCCAGTTCGGCTTTGTCGAATATTCCTTGGGCATCGTCCTTCAAAGCGCAATACCTGCCGGCTTCCTGCTTTGTGAGGCAATAATTGCAGTGCGTGCAGTCTTGCACCTTTAATCGGGAAAGATTCACGATGTCGTATTGCAGGCCTTTGTTCGAGACGCTTTGCAGGGTCCGCTCGAGAAATGTTTCCGTATTCCCCTTTTTCACGGGACTGGCTGATACCCCAAGCACTTTGAGACCCATCTTGTCATCCTTTCCTTTTGTTCCTCAGTTTAGATGTCTTTCAACGAAGGCGATCCTGAATCGAGATGGCCTGCTCCGTCACGTTTCCCACCATAGAACCCCAGTTTAGCTAAGAAATCAATTATAATTATCGTGAAAATTCTCCTTGACCTCGATCATTGATGCGTAATATCAATTAAGTCGTATCGTTTTGATCGAATACCAATGCCGAAAGGATGTATTTATGCAAAAAATCGTCTTGATCCGTCATGGCGAAAGCCTCTGGAACCGGGAAAACCGTTTCACCGGCTGGACCGATGTGGATCTTTCCGAAAAAGGTACAGAAGAGGCGACGGAGGGGGGGCGGCTCCTGAAACAGGAGGGTTATATTTTCGACCTGGCCTTTACATCCGTTCTGAAACGGGCCATCCATACCCTGAACATTGTCCTTGATGCCATGGACATGGCATGGATACCTGTCATCAAAACCTGGCGTCTCAATGAACGGCACTACGGAGCGCTCCAAGGGCTCAACAAGGCGGAAATGGCTGCACAGTATGGTGAAGACCAGATCAAGCTGTGGCGCCGTGGCTTTGCCGTCAGGCCTCCAGAATTGACAAGAGGCGATGAGCGTTATCCCGGCCACGAACCGAAGTATCGTGGTCTGCCGGAAGGCGATCTTCCCGTGGCGGAATCCCTTAAAGATACCATCGCCCGCTTCATGCCCTGCTGGCATGAACAAATTGCGCCGGTTATCCGGGAAGGGAAACGTATCGTCATCGCTGCCCATGGAAACAGCCTTCGGGCGCTCGTCAAATACCTGGACAATATTTCGGATGATGAGATTGTGGAACTGAACATACCCACCGGGATTCCTCTCATCTATGAACTGGACGAAAACCTGAAGCCCATCCGTCATTATTACCTGGGAGACCTGCAAAGGGTCAATGCGGCCATGCAGGCCGTGGCCAATCAAGGGAAAAAGCAGTAGGACAAGAAATGAAACCTTTTTTACTTCCGGTTTGACATGCCTTTGCGAACAACTGACCCCATATGCTTTGTATAACTTAAAACAGCAAAAAGGAGGACCATCGCATGATAAACAAGATATCAACTCTCTTAGGAAAAGACGCCGCTGACCTTTTAACCCACAAATGTATATTTCCCAAGGACCATCTTCATCTTCCCGGTCCCGACTTTGTCGAACGCATCATGCTGCCTTCCGACAGGCCGGTCATGGTGTTGCGCAGCATGCAGCAACTGTTTGATCACGGCCATCTCGCCAAGACAGGCTATCTTTCCATCCTTCCGGTGGACCAGGGAATCGAGCACAGCGCCGGGGCCTCATTTGCACCGAATCCAATCTATTTCGATCCCGAAAATATCGTCAAATTGGCCATTGAAGGCGGGTGCAGCGCCGTAGCATCAACCCTGGGCGTTCTCGGGTCCGTCGCCCGGAAATACGCCCACCGGATACCCTTCATCCTCAAGATCAACCATAATGACCTGCTTGTGTATCCGGCTAAATACGATGAATTTCTCTTCGCCAGGGTGAAGCAGGCTTTTGACATGGGGGCGACCGCCATCGGCGCAACCATCTATTATGGCTCGGAAGAGAGCAGCCGGCAGATCCGGGAAATTTCCGAGGCCTTTGCCCTGGCCCATGAGCTCGGCATGGTCACCATTCTGTGGGCCTATCTGCGCAATCCCGGATTCGTAAAGGATGGCGTCGATTACCATACGGCTGCTGATCTGACGGGCCAGGCAAACCACCTCGCCGCCACCATCGAGGCGGACATCGTCAAGCAGAAACAGCCTGACGTGAATGGCGGCTACACGGCCATTGGTTTCGGCAAGACGAGCGCCAAGGTCTATTCCAAGCTATCGACGCCCCACCCCATCGATCTGACGCGTTACCAGGTCATCAACTGCTACCTGGGCCGGGCGGGCCTCATCAACTCCGGCGGTGCCGCGGAAGGCGAGAATGACTTGGCGGAAGCCGTGCGTACGGCCGTCATCAACAAGCGGGCAGGCGGCATGGGGCTCATCTCCGGCCGCAAAGCCTTCCAACGGCCCATGAAAGAGGGCGTCAAGATCCTGCGGGCCATCCAGGACGTCTATCTCTGTAACGACGTGACCAT
>CAZBME010000032.1:0-21848 GCA_964492965.1 uncultured Syntrophaceae bacterium | reverse complement strand
GACCGGATGTTTTGTCCGCAATCAATCGCCCTGGTCGGTCTCCCGAGAGGCTTCAAGAGCGGCAAAGTATTTCTCATGGGGCTTGTTGAACAGGGCTTCCCGGGGCCGATTTACCCGATTCATCCGGAAGCGCCGGAGATTGATGGTTTCAAGACATACAGGAACCTGCTTCAGATTCCCGGATCAGTGGACATGGCCATTATCCTGTCCCCCAGGGAAACCGTCTTCGACGTCCTTCAAGAGTGTGCGCAGAAACAGGTCAAGGCCGTCATTCTTTACACCTCCGGTTTTTCCGAACTAGGTGATGACGAGGGTCGACTGGCGGAGAAGCGCATGCGGCAAATTGCCCGTGATGGCGGCTTCCGCATTATGGGACCCAACTGTATGGGCGTCTATTCACCGACCTCGCACCTGGCTCCTTTTCCAGGCATGCCCCGGATTGAGGGTTCCCTGGGCTTCATCAGCCAGAGCGGATCGTTGATGAACCTGTTCGTGAATACGTGCTTCCGGAGGGATATCTTTTTCAGCCATGCCGTCAGCTGCGGCAACAGCGCCGACGTGGGGATCGCCGATCTGCTGGCATGGATGGGACAGGACGAACAGACCCGGGTCATCTGCTCTTATTGTGAAGGGGTCCACGAACCGAGAGCCTTGATGGCCGTCCTCCCGGCAGTCGTCGGCAAAAAGCCCCTGATTATGTGGAAAGTGGGGCTGACGGAAGCGGGCAGCCGGGCGGCCGCCTCGCACACCGGCGCCATGACGGGGGAAGGCGCCCTCTGGAGGAGCCTGTTCAGGCAATTTCATGTCCTGGATGTCTATGATATCGAAGAAATGCTTGATCTGACGATGGCCTTTTACCACCTGAGGCCACAGGCAAACCCCGGCCGGGTCGTCATTGTCTCCGGTCCGGGCGGCCCCGCCGTTTCGGCGGCCGACGCCGTGGAAAGAAACGGCCTCACCATGGCCGCCCTTGGAGAGAACAGCCTGAATCGATTAAAAAACCTCCTGCCGCCTACCGGAACATCACCGGCCAATCCCATTGACGTCGGCCTCGGCGCATCCTTCGACCTCAATCTCTATCAGGAAGCCCTCAACATTATCCTCGAAGATCCGGGTGTCGATACGGTTCTCATGCTTGGCGGCGGCGCGACGACCGAAATGAGTATGGCGTATGTCGAAGGATTGATTGCTGCCAAGGGGAAAACGGACAAGCACATTATCGCCATCGCCTATCCCGGTTTCGTTCAGATCGATCAGGAAGAGCTGCTGTCACCGCTCCGTCAGAGGAATATTCCCGTGTACACCACGCCGGAGCGGGCGCTGAAGGCTTACGCCAGGATGCTGGGCTATTACCGGTTCCGCGCCGGACAGGCCAATGAAAGTTAAGAGAGGTACGCCCATGGATTGCCCCGATTTTTCAATTTACGATATGATTGTCCGCAACGCCGGACTCTCCCCGGATCAGGAGGCGATAGTATACAATGACCGGCGCACCACATTTGAAGCTTATAAGCGTGCCTGCGATCAATATGCTGCCGGTCTCATGAAAGAAGGTCTTGAGAAGGGCGATCGTATCGCCATTATCGCGGGGAACTGTGATGATTTCTTGGTCCTGTGCGGCGCGGCAGCTAAAATCGGCGCTATAGTCGTTCCTGTCAACTGGCGGCTGGGTGAAGAAGAGATTACCTATATCCTGAACGACACCAACCCGAAAATGCTCGTGAGCGGCAAGGATTACCGGAAATTGGCGCTGAAGGTCTCACCCTCCGTGGGCTCCATCAAGAAATGTTACAGCTTCGACCTGGATGAAAAGGAAGGGGCTTGCCTTCCTTTCACGAGTCTTTGCCGGGAAGATGATCATCCCATGTTGCCGGTATCGGGGGATCACCCTTTTATGATTATCCACACGGCCGCTGTGGGCGGGAAACCGAAAGGTTGCCTCCTGACCCAGGCCAACCTGTTGGCCGTCGGCCTTCAGATTGGCCATCTGCTGGCGCTGGGCAGCCGGGATTGCCATGTCTGCATCCTTCCCCTTTTCCATATCGGAGGAATGGGCATGACTCTGGCGGCTATGCAGCAGGGGGGCAAGGCTGTGATGGTAGAGCGCTTCGAGCCCCCGGCCGTTCTGAATCTCATCGAAAAAGAACAAGGGTCCTTTCTGGTAACCTTCCCCCCCATGCTCGCGTCGCTTCTGGATGCTCAGGAAAAGGGGGCTTTCAATGCCGTGAGTTTGCGTGTCGTCTGCGGGGTGGATAGCCCTGAGACCATCGAGCGCTTCCTGAAAACGAACCCGCAGTCAGCCTTTTGCAGCCTCTATGGCCAAACGGAGGCTATGCCCGTTTCGGGTGGCGATTTCCGGGAGAAACCCGGCAGTATCGGAAAACCGGCCACCCTGACCCGCGTGGCTTTGTTTGACGATCTGGACCGGGAGGTGCCCACGGGAACGCCGGGAGAGATCTGCATCCGGTCAGCTTCCGTGTTCCAGGGATATTGGAATATGGAGGGCGAGACGGCCTATACCTTCCGCAACGGCTGGCACCACACGGGCGATATGGGCCGCATGGACAAAGACGGCTTCCTCTGGTACGCCGGCAGAAAGCCGGAGAAGGAGCTCATCAAGCCCGGCGGCGAAAACGTATATCCGGCGGAAGTCGAGAAAGTCATCCTCAGCCATGATGCCATAGCGGAGGTCACCGTCATCGGTGTTCCCGATCCGGAATGGGGAGAGGCCGTCAAGGCTGTCTGTGTTCTCAAGGAAGGATGCGCGCTGACCGCCGGGGAATTGAGCGAATTCGTGGCCTCAAGAATTGCCCGCTACAAGAAACCCAAGCATGTCGTCTTTGTAGAGAGTTTGCCGAAAGGGGCAACCGGCTCTATTGATCGGGAAGCGGTCAAAAAAGCCTACGCGGGAACAACCTGATTGACCGGTTATTTTGAAGGAGATGCCATGGATACACGCCGAAACTGCATAAAAAAATGTATCATTACGTGCGCTGCTCTGTGTCTGCCGGTTTCTCTGACGCGCGAAAGCCGGGCAGCTTATCCTGATTTAAAAACACGCAACCCTAAAAAGGTGCTGGTTTTATGGTATAGCCAGACAGGCCAGACGCGCCGATACGCCAAGCTGATCGGCTGTACCCTGAAAGTGAACGGCCTTGATGCAGACGTACGCGATATGCAGGAATTCAATAAAAACCTGCTGCCGAACTATGATCTCATCATCGTCGGTACGCCTGTATTCTATTATGACACCCCTTCCAATGTCAGCAAGTGGCTGGAAATGATTCCTTCCGTCAAGGGGACGCCGGTTGCCGCCTTTGTTTCCTTTGGCGGCCCTGAAGGCAATCAGCATAACGCGTCATGTCACCTCCTCAAACTTTTGGCGGACAAAGGCGGCATTCCCGTCGGTAGGGATGCCTTCAGGAATATTGCTTCCTATCCAACGCCCGACTGGAACAATCCCAAGCAGATTTCCGGGCAGCATCTGCCCAATGCGGCAACGTTTGAACAGGTGCGCCGCTTTACGGCCGGCGTGCTGGATCGAACTGCCCGGGCCGCAGCAACTCCCGTCAGTTATGAATTGGCGTTAAGGGAAGGTTTACGGGCATTGCCTTTGGTGTGGCTGAACAAGAAGGCTATCAACAAGCATACGGTTGATGCCCAAAAATGTCTCGGCTGTCAAACCTGTGTGAGAAAATGCCCGACCAAGGCCATCGATCCCTCCAAGCAAACGGTTGACAAGGATCAGTGCCTGGCCTGCTTCGGCTGTCTTAATAACTGCCCTGCAGATGCCGTGGTAATGGAGTACAGAGGCGCGCGCCTATTCGGTTTCCCGGAATATCTGAAGCGAAACAAAATAAATGTCATGGAGCCGCCGGAGTTCAAGACATGCAGCCTGTGATAATTTTGCCCTTGCAGCGACTGGGGTAGCTCAAATGTTGAAGGCCTTTTTGCATTTCTTCAGGGTTCAGGGGCCGGCGCCGGTGATGCGGGTGCAAGGTCTGCTCCCCCGTGATCCGGGCAGTACACCGTCGGCTGGGTCCCCATGACGTAGAATTCCTCCCTTTTTTTTGGACAGTCCGGAGCGGCCAGATTGCCCGTTGCCGGATCGATCTGCACAGATACAACCGAATCGGGTTTTGAAAAATCGACGACTGGTTTGTCGAGGAGGGCCGAGCGCATGAACCTTCCCCATATGGGCGCGCAGACCGCCCCGCCGGTAAACCCTCTACCCATGGGTGTGGGTTTGTCGTAGCCGGCCCAGACACCGGTGATCAGCTGGGGCGTGTAGCCGATGAACCAGGCGTCCCGGTAATCGTCGGTAGTCCCGGTCTTGCCGGCGGCCGGGCGTTCCCGGCTGAAGCCGTGAAGCGATTTGGCGGTGCCGTAGACCAGAACATCCTTTAGCATTGAGGTCGTGACATAGGCGATGGCCGGGGAAAGAACCTTATTAACAACGGGGGGGATTTCCGTCCAGTTGTTTCGGTAACGCTCATAAATGCGGATCATGGTCCTGGGTTCGGGCCGCACGCCGCCGTTGGCCAGGGGGGCATATGCCAGCATCAGGTCGCTCAAGGTGACCTCATCGGTTCCCAGGGCCAGGGAAAGGTCGTTCGGGGAGCGCAAGGGCAGTCCCAGCGTTCCGGCAAAACGAACGAAATCCGGAACCCCGATGGCCTCCAGCAATTTGACTGTGATGATGTTGTTCGAGTAAGCCAGGGCCTGCCGGAGGGGCAGATTTCCGTAATGATCATTCCCGTAGTTCCGGGGTTTCCAGGTTTCATGCTCGGTCCGGGGGTAGGAGACCGGGTCGTCGTTCCAGATGCTGCCGGCGGTAACCCCTTTTTCCAGGGCGGCGGCATAAATTAGGGGTTTGATGGTCGAGCCGGGCTGTCGCTTGGCAAAAAAGGCGCGGTTATAGGGACTCCGTTTGAAATCAGCCCCCCCCGCCACTGCCAGAATATCCCCGGTGAGAGGGTCCAGAGACAACAATGCGCCTTGGAGCTGGGGGGAAATCCGTCCGACGCCTTCGCGCAGGGCCCGCTCGGCATGCCTCTGCAGGTTCAGGTCCATGGCCGCGATGACGTCCAGTCCGCCCTGTTCGATGATTTCCCCTCCATACCGTTCGATCAACTTGTTGCGGATATGGGCCAGGTAATACATGGCTTCCGCGGGTTGCACCACTGCGATGGGCTGGACCCGAAGCTGTCCTTCCAAGCCGGGGCTGATCATTCTGAGCTCCGCCATGCGTTTGAGGATGAGGTTCTTCCGCGCGCGTGTGATAGCGGTTTTCCCCAGCGGGTTGTAGCGAGACGGGGCTTTGGGAACTCCCGCCAGGAGGGCGCACTCGGCGTCGGTCAATTCCTGCGGATACTTGTCGAAATAAAGACGGGCGGCCTGGACGATGCCCCAGGCCCCGTTTCCGAAGTAGACTTCGTTGAAATACATCTCCAGAATCTGCTTCTTGGTGTATTTGCGTTCGTATTCGAGGGCCAGGAGGCCCTCCTTGACCTTCCGGTCGATGGTTTTCTTGCCGGAAAAATATTTGTTCTTGATCAACTGCTGCGTGATTGTCGAGCCCCCCTCGGCCATTCTCCTTTTCATCACATCTTTGACCAGGGCGCGGGTTATGCTGCGCAGGTCGATTCCCATGTGTTCGTAAAAACGCACGTCTTCGATGGCCACCAGGGCCTGTTGCAGGAAGATGGGAATGTTGTCGATGGACGCCCAATATCTTCTTTCGGGCAGGAGTCGGCCCACGAAACGCGACTGGCTGTCGAAGACCTTGATAGACAGGTAACCGGGCGGAAAGGGAGGATATGTGGCTATTTTCTCCTGGGCCTGAACAGCCGTGCCAGGGCAGAAGAAAAGGAAAAGTGCCAGGGCGGCCAAAATCCGCTTAACGGAATAACCGGACAAGCGGGCAATCAGAATCAGCATCTGTGCCTTCACCCAAAATAACATCGTTGCAAACAAGCGAATCATCGTTTTAAGCCAACCTCATGCAAAATGAACCCGAACCGGGTACCTTGGGTCTTATTAACCCCGGAGGCAGGCAATGTCAAACATGTCTTTTGCATCCCCGCTTTGGCGATGGACAAGTCCGTCCGGAATTCCCGGGAAGCCTTGACGGTGAATCGCTCTTGTCGGGTATCGAATGTTAAGGTTCAGAGGGATTACTTCAATGCGATGGAGGCGATTATGCAGCGAGTGGCTGGCAACCCAAATAGTCCTTAACGAAACGGAGAAGCCATGAGAACGCAAAAAGGAACTAACAGGCTATAATATATAAGAAACTAACATTTTATTGTGGATAGTTTCCTCAAATCAATAATCTGAATGTGACAAAAAGTATCCACCCGTTCAATTGGAAATAAGTGAAGATCCCAAAGCCTACTCGGGAACGTAGGAACGGTTTCGGCGTCACCATTCTCACCTTTCCAGGCCTGGAGGCAATCGCAACGTCACGACCGATTTCTCAATTCATGACCGACTTTGAAACATAATCTGCGGTCATGCGATGTATCTCCACAATCGAGTATTTATCCCTGAATGTCCAGCCACGCAAAGGCTCAATCGATACCTGATAAATCATCATGCTTGCCGCATAAAACGGGTCTTCGATATTGAAAACCCCCTGATTTATGCCTTTGGTTATGATTTTTTCAAGATCGAGTATATTATCCAGTTCCGTCTGCATAAATTTTTCCTTGAAGGCCTTCGGCAGGATCCATGACTCACGGTACATAAAAACAATCTCATCCCGGAAATTTTCAGCATTTTCCAACAAACAGCAGATATAAGCCTTGAGTTGCACCTGGGGATCTTCAATATGGTATACGCCCTGTTTTTCAAGATATTCATGGAGAGACCGATGGAAGACATCAAAAACGAGGCAGAGAACATCTTCCTTTTGTTTGATGTAATTATATAAATTCCCCACCGCCATCCCGGTCGCTTCTGATATGTCCCGCATGCTTGTTCGGTGGTATCCTTTTTTAAGAAAGAGTTTCGACGCCTTTTTCGCGATATGCATGTGCTTTTTTAGGACAAGCTCGGGATTTTTTACTCGGCTCGTCACAACATGGGTCGTTTTTTTCTTCGGTCCTTTCTTGTCAAAACCCTCCATCTACCGGCCCTCCTTTTTTTTAGATAAGTGCCTGTGTCTTGACGCGATCAATGCTTCAGATTCCCCTAATCTATCATAATAAGCTTATCGTATAAAACGAATTTAGCATAAAAAAATAAATTTTGCAATGTCTCATAAATTATATTGCATAAGCCTTTCTTGTGTGTTAAAAGCCGAAAAACTGAATGTATGTTCATTCATAATTACGGCTTGTACATGAATGATCATTCATTCTAAATGGCTCTACCGGCCATAAATCACCAATCATATTTTTCAACGGCGTTATAAGAAAGCGGAAAAATTGAAAGACAATATATCGGGAGGTTTAAAATGAAATGTATTAACAAAAGTCTATTTGTTCTCATCGGTTTGCTCTGCCTTTTATCCCTGATGGCTTATAGCCCAACCATATCTTCAGCGGCCAAGGCAGAAAAGGCAGAAAAGGCGGCCAAAACAGATCCGTCGGACAGGCTGGGAAAACCCAATGCCGCCTTCGACATCAACAAAATGTCGGATATGTCGGACTTTGATCCGGCACACCCGGTGATTCCTACGGGTGACGTCATTAAGATTGCGAATGTGGCCCCATTTTCCGGACCGGGTGCCATCAATGGAGATCTCCATTATGCCCCGATGCTCTGGGCCGTGCACGACATCAACAAGCGCGGAGGCATCTGGGTGGACGGCAAGAAGAAGCTGGTTGCGTTGATCAAGGCCGACTCCATGTCCAAAGCGGACCAGGCCAAGAAGATCTGCGAGCGGATGATCCTTCAGGAGAAGGTCCAGTTCCTGGTGGGCACCTCCGGCAGTAACATCATGAAGGTCATGAACGAAACGGGCAACAAGTACAAGGTCATCGTCATGAATGAAGGCGCTTTGTCAGACGACCTCATGGATGCAACCAATTTTTCCCGTTATGCCTTCATGTCCTCGGCTTCCACCGAGCAGATCGGCCGCGGTCTGGCTTATTATTACGGCCAGATCCGGAAAAAGGAGAAGAAGTTCTATATCCTTTGCCAGGATTACTCCTTTGGTCACGGACTGGCAGACGGATTCAAGAAAGGCCTGAAGGAGTACTATCCCGGTGCGCAGCTGGTGGGAGAGGATTACCATAAACTCTTCCTTACGGATTTTGCTCCCTACCTGACGAAGATCAAGGCCTCAGGCGCCGAGGTCATCTACACAGGCGACTGGGTTCCCGATGCGGCCAACCTCCTTAAACAGAGCCGGCAGATGGGAATCAATCTCCCCTTTGCGAACATCTTCATGAACGAGCCCAATTTCCTTCACGAAGTCGGTGTGGAGGGGACCAAAGGCCTCGTCAATATCGATCAGCA
Source organism: uncultured Syntrophaceae bacterium (assembly GCA_964492965.1). Lineage (GTDB taxonomy): Bacteria > Desulfobacterota > Syntrophia > Syntrophales > UBA8958 > CAZBME01. The sequence continues at coordinate 13,382 of CAZBME010000032.1, read as the reverse complement.
TGATGTATCACCGGCCTTCAAGTACCCCGGTTACGACAAATTCCATAAGGCCTGGAACAACCAATGGCAGAACAAATGGAAGACCCCGCCTTACAACAGCCGGGTCTTCGAACATGGCAACTCCAATCTCGGTTCCTACACCATGCAGATGTACTGGCTTCTCTCCGTTATCGAGCGGGCCAAGAGCACGGACCCTGAAAAGATCATCAAGGTTTGGGAGGGAGATACCTTCCGGTTTGCCAATGGAAAGGTCGTCAAGATGCGGGCCTGTGATCACAAGGCCCTTCAGAATCTGACGGTGACCGAATATGTCCCGCCGGAACAGCAGAAGGCGTCCTTCAATATTCCCCCGTATCACTGGTTCAAAGGGTGTTCCGCATCCGGACCGGGATGGCTGATCCCCGCCGCAAAAGTGCTTCCCTGGATGGACCAGAGTTTGGATCGCTGTAAAGGAAAGACCGAATGGGGAGAATGAAGATGACCCTCAGGAGTTAGCATCATCTCAACGTGCGGTGCAAATCACCGCACGCTTTATTTAAATAAACGAGCAGTATGAATAAGGCCTCTCCTTTACGATAAAAGGAGAGGCCTTTCATTTAAGAAACCAATGGATCAGCGATCAATCCTTGAAGACCGCGCCCGTGCTGGCGGAGGTGACGAGTTTGGCGTAGCGTCCCAGGTATCCTGTGGTGATTTTGGCGGCCCGGGGTTTGAATGCTTTCTTCCGTTTCTTTAATTCTTCGGCCGATACCTTCAGGGTTATCTTCTTTTTCGGGATATCGATGGCAATGATGTCCCCTTCTTTAACAAGGGCGATGGGACCTCCTTCTGCCGCCTCCGGTGAAATATGCCCGATGGATGCACCGCGGCTGCCGCCGCTGAAACGGCCATCCGTGAGGAGGGACACGCTCGTATCCAGGCCCATGCCTGCCAGTACGGATGTTGGCGCCAACATTTCCCGCATCCCCGGACCGCCTTTGGGCCCCTCATAGCGAATCACGACGATATCGCCCGGTTTGATCCTGCCACCCAGAATGGCTTCATTGGCATCGTCTTCCGAGTCGAATACCCGGGCCGGTCCTTCGTTGACCAGCATGTTTTGCGCTACGGCGGACTGCTTGACGACAGCGCCGTCAGGAGCCAGGTTGCCGCGAAGGATCGCCAGTCCGCCCTGTTTGCTGTAAGGATTATCCAGGGTGCGAATAACATCGTCATTGAGGACCCGGCATGATTTAATATTTTCTCCCACCGTTTTGCCTGAAACGGTAAAGGCGTCAAGATCCAGAACGCCCAGGGGGGCGATGCGGTTCATGACCGCCTGAATGCCTCCCGCCGCCGTCAGATCTTCAATGTGATGATGACCGGCGGGGCTGAGCTTGCAGAGGTTGGGCGTTTTGGCACTGACTTCATTGAAAAGATCGAGGTCGAGGGTGATTCCCGCCTCATGGGCGATGGCCGGAATATGAAGAACCGTATTGGTGGAGCAGCCGAGGGCCATATCGACGGCCAGTGCATTTTTAAAAGCCGATAAGGTTGCTATTTCCCGGGGCTTGATATCCTTTTTTACAAGATGCATGATCTGCATACCCGCCGTTTTCGCCAGGCGGCGGCGGGCGGCGTCAACGGCCAGAATCGTGCCGTTTCCCGGAAGCCCAAGTCCCAGAGCCTCCGTGACGCAGTTCATCGAGTTGGCTGTGTACATGCCGGAGCAGGAGCCGCAACCGGGACAGGCGCAATCTTCGAGCTTTCTCTGTTCTTTCTGGGTCATGCGCCCCGTTTTGACGGCGCCGACGCTTTCAAACACAGTGATCAGATCAACGGTTTTTCCTTCCATCCGTCCGGCCAGCATGGGGCCGCCGCTGACGAAGATGGTCGGGATGTTGAGGCGCAACGCAGCCATGAGCATTCCAGGGACGACTTTATCGCAGTTGGGAATCATGACCAGAGCGTCAAAGGGGTGGGCCATGACCATGGCTTCGATGGAATCGGCAATGAGTTCCCGACTGGCCAGGGAATACTTCATTCCCGTATGCCCCATGGCGATGCCGTCGCAAATGCCGATGGCCGGAAACTCCATGGGCGTTCCGCCGGCAATGCGGATGCCTGCCTTGACGTCGCCGGCGAGGATATCGAGGTGAATGTGACCGGGTATAACCTCATTGGCGGCATTGACCACTCCGATGATCGGCCGGCTGATTTCCTCATCCGTGTAACCCATCGCCTTGAAGAGGGAGCGATGAGGCGCTCTCTCAAAGCCTTTTTTCATTAAATCACTGCGCATATCTGCCTCCTGGATATATTGATTATGCATTCATGCCCCGCGGGGACCGCGAGGCATGAATCCCTCTCCCAAGGGGGAGGGCAATCAGGTTTTCCTCATTCTTCCCCAACGGTGGGATAGAAAGATGATGCCCCTCTCCATCAAGGAAAGGGGCACAGAGGATTATTTCACAAAAATTTATTTCTTGCGTCGTTCCGGGCGGAGGGACCGCAGGGCTGTCCCGGCCAGCCACATTTCGCTGTTTTTGATCAGGTCGAGCTCCTTCTGGAGCTGATCCCGATAGTTCGGCGCACTGCCCGCCTTCAGAACGATCTCCGTTTCCTTGCCGGAGGCCACGCTGTCGTAGAGCTGTGTGAAAACCGGGGCAACGGCGTCACGGAAACGATCCTTCCAGTCGAGGGCTCCCCTCTGGGCGGTGGTGCTGCAATTGGCGTACATCCAATCCATGCCGTTCTGGGCCACAAGGGGCATCAGGCTCTGGGTGAGTTCTTCCACCGTCTCATTGAAGGCTTCGCTGGGGCTGTGGCCGTGCTTTCTGAGTTCATTGTACTGGGCTTCCATGACACCGGCGAGGCATCCCATCAGAACGCCTCTTTCGCCGGTCAGGTCGCTGTACACTTCCATTTCAAAGGTTGTCGGGAAGAGATAGCCCGAACCGATGGCCACGCCCGTCGCCAGGGTCCTTTCCTTGGCCCGGCCCGTCGCATCCTGGAAGATGGCGAAGCTTGAGTTGATGCCGCTGCCGGCGAGGAAATTATCGCGGACGGTTCTTCCAGCACCCTTGGGAGCAACGAGAATGACGTCGATATCGGCAGGAGGGATGATCCCTGTCTGTTCCTTGTAAACGATGGAAAATCCGTGGGAGAAGTAAAGGGCTTTCCCTGCTGTCAGGGTTGGTTTCAATTCCGGCCACATGGTTTTCTGGGCGGCATCATTCATCAGGTACTGGAGGATGGTGCCGCGCCTGGCTGCTTCCATAGGCGGGAAAAGGGTTTCTCCCGGCACAAAACCTTCCTCAATCGCCTTGTTCCAGTTATACTCGCCTTCACCGACGATGACGGGAATGCCGTTATCTTTCATGTTCAGTGCCTGGCCGCGTCCCTGAACGCCGTAGCCGATGATGGCCACGACTTCATCCTTCAGTACCTCCCGGGCCTTTTCCAGGGTAAATTCCTCTGATGTAATCACATCCTCTTCGATACCGCCGATAGTCAATTTTGCCATTATATCCTCCTTAAAGTTATTATTTATGTTTTCGTTCCAGGGCGACGATGCCCGTCCGTGCCGAGTCATCAATCCCCAAAGGTTTCAGGCTTTGTATCGCTCTTTCAACAAAGGCCTTTTCTCCCGTAATTTCAATCACGCAGTTATCACCATTCATCGTGATAATACGACCGTTATAGGCATTGATAATCAGGGCCAGATCCACCTTGTTTTTGTCCGTGAGCTTCATCCGGACCAGGAGCATCTCCCCGGAAACCGCTTCCGTGTCTGTAATGTCCGTCACCTTCTGGACATCGTGCAATTTGATCAGCTGTTTTTCGATTTTGTCGATAGTGCTCTTATCCTGAATGGTTGTCAAGACGATCTTGGAATACTGGGGGTCCAGTGTGGCATCGACGCAGAGCGTTTCGATGTTGTATCCCCGGCCGCCGAGCACACCGGCCACCCTTGCCAAAACGTCGGGCTTGTTCGTTACGAGCAATGCCAGCGTATATTCTTTCTTTTCCATAACCTATTCTTTAGCCTCCTGCATTTTAATTGGTCATTTCACGGCTGCCCAGGGCCATTTCATGAAGCGGACCGCCGGGACGCACCATCGGATAAACGCATTCCTCCCGGTCCACACGGAAGTCCATCAGCACCGGTCCGGGTGTTGAAAGGCCCTTCTGTAAAATGGCCTCCACTTCTTCCGGCTTTGTTGCCCGGAGCCCCGTCATGCCGTATGCCTCGGCCACCTTGACGAAATCGGGCTGGTGGATCATGTCCGTATGGGAATAGCGCTTTTCATAGAAAAGTTCCTGCCACTGACGGACCATGCCCAGGTAGCTGTTGTTCAGAATGATGATCTTCACGGGAATGTTGTACTGGACGGCGGTGGCCATCTCCTGGATGTTCATCTGGATGCTGCCGTCGCCGGCGATATCGATGACCAGGCTGTCGGGAAAGGCGATCTGCGCCCCGATAGCCGCTGGAAATCCGTAACCCATGGTTCCCAATCCCCCGGAAGAGATGAAGGTATTGGGCTGGTCGTATTTGTAGAACTGGGCCGCCCACATCTGGTTCTGACCGACCTCGGTCGTGATAATGGCCTTGCCCTTGGTCAGTTTATAGAGCATCTCAATGACATACTGGGGTTTAATGACCTCTTCGTTCTGTGAGTAACCAAGAGGATTTTCCATTTTCCAGTCTGCGATCTGCTTGAACCATTCGGCCCGCTGTTCATCCGTGACGGTAAACTTCAGCTCATCCAGGAGGGCATTGAAGCTTTTGAGTGCGATCTTGCAGTCGCTCACGATGGGAACATCGGCTATGACATTCTTGTTGATTGAAGACGGATCCACATCCACATGGACAATCTTGGCGTTGGGCGCAAAGTGATCGACCTTTCCCGTGACCCGGTCATCGAACCGGCAGCCGACCGCAATCAGCAAATCGCAATGGCTGATGGCCATGTTCGCATAATAAGTGCCGTGCATACCCGGCATGCCCAGCCAGAGGGGGTCTGATCCGGGGAAGGCTCCAAGTCCCATGAGCGTTGACGTGACGGGAATTTTCGTTTTCCAGGCCAGTTCCCGAAGCTCCTCCCATGCCTTGCCAAGAAGAATGCCGCCGCCGCTTAGAATAAGGGGTCTCTTGGCTTCTGCAATGAGATCTCTCACGTAAAAGGCCTGTGTCGGCGCCGGTGTCGGCGCTGCCGCCGGTTCCATGGGCTTGGGGGGTTCGTAGTCCGTCGAGGCCTGCATGACATCTTTGGGAATGTCCACGAGGACAGGGCCGGGCCGTCCCGATCGCGCAATATGAAAAGCCTCATGAATCGTCTTCCCCAGGTCCTCGATCCGCCTGACCAGAAAGTTATGCTTGGTGCAGGGGCGGGTAATCCCTACGATATCGACTTCCTGGAAGGCATCCGTCCCGATCAGGGCCGTCGGGACCTGCCCGGTGATGACGACAATGGGAGTGGAGTCGAGATAGGCATTGGCAATGCCTGTTACGGTATTGGAGGCGCCCGGACCCGACGTCACGAGGGCGCAACCCACCGTGCCCGATGCCCGTGCATAGCCGTCAGCGGCATGGACGGCCCCTTGTTCGTGACGGACAAGGATATGGCGCAAATCGCCTTTGTGAAGTTCATCATAAATATCGATGACGCAACCGCCGGGATAGCCGAAAATGGTTTCAATCCCCTCATGTTTTAATGCCTTGATTAAAATCTGAGATCCTTTTAACTGCATGTGAAATACCTCCCAATTTCTGTTGAAAAAAAAGCCGCATCTCTTAGGAGTATGCGGCTTTATAAAAATAAAAAAGCCGCGGGTTCCGGGGACCCGCGGCTCTTACTTTATGCTTTTACAAGCACGGAGCAGCGGTCCCCGTTCGTACGATGACTACCAGTACGCTGCCCAGCACGTTTAGGTCGGAATTTTTTCTACAAATTAACATCTGCTCTACAGTCCTTTAAAAAAGTGAATCGCAAGCTACGATGAAAGATTCATTTTGTCAAGCGATTTTTTTTCTGACACGTCAAGGATTTATTTTTTGATCAGGCCAATGATTTAAGTGTCGATGATTGCGGTCCGTTTTCTCCCCCTTAAAATAAAAGAATCATTATTAAACAACCTGTGCAAAGAGGTACAGTAAAGAAACAAATACCGCCACCGGGGAACATAAATCTTGTTTTTTCAGGCCGGTTGCAGTATTAACTACCATTATTATCGGAAGTATTGCCGTTTTCTGCTAATTTAATCTTACCTATGGGAAACCTGTGGAGGGTTTCAATATTGACGCGTCCCTCCTTAACTCTCATCACCCGAAAAGCCGATTCAATCGGCATGGTCCGGTCCATCATCGATCATCCCTGCCTTCACGCGGATTGCCTTCTGGGAATCCTGATCATACAATGTCGCCCGTTCATCTGGATAAAACCATGACAGGAGGTGGTAGAAAGTAGCAGGGTCATCCTGTGCAACTGAAATAGATCCACCGGAAATCACTTGTAAATCGGCACTAAGGTGATTTTTGACTTGACATATTTCATATAAAGAGTACCATTCAGTAAAAATGATGCATTCTAATTTATGGGAATTTAATTATTCTAAACCTGACGGATAGCCTGAAAAGGAGGCATGATCATGGCAAAATCAGATACGCCGCTCCTGGACGAACTAGAGGGCGGGAAGTGGCCCAGCTTTGTGAAGGACATGAAGCAGGCGGCACAAAAAAGCCCCATGGCGAAGGATCTTATCAATCAGCTGGAACTCTCGTATAAAGAGAAGATCGGCCATTGGAAGCATGGGGGTATCGTCGGCGTCAAGGGTTATGGCGCCGGCGTCATCGGACGCTATTCGGACCGACCCGACCTCTTCCCAAACGTCCAGGCCTTTCACACCATGCGGGTCAACCACCCCACCGGATGGTTTTACAAGACGGACGCCCTGCGCAATCTCTGCGACGTCTGGGACAAGCACGGCAGCGGCCTCACCAATATGCACGGCTCCACGGGAGACGCCATTCTCCTGGGCACGACGACGGACCATCTCCAATCCTGTTTTGATGATCTTTCTGCGGCAGGTTTTGATCTCGGGGGTTCCGGCTCCGCCTTGCGAACGCCCAGCGCCTGTGTGGGACCGGGGCGTTGCGAATGGGCCTGCGTCGACAGCCTTGATGTCTGCTACAACCTCACCATGAGTTACCAGGATCAGATCCACCGCCCCATGTTTCCCTATAAGTTCAAAATAAAGGTATCCGCTTGCCCCAATGACTGCGTTGCTTCCATTGCCCGATCGGACTTTTCCATCATCGGGACCTGGAAAGGAAAAATCCCCGTCGATCAGACGGAAGTCGTCGCCTATGCGTCTTCAGGCCTCAACATCCAGAAAGAGGTTTGCGACCTATGCCCGACGAGGTGTATGGCATGGGATGGGAAGGAACTGAAGATCTATGATGAAGACTGCACCCGCTGCATGCACTGTATCAACCTGATGCCGAAAGCCCTGCGGCCGGGCGAAGAGAGAGGCGCCACCATCCTGATCGGCGGCAAGGCGCCCATCGTCGAAGGAGCGCTGCTGTCCTGGGTTATCGTTCCTTTCATGAAGATTGAACCGCCCTACACGGAACTTAAAGACCTGATCGAGCGCATCCTGGACTGGTGGGATGAACACGGCAAATCCCGGGAAAGGCTTGGCGAGCTGGTCAAGCGTCTGGGCATGAGAGTGTTCCTGCGGGCCGTCGGCCTGCCCGCCGTTCCCCAGATGGTTAAAGCACCCAGGACCAATCCCTATGTGTTCTTCTGGCCTGAGGAAATTCAAAAGCCCGAAGAAACTGAAAAGGAGGTGAAGTAACATGGCTACCGATATCGGCCCCCCTGATTACAAGACCATGATTCCACCCGTGATTCAGAGAAACTACGGGAAATGGCGTTATCATGAAATTCTCAAACCTGGCGTGCTCATGCATGTTGCGGAATCCGGCGAGGCGCTCTACACCGTGCGCGCCGGTTCCCCGCGACTGATTTCGACGGATCACATCCGGGAAATCTGTGACATGGCGGACAAGTACTGTGACGGTTACCTGCGTTTTACAAGCCGCCACAACATCGAATTCCTCCTGTCCGATAAGGACAAGCTGGAACCCCTGATTGCCGAACTGGCCTCTCGCAACTATCCCGTCGGCGGCACCGGGCATTCCATATCGAACATTGTCCATACCCAGGGATGGGTCCACTGCCACACGCCCGCCACGGACGCCTCGGGGCCCGTCAAGGCCCTCATGGATGAGATCTATGATTATTTTGTCACCTCGACATTGCCGGCCCACGTCCGGATTGCCCTGGCCTGCTGCCTGAACATGTGCGGCGCCGTTCATTGCTCCGACATCGCCATTCTCGGCATCCACCGGACCGTTCCCAAGCCGGACAACAGCCGAGTGCCGAATATGTGCGAAATACCCTCTACGGTTGCTTCCTGTCCCACGGGCGCCATCCGGGGCGATATGAAGAACAAAACCGTCACCATCAATGACGAAAAATGCATGTACTGCGGCAATTGCTACACCGTCTGCCCCGCTCTGCCCATTGCGGACCCGGAAAATGACGGTATCTCCATCTGGGTCGGGGGCAAGGTTTCCAATGCCCGGAGCGCCCCCAAATTTTCCAAGCTGGCCATCCCCTTTCTTCCCAACAATCCGCCTCGCTGGCCGGAAGTCGTTGATGCGGTAAAGAACATCATCGAGGTTTACGCAAGCCATGCCAGAAAGCATGAACGGGTCGGTGAGTGGATCGAACGCGTAGGATGGGAGCGGTTCTTCAGCTTGACGGGCATCCCGTTCACCGATAAGCATATTGATGATTTTGACATGGCAACGGAGACATTCCGGACATCCACACAGTTCAAATGGGGGTGAGCATGAGCGATGATCTGAAAACGCGGGTCACTGAGTTATTTCGGGAAAAATCGAAGGGAGACAAGAAAATGTTCTACATCCGGGACGTCACCAAGTGGCTCCCCGATGAGGACCGGCATGCGATTCAGAATGTCGTGAAGGTTCTCCTTGATGAGGAAGTCCTGAAGTACTGGTCCAGCGGCAGCACGACCTATGTTATGCTGGCGGAATTCTTTCCGAAGGAATAGCGTTTATGGGACGGATCGGTGAGAAACCATGAATCGGCCGTGTCCCCGACTGGTTATTGCCGCCCTGCGTGGCGGCGCCGGAAAGACAACAATTTCCGCGGCACTGGCTGCGACCCTGCGAAAACGAGGGGTCACCGTTGTCCCGTTTAAGAAGGGGCCTGATTACATTGATGCCGCCTGGCTTTCCCGGGCGGCATCGAGCCCATGCTACAATCTGGACACGTTTCTCATGGGCGCCGACGCCGTGGTCCGTTCGTTCTCCCGTCATGCCCCGGAAGGTTCCCTTTCGCTGATCGAAGGAAACAGAGGCCTCTATGACGGGGTAAATCCGGAGGGCCAATTCAGCACCGCCGAATTGGCCAAGCTTCTTCATGCGCCGGTCATTCTGGTCGTTGACTGCGACAAAGTCACCCGGACAGCGGCGGCCATGGTCCTCGGATGCCGCCACCTCGATCCCGATGTGGATATCCGGGGTGTCATCCTGAGCCGAGTGGGCGGCAGCCGTCATGCCGCTGTGATCAAACAGTCCATTGAAGATTACTGCGGCCTTCCCGTTCTGGGAACGGTCCCGAGGCTGAAGGATCTTCCCTTTACACAGAGGCATCTGGGCCTGATTCCTCCGCAGGAGCACAGCGGCATAGAGGCGGCCCTGAGCCGGGCGGCCTCTATCGCTGAGGATTTTCTGGATGTCGAAGGTTTGATCCGCATAGCTGAAAGCGCTTCGCCATGGGTGATTGACGCCTTCCCCTATGCCGACCCCGTGGACAAGTCCATTTTCAACCCCGTGACGATCGGCGTGATCCGGGATGCCGCATTTCAGTTCTACTATCATGAGAATCTGGAGGCCTTGATCGACAGAGGGGTTAAAATAGTGGAGATAAGCGCCCTCGAACAGCAATGCCTTCCTGATATGGACGCTTTATACATCGGCGGCGGCTTCCCGGAAACCCAGGCCAATCGATTGTCCGCAAATGAAACCTTTCGCAGCTCCTTACGTGTGGCGGCAGAGGAGGGCCTCCCCATCTATGCGGAATGCGGCGGGTTCATATACCTCGGCGAATCGCTGGCCATTGGCGACACCGTCTATCCCATGGTCGGCGTGTTGCCCGTCGCCTTCGGTGTGGAGAAACGCCCCCAGGGGCATGGTTATACGGAACTGGAAGTGGATCGGGGAAATCCGTTTTTCCCCATCGGCGCAAGGCTAAACGGCCATGAATTTCATTACTGCCGGATTCTCTCCCGACAGGAAGATGGGAATCTTACGGCATACCGTGTTTTGCGGGGAACGGGCATGGACGGAAAAAGGGACGGCATGGTCAGGAAAAACATCCTCGCCGGTTTTACCCATCTGCATGCCCTGGGCACACCGGAGTGGGCCGACGCCCTCATCGACAGGGCCAGGCAGCATCGCAAGGAGAGACAAGGCAATAACCGCTTGCCTCTCTGTGGAAAAGGGTGATGCAGGCGGATTTTGAAGAGAGATATTAAAGCAGACAAAAATTAAGAAAATTCTGAATATAAGAGGAGGTTTTACAACATGCCGCAAATCGAACTGGCGGGGAAAACGTATGAAGTGGATGAGGACGGGTTTCTGCAGGAGTTGGACAAATGGAGTGAAGAGTTCGCACAGGCCTACGCATACACCGAGGACATCGAAGGGACGCTCACGGAAGAACACTGGAAACTCATCAATTATCTGAGGAATTATTTCCAGCAGTTCGGCATCGCCCCCATGGTCCGCAAGGTTTGCAAGGACAACGGGATCGACATGAAGAAGCTCTACGAACTGTTTCCCACGGGTCCGGCAAAAGGCGCATGCAAGCTGGCGGGTCTGTCGAAACCGACGGGGTGCGTATAGATAAACTTCCAAATAAGCGCATCTGCTGCGCCCGGCCGCGAATCTCACCGCTCGGCGGATTTCCGATACAGCCCGCGGTGCGATTATAACGCGTTGCCTCAAGACGTTTTTGAACGATCTGTAAGGCAGAGGAAGGGGATGAAATGGGAACGCTGGTCATCGTATTGACATATGTGGCGTATGTTTTCATCGTCGTGATGTACACGGTCAAAGCCCTGGCATGGCTCAGGATGCCTGCCCATATCCGGTGGGATCTTTACCCGGTGATTCATGAGGAGCACTACGGCTACGGCGGTTCATACTACGAACAGCAGGAATGGTGGAAAAAGCCGCGGCCACGTCATTTTTGGCGGAGTCTTTTCTACGCACTGAAAGACAATCTTTTCATGGGCGAATATTACGAGCGCCACCGAAGCTATTGGCTCTTCCTGCTGCCCTGGCATTTGGGCTTCATCTTCATCATCACTTTTCATATCCTTTGTTTCTTTGCGGCTGTGGCCATGTTCGGCGGCCTGGAGATCGGGGCCGCTTCGGGGCAACTTGCTGGGCGGATCTTTTATGCCATCCTGCTCTTGACGGGCGGCATCGCTTTCATTGCAGGTACATTCGGCTGCATCGGCATGCCGGTGCTCCGCATCGTGGACCGGGGCCTCAGAACCTATGCAACGCCATTCAACTTTTTCAATTACATCTTCTTCTTTTTCGTTTATATCAGCGGCCTTTATGCCTGGATCGCCCTTGATCCGACGCTGGCCGAATACCGGACTTACTGGCTGGGACTTATCACCCTGTCGCCGCCTCATCTTCACCCGATGACGGTGCTGCACATTATTCTGTTCGATCTTTTTCTTATCTATCTGCCGTTTACCCGCTCCCTGCATTATATTACGCGGATTTTCGCCTACTACTTCATCCGCTGGGACGATGAACCGAATTTTCCCGGCTCCAAGCTGGAAAAGCAGATTTCGGGCTTGCTGTCCCAGAAAGTCTCCTGGGAAGGGGAACACATCCAGTCGGGCAAGAGCTGGGCCGAAGTGGCGACAACGGTGGAATTTCCTGAAAAGAAAAAAGGATAGCCCATGAAAAAGAAGATGACCATCAAGGATTTCAGCCGCCCCGGGGAGCAACTGGCCGTCATCGACCAGGCGGAGCTTATGCCGCTGCCTCCCCCTTATGACAAAATCGATAAACCCATCAAGGCACTTTCCCCTGAACAAAGAAAGCGCATGGATACATCCCTTGACGGCATCTCCGCCCTCGGCCTCGCTCCCCCGGCAAGTCCGGAGGAAGAGCGGGCGTTCATTGAAAAATTTCTGGCCGGACTGGCCAAACTATTCACTTCGCAGGACAACTGGACTTTTCTACAGCCCCTCGTCCATACCCTGGATTATTGCGTAAAATGCCAGATTTGCTCCGATGCCTGTCCGGCTTATGTAGCCAGCGGTCGCCAGGAAATCTATCGTCCGACCATGCGGCCGGAGATTCTGCGTCGCATCATCGGGAAATACATCAAAAAAGACCACCCCCTCGTTAGAAAATTCAAGGGAACCGATATCGATCTTAACTGGCAGACGCTGGCCCGCCTCGGAGAATTGGCGTACCGCTGCACCCTTTGCCGTCGCTGCGCCCAGGTCTGCCTGCTCGGTTGCGACAATGCCCTGATCAGCCGGGAAATCCGGAAGATTTTCAGCCAGCAGATGGGGATTGCCCCTAAGGAGATCCATGAAAAGGGTTCCGTCCAACAGCTTAAGGTAGGCTCCAGCACAGGGATGACTCCCCCCGCCCTGGCAAATATCCTCGAATTTATCGAGGAGGAGATTGAGGAAAAAACGGGCAAGAAAATCAAAATCCCCGTGGACAAAAAGGGAGCGGAAATATTGCTTCTTCACAATGCGGGAGAATTCATTGCCTGGCCGGAAAACCTTGAGGCCTTTGCCATCCTGTTTGATGCTGCCGGTATTGATTGGACGCTTTCCAGCGAAATCGCCGGTTACGATGCCGTCAATTATGGCGTTTGGTACGATGATGTCCAGTTTGCCCGTGTCGCGCTCCTTCATGCCCAGGCGGCAAAAAACCTGGGTGTCCGGAAGATATCCCTCGGTGAATGCGGCCATGCCCACAAAGCCATGATCGTCATTGCCGACCGTATTCTGACGGGAGACCTCAACATCCCGCGGGAAAGCGCCATTCCGCTGATGGAAGAGATCGTCCTGAGCGGCCGTATCAAACTTGACCCCAGCCGGAATAATTTCCCCGTCACTCTTCATGATCCGTGCAACATGGTCCGGCTCATGGGAATCGTAAAACCCCAGCGACGGATACTAGAAAAGATCTGCCCCCAGTTCCGGGAAATGACGCCCCATGGTGTGGAAAATTATTGCTGCGGCGGCGGCAG
>CAZBME010000031.1:0-49797 GCA_964492965.1 uncultured Syntrophaceae bacterium | reverse complement strand
ACGGCTACTGCAAGGAATACCCGGCAGAGCGGCATATGCGGGACGCCAAGATCTGTCAGATTTACGAAGGCACCAACGAGATTCACCGGGTCGTCATTTCCCGGAAACTGTTAAATCTCAGATAAACAAAGCGTTCCATCGCAGAGCGCCTCATTTTGAAAGGCGCGCAAACCGATAAAAACCCGAAAGGGGCGTAAGCCTTAAAGGCACGTCCCCTTTCGGGTTTATTTTTTCATGACTGATGACCTTTAGACCGATAAAAGAAGCCTTTTACAGGCAACCGGCTGGGTATCAGCGCTTGCTTTTCCTGCGGAAACCGGCCAAGCCGATGAGACCGGTACCGAAAAGGAGCAGCGCCCCCGGAAGGGGAACAGGCGTCAGAAGATCCTGAGTCTTATGAGTCAGGCCGGTGTCCGTATATTGCCGCAACACCATGTAATGGCCCGACACATCTTTATCCGGGGTCAGGCCGGCCAGATAACCGCTCAGATCGAAGAGATACTGATAACTGGCGACCGGGTTGATGCCCTGGCCAAGAACCTGCCAGATGGCCAACTGCACGGCGGTTCCCGTTTCGGTTGCGCTGTAAAGCCGGTTGTTGTAAGTAATCTGACCGCCATGGCTATAGGCATACTTGTCTTCCAGCCATGCCGCCTTGGCCATGGCGGAACCGGCGGCAATGGCCTCACGAACAGCGTAATAAGTGCCGGGGACATTCATGGAGGTTATTCGGTCCACACAGTAGGAAAAGGAAGCCTTGGCATTGGGCCCGATTTTGAGATAGATTTCCCCTGTCAGGTCTTTCGTGTAGTCAATGTTCTGGAAACTCGTCACGGAGACGGTTTCGTAAGCAAATGCTGAAAAGGAGAACAACGACAAGAATGACATGACAAAGCATAGAACTGTATACTTTTTGAAACTTTCTCTTATTCTTTTCATAGGCACCTCGGTGACTTAATCTGTCTTGTTTTTGTTTCTGTATACGTTTTATTGCATTGTAATACATCTATCTGCATTTGTCAAGCATTTTTCTTACACCCCGACTACACTGCTACGGGTAAAAGCATGGTCGCAAGACTTGACCAATAGGCCGCACCGACGGGGAGCAGCGCATCATTAAAATCATAGCCGGACTGGTGAAGCAAACCGTTTTGGCGCGGTTCGCCGGAACCGATGCCGATATAGGCCCCGGGTTTTTTCATGAGCATGAAGGCGAAGTCTTCCGCTCCAAGAACAGGTGGTAAATTTGTGATGACATTTTCCTCTCCCACCACACGGGAAGCCGCCCGGGCGGCATCACCCGTTTCCTTTTCGCTGTTCACCGTCGGCGGGTAACGCCGCTCATAGCGGATATCTGATTCAACGCCCATCGACATGGACACGCCCGCGACAATTTCTTTCATTCGCGTTTCTATCATGTCCTGGATGTAGGGCTGGAAATGCCTCGTCGTGCCCTGCAGGGTCACATGCTCGGGAACGATATTGTAATTGGTGCCGGCATTGAGTTTCGTCACGCTGACCACGGCGGATTCGACAGGGTTCACATTGCGGCTGACAATGCTCTGGAACAGGCTGATCATGTAGGATGCCGTCAGGACGGCGTCTTTCATCAAGTGGGGCATAGCCGCATGGCCGCCTACCCCTTTGATATGGATGTCGAAAACATCGTATGCGGCCATCATGGGCCCGGGTCGCAAGGCAAAGCAACCAAAAGGCAGCATCGGGAAATTGTGCATGCCGAAGACGGCATCGCAGGGAAACAGATCGAACAGGCCGTCATCGACCATCGCCTTGCCGCCACCTTCATTCTCTTCCGCAGGCTGAAAGATAAAATGGACCGTTCCCTTGAATGCATTGCTTTCCGACAAATATTTTGCCGCGCCCAGTAGCATGGCTGTATGCCCGTCATGGCCGCATGCATGCATCTTCCCGGCATTCAGCGATTTGTAGGCAAAGGTATTGTCCTCTTCAATATCAAGGGCATCGATATCTGCCCGCAATCCGATGGCCTTGCCGGAAAGATCACCCTTCTTCAGGGTGCCCACGACACCTGTTTTTCCCAGGCCGCGATGAACCGGAATGCCGAAAGAGGAAAGCGCCGATGCGATAAACTCAGACGTCCGGCGCTCTTCAAAGGCGGTCTCGGGGTGCGCATGCAGAAATCGCCGCCATTCAGTCATGACAGGAACCATTTGTACCAGCTTTTCATCTATTTTCATCGGCCCTCCCCTATTTTGATCAAGAACCCGTCCATCGATCCTTCCCACCTTTCGCTGCCTCAGCACCTATTTTCAGGCGCCGATTTCTGATAGTTCCGATATAAAGGAACGGCGCGATTGCGTCAATGAAATCTGCCGGATACAGGTCGGTGAGGCGAATTTCTGTCGATTCGCGATACGTTCAAAATAAATGTTGACAAAACATGTACCGTGTAAGACAAATAAATGGAACAATTATGTTCAGGTATGATAGCATGTGCGTAAACGTGGACAGATAATTGAACTTTATTATAGGGGGAATGGCTCTATGAAAAAATTATTATTCTGTTTGTCACTTGCCGTAGTGATCGCATCAATGGCTCATCCCGCCGGCGCTTATCAGTTCCGGGATGATTTTTCGACAGCCTGGACCGGAAATTACGCGCCCGGCTGGGAGAGTGAAGGATATCGCTGGGGAACGGCTCCTATCGCGACGATGGAACAAACCACCGCCGGCGCCAGAACGGGGGTTAAGGTCACCGTGGATTCAGTGGCGAGCTCCGGGCAATTCTGGGGCATCGTTTCCAACACCCTGATCAACACCGGCGCCATGGAAAAGCAATTTAATCCGTATATGAAAGTCAGTTATTATGATGATGGCGGAGCGGGACGCGGCGGCCAGCTCTACACGGTGCCCACCACATCGTATCAACCGCAGGCGGATGACTGGACGGATACGCAGCTCGGAAGCCGATTGAACCGGACGGACAATTATTATTATGTGGCTGCCCAGCCGGCAAACAACCCGGGCTGGCAAAATACCGGGGTGACACGCACCCTGGGCTGGCACGAGTTGATGATCCGGTTGAGTTCCATTGACGGGCTGCTTCGCTTCTATATCGATGGAACACAGGTCGGCGTTTCCGGAAGAAACGACTATACCAATCTGGGAACGGTCATGCTGGGGACCATGTTCACCTCGCCGCTCAGCGACTGGGGAGCTAACAAGCCTTACGCCATCTTTGGAAGCGTTGAGGCAGGCTCCAGCTCTCCTGTCCCGATCCCTGCGGCCATTTGGCTACTGGGCGCCGGATTGCTCGGGCTTTTGGGTGTAAAACGGAAGATTCGCAAATAATTAGACCTTATGACCAAAGAAGGCAGGTATCTTCGGATGCCTGCCTTTTATATTCTTTCCTGCCGGTCCGCCTTCATTCGGCTACCGTGGTTAACACTATGGGCCACTCCCTGAAGAAGTAGTCTTTCTGCAATCAAGCATCCGTGAATTTTGTCAGACATACTATGTTTCGAATGGTATTCAACGAGGTTTTATCATGAAACAGATGTGGGATCTGGTTAAGGCTGTCACCCATACCTTTGCTTTTTGCGGCATCATCGAATCATCAGTTCCACGATGAATGATTATGTAAGGTCAAACTTTTCAGCTGCAAAAACATATTCAGCAATTATTTTTTTTACATCACCAGACACATGAAACAGGATTCGAATATTTATTTTATTAGAATCCTGCCTCATTCTTCTTATTTCCCCGAAAAGGTCAATTGTTCTTTCTATCCCCGGTAACTGTGTGCGGAGAGTAATCAAGCCATTTATTCTGACATATGGCATCGTCTGAATGCTTGGAATGTTTAATATATCAAAACTACATCCGGAGATGCTTATGTCAGTGATTATCCCGTTATAAGCCAAGTCCGAAATAACATCCTCCTCCTTTTTATTTCTGCCTAATAACTCTGCGGGAAGATAACATTCCACCCTTCTATCTTTTCTAAGGTTATGACGAACAATTTGGGTGGGGTATGTAATGAATAACAGCCTGAACGGCTCGCTTGTTACTCCAATTATTGTTGACTGAAATGCAAAGATATTGCCGCTATTCAAATATCGAATCGTTATTTTATTGCCTTTAAACAACTTGTGTGTAATCTGTCCCAAACTTGCGTTGTAAGGATGATTCAATATAATGTATCTGCCAGGGTAAAAGCCAATTGACAGGCTATTCAGTGTAACAGCAACCCCATCCAATGTGATCTGTAATTGTGATCCAACAGGTAAAATAAATGAATCGCCTACATTGATAACGTCCTTCCCTGGAACCTGATTATTGTCATCCATAATCTAGCTTCTCTCCTTTTTATATTTATGGAACACATCATCGATCAATTCTTGCTGGCGATAAAGGACTGTATACATCCCCTGTGCGTAGAGTAACCGGTTTCTTCCAATATAAAGGTTGACGTTTATTTATCCGTTTACGCCTAGCTTACCAACAATGCCGCATTATCGCAACAATCTATCCTTTGGCCAAGAACATCCCCTTAAAAAATTTGCACGTATCAAACCGTTACCGTTGATCCGGGCCGGCCATCCAACCTCTCCCTTTGTAGCAGATGTAAACAATCAGTTCAACAGATGATCAACCCAAAAGTATGCATGAACCGTGTGAACTTTTTTTTCATTCATCTTTTCCTTGACAGGTTCAATTTATTCGTTTATTTTCCCATCAAATGATGGAATCAATGAATGGAATAACGCTATGGCCACTCCCCTAGAAAAGGCCCGCAAGGACCCTGAATCCATGAAGGCCCGCATCCTCCATGTCGCCCGCCGCTTTTTCGGTGAATACGGTTATCACGGGACCACAACACGCATGATCGCCAAAGAAGTCGGCATCGACATCTCCACTCTCCATTATCACTGGGGGGACAAGAAAGATCTTTATGAGGCCGTCATCCTTGATATCAACAAGGATCTCGGGCAGAAGTTGACGGATGTCGAGAAACTCATTCACGGTCTCCCCCTTGACCGGCGCATGGCTATCTCCATTGACACCATGACGGATTATCTGTTTGATTTCCCGGAGATTTCCAATCTCGTCCTTTTCCGCTATTTCAGTAAAACGCGGGACACCCATGACCTGCGGGTTCCTGAATTTACCGCCGATATCGCCCGTTCCATGGGCCTGACCAAAGACAGGAAAAACACCTCTCCCCGTGCCAAAATCGAAGTTCTCGCCGTCATGAACGCCATCCATAATTTTATTTCGGGGGAAAAATTTTTCCGGCCCATCGTGGGGCTGGAGCGGGATGACTACATTTCAACCGTCAAGGAAACCTTGAAATTTGTCCTTATAGGGTCTTTCGTGGCACGTGAAAAGGCACAAAAAGGTTCTTGATGCACCCATTTTGATCACATCTCCCTTCAACAAGAGGGGGGCAACGATATTCAAGGAGGATGTTATGGAGATTAAGAATCGTACGGCGTTGATTACAGGAGGGGCTTCCGGGCTGGGAGCGGCGGCGGTTAGGAGAATCGTCAAGGCCGGAGGAAATGCCGCCATTTTCGATGTCCAGCAGGAAAAGGCGAACGCATTAGCTTCCGAACTGGGAGGCAACGTCCTTTTCTGCCTGACGGATGTGACGAAGGAAGAGAGCGTGAATGACAGCATTGCCAAAGCCAGGGAGCATTTCGGAGGCATTCACTTCTGCGTCAACGCCGCCGGAACGGGATGGTCCGAACGAACCGTTTCCAAAAACGGCCCCCATTCCCTGCCCATCTTTGAACAGATCCTCCGCCTCAACCTCCTGGGTACCTTCAATGTTGCGAGCAAGGCCGCCTTCGCCATGAGCACGAATGAACCGGATAAAAACGGTGAAAGAGGGGTGATCGTCAATGTATCCAGCACGGCGGCCTTTGACGGCCAGATCGGCCAGACCGCCTATGCCGCCTCCAAAGGCGCCGTGGTGGGCATGACCCTCCCCATGGCCCGTGACCTCGCCGGCCTGGGAATCCGCGTCGTCACCATCGCCCCCGGTCTCTTCAATACGCCGCTTCTGGCCCTCCTGCCCCAGGAAGCGATTAAGGCCCTGAACGACTCCGTTCCCTTTCCCAAAAGAATCGGCGAACCGGACGAGTTTGCCCTCCTGATGGAGCAGATCCTCTTGAATCCGTATTTGAACGGTGAGGTCATACGGTTGGACGGGGCGCTCCGCATGGCGCCCAAATAAGGGCTCCCGTGGAAAGAAAATCCCTCTCCTTCCCCCTTGAGCCAAGGGGGAAGGAAACAGTCGGTCTATTAACGAATCATCATGGAGGGCATCATGAGAGAAAAAATATACATCATCGGCGTGGGAATGATTCCAATCAGCAAAATGGCAGGATCATATGAATCCATGTGTGCAGAGGCCATCCAGGAAGCTATGGAGGATGCGGGCCTCAGCTATGAGGGAGATAAGGATGCTATCGGGGGCATCTGGTATGGGAACTGCGGCCAGGGGGTCCTGACCAGCCAGCACTGTGTTCGCGGCCAGGTGGTGCTGCGCCGCCTGAAATTTGAAAAAATGCCCATAGTGAATGTGGAGAACGCTTGCGCGACGGCATCGACGGCCTTGAACCAGGCGGTGAACCACATTTTGGCCGGGGTTTCCGACCTTGGGCTCGCCGTGGGTATCGAAAAGATGATCCCCGATCTCGAAACGCTGGACAAATTTCCCGAGATCCAGGCGGCGCTGCCGTACCTTGGACTGGCCTCCTATTGGATGGGCTGCGAACAGGACCGGAAAGATCAGTATATCGAACATTGGCGCCGGCAAAAATCGGAACTGTTGAACATTCCCTTTGAAGAAACAACGGTCGGGGGCGATCGCAGTCCATTCATGGATTACTATGCCGTCAAGGCCCTGCAGGGCATGAAGAAATACGGATACACCCAGGAGCAATTGGCCAGGATTTGCGCCAAAACCCACCATCACAGCACCATGAATCCCAAGGCACAGTATCGGAAAGACATGACCTGGGAAGAGGTCATGGCGGACAAGCCCGTCACCTATCCCCTCACGCGCCCCATGTGCGCCCCCACGGGAGAAGGCTGCGCCGCCGCCATCGTCTGTTCGGAGAGATATCTGAAGGAACATCCCGACATCAAGGATCCCCTCCTCATCAGGGTATCCATATTGATCTCCGGCCGGGACCGGGGGGATTACGACCAGGACATTTCAGGGCGGGGAGCGGAAATTGCCTTCCGTCAGGCCGGATTGACACCCAAAGACATCGATCTTCTTGAAGTTCATGACGCGACCACCTTCGGTGAAATCTATCAGACGTCGCAGGCCGGGTTTTGCAAACCGGAGCATGCCGGGGAGTACTGCTCTTCCGGGGCCACATCCCTGGGAGGCGAGCTACCTACGAATGTAAGCGGCGGGCTGATTTCCCGAGGCCATCCCGTCGGCTGTACCGGCCTTGCCCAGGTCTATGAACTGGCCACGCAACTGCGGGGGCGGGCAGGCCTGCGTCAGGTGAAAGGCGCCAGAATCGGCATGCATATCAACGGCGGTGGAGTGATCGGTGTGGAGGAGGCATCTTTGGGCATTGATATCCTGGAAAAGGTATAGGGGGAGTCAAAATGGACATCATCCAATATTCGGAGGAACACCGCATCTTCAGGGATTCCCTGAGGAAGTATCTGGAAAAAGAGGTTATTCCCCATGTCGAGGACTGGGAAGAAGCAGGCATTGTTCCCCGGAGCGCCTGGAAGGGCATGGGTGAACAGGGTTTCCTCGCCATGCACGTCCCCGAGGAATACGGCGGCTTCGGCGCTGATTTCCTGTATTCGGTCATCGTGACGGAAGAACTTTGCCGGACCAACCATACGGGCCTTGCGGCATCCTTGCATAGCGATATCATCGTGCCCTATATCGAGGCCTTTGGAACGGAAGAACAGAAAAAGAAATACCTGCCCGGGTGCGTTTCCGGAGACATCATCACGGCTATTGCCATGACGGAGCCGAATACGGGAAGCGATCTGGCCGCCATCAAAACCACTGCCGTTGAAAAGGGCGATTCTTTCATTCTCAATGGCCAGAAGACCTTCATCAGCAACGGCATCAACTGCGACCTGGTCATCGTGGCCGCCAAGGATCCGACGGAAACCAACCCCCATGGCGCCGTTGACCTTTTTCTGGTGGAGGCAGGTACGCCGGGATTCGAAAAAGGCAAACGCATCAAAAAGGTCGGCTGGCACAGCCAGGATACGGCGGAGCTCTATTTCACAGACTGTCGGATTCCCCTGACCAATCGCCTGGGGGAAAAAGGGTCGGGATTTCTCAACCTGATGTTGAAACTGCAGCAGGAAAGGCTGGTCTGTGCCATCGCCGCTGTGGCCGCTGCGGAATTCATCATGGAACTGACGATCAAATATTGTAAGGAAAGGACGGCCTTCGGACGCCCCATATCCAAATTTCAACATAGCCAGTTCGAGATTGTCGAGATGATGACGGAGGTCAAGCTGGGACGGACATTCATCGACAAGCTGATCGTCGATCATATGGAAGGTAAAAATATTGTGGTGGACGTATCCATGGCCAAATACTGGACGACGGACATGGCCTGCCGGACGGCGGACCGGGGCGTTCAGCTTTTCGGCGGCTACGGTTATTGCGAGGAGTACCCCATCGCCCGGGCCTGGCGCGATACCCGTGTGCTCAGGATCTTCGCCGGGACCAATGAAATCATGAAGGGGATTGCGGCCCGTTTCATGGGGCTGTAGCAGATTTCGTTGACTCCCCACTTTGCTAAGGCTGGTGGAGATTTAGGGACAAGGCAAAGTTCCGACCGGACAATACTGATCACAAAAGCTGTTTCTGAATGCAGCAGACCGTTGCATCAAGTGGATACATCGAAAGGACAAACAAATGGCCGGACCCCTGAATGGACTTAAAATCATCGATTTCACATCCCTCTTGCCGGGGCCGTTCGCCACGCTGTGCCTTGCGGATCTGGGGGCGGATGTCCTGAAAATCGCCTCCCCGTCGCGCCTCGATATGGTGGATTTCATTCCGCCCGCCATTCCGGGCGGCGACATGTCCTCCGCCAGCGCCTACATCGGGAGGGGCAAGCGATCTCTGGCCCTTAATCTCAAAGATCCCCGGGCGAAAGAGATTATCCGGCGGCTCCTTCGCGACTACGATATCGTCATCGAGCAATTCCGTCCCGGTGTCATGGCCAAACTGGGGCTGGATTACGAGGCCCTGCAAGAGATAAACCCCGCCGTGATCTACTGCTCCCTCACCAGTTACGGCCAGACGAGCCCCCTCTGCGACCGGGCGGGGCATGACATCAATTATCTCGCTTTGTCGGGGATCATGGCCTATTCAGGCCTGAAGTCCGGGGGCCCCGTATTGACGGGGATGCAGGTCGCCGATCTGGCGGCCGGTTCCGGCAATGCCGTCATCGGCATCCTGGCCGCTGTCATTGCCCGCAGCAACACAGGCGTTGGCCAGTATATCGATATTGCCATGACGGACGGCATGATGGCCTTCCATGCCCTGACCGGTGCGGCTTTTCTCGCAGGCGGCGAGGAACCGGGTCGGGAGGGAAGCTATCTCAATGGTGGCTCGCTCTATGATTTCTACGAAACCAGGGACGGCCATTACCTCAGCGTCGGCTGCCTGGAAATGCAGTTTTTCGAGGTCCTCTGCGATGTCCTGGGGCGCCCGGACCTGGCCCCCGGAGGAATCATGCCGTTAAACGTGGAAAAGGCGAAAGGCGAGCTCCGGGATATCTTCAAGACCAAAACACGGGACGAATGGGCAGAGGTCTTCCGCACCACCGAGGCCTGCGTCGATCCCGTCCTGACCATGTCCGAGGCCCTGAATGGCGAACAGGCCCGGGCCCGGGGAATGGTTGTCGATGTGCCCCTGCCGGGAGGGGGAACCATCCGCCAACTGGCCAACCCGATCCGCTTTTCCCGAACCCCCCAGGAATACCCCGGCATCGCCCCCGCGACGGGGCACCATACCTGTGAAATTCTGCGCTCCCTTGGCTACCAGGATGATGAAATCGCGGAATTCGCAAGGACGGGTTTGTTTCAATAGAAACTCCCTTCGCTTACCCATGACAGGATTGACAGGACAGAGGATTTCCCCTATAAGCAACTAATCTTCGTAATGCCGACCAGGTCATAATTTCACAAGCAAAGAGGGAGAAAACATGTCTGATTACGATACCCTTTACAAGCAGAAGCTGACAAAGGCGGAAACCGCCGTAGAGAGCATCAAGAACGGCAACACGATCGTTCATGGCATGGCCGTCGCCGAGCCGCCGGCCCTTCTGGGAGCAATTGCCGACCGGGCCCGGGCGGGAGACCTCAAGAACCTCCAGGTCTATTCTCACTTTGCCTTGCCCCACGCGGCCAAAACCATCCTGGCGCCCGATTTGTGCGATGTTATTCAAGTCTATTCCTGGTTTATCAGCGGTTCTTCCCGGAATCTCGTCAAGGTAGGACTGACCTACCATGTCCCGAATTACTTCCATCAGATTCCCCGCCTGTGCCGTGAATTCATGAACATCGACGTCATGGTAACGACGGTATCTCCCATGGACAAGGCGGGGTTTTTCAGCTTCGGCGTCGCCAACGATTTTACCTCAACGGCGGCTCGCTGCTCCCGGCACCTGATTGTCGAGGTCAACGATAATATGCCCCGGGTCTTCGGCGATTCCCTGATCCATATCTCGGAGGTGGATGCCGTCGTGGAAAATCATGTCCCTCTCCAGCAGACCCCGCCGGTAGAACCGAAACCGGAGGACGATGCCATCGGAATAACTATAGCTGGGATGATCCCCGACGGGGCCACCATTCAACTCGGATTCGGCGGCCTGCCCAATGCCATTGCCCGCCAACTCATGGGGCACAAGAATCTTGGCATCCACTCGGAAATGCTTTGTCCCGGCATGGTCGATCTTATAAAAAATGGCGTGGCGACGGGACGCAAGAAGACCCTTCACCCCCATAAGCATATCTTTACGGCGGCCCTGGGAAGCAAGGACATGTATGACTTCATGAATGATAACCCGAGCATCGAAAGCTATCCGGTTTCCTATACCAACGAACCTTCCGTTATCGCAAAAAACGAAAACATGATCTCCGTAAATTCCATTCTGGAGGTGGATCTTCTGGGGCAATGCAATGCAGAGTATCTCGATGGTTCCCAGTTCAGCGGTACGGGCGGACAACTCGATTTTGTCCGCGGCGCCTTTAATGCACCGGGGGGTAAATCGATTCTCGCCTTCTACTCCTCCGCAAAAAATGCGGAAATATCACGGGTCGTCCCCCGCTTTGCGTCAGGGACCGTCATCACAACCCCCCGCATGGACACCCATTTTCTGGTGACGGAATATGGCGCAGTGAATTTGAAAGGGAAATCGACCCGTGAAAGGGCCCTGGCCATCATCGGCATCGCCCACCCGAAGTTCCGCACCGAGCTCCTCAAGGAAGCGGAAAACATGTATTTACTGTAAAGGATCGGGAGCATGAATCAGGAACATGGTCATCTAAGTTTGCAGCTTCCCGCGCAGGCCATCTATTTACCCGTGGTGATCCCGTTTGTGGAAGCGGCCGCCGGGGCCTTCGGCCTGGAGAAAGACGGGGCGCTTCGCCTCGGACTGGCCACGGAAGAAATTTTCGCCTATCTGAGCAACCGGGTCTGCGGGGGTGCGCCCCTGGAGATCCGGTGTGTCAACGGAATCTTCTATACGCGTGTCGAGTTCCGCTTTTCCGTATCGGACTTGAACATGGGCGCCCTTAATATGACGGCTTCCGCGTCCTGCGCCGGAGATGATGATCTGGCCGAGATGGGCCTGGTCATTGCCGCCCGCACGATCGACCGTTTGAACATCATCGCGGAGCGGCATCAACGTGTCTGCCTCGTCATTGAAAAAGACAAGGACTATCCGCCCGCGCCGGAGATGGTCTTCCCGCAACCGGATGTCGCGGGTGACCTCATTGTGGAAGAGCCGGGGACGGAAGATATGAAGCGTTTTGTCATGCAGACGGCCAAGGGGAATGCCGGTTCCCTGTGTCCGACCTTCTTCCATCATCCCGGCAAAGTGGTCGATATGGTTGCCGGTGGGGAATATCGGGCTCTCGTCGCCTTGACGCCGAAACGGGACATGGCCGGCGGCATGCTCCTGTTTTCACGCAATGAGAGAATCGTGGAGATCATCGGACCCTATGCCTTCAGCCCGAACAAGGAAACAGAGATAACGGAACAACTCCTCGCCTATGGTCTTGCAAGCATCGCCCGCACCAAAACGATCGCCCTGTTGAGCTTGACGGGGTTGCCTGCTTCAATCCAGCCACAGTTCGAAGCCCTGGGCACGATGTCCTATTACCAGGCCTCCGGTGATATTACACGCCGACCGGTCTTTTACCGGCTTCTGCATGAAGATCCCGGCTGCCTCGTCTGGACGGATGCCCTTCTGAAAAATTATCTGACACAGGAATACGGACAGCTCTATCTGGCCCGGGAGATTCGGGAGGTGAAGGATTACGGCGAATCCAGATTTGGCGCTTCCATTTTCTCGGCAGAGGTGAAACGGGAATTTTCGGAGGTGGTTCTCAGGCCCCTGTGGCCCGGCGCCGATATGGCCGATAATGTAAAAAACCATCTTCAATGTCTGGCAGAAGAGGCCCTCTTAAATATCTTCTTTGAACTCGATCTGGGGGTTGCCTGGCATGCTTCCCTCATTCCCGCCCTGATGGCCAACAGATTCAAACCTGCCTTGATCCTGCCTTTTGCGGGCCAGGCCGATAAAGTGGTGTTTCAATATCATGCAGCCCAATCTTGACCTTCTTGTTCCCGCCTACGTCCGGGAATTTGAGCCCTACATTCCGAGCAAGCCCGATCCGGAATTGCAGAAGCTTTACGGATGCGAACGCCTTTACCGCCTGAATAACAACGAAAATCCGTTGGGACCGCCACCCGGAGCCCAGGAGGTCATCCGGCGATTTTCACCGCCCCGGGGCGCCGTTTACCCCAGCGGGGATTCCTATTATCTGCGTGAAGAAATCGCCGCCTTCCACGGGCTCAATCCGGACCAGATTCTGGTCGGAAACGGCGCCAACGAGGTTATTACCTTTGTGATCAAGGCCTTCTGCGAACAGGGGGACAATATCATTACCGCGGACAAGACCTTTGCCGTTTACGAATGGGTGGCGACATTCTCCGGGATAGAGGCCCGGGTGATCCCCTTGCGGCAGGAAAGATTCGATGATCAGGCAATGCTTAACGCCATCGATGAGAAGACGAAGGTGATTTTTATCTGTAATCCGAACAATCCGACGGGGACATACTGGTCGCGGGAAACGTTGACGGCCTTTCTCGATGTTGTGGACGGCAGACAGATTGTCGTCATCGACGAGGCCTATTTTGAATTTGTCGAGGCGGAAGATTATCCGAACGGCGTTTCGTTTCTCCAGTCCTACCCGAATGTCGTCGTTTTCAGGACATTTTCCAAAATGTACGGTATTGCGGGATTGCGCATCGGTTACCTTGCCGGTGATATGGCGGTCGTGGATATGATCCGCCGGACCTGCGTGGTCTATTCCGTCAACAGCGTCGCCCAGGAGGCGGCCTTGGCGTGCCTGCGGGATGATACGGGGCACATCCGCCGCACCAGGGATCTGATCAGACAGGGAAAGGCTTTCCTGTGTGAAGAACTTTCGGCCATGAGGCTTCCCCTTATTGTAGGCGAAGGCAACTATCTGATTGCAAAGCTGTCCGGCAGCGATACTCTGGCTTACCGGAAGCTCATGCATGAAGGCATCATGATCCGGCCCATGACCGGCTTCCGCTACCCGAATCACATCCGGATCACCATTGCCCGCATGGAGGCCATGGAGGCCTTCATCGGGGCGCTGCAAAAGATCCTGAAGACATGATTCCCCGCACCGCTAAACTCTTCTCCTTTGAATTCCTGGCCCTGAACCTGATTCTCATGGCCGCCTTTTGCAATGTTTCCGTCTATTACAGCTTTTATCACTATCTGGGCGTCATCGATATTCCTGTTGCCTGGCGGGGTTTTCTGGTCGGTCTGGAGCCCATGGCGGCCTTTGTCCTGCGCCTGTTCGTCATACCGTGGATTCATCTGCGAAACGCCTTCACCATCATGACGATTGCCCTTGTTCTGCTCGTTGTCATTTCCTGTTCTTACCTTTTGGCGGTAACCGTTACCCCACTGGTTGTTCTTCGCATCTTTCACGGCGCGGTCTTTGTCCTGCTCACGGCCTCGACCATTGCGCTCATCGTCCATTTCATTCCGAAAGAAAGAAGCGGCCAGGGGTTTGCTACCGTTACCGTGGCCACGATGATTCCCTATGCCGTGATCCCGCCCGTCACGGAGGCGATACTCCCTTTTGTGCGCACTGAAGCGGATGTCTATGCCGGTGTGGCCGTTTTCAGCGCCGTGGCCCTGCTCATGATCGCCGCTTTCAACAAAAGATTCCGTACAGCTTTTGAAAATATGGATGAAGCCCTCATGCGGCGTCCGAGCCTGTCGGAAATCCGGGAAAACTTCGGGCAACGGCCCGTTGTGATTCTACTGACGATAGCGCTTCTCATTTATCTGGCCCATGCAACGGTTTTTTATTTCATCAAGGATCTCTCCCTTCAGATCGGGATGGGCGATGTGGGCATCTTTTTCACCATCTCCATGCTGACCATGATTGCGACACGCGCCTTCGGGGGCGTTCTGTTCGACCGGATCAATAAGCTTCCGCTGTTTCAGGCAGGCATCCTTCTCGTTGTCGTATGCCTTGCCGCGCTTCCTCATGCCGGTTCGAGGATGGCCTCCTGCCTTCTGGCAGGCACATACGGGATTTCCATCGGCATCATGCTGCCGATGCTTAATGCCCTTTTATTTGAGGCATCCCCCCCGCCCCTGCGGAGTCTCAATACCAACATGACCATGTTCACCCTCGATGCGGGCTATTTTATCATGCCGTACATCGGTGGAACGATGATCGCCGCCGGCGCCGGTTTTGACATCCTGTTCTATTGCGGTGCGGGATTTGTGTTCTTAGCCCTCCTCGCAACGGTGGGGCTGAAAAACATGAAATATACGAACGTCCGTATTTAGTTTCCTGTAGTATTTCCCCGAAGATCCCCGTGAATAGAGCATTATTCAATATTGTATATGTTCTTGACTTCACCACAAGAGTGGTATAGGGATATCCCGGATTCAAGATAATCCTGTACTTGGATATGGCGAGCATCAGACATTTTGCCATGATATTAATTTCAATGTTATTGACTTAAGCAAGACCACCCCCCTCTTTATCTAAAAGGGGGGTGGGTGGATTTTACACACTGCCAATAAAATCCCCATGCATTTTCCTTTATAAAGGGGGAACTGAAAGACAACAATCCTTAGGTCCATGACATTGATAAAAATTTGACAAAGGAGGATATTGGGATGAAGTGTTTTTTCCAGCGGTTTTCGTTCGTATTTTTGATTTTTACTGTTTTTTGTTTGGCGCCCTACGGGCC
Organism: uncultured Syntrophaceae bacterium; assembly: GCA_964492965.1. Taxonomy (GTDB): domain Bacteria; phylum Desulfobacterota; class Syntrophia; order Syntrophales; family UBA8958; genus CAZBME01. The sequence continues at coordinate 34,259 of CAZBME010000031.1, read as the reverse complement.
GACCACGGCTATGGCTGCCAAAGAGGACAAGAAGGCCAAGGTTGACAAGTCGGACAAGATGAGTAAGGCCATTGCGGCCTTTGACGTCAATAAGATGTCCGATATGTCGGACTATGACCCGGCCAATCCCGTGGTTCCCACGGGCGATACCATCAAGATCGCCGTTGTGGCCGCCTTTTCCGGTCCAAGCGCCTTTAACGGCCAAAGCTATTTCTTCATCGCCCAATGGGTGGCCCACGACATCAACAAACGGGGCGGCCTGATGGTGGACGGCAAGAAGAAGTTGATTCAGGTCCTCAAGGCCGATCACATGTCCAAGGCGGATCAGTGCAAGAAGATCTGCGAGCGGATGGCCCTCCAGGAAAAGGTTCACTTTTTCTGGGGTACCGATGGCAGCCATTTCATGAAGATCATTAATGAAACGGCGAACAAGTATAAGATCATCGCCATGAACGTCCCGTGCCTGTCCGACGATCTTCAGGATGCCACGAATTTCTCCCGCTATGCCTTCCACTCGTCTTACTCGACTGAGCAGATCGCCCGCGGCCTGGCCTATTATTATGGCCAGATCCGGAAAAAGGAAACAAAATTCTACATCCTGAACCAGGACTACGCCTTTGGCCACAGCCTGGCGGATGGCTTCAAAAAGGGCTTGAAGGAATATTATCCGAATGGGCAGATCGTCGGCGAAGATTTCCATAAGCTGTTTCTGACGGATTACGCCCCCTACCTGACGAAGGTCAAGTCATCAGGCGCCGAGGTCATCTTCACGGGCGACTGGCTTCCCGATGCAGGCAACCTTCTCAAGCAGGCCCGCCAGATGGGGCTTATGCTGCCCTTTGCCAACGTCTATATGGATAACGCCAATTTCCTCAATGATGTCGGCGTCGAAGGGACCAAGGGCCTCGTGAATATCAGCTCCTATAATATTCCCAATCCCTTCTTCAAATCCAAAGAAGAGATCAAGTTCTACAATGTCTGGCACGATCTCTGGAAAAACAAATGGAAAGTATCACCGTTTAATAGCATCGCCTACGAACATGCCACAGCAAATGGCGCCGTCTGGCTTATGCAGTCCTATTGGCTCTTAAGTGTCGTTGAACGGGCAAAGAGCACGGACCCGGAAAAGATTATCAAGGTATGGGAAAATGATTCCTACCGGTTTGTGAACGGGAAGGTCATCAAGATGCGGGCCTGCGATCACAAGGCGATACAGGATCTGTCCGTCGTGGAATACGTGCCGCCGGCGGAGCAGAAGGTTTCCTTCAACATTCCCCCGTATTACTGGTTCAAGAATGCTTCTTACACGGGTCCCGTCCATAAGATTCCGGCAGACAAGATCCTGCCCTGGATGGATCAGGGTCTAGACCGGTGCAAGGGTAAAAACGGTTGGGGTGAATAGCCGTAAGCCGTTAGACTCTTTTAAGGGCTAGAGGCGCGATAAGCCATATAAAGCCCCCGCTCAGTGAGCGGGGGCTTTTGCGTTAAGATTCACCCGGACTTTTTAAGGACAATTCAGGATACAATTTTTCCACACACTCGGGGCAAATCCCATGGCTGAAGTCTGCTTCCGAGTGGTCGCTTATGTAGCTCTCCATCTGTTCCCAGTATCCTTCATCATTGCGTATTTTCTTACAGGATGCACAAATAGGCAGCAGTCCGCTTAAAGCCTTGACTTGAGAAAGTGCTTCCTTGAGTTCGGCGATAAGCCTTTCACGGTCTTCCTCGGCCCGCTTGCGCTCGGTGATATCGCTGATGCTGGACAGAATGTGCTTTTCACCATCGATCACGATGATCTCCGCGGATAAAAGCCCGATGACCGCTTCCCCGTTTTTCTTCCGGAAGCGCAGCTCCATCCCCTGGACCCTGCCGTTTTTTAACAGGGCCTTGCCAACGGCAGTACGATCCTCACTGTGCTCCCAGATCTGCATGCCCATCGCTCTTGCCCCCATAACCTCGGCGCGGTCATATCCCGTGATGGCGACAAAGCTTTCATTCACGTCGACCCTCATCCCGTCGGACAGGCGGGTGAGCGTAATGGCATAGGGAGCAGAATGAAAGGCCTTGGAGAATTTCTCCTCCTGGGAGCTGACCGCCATGTACAGGCGCTTGTTTACCATCAGGATGAAGCTGTAGGTCAGCAGGATGAAGAGCATCTGGTAGAACACAAGGAACAGGGTTTGGATGGCGCCTGATTGGAAAAAATCGCCCCCCGCGTTCGCCCCGGCAAAATACTCGACGATCCGGACAACACTGACCAGGCAGTATCCCCCAAACACCATGCCCACCCCGAAGGTCAGCGGGCGCGCATCGGGCTCTACCCGCCGCCACAGGAGCCACACGCATTGAAAACTGATGATCAGCAGACCCAACGACGCGATAAGTGTGCGCAGGCGCAAGTCCGGCTGAAGAAAGGTAGCGTAAACAATGGCAACGGCATAGAAAGCTAACAGAATATAGTTGTGAAGCTGCGAGCTGATCTTTCCCACGAAGCGTTCCAGCCCCATATAACCCAGGAGCGCCCCCGCAAACATCAGGGTATTGGCAAGAACAATGGACATCCAATCCGGGATGGCGCCGCGAAGGACAATCAGGCCGAGCGCTACCGTTTGTAAAGCGAAGTTGATAACCCAGAAGGCCGTGCCGGCGAAACGGCGGCTGTTATGCCGCCACAACTGCACGATTAACAGCGTACAGAGGATGTAAATAATAACGTTGAGGACGATGACTGTACGCATATCAAGAATGATCATAACCGAACCTCCGTCCTGACAAAAATCAGCCGACCTTCGAAGCGGGTCTTAAGTTATTGTAATTCTTTCCTTCCTAATATGCAATAGCATAAAAAAACAGGCAAGCTTGACCGCCTTGAATGTTACCACAAAAATGGGGGCGGTATCGGTGGTGAAAAGGGGGTTATAATGAGGCATGTTGATTGCCCGCATGAATAACGTATGAACTTCCGTCCGGCATCAACCTGCCGGATGTTATCATGCCACCTTTCGGTTTGCCAGTTCAGGCCATACCGCCTTCATTTCATCGCTGATCGGAACCACATCGCCTGAAGCCGTATCAATAAAAACACAGGTAATTTCCGCATCCACCAAGAGTTTCGCCGTATGTTGATTATAGACCTTCTTGGACCAGGTGTAGCTCCTGCCGGTTGACCGCGCCAGTTCCGTTTCAATCCGCAGTACATCACCCACAACCGCACCGCTTCGGAAGTTGCAGTTGATATTCACCACCACGTGAATGATGCCTTTTTTTATGAGCGATGCATATACCTCTCCGGCATGGGGGAACTTTTCCACAAAATCCCAGGAGCTTTCTTCAAAGAATTCAAGATATCGTGCATTATTGACATGATTATGATTATCCGCATGATAGTTTCTTATTTTTATCAAGATTTCAGATCTCTCCATAACATCACCCTCTCCTGTTTTTTCAGAGATACGGTTTCCTGCCGCTGTAGCCATTTATTGCTTGCCGGTCCTTCTGCCCGGGCGCCAGGCCTTCACCAGCTTGACCGGCAGATTTGATATTGAAACGGAAACAGGCGTTGGCCTTCTGTGCTTTCGCCAGTGTCGCAAGGTCATGATTCCGTGTCCTTCTTGGAATCATGGCCTTGCGGCGTGGCCGTTCAGTTATCTCGTAAATTTTATAGAATCCAGGGAAAGTGCCGATGGGCCGCCGGCGTTTACAGGATGGCTGAATACATAGAGATACACGGAGTTTCCCACCTTGAGCTGCGAGAGTTTATTTGAGCTCAGTCGGGTTCCGTCCGGCAGGGTGACTTCCACTCTTTCCGGATAGACAGCCAGGGTTACTGTTTTCGGCGCCTGCCCGGGGGTTACTTTTTGTCCGCTCGTCGTTTCCTTTTCCGCACGGGTATCCACCATCCCGCTGACTCCATTGATGGCGGATGTTTTCAACCAATAGAACCATACGTTGGAATGATGCCAAACATCCTGAGCCTTGGCCGTGGAAAGGGCAATGACATAACCGGTGGTCCTGGGTGAATCGAAGTCGAAGACGAGCTTCAAGGGTTTGGACTCCATATTGCTGTCCACCGTAAACATGGGCTCCCTGGACACAATGCCGGTTTTCCCCCAGCTGTTGTTGGGCGGTACATTGACAGAGAGTTTCCCGTCCTCTACCTTGGCAAAGCGCTTGTAATCGCCGCCGGCACAAGCCATGGGTTCCCACACCGACGAGAGGTCGCCATTGAAATCTTCGGTAAAAAGGACATTCCCTTCCGCAGGCTTGCCTTGGACCTTCCCTTCCCCGCTATCACTGATCATAATAGACATAACTTCCGACGTGTCGTACTTGACGGTCCGGCCGTCATTGAAATGAATCGACACGGTAGCCGCAATGCATACGCCGACAAGGACAAGCACCGCGAAGCAAGCGGCCATCCCAGCCAGGGCAAATTTTCTTTTTGTTCTCATTCAAAGCCTCCTTTTATATTATTTGTGTAGTATCAATTTATAGCCGTCAATGAGATTAGCCCCTTCCTGGTGAGGGACATTTTCCAGATAGGTGCCCAACCCACCCATGGGAATCACTTTTAACTTGAGATAATAAACGTAACCCGGCTTTACCTTGATGGTTGCTTCACCGGCACGCACAGACCAAACATCTTCCCTGGCGCCACTGTTCGAATTGCGCTCCGTAAGGTTTCCTGTTGTAAAGGTGACATCCCCGGCAGGGGTGGAAAAGAGATAATATCTGGCGTTTGGCATGACGACGACGGGATTTCCATTGGCTTTGATCTGGACATCTACACTGTCGGAAATAGCCCATGGTTCCCGCAATATATAAACCAGCCCCTGGCCCGGGATTAAGTTAGCTTCCAGAGGGTTGTTGGAATTTATCTTTCGTTCCATGCGTTCCATTTGCAGAGCTGCCATTTTTTCAAAATCCGGACTGCTTGCCACAGAAAAGGCATAACGGGCAGATACGACATACCCTTTCGTGTCATAGTTGTAATAGGCCCGGACCTCGTAATTTCCCGGAGAAGGAGATTCAAACGTCAGGACGCCCTGAGCCATCCCTTTGGGCATGTATTTATAGTCTCCCGCGTCAGTATCCGGTGAGCCTGCCGCCACGACACATATCCAGTCCCGATCATCGCCGGGGGCGCTGGAATAATTCACCTTGATTGTTTCACCGTAATTATAGGCCTTCTTGTCCGTGCTGACCTGGGGAGCGGCTCCCGCTCCGGTTGCCTGGAAGCAGAAGGCGATGATGATCAAAATGATGATGGAAACAATGGGTGTAATATTTTTTCTGATTATCTGCATCTTTTCCCTCCTTAATCTTTGATGGCCGTCCCATTTTCCAGGTGTTTCCGCTATTCTTTACATGCCGTCAATCTCTTCCATGACCTTGGCTTCACACTCGGGACAGATGCCGTGTGTAAACGAAACGTCGGAATGATCGCCTATGTAGGATTCGATCTGCTCCCAGTAGTTTTTGTCGTTTCGCACTCTCTTGCAATAGGCACAGATGGGCAGTAACCCCCGCAACTGCTTGATCTCGGCCTCATTAACCTTTTTTAACGCCTCCTGCGCCTCCACCTTCTCCGTCACGTCGATACAACTGCCGATATAGCCCTGGAATTGACCCTCTGAATCCGTGTAAGGTACGCCCCGGTCGAATATCCACCGATATACGCCGTCATATCGGCGCAGCCGGTATTCCATTTCGAATATTTCTCGGCGGATAAAGTGCTCCGTATATATTTCCAGGCATTTGTCGAAATCTTCAGGGTGAACCCCTTCCGCCCAGCCGTTACCGATTTCCTGTTCCATTGAACGCCCGGTGAACGCCAGCCATATCTCATTGAAATAGTCGCACTCCATGGTGACATTAGAACGCCAGATCATGATGGGCGCCTTTTCAACAAGGAGTCTGTATTCCTCTCGGCTAAGTCGCTCTTTCATTAAACACCCCCCTGTGGTCTGCTTCGGTAAAGACAGTTTTCTGGACAGACACGTCACATTGCTTGTATTTTTTAAAACCTGAATCCCGAGTCCGGATTATAGCATTGAATTCTTAAACTTTCGCCGGAATAATACTATCCGTCATTGGAAGATGATGTTCTATACTCCGTTTCGAAGCGGCGATCGCTAATGGTGGCGAGCCGCTGAATGGACCGGTTAAGCCTTTCTTCTCTCGATTAGGTATCCGGATAAACTACTTATGAATGATGCCGGATACCAGCGTTTGGTAGGGAATGCCCTCTTGCGCCGCGATAACCTGCACTTCATTCAAAGATGTTCATGGGATAAAACTACGACAACGTGTGCCTTTCGTCAATACCATTTATGGACTTAACGGCAAGCTTTTTTTGGTAGCGAATCGGGAGAGGGGTGTGTTGAAACCATATCGGATACCCGTTTGCACAGGAATGACAACTCAGCCCGCTAATGGCGTCATTCAGAGGCTTCAGCTTGGAATAACAAAAAAGCCCCGCTTCTCGATTTGAGGAACGGGGCTTATAATGATGGTCCAAAGATCATGATTGATGGGGTCTTTTTAAACCTCTTTTCTCTTGTGCCAAGCCTCCTGGTAGAGTCTGCCGATGCTCGTCATGATCGCCAGGAAGAAGAGTCCGAACATGAAGTTCGGCGCCGTTCCCAGCCATTGGTCGAGCAGATGTCCCACATAAAGGAAGAGGATGGAGGTGATTACGATGACGATTCCCCAGCAGCTCATCATCAATATCGATCCTAAAGAGTGCATTTGCTGAAGATTATTGGTCTGTCTTGCTTGTGTCGTCATGATCGGTTCCTCCTTTTTCTTTGCGGGACCTGCCGGCAGCAGGCCCCATATCCGGAATGTTTTAGCTCACCAGTGTTTTCAAGCCGTCGATGACGGGGTTCGTGAAAAGGGCCATGAGTACCGTGTAGAGGGCAAATGCGCCAATCGCTTCGTTTGTGTACATTCTTTCATATTTATTCTTCAGAGAGATGATCACCATCCCGCCGATGATCAGGCAGCCCAGCTGGAAGTAGGGGAAGTTGCCCGCGCCTGCGGCTGCGAATTCTGCGAAGCTGAAAGTTGCCGTCATCAGAACCACCACCGCTGAAACCATCATTGTTCCTAATGTCTTTTTCATGATCCTTGTCCTCCTATGTCGAGTTTTTTATTTTTAATGTTTGACTTACTATAATGCTTAAAGTGTGCCAACTGACCAGGCGAAGACAGCATCGACTGCATATACTTGATTATCATAACATTTTTCAAAGAAGTCCGGAGAGCGGCGTCGGAAATTTAAATTTTTGCCGCCCATTTTTTAATGAAAGATTAAAATGGATTGAATGGAATGGAGAAAAAGAGCTGATTTGCGAATAATCTCTAAATAAAAGAAAGCCCCGGCTATGGCAGACCGGGGCTTTCACGGTTTAGTGGACCTTCGGAATGCCTTGCGGCATGGCCTCAATAACGCCGAATTGTTCCTCGTATTGCTGTAGATTGGCCATCATGGCTTCAATCGTTCTTTTCAGGTTGCTTGGGCTCACGATGATCCTCGAAACCAGATGAGCGCCGTTAGGCGAGTTCAATAGCCAGTCCAGAATAAACTCATCCGGGCTATGGGAGACAAGGACTAAGTTGCTGTATCTGCCCCTTGAGATTTCATCGACCGTATTAATCTGGACGGGCTGCGGCTGCGGTGGGTCTGTCGGATTGGACATGGGCGGCTCCTTTAATGTTATTTTTATAAATCAGAGAGATTCCATGGCAATCAGGTCTTTCACGTTGATATGCCGGGATTCTTCAATGGCAAGCCCTTCGCGGATCCTTTCGAGGACGAGCGGTTTTTCTTCGGGGAACTTGTAGCCCTCGTAATCCTGCGTAAACAGGAGGCCTCCCCTGCGGTCCGTCCAGGAATTCATGGCATGGTCGAAGCAGACTTTTGATGTTACATCAAGCTTGCTGATCATCAACTCCAATTCTTCAAGCCTTTCATGGGGCGAGGAAAGGTGCAGCCTCCCCTGTTCGTAGTCCTCGTAGATCGGTGTTCCCGGCCGGGGCACAAAGGGACGCGAACGAATGTAGTGGGGATTGATGGCGCTAAGAACACGAGCCGTATTCTCCGCATGTTGCCGCCAGCGTTCCCGGCCCCCCAGATCGGGCATCCAGTACTCCGATACCTGGAAACCGGCCGCCACGGCCTTTTTCCCCCCTTCGATCTGTTCCTCGCTTGTGACCCCCTTCCGAACAATAGTAAGCAGTTCGTCATCGCCCGTTTCGAGGCCGAGGTGTAGGCGGTCGAGGCCGGCCTCCCGGATGGCCTTGAGTTCTTCCGGCTTTCTCTGGGCCAGTGTTTTCGACCGGGCATAGGTCGTCACGCGCGTCAGCGACGGCAGTTTTTCCCGGAGATACTTCAGCACATCGATAAATTCGCCGGGCCGCATGATCACGCTGTTGGCGTCCTGGAGGAAGGCCGTCTTTCCCCCGTTATAGAGCCAGTTGAAGACCGAGATAAAGCATTGATTGCTTCTGAGGTAGCGGTCCCCTCCCAGAATCGCCGCGCCCACCTCGCGGGTAATCTTTCCACCCTCCCCCAGCTTCCGGGAAACAGCCGTAAGCTCGTCCCGAATGGCCGTCACCTGATCGATATCCGCCTTGATATCCGGAACGCTCCTGTAAATAAACGGCTGTCCTTTATACATCTCGCAAAAGGTGCACTTGTTCCACGGGCAATTGCCCGTCATCCGCAGAAGCAGGGAAGAACTGCCGCCTTCGCTCGGCGGCCGGTAAACGCCGATCTCGAAGGACAGCGTCCGGAGCTTTTCAATATTTTCACGCAAATCATTGTTTCCTGACATAAAAGCCATTTCAACTCCTTATATATAGTCGGCAGCTTTATAGGGTCTCTGCCGTCTCTCTAATATAACACGCCCCCCCGCTTTGTCAAAAAGGTGAGCTGATTATTCTTCTTTCCGGCTGTGATACTTCCGGAATCGGTCCAGGGCGCCGATGGCCCTTTCAAAAGAAGGATAAGCGGGGATTCCCGCTTCACAAAAACGGCTTCGCAGCCGTGACCCCTTGGCGATGAGGTCTTGGTCGCCCCCGTCATAATCGACGACGAACACCGTCGGCTTTTGCCGCTCGTTGGTCTTGATGAACTCGACGATTTCCGGTACGAAATCGGGAATTTCCGGGCTGTGAAAGGCGATGCGCGGAATCAAACGATCGACGACAACCATATGAATATTGGGGTCACGATAGGCGATCTCCAGAATTTCCAAAAGACGTTTCACATTGAGGAAGGCTTCCCAGAAATCAAGGGGGTTTCCGGCAATGCTTCCGGCCACAGGAACGAAAGGCCTGATTTGAGCCATACTTTCCGGTGACAGGGAGGGAACTTCAAGACCGATGCGGATACAGGCGTCGGAAAAGATGACGCTGTTTCCACCACCACCACCCACAATGAAAACGCCCTTCCCCATTGTTTTTGGAAGGCAGGAAAAGGCCAGGCAGGCATCCACCCACTCGTTCATGCCGGAAACGGCAACCACACCGGTCTGCGCGAAGAAGGCCTTCCACATCTTCTGATCGCCGGCCATTCTCCCCGTGTGTGACGCTACGGTGGCCGCCCCGCGTTCCGACTCCCCGCCTTTGAGCATAATGATGGGTTTTCGGAACGCCACTTCCTTTGCCAGCTGAAAGAGGCGATTCCCGTCACGGATGCTTTCCAGATACATGGCGATGACCTGAATATCCTCATCCCCGGCCATGAATTCCAGAAAATCGGGACTGTCCAGCACGGCAGCATTGCCGATACTGGCCCCCTTGCTGATCCCGACACCTAATGAACAGGCATATTCGGTAAAACGTTGCGTCACGCCGCCGCTCTGGGAGATCACCCCCAGATGCCCGTCGCGCCCCGGCACGGCGCCCCAGGCCGTCAGCCGGACGGAGGGACAATAAGGCCCCATGCAGTTCGGCCCCATGAGCAGAAGCCCCCGTTCTTCGGCGATGGCGGCTATTTGCCGTTCGAGTTCCCTGCCTTCCGGGGTTCCGATCTCACTGAAACCGGCCGTCAGGACATGAACATATTTAATCCCGGCGCGGGCGCATTCCTTGAGGGTAGCGGGAACAAAGTCGGCTTTTACGGCTACCATGGCCAGCTGCGGGACCTCGGGAAGGGAGGCCAGGTCCGGGTAGGCCTTCAGACCGAGCACCTCCGATGCCTTGGGATTAATCGGGTAGATGCGCCCCGCATATCCCGCCTCTTGATAATGGTGCAGGAAACTTGTGCCCCCGAAGCTCATGGCTTCCCGGGACACACCGATCAGGGCAATGCTTTCAGGCTTGAAAAAACCCGCCAGATCGCGGGCATGATAGCGTTTCATGTTCTCCATCCTTTAACGGGATATTGATGTATGTGGTTATTATCAATCAGAGAACCAGTACTCTAAGAGAAAGGTCCCCTCCTGTCAATGTAAAAGTATTCCCCGGCTGACCGGAAAAATCATTTTGATCTTTTGACTTTCGTATATATATTACTTTATCTGAAGCCGGAAACGAATACCCGACGGGAGCCGACAGCCAGGAATTCACACGACAACGACAAGTCACTTAAGAGGAGCATCCGATGTCCACACATGAGAAACCCGGAAAGATTGAAAACGACGATTTCAAGGTATCAAAGGAACCTTTTTACCTGCCCCAGGGGAAGGAAATCGAGATGTTCGAGGCGGCCCATGCCAACAAGCTGCCGGTCCTCCTCAACGGCCCCACCGGGAGCGGCAAGACGCGGTTGGTGGAGCACATGGCCTGGCGCCTGAACCGGCCCCTTTATACCGTCGCCTGTCATGACGATCTCAGCGCCAACGACCTGACCGGGCGCTACATCATCAAGGGCGACGAGGTGGAATGGATTGACGGCCCCCTTTTGATGGCCGTTCGTGAAGGCGGCATCGCCTACCTTGATGAAGTGGTCGAGGCCCGTAAGGACGTAACAGTCGTTATCCACCCCCTGACGGACCATCGGCGCTACCTGCCTGTGGAAAAGAAGGGGAAAATTTTCCATGCCCCGGCAGGATTCATGATGGTTATCAGCTATAACCCTAATTACCAGAGTGTTCTGAAGGAACTGAAGCCCAGTACCAGGCAGCGATTCATTTCGATCAACCTCGGCTGGCCCGCGGAGGATCTGGAAATCAGGATTGTCAGCCGGGAGGCGGGTGTGGATGACCAAACGGCGGGAAAGCTGGTCAAGGCGGCCAACCGGATACGCAATCTGATTCATCAGGGCCTGGAAGAGGGCGTTTCGACACGCGAGCTGGTCTATGCGGGAACGCTCCTCAAAAGCGGCATGCCGGTCCGGGATTCCCTGCGCGCCACCATGATCGAGCCGCTGACCTACGACAGCGACCTGAAAAATAGCATCGAAGAGGTGCTGAAAAACTATTTCAGCTTTTAGCAGGTATTTACATGCCCAGAGATCGCTTTAAAGATGCATTCAAGAAACCCCCTCCCGCCGCCGGGGTCACTGATGAAGATGCGCAATATGAGCTGATGACCCGGTTCGGCGCCACCTTGTCTCCCCTCATCGAGCGCTTCGGAGAGGCAGGCATCGATTCGATCCTGGCGCCTATCGTCCGAATTGCCGAGAATGATCGTCAGGCGGCCCTTGCCCTTTTGGAGAAATGTCCGGATATCGCCGGGAAACTCCTCCCTCTGGGCGAGGACATGGTCCTGAACGTCTTCGAAATGGCGAATCAGGTAATCCCCTATGGCGCTCCTCTTGCGGTGCGATTTCTCGAAACAAGTCCCGCGCTGGTATCTGAAAATGATTTCGAAACCCTGACCAAAACCGCGGCTCTGGCGTGCAGTATCGCCCAGGTCAACATCCGGACGGCGGTGAGCCTCATCACGGAAAGCCCGGCCATCATCAACAGGCTCGGCTTTGAAGGCCTGCGCAGGGTGGCTGCTTTCGGCGCAGCGATTGCCCGCTTCAGTTGGGCTCATTCCGTCAGGGCCATTGAAGAAAGCCCCGGCCAGATAGACCGGATGACGGCGGCCGGCGGAGACACCTCTTCCCCGCTGGCGGTTTATCATCTGGCTTCGATCATGGCCCAGGACAACTGGAATATTGCCATGGATCTCGTGGCGAAAATGCCCGGCATCACCGCGCAGCTGGCCGCTTGCGGCCGGGCGGACTTCCTTCCGGTGCTTTATGACCGGGCGGCAAAGGCCGCCTCTGCCAGCGCCAGGATGGCTTACACTTTTCTCGATACGGCCCCCGGCCTGATCGACCGCCTGGGGCCGGACGGCTCCGAACCGGTTTGGCAATGTGCCTTTGCCATGGCGGTCGATAATCCCGAAAATGCCGTGGTGTTGTTGATGAAAAGTCCTGAGATGGTGGATCATTTGCAAACCCGCTTTAATGCGGCACAAACAGGGAATATTTATCGCCTGGGCCAGGAGCTTTCCTCTGTCAGTTCGCAGGTCGCTCTGAAATTCATCTCCACCAGTATTGAGCTGGCGGACAGGCTTGATGGTGAGGATCTGCATCGGATTGCGGGCATGGCCGGGGAGATGGCCCGTGTGAGCCACGCCGCCGCCGGGGCATTCCTGGATATCGCCCCGGCCCTCCTGGACAAGGCCGGTATGGAAGGATTGGCGAAAATCAGCACCCTGGGCATCGATATCGCCCGGGGGAGCTGGGAAACGGCCTCCCGGCTCCTGCTGAAAAGCCCCGATCTGATTGATCGTGTAGGCATCGACGGGTTGAAGATGATCGGTGATTTTGCGGCCTCCCTGGCCCACGAAAGCTGGTCTGCCGCCGCCCAACTCCTGGACAAATGCCCTTACATCATCGATGGGCTCCTGAAGCTTGGCGATAAATCCCTCATTACGAAGGTCTGTCATCTCGGCGGACGCATCGTGAAGTACAACGCCAGGATGGCCGTGAGCCTCCTGGATCGAAGCCCTGAAATTATCCGGTTGATTGGCTTTGACGGTCTGGAAAGGCTGGAGGATTTGGCCCACCAGACGGGCGCCGAGAGCTGGACGACCGCGGTCAGCCTGCTGGAAACAAGCCCGCGAATCATCGAACGGGTGGGATATGACGGATTGGCCCAGATCGCCCGTCTGGCCCGCCTTGTGGCCCTGGAGAACAGCTACGGAGCCGTAAGCCTCCTGGAGAAAGGTCCCGATCTGCTCGACCGCCTGCTGGCCTATGGAGACAAATCGCTGGCCCTTCGGGTCTATGCGTTTGCCGGTGAGGCCGCGGCTTCCGATTGGCGGCTGGCCTCGACGCTGTTGGAAGAAAGTCCGGGACTGCTTGCCCGGATCGGCTCCGAGGGGCTTGAGAAATTGTTCACCCTGATGAACAGGACCGCCCGCAACAGCGGGAAAATCGCAAAACGCCTTCTGGATGTAAGCCCTGCCGTGATCGATAAAATGGGCTTTGAAGGACTGGAAATCCTGGTGGAATGCGCCTCGGCCATCGCCAAAAAAGACTGGCAGGCCGCTATTGCCGTTGTGGAGAAGAGCCCCTTCCTCATTGACAGGCTGGATCATATCGGCGACAAGGCCATCGCACCGGGCGTCTATGGGCTGACCGCCATGGTGGCCCGCACGAGCCCGGCCCTTGCCGTAGCGCTTCTCGAAAAAAGCCCTGAATTCGTCAATTGGGTGGGTTTGGAAGGATTCGGCATGATTGCGGCGTTTGTCGAAAACACGGCCAAAGAAGACGAAGAAAAGGCCCTGTCTTTCCTGACAAGCGATTCTCCAGCCTTCAGTGATTTTATGGAGAGCATCCCCAAGGGGCTGGAGCTCAAAACAATCAAGCCCGTGCTTTCCACCTATCTTCGTGCCCTGCTGGGACGCCGGGTGGAAATCGCCGAAGCCGAAACGGTTTATACGGACGGCCGGAAAATATATCTTCCCAAACGAATCAAGGATTTCCAGGACAAGGAAGATAACTTCAGACTCTATAAGGTATCCGCCACCCATCAGGAGGCCCATCTGGAATACGGGAGCTTCGAATTTGATCTCACCAGGATGCCCGATGCCATACAGACCATTGCCGCCCACTATGGCCTTCGTGAAGAAGAGGATCAAAGCGACATCGACCGTTTCGCAGGCCTTTTTCCGGAACCGGATTTGGCGCAGGACCTCTTTAACCTGTTGGAGGATTTCCGGATAGAGAGCATCCTGAAACGGGAATATCCGGCCCTGGGAGAAGATATTGCCGCCATGAATCGCCATATGACAGCGAAGCGGCGCTCGCCGGGGAAAATGACCAATCCGAAGCAGCGAACGGTGGAGATGATCGCCCAGAGCTTGATGGCGGGAAAATCATTCAACGATCCCGCAGATCCCGCCGTCTCGATTCTCCGGAACGCGCAGGTTTTATTCTTGACCTTGCAGCGGCCGGAAGCGGATGTCCAGGAATCGGCGCGCGCTGCCTCCGGTGTGTATTTCATGATCGATGAGGCCTTCAAGGAGGCCTACCGGGCGGTCAAGCCCATGTCCAAGCCGCTGGATCAGGATATGGTTTCCCAGAATATCGGGAGTTTCGGCAGGACATCGCAACAGATCCAGAACCGCCTGCAAGGCCGTCAGTCGTCCCAGCGTAGTCCATCAGGGACGCAGGTGGAAGCGCAAAGCAATGCGGAAAGCGACACGACCCCAACGCAGACAAGGCCGGGGTCAGAAAATGTGGCGCAGAGGTCCCATCAGACGGGCCGGGAACAACGAAGTTTTCGCGGCCCGTCGAGCGGCGGGAAGCAGGAAGCCGGCGATGCGGAGCATCCACAGGAAGAAGCCGGCGGTGCGGATCCCTCCATGAAATTTGACTCGCCGGAGAAGATCGAGCGCTTGTTGCGGGCCGTTTATCAGGAAAAGGGAATAACGCCCAAGGAAATCGAACGGCGCCTCGAAACCCTGAGTCAGAATGACGTCTATCTCTTCCTGCGCAGCCTCGAGGCCTCCCTGGATAAAAAGACGGAACTCCAGAGTGAACGGGGAACGTCTCTTTATGCCGAATGGGGAGAGGACCTCAATGATTACCGCAGCAACTGGGCAAGGATCCGCGAACAGACCCATGCGGGAACCTCTCTGGCCTTTTACCGCGAAACGACAGACCGGCATGCGGGACTGCTGAAAAAGATCCGGCGTGAATTCCAGATGCTCAAACCGGAAGGCTTCACAAGACTCAAGCGCCAATATGACGGCGATGATATCGACCTGGATGCCGTTGTGGAATTCCTGGTGGATCGCAAAGCAGGCATTTCCCCTTC
This sequence comes from uncultured Syntrophaceae bacterium, assembly GCA_964492965.1. Classification (GTDB taxonomy): domain Bacteria; phylum Desulfobacterota; class Syntrophia; order Syntrophales; family UBA8958; genus CAZBME01. The sequence continues at coordinate 18,987 of CAZBME010000031.1, read as the reverse complement.
CGAGAAGAACTACACCCTCATTCAAAAAAGAAGGCGCGACATTGCCGTGGCCTTTCTCATCGACATGAGCCGCAGCACCAAGGGCGCCACGATCGAACGGGAGAAGGAATCCCTGATCATCATGTCGGAGGCCCTCCACGAGGTCGGCGATGCCTTCGCCATTTATGGATTTTCCGGGGACAATCGCGATAATGTCGATTACTACCGCATCAAGGATTTCGACGATTTCTATGACGACAAGGTCAAAAAAAGGATTTCCGCCATCGAGGACCATTTCGAGAATCGGGATGGAACGGCCGTCCGGCACACCATCAGCAAGCTGAGAAAGCGGCCGGAGCGAACGAAAATGATCATTCTCCTGAGCGACGGCAAGCCCGTGGACAAGGAATATTCGGGAACCTACGCGATTGAGGATACGCGAATGGCCCTGAAAGAGGCCCAGCACTTCGGGATCAAGACCTTCTGCATCACCGTGGACCGGGCCGCCGCCGAATATCTGCCCCGGATGTACAGCCACAGCAGTTGGACCGTCATCGACGACGTGGTCAAGCTTCCCGAAAAGATTACCAGGATCTACCGGATGTTAACGGCATAAGAAAAACCGGCAGGGGGTCCGGATTATGAGAATCATCATAAGCCGCCGGAAAATTGTTGCCCTGCTCCTTTTTGTCGCCTGTCTTGACCCCAACCCCGGCAATCCTTCCTTATTTGCGCGTTGGGTTGGAATTGGAATATACATATCAATCCAAATCTGCTATAGGGCCGGACTTGCTTTCTGAAATAAAGATTTTCCAAGGAGATTCCCATGTCGAAGGTTGGTGAAAATATAGATGCCCATTGTCTGAAATGTAAGCTGGTGCTGGCCCATGTGGTCATGTACGAGGTTCGCGGTGTTGTCAGCAAGGTCAAATGCAAGACCTGCGGGGCGGAACATAAATACCGGGGAACCAAGCCGCCGGCGAAAAAGAGCGAATCCACCAGCAGTGCCTTGAAGGAAAAACGGGCAAAGACGCCGGCCAGGAGCGCTTACAATCCGGCGCCTGTTCAGTGGGAAACCCGTCACCGCAATATGGATGAAGATACGCCGGTCAAACCTTACCGGATGCAGGACCCCTATAAGGTGAATGATGTCATTCAGCACCCCTCATTTGGCCTGGGTTATGTGGAACGGATCGTTTCCGAGAAAAGGATGGACGTCTTATTTAATGATGCCGTCAAATCGATGGCCATGAACATTTCTTAAGCCGAAATTCAAATCTTTTCATTATCCGCACAATGATTATTATAAGGGTCAAGGTCCTGCTGGAAATAGTCCTTGATCTTTATCCGGATTGTCTCGGGAATCTTGATGCCGATGGAGTTGATCCGGCTTTCGTATTTCTTGAATGACCGGGTGTGTTGGGATGTATTGATGAAAATCTTGAAATAGGAGCGGATGCTTCCCTCCATTTCCGCCCGGAATTCCATATCCTGGTTCAGCAGATCTTCCACAGGGGCGATAAACCGGTAGTTAATGGGCCGGCAGACGGAACGGTAGGCCACAAACCGCATGGTCAGTTCGCACTCGTAATTCTTCTCGCGGATAGATTTTTCGACGACGTTCAGATCGATGCAGTCCATGATCTGGTAGGCGTATTGCGGGATCAGTATCGACTCGATGATCTTTTTCGCTTCCTCGTATTGCAAGCAGGCGTTGATATCGCCTTCATAGCCGGGATTACATCTTACATAAACGACAAAATCGATATCCGAATTGACTTCGCAAAGGCCCATGTTTACCGACCCCATAACGTCCATGCCGATATCGCCGTGAATCTGTTCTTCAATAAGACGGGTAATCTGTTCCAGCTTATCCAGGCGGTCTTCCGTTTCCTCCGTTTGAAACATCCGGTAGAACTGTTTGATATCGTTATACAGTTGTATTTCCGGGATATGGGAATACTTCTGGACCTTCATATCAAAATTCTCGCCCTGCTTGAGGGCATGATACCTTTCTTCATCGACGATCTTTTCCGTCCAGCGTCCCTCGCGGATGTAGTAATCGGCGACATCATGGACACGGTCCTCAACTAGTTTCTTGAAGATAATCTTTTCGACCTGGCGATCCTCCATCTCGATGGCATAGAAAAAACCGCCTTCGGATACGCCTCCGGTCAGCGTCGTCACTTCTCCGAAATTGGACGGGTTGAGGTAGATGGTGTTTTCGCTGACCTGAAAGCCCCAATCCATATGCACATGGCCTGTCAGGCACAAAAGGACGGGATTGTTGTCGCAGTAATGGCGAAGGGCAGGCGATCCGGAGGTGCCGAACTGATGGATCCGGTCGTGAATGCCGTGGGCCGGCTGATGGCTCGCAATGATATCGGGCTTCACGGCCTTGAAGAACTTGTACATCTCGTTATAGGGGTCTTCCACCCGAAGCCTTCCCCGGTATCGCACGACGTAGCGTTCCGGGATGCCCGGCGTCCAGATTTCGGCGCCGCCGTAACCGGCGATCTTCAAGCCCTGCATGTCATGCCAGTGGAGGTGAAGGTCCCGCTCATGGAGGGATGTGTACCGCAGATCCATATCATAATTGCCGGGCAGGGCAAAAACCTGGGAGGTCTGTTTGGATGCCAGGATATTTTCCAGGACCTTGTATTTCTGCTGCAGGACACGCCGGGCGCGGATAGTGTACTGCTGGTATTTCGAGCCCTTTTCTTCAATGTCCTCGGAGAGGTTCGGCATGTTGAGCATTTCATCGACAAAATCTTCGATGGACATGTTTTGTTTGTCCATCCTGACCCGCAGGCCGTGGAAATAGGATTGCAGTTCGTGATAATTGATGGCCGTGTTCATGTTGTAAAAGGGGATGTCGATCAGATCGCCTGCAATGATATAGACATCGGCCACCGTCTCGGACAGAAGTGTTTTAACGCGCTCAAAGGCTCCGTGGATATCTGCCACATAGATGATTCTCATGAGGATCATACACCTCCCGTTATTGTTTCCATATGTAGCATATTTTGCATTCCTGCGCCCCTTTTAAATATAACGATTGTCCCGACCGGAAGGTCATCAGTGCCAGCGACTGCCTTTTGGAAAATATGATTGCCTTTTAACCAAAGCCCCGGTATTCTTTCCCGGAATCACAAGGAGTGCTTATGCGATCTGACCGCCGGAAGGCCAGTCTCGGGATTCGTTTACCGCAGGATATCATGGGCCGTCTGTCCGCTGAGGCCGCCCGGTCCGGACAATCCATAGACGAGATCATCCGGACATGCATCCAGAGAACCTTGATCGACAGATCCGATGATAATGCCGTGTACCTCTCAACACCCATCAATGCCATTGTTGAAGGGCTTTATGTCGATAAAACAACCATCGGCGATGTAAAAAAGCATGGCGATTTTGGCCTGGGAACATTCAATTATCTTGACGGCGAGATGATCCTTCTCGACGGTATGGCCTACCAGATCACATCAACCGGAGAGGTTCACACCATTGCCGATGGGGAGCACACACCCTTCGCCTGCGTAACCTTTTTCCAACCCGATACGTGGGACGAAGTCGGCGGCGGAATAAGCGCCCCGGGCATATTTGAACTCCTCGACACGCTGATTCCCTCCCCGAACATGCTCTACGCCCTGCGCATCGACGGCGTCTTTGAATACGTCAAGACCAGGGCCGTCCCCAAAACGGAGAATTATCTGCCCCTGGTCGAAGCGGCAAAAAACCAGATTATCTTTGAATTTTCCCATGTCGAGGGGTCTCTGGCCGGATTTTTCACGCCGGGGTTCATGGCTTCCCTGAGCGCCCCCGGCTACCATCTGCACATGCTGACGGCCGACCGCCGCCACGGGGGGCATCTCATGGAATGCCGCGTAAAAAAGGCCCGCATCGGCATCCAGCATGTTCCTAAACTGGAGGTGGGCCTGCCTGTGACCCTCGATTACCTGACGGCGGATTTCAACCGGGACACGAAAAGAGACCTGGACCAGGCGGAGAGATGAAAAAAGGAAATATCCATGAAGGAGGTTTTATCATGAGTATCGATATCCGTCCCGCAAGTGCCGAAGAGATGAAAGATTTCAAGCATGTTGCCTTTAGTTCCCTTGTGATGTCTCCGGATGTCATGCCGCCGGAGATAGTCATGGGGATCAATCCAGACTGGACTTTTTGCGCCTTCGAGGATGGAAAGCTGGCGACCTCTTTTGCCGCCTGGCCTCTCCAGATGCAGATCAACGGAGTGGCCACGCCCGTTGCCGGCATCACCTGCGTCGGGACCCTGCCGATTTACCGGGGGCAGGGCCATCTGGGAAAGGTGATGCACCGTTATTTCCATCACCTTCATGAAAAGGGAGGTCCGGCCATTGCCGCCCTATACGCCTCCCGGGCGGCGATCTACCAGCGATTCGGCTATGCCGTCGTTTCCACACGCTCTCAATACGATATCGATCCCGCCTATCTTCAATTTCCTCTGACGCCTCCCGCAGCGGGGACCTTCCGGGAGGCCACGGATGATGAGTTCAATGTGATTTCCGATCTGTACAATCGATTCAAGGAAGAACGAAACGGCTGTATCAAACGCGGGAAAGGCTCCTGGCTGATGGCCATCCTCAAGCCGCCGGCAAAACCCGGGCACCAGATCAATAAAATTCTGTACGAGGAAAACGGCCAATTAACCGGCTATGTCATTTACACAGCGGAACCTGTGGAATCGACCGGCGGCATGCCCCGGCATATCATTCGCATCCGTGATCTCATCTGGATGACTCCGTCGGCCTGCACCGCCATCTGGAGCTATTTCTCGAAGATGAAACTGGCGGATCGGATCATCTGGGATCGTGCGCCCTCCGATGATCCGCTGCCCCATCTCCTGCTTGAGCCGAGGATGCTTCATCTGATGTCCCAGGACGGTTTGCTGGGGCGCATCATCGAGGCGGAAAAGGCGCTCATTAACCGGAAATACAGCGCGAAAGGCGTATTGACCTTCGAAATCCGGGATGATATCTGCTCGTGGAATAGCGGTCGATGGCAGTTAGAGGCCGACGAGGGCAAAAGCGCCATCCACAGAACAACTGCCACGGCTGATGTCACCATGCCGATCAGCACCCTGGCCATGCTTCTGTTCGGCCAGATCAACGCAACCGAGGCCGCACGGATGGGCCGGCTCGACGTCCATGATGCCGGAGCATTATCCGCCTGGGATAGGGTCATGCACACAAACTACCGGCCGTTTTGTGCCGATTTATTTTAATTCGAAAGGAGGAAGACTTTTATGGAAGGTGCCGTAAAGCAAAGACTGGCGCATATTTGCATATTGGTAAGGGATATTGATCAGGCAATTTCCCACTATGCCGACATTCTCGGCGCCGTATCTCCGGGGCAGTTCAAGGAGACGGCAAACAAAAAGGAATGCCTTGCCGGACAGGACCGCTATGTGACGGCCTTTTTTCACGCAGAGGGAAATGCCTGCGATATTCAGCTTCTGCAACCCCTTGATCCCGGATCGCCGCTTTTCAAACGTCTGGAAAAGCATGGAGAAGGTGTGCATCATATCGCATTCGCCACCTCCCGTCTGGAGGATACGTACCAGCAGTTGCAGCAGCGGAAGGTCGCCATGCAGGGAGACCAGTTCTTTTCCGATGAAAATGCTCCGGACACCCGATGGGCTTGGATCATGCCGCAATACGCCCATGGCGTGCTGATCGAGGTGATGGATGAATACAAGGAAGGAACATGAAATCAATTGATGAGATTGACCGTTTTGACCTGAAGGACCATTTGCTTAAAAACTGGATGACCCATGATGCCCTGTGGTTTTTTCAGGTGCTCCAGAAATGCGGGATCGAGGCAGCCAACGAGATGAACAAGGCTTCCATCAAGGCTCTGGCCGCCTTTGAAACGCAGCGGGCTCGCCGGCTCCTGGCCGTCGAGGAGGAACGCATTACCTCGATTGTGCAACTGAAAGCGTTTTTTGAGGGGACATTCCGTTTGAGCACGGGAGGATTCATGGGGTTCACCTACGATTGGCCGGAAGAAAATGTCCTGCAATGGGATTTCAAGGACGGGGCCTGTTTTGCCTACAAGGGCATGCAGCGCCTCGGCGTTGCCGACCGGTACGACTGTGGCGTCATCTACCGGATTCTCATGTGGATCGAGCAGATGGGCATCCGTTATGAGGTATCGCCCAAGATAGAGGGGTGCCTTCAGCACACTACGGGGAAATGTACCGGCCGGGTGCGGCTTTTTTTCGATTGAGGCATTTTTCTACGCCAGTTTATTGGTTTAACGATTTGATGCCAAGATTTTTCTGAGAAACAGCCCCGTTTGCGAAGACGCCATCCCGGTAAGGTCCTCCGGTGTCCCCTCCGCAAGAATCCGGCCGCCCCCGGGGCCGCCTTCCGGTCCCAGGTCGATGATGTGGTCGGCGCACTTGATGATGTCCAGGTTGTGTTCGATAACGACAATGGTATTGCCCATATCAACGAGGCGCACCAGGATATCGAGAAGCTTCTGGACGTCGGCGAAGTGAAGCCCGATCGTCGGCTCATCAAGGATGTAGAGGGTATTGCTGTTCGTCCGCTTCCCCAGCTCCCTTGAGAGCTTGATCCGTTGGGCCTCGCCTCCCGACAACGTCGTGGCGGACTGGCCGAGCCTGATATAGCCGAGCCCTACATCGGCCAGGAGCTGCAGCTTCTGACGGATGAGGGGGATGTTTTCAAAAAAGGCCAGGCCCTGATGCACGGTCATGCCGAGGACATCATCGATATTCTTGTCCTTGTAGCGTATCTCCAGGGTGTCCTGGTTAAAGCGTTTGCCGTGGCAAACATCGCAGGTCACATACACGTCGGGGAGGAAGTGCATCTCGATGCGGATGAGGCCGTTGCCTTCGCAGGCCTCACATCGTCCTCCCTTCACATTGAAGCTGAAGCGGCCCGGCTTGTAACCCCGCATCCGCGATTCCTGCAGTCCCGTAAAGAGATCCCGGATATGGTTGAAAACCCCGGTATAGGTTACAGGATTGGAGCGGGGCGTCCGGCCGATGGGCTGCTGGTTGATCATGATGACCCGCTCGATTCCGCCCAGGTCCACAATTCTTCTGATCTTCCCCATGCCGCCCTTCTGACGGTAGATACGCCTTGATACGGCCTTGTAAAGTGTTTCGATGACCATCGTGCTCTTTCCCGAGCCGGAAACGCCCGTCACCGCCGTAAAAAGCCCTACGGGGATGCGGATGTCGATATCCTTGAGGTTGTGCTCATGGGCGCCTTCAATCAGGATGTATTGACCTGAATGGGGCCTGCGTGCGGCGGGCACGGGAATCGAACGCTTTCCTGAAAGATAAAGACCGGTCAGGGATTCCCCGCTTTGGCAGATTTCCTCCGGCGTCCCCTGGAACACGACCTCGCCGCCATCCAGCCCGGCCCCCGGCCCCATATCGATGATCTGATTGGATTCCATCATCATGTCGGCGTCATGTTCCACCACCAGGATCGTATTCCCCATATCCCGCAGTTTCTTCAAGGTGCCGATAAGGCGCATGTTGTCCCGTTGATGGAGGCCGACCGTCGGTTCGTCAAGGACATACAGGACCCCCACCAGGCCGGATCCGATTTGAGTGGCCAGGCGGATGCGCTGTCCTTCGCCGCCGGACAGGGTGCCCGCCGAGCGGTCGAGACTCAGATAATCCATGCCCACGTCTAGAAGAAACTGCAGGCGCTCACGGACCTCTTTCAGTATCCGTTCGGAGATGATCTTCTCCTGGGGCGTCAGAGGCAGGCTGCTGAAAAAATCATAGGCCTCGCCGATGGAAAGACGGCAGACATCATGAATGCTTTTCCCCCCCACGGTGACGGCCAGGCTTTCCTTCTTCAGACGGGCGCCATGGCAGATCGGACAATCCCGCAGGTTGATATAACGGGAAAGATCCAGTCGGACGGCATTGGACTGGGTCTCGCGATACCGTCGGTCGAGTTGGTTGAGAAGGCCCTCAAAGGGACGGGTGTAAAAGACCCTGCGGCCGTCACGATCGAAATGGAACCGGATTTCCTCCGCCCCTGAACCTTGAAGCAGAACATTTTGAACCCGTTCCGGCAGCTCGGCAAAGGGCTTGTTGATGTCAAATCCGTAATGTTCCGCCAGAGAGTCGATCATCTGATGGTAATAAAGGGAACTCCTTCCCGCCCATGGCACAATGGCCCCTTCACGAATAGAAAGGCCTGCATCGGGAACGACCAGATTTTCGTCGAAAAACATTTTCGTTCCCAGGCCCCCGCAGTCCGGGCAGGCGCCGTAGGGACTGTTGAAGGAAAAAATGCGCGGGGCCAGCTCCGGCATACTGATGCCGCAATCGGGACAGGCGTAGCGCTCACTGAAAAGGATTTCTTCGCCGCCCTGGATATCGACTTGCACCAGACCATCGCCCAGATGGGCCGCCGTCTCCAGGGAATCCCGGAGACGTTTGCGGATGCCTTCCTTGATGACCAGCCGGTCGACGACGACATCAATGTTGTGGCGCTTCTGTTTGTCCAGGACGATTTCTTCGGAAATATCCCGCATTTCACCATCCACGCGTACCCGGACAAAGCCGTCCCGCATCAGCTTCTTGAATTCCTTGTGGAACTCTCCCTTCTTGCCTCTGGCAATCGGCGCCAGGATATTGAACCGTGTCTTTTCGGGAAAGGCCAGAACGCTTTCCACCATCATGTCGATGGTCTGGGACTTGATTTCCCGGCCGCAGGAATGGCAGTGGAGAATGCCGATGCGCGCAAACAGGAGGCGCAGGTAATCGAATATTTCCGTTACCGTCCCCACGGTGGAACGGGGATTCTGGCTGGCCGAACGCTGTTCGATGGCAATGGCGGGCGAAAGCCCTTCGATGGACTCGACCTCGGGCTTGTCCATCTGGCCGATAAACTGCCGGGCATAAGTGGATAGGGATTCGACGTAGCGGCGCTGGCCTTCGGCATAAATCGTGTCGAAGGCCAGGGAGGACTTGCCGGACCCGCTGACGCCGGTAATGACCACCAACTGATCGCGGGGGATATCGAGGTTTACATGTTTGAGGTTATGCTGCGCAGCGCCTTTGATACGAATATAATTCATATTAGAAAATTACAGCTTGATTTCTATGTGTGACTTCTTCCTTATCTCGTTAATCCACTGATCAAATCTTTGCGCCATCTTTTCATCTTCAATCTTCATGAAGATTTCCTGGCGCACAGCCGGGAACGGCTTGAGGCCGGCCCCTTTTCTGTCAATCACCTTGATGATGTGAAAACCCAAAGGGGATTCTATCACATCGCTGATCTCATCAATACGCAAACTGAAGGCTACCTTTTCCACCTCCGGCAGGGTGATGCCCTTTTCGATAAAACCGACGTCTCCTCCCACCTGCGCTGCGGGCCCCTGGGAATATTTCATGGCGATCATGTCGAAAGACTCGGCAGCCAGAAGGCGCTGCCTGATGGTCACGGCATTCTGATGAACAGCATCGCGGGTTTTCTGATTGCTTTCTCTGGGGACAAGCAGGAGAATCTGCTTGATCCGCACCGCCTCCTTGCCTTCATAGTCTTCACGGTGAAGTTTATAGTACTCGCCGATCTCATCATCCGTAACCAGGATTTTGGACTGGATCTCCCGGCGAATCAGGCGCTGGCGAAGAATCTGCTCCTTGACCTCCTGCTTGTAGGTATCAAGCGACGAGCCTTCTCGTGTCAGGGTCTTTACAAAGTCAGCAAAATCAATGTTTCTCTGTTTCAGTGTCCCTCTGATGGCAGTCATGGCATCTTCATCCTTGACGGCTATCCCTGATTTCCTTGCCTGTTGCTCAATGAGCTTATTATCAATCAATCGATTCAAGACGGTCAATTTGCCGTCGGCGATGATTTTCCCTTTATCGGGGCCTTTGTATGTTTCCTCAACCCTTTTTATGTAAGGTTCAAAGGCGGCATTCAAATCCGACAGGATGATAATGTCGTCATTCACCACCGCCACAATGCGATCAACGATGGCGGCCCCCGCCGGCGCAACGGATACCGCCATGGCCATGGCTATCGTCAGCCATTTTAATATGAATTTCATGTTTCCCCCCCGACTCTCTTCTGTTGGTTATTACGAATTTATACGTTTATCAGAATAGCTGTCGTACTTCAATACTTAAGCATCTGCTATGAAATTAATGTTCTCAGAAGGTGCTGCGCCTTTATCGGAATTTCTTCGTCCGTCAGATCGGCTGCCGGGACATAGAGCTTGTAATCGGGGGTCAGCTTCACGCCCTTATTCTTTTTCCGCGTCAGTTCCAGGATTTTCATGGGATCGATGGGGCTGTCGGGCTGAAAAGCCACAAAGAATTGCTTGCCGTCATAACCCATCTTTTTACCCTTGATTTTTTTCATCAGATTCCGGATACGGATCATTTCGAAAAGGTTTTCCACTTCATGGGGGACAAACCCATAACAGTCCATGAGTTCGTCTTTAATCTCCGTCAGATCCTCGTCGACCGCCGCCATGGAAATCCGTTTGTAGGTCACCAGACGCCGGTGCTCATCGGCCATGTAACCGGCGGGGATGAAAGCGGGAATCCCAAGGTTAATCTCGGGCTTGACCTCTTCCTCCATGACATGCTCCCCTTTGAGTTCCTGAATGGTCTTCTCCATGAGTTCCGTATAGAGCTCGTAACCCACGGCTGAGACCTGGCCCGACTGGGAAAGGCCCAGGAGGTTTCCGGCGCCGCGGATGTCCAGATCGTTGGAGGCGATGCGGAACCCGGAACCCGGCTCGGAGAACTCCATGATGACCTGAAGCCGCCTCTGGGCATCTGCTGACAGCATGGCGCCTTTGGGGACGAGGAGATAGGCGAAGGCCTCCTCCTTGAAGCGGCCGACACGGCCCCGGATCTGATAAAGCTGGGAGAGGCCGAACCGGTCCGCCCGGTTGATGATGATCGTATTGGCCGAGGGGATATCCAGACCGGCGCTGATGATGGAGGTGCAGACAAGGACGTTGCTGTCGCGCTTGACGAATTTCACCATGGCGTCTTCAATGTCCTTGGGCTTCATCTGGCCGTGCACAACCGACACCCGGGCCTCGGGGACGAGCTTTTCCACATACCGGGCCATAGTGAAGATGGACTTCACCCGGTCGTGGAGGAAATAGACCTGCCCGCCCCGATCCAGCTCCTGCCGGATGGCATCCCGGATAATGTCCTCGTTGAATTCCAGAACATACGTCTTGATGGGCAGGCGGTTCTCCGGCGGCGTGTTGATGATCGACAGATCCCGCAGGCCGACCAGTGAAAGGTGCAGTGTCCGGGGGATGGGCGTGGCCGTCAGGGTCAGAACATCCACGAGTGTCCGCAGCTTCTTGAGCTTTTCCTTGTCGGCCACTCCGAAACGCTGTTCTTCATCGACAACAACCAACCCCAGATCCTTGAACTGGAGGTCTTTTTGCAGAAGGCGATGGGTTCCGATGACGATATCGACCTTGCCGCGGTTGATGTCCTCGACGATTTCCTGTTGCTGGGCCTTTGTTTTCAAACGGTTCAGCACCTCTACCCGGACGGGATAATCCTGGAAACGGTTTTTAAACGTCTGGTAATGCTGTTCCGCCAGAATGGTTGTCGGGACGAGGACGGCGACCTGCTTTGCTTCCATGACGCTGCGGAAGGACGCCCTCAGGGCCACTTCCGTCTTCCCAAAGCCGGCGTCCCCGCAGATGAGGCGATCCATCGGTTTGGCCCTGTCCATATCGGTATGGATGTCTTCAATCGCCCGCGCCTGATCGGGCGTTTCCTCAAATTCAAAAAGAGCGCAGAATTCGTCGTAGTGCCGATCGAGGGGTGCGAAGGCATTGCGTTCCATGACTTCCCGGGCCGCATAAATGGCCACCAGTTCTTCCGCCACCTCCCGGATCGATTTTTTCACCTTTTCCTTCATCGTCTCCCAGGAGGTGCCGCCCAAGCGCTCGATCCGCGGTGAAAACCCTTCAGGGCCTATGTAGCGCTGAATCATGTCGAGGCGGTCTACGGGAATATACAGCTTGTCGCGGTCGGCATATTCGATGAGGAGGAAGTCGTTTTCGATCTTCTCCACGGCCAGCTTCTGGAGGCCCCGGTAGAGGCCGATGCCGTGATCCTTATGGACCACATAATCCCCCTCCCGCAATTCTCCAAAGGACCGGAGAAAGTAGCCTTCCCGGGCGGGGCGGAAATGCCGCCGGGGAATCTTTTTCCCGAACACATCCGTCTCCGCGATCAAAACCAGGCGGAGGGCCTCGAAAAGAAAGCCGCTGCTGATTCTCCCTTCCTGAAGGACCAGCTGATGGTTCATGGCAAGCTTTTGCATGGTTTCTATAAAAGGACGCACCGACAGGGACTGCTGCACCGGAAGGCCGTAGGCGCCGAAAAGATGGGCCAGGCGATGCATCTCTTCCTCTCCGGCGCAGACCATCGTCACGGCATATCCCTTCTGCAGCCAGGCGGTAATCTTCTCCGTCAGTGGCGCCAGGATTCCCGCTTCAGCCTGATCCCGGGGCCGCAGCGTCGTGCGGATGCCCAGGTCCGCCGTGGCCTGCAGGACCAGACCGTCATCATCATCGACCCCCAAGGCCAGCGAATCCAGAATGACTTGGTTAAAGGATTGCCGGCCGGCCTTGAGGGCATCCGGCGAAAGATGGGCGGATTCCCTCTCCAGAAAGAATTTTTCCTCGGCGCGGGCTTTCAGGAGAAACCGGTTGAAGTCGTTCTCCATATTCTCCAGGACACGTTCCGTGGCCAGGTCATCGTCCAAAATAAGCAGGGTGCCCTGAGGCAGATAGGAGAAGAAGGTGTCCTGCTCATCGCTTGTCTCGTAGAAAAGGGGGAAAAAGAGGGGATTGACGGAGGCGATCATGTGACTTTCGATCTGCTCCACCAGACGATCCCTGACTGATCTGGGCAACCCCAGTTCATTGGCCCTGGCCTTCAGGTTCCGAAGCGCCAACGACTGGGCATCCTCCGTCAGCAGTACCTCCCGGGCCGGTGTGAGCAGGAAATCAACGCGCTCCGCCGTCGAACGCTGCGTCGCCGGATCAAAATCCCGGATGGATTCGATTTCGTCGCCAATAAACTCGATGCGTACCGCCCGGCCCAGGGTCGGGGGGAAAATATCCACCACATGGCCCCGGATGCTGAATTCCCCCTTCGTCTCCACAAGGGTGGACCGGGTATATCCGCCCTGCAGAAGGCGGCTGATAAGGGCATCCCGCTCCAAGGTGTCACCGATGGCGATCGTCTGCACATACTGTGCGAAGGTTTTTCGGGGGATGATTTTCTGCATCAGGGCCGCGACAGGAACAACGATCAGGACCGGCTCGTCCCCAATGAGACGGCAAAGACCCTCGATTCTTGATAATTCAATGTCCCTCTGGAAGGAGAACATATCCGTCGAAACGACATCCCAGGACGGAAAAAGGACCGCTTTTTCGTCTCCCAGAAAAAAGCCCATGTCCCGATGAAGGCTTCTGGCGTCTTTCTCCGTTGGACAGACCACAATCACGGTTCGGGAGAGTTGTGAAAACAGCAGTGATGTAATGAAGGCCTTTGCCGATCCTTGAACGCCTTTCACCCGAACAGGCGTTTCTCCACGATCGATCCGATCAAATAATGAAATGATCACAGGATTTGTGAGGTATTTAGACTGAAGGCTGGAGGCTGAAGGTATTGATCTCATATATTAAAAAAAGAAGGATAAAGACAAGGGGGATGATGATTAGCGATCATCGCGCAACGCACGAATCAATCCATTCAAGATTTTCTCTATTTGTATGGTTCCTCATGCCTGTTCCTATTGGCCTTCAGCCTATTTACCTATACTCATCATCTTGCTGAGGGCAAGGCCGGCGGGAACTCTCAGCGGTTCGGGCACTTCAACAACAGTGCGGTTCTCCGTGAGGGATCGCCATATATCTTCCAGGGTTGTGTACTTCATCGTTTCACAGATCAACCCTTCGGATGCCGGGATGAATCTCTTTCCCGGGTAACGTTTCTTGAGTTCAATCATGATGCCCAGTTCCGTTCCCACGATCAATTCTTTCACATGGGATTCGCCGGCAAACTTGAGAATGGACGCCGTCGAACCGATAAAGTCGGCCAGATCGAGTATTGCAGGGGGACATTCGGGATGGGCCGCAAGAAGGGCGTTGGGATTTGCTTCCCTCACTTTTTGGATGTCTTCCGGTTTCAGGCAATGGTGCACCGGGCAATGACCCTCCCACGGGATAATCCTTTTATCGGTAAAACGGGCCACATAGCGGGCAAGATTCCCGTCGGGGGCCATAATGACCGTTTCGACACCCTTCAGGGACTGGATGACTTCGACGGCATTCGCCGATGTGCAGCAAATATCGCTTACCGCCTTGATGGCCGCCGATGAATTGATATAGGTCACGACGGCCGCGCCGGGATGTGCCTGCCTTGCCTGTTCCAGTTGCTCCACGGTAATCATGTCGGCCAGGGCGCAACCGGCGTCCTGTCTGGGAAGGAGCACCGTCTTTTGGGGAGAGAGGATGGCGGCGGATTCCGCCATAAAATGGACCCCCGCAAAAACAATCACCTCGGCGTCCGTCTTGGCCGCTTCGATGCTCAAGGCCAGGGAATCTCCAATGAAGTCGGCGATCTCCTGGACATCTTCCCGCCCATAATAATGGGCCAAAAGGATGCCGCGCCTTTCCTTCAGGAGCGTTTTTATGTCATGCTTCAAGTTTGTCTTGCCCAAATCACGATCCTCGTTAAATTGACGTCGGTTCTATAATATAAGCATCTTTTATTCAAGGGTAAAAGCTCGCATGCTTCTACATTGACAACAGGCCGCGATTCCGCTAGAATTCGATCATGATACGCGTTGAAGAAGCCCTCGCACAGATTTTAAGCACCATTGCCTGCCTCGATACGGAGAAAGTCAGCATTATAGATGCCCTGGGAAGGGTCATCGGGGAAGATATCCACGCCTCAAGGAATCTGCCGCCCGTCAACAACTCCGCCATGGACGGATACGCCGTTCGCGCCAAGGACACGGCGGGGGCCGCACAGAAGAATCCGGCAATTCTGGATGTGATTGAAGACATCCCTGCCGGGGTCCTGCCCCAAAAGAAGGTCGGCCCCGGTCAGGCGTCCAGAATCATGACCGGCGCCCCTATCCCCCAGGGAGCCGACGCCGTGGTTCGCATGGAAGACACGAAAAAGGCCGGCCGAAGGGTCAAAATATTCGTTTGCATGGCCAAAGGCACAGATATACGCTTGGCAGGGGAAGATGTTCGGGACGGAGAGCTTGTCATCCCGCGCGGAACCGTCATCCGGCCCGCCGAAGTGGGCATGCTGGCGGCGTTGGGCCGTTCCTTCATAGCCGTCCATCAGCGGCCCCTGGTCGCCATCCTGGCCACAGGTGATGAATTGCTGGAGATCGACGACCATTCTGCATCCTGGAAAATCATCAGCAGCAACAGCTTCGCCACAGCGGCCCAGGTCCTGGAAAGCGGCGCCATCCCTCTACAGTTGGGCATCGCCAGGGACCGGCGGGATGACCTGATGAAGAAATTCCAGAGCGCCACAAGGGCGGATATCATCATCTCATCCGGCGGCGTTTCCGTGGGCGATTATGACCTCGTCAAGGATATCATGAAGGAAGTCGGCAACGAGATGCAGTTCTGGCAGGTCGCCATGCGACCGGGGAAACCTTTGGCCTTCGGCGCTCTGGGCGGCGTTCCACTCTTCGGCCTTCCCGGGAATCCCGTATCGTCCATGGTTTCTTTTGAACAATTCGTCCGTCCGTCAATTTTAAAAATGATGGGGCATCAGCGCCTTTTCCGCAAGGTTATCAAGGCCACGCTGGAAGAAGATGTTGCTAAAAAAGAGGGAATGCGCTACTTCTTCCGGGCGCAGGTCAGAAAAGAAGGTGACCTCTACAAGGCATCAACGACGGGCGAACAGGGCTCCGGGATCCTGAAATCCATGGTCCGGGCCAACGGTCTCATTGTCCTGCCGGAAAATGTAACCGGCGCAAGAAAAGGCGAAGAAGTCTCCGTCCAGCTCCTCGACGGCTCTTTGGATCAGACGGAATCTATTATTTATTAGATGTAACAAGATGTCGTTCCCGCACAGGCGGGAATCAAGTCCGCAAGTCTCTACAACGGAAGTGCCAAGGTCACTGGTGGGCCTCCCGGACTTCAAATCCGGTGTGGGGCGCTAAAACCGTCCCGGGTGGGTTCGATTCCCATGCACTTCCGCCATTTACAATCCAATGCCATCCAATGCAGTATAAAAAGCCTTGATTGATCAGGGCTTTTTTGTTATTTATTGTCCAGAGCTGTCCAGTGGAATCCAGCTACATATTGTTTGTTTCGGGGTATAATTTCCCTTCATCTACCCCAAAGAAAACCGGATACCCCGAAAACGGAGAAAAGGTTATGCCTAAAAGAATCATCCCGCTATCCGATGTCAAGGCCAGAAACGCAAAGCCCAGAGAAAAAAATTATAAGCTGGCCGATGGCGGCGGCCTCTATTTGCTCGTATCTCCCACAGGCGGGAAATTGTGGCGACTTAAATACAATTACGGCGACAAAGAAAAGTTGCTTTCTCTCGGCTCATACCCCACGGTCAGTCTTTCCGAGGCGCGGCAACGCCGTGATGATGCGAAGAAGCTGCTGGAGAATGGGGTTGACCCATCAGTTAACCGCAAGGCAATCAAAACGGCAAGGAATGAGGCCGCAGCAAACAGTTTTGAAACCATTGCGCGTGAGTTCCATGGTCATAAAAAGGGTGAGTGGACAGAGGACCATGCGACAACGATCATGACTCGTATGGAGAAAGATATTTTCCCATGGATCGGGGCGACTCCTGTAACCTTAGTGACTGCAAAGGACATCAAAGGCGTTGTGGATCGGGTAAAATCTCGTGGAACCGTAGAGGCGGCAAGGCGTCTACTGACCATCATCAATCAAGTTTTCATCTATGCCATCTCAACCGACAGGGCAAATTTTAGTATCGCACAAGGACTAAAGGGGTATCTCCCCCCCTCCAGCAAAACCAGAAAGCACATGGCGGCAGTAACCGATCCTAAAGAACTTGCCCCCCTCCTCCGCGCCATGGATACCTACCAAGGCGGCTTTGTTGCACAGTGTGCCTTGAAGCTGCTCCCCCTTTTCTTCTGCCGTCCTGGAGAACTCCGTCATACAGAATGGCGAGAGGTTGATTTTGAAGCCGAGCAGATTAACATCCCTGCGTCCAGGATGAAGATGAAGGCAGATCATATAATTCCCCTGTCCTCGCAGGCGATAGCCATCCTGAAAGAACTGCAACCTCTGACCGGCCACGGAAAATATGTGTTCCCATCAACGAGGTCTTTTTCACGGTGCATGTCAGACAATACAATCAATGCGGCTCTTAGGCGTATGGGCTTTGACGGTAGTACTGTAGTCGGGCATGGATTCAGAGCAACAGCGCGAACGCTTC
This sequence comes from uncultured Syntrophaceae bacterium, assembly GCA_964492965.1. Taxonomy (GTDB): domain Bacteria; phylum Desulfobacterota; class Syntrophia; order Syntrophales; family UBA8958; genus CAZBME01. Next base: position 1,517 of record CAZBME010000031.1, on the reverse strand, counting down.
TTCATGAAGTCTTGCAAGCTAATCCCTATGTGATCGAAGCCCAGCTTGCCCATAGAGTGCCAGACACTTTAGGTAATGCTTACAATCGAACAACGCATATCGCTGATCGCCGGAAGATGATGCAGACGTGGGCCGATTATCTGGATGGAATAAAGGCTGGTGTCGTGGTGGTGCCGTTCAAGACGGCAAAGGGATAGCCTTAGGACATTCTGGCGATTGCGGGGCCAACCATTTATAGGGCAGCGGTTACTATGCTCCTCATCCAGTTTCTGCTTGATGGTTTTGTTTTTTCCTTCTGGTGACCGTCGTCATGTAATGGCTTTACGTTCCATCTTGATCAGCCAACGCAAACAGTAATCTAACAAGTCAACCTCCTCCACGCCCAAGCAATAGTTTTCAGCCGATTTATTTTCCCCCTTCGCCAATATAAAAATATCTCTTCAGATTATGACAGTAGTCTGTCATTTATTGGCCATGAAGACGAGGAAATACACCTGTTAGAGGCCGCGGCAGTTTTTATTATGACAGTCATTTGGAGCGGTTGCTGTTGATAAAAGCGTATCAGGAAAAGGCATTAGGGTTTCGGCGATGGCTGTCATGCTGAGGAAGGAACCGTTAGAAGAAACTATCCCATCCCAGGAGGTAATGATCCGTTATGAAATTGCCCTAGGCATCAAATTAAATGTTAGCAGAGGAAGGGAAATCGGCGACCAGAAGAAAATGCTAGAAATAATCAGAATTGCAAAAACCATTGCGCAGGGGAAGGTGGAAAATGAATGACGGAACCAGTCAGGCCATATCAGGTTTGTTCCAGGAGAATGGTGAATCTATCCCTCTCGAAGGCGTTGATGTTCAGGGAGATATCGGGAATCTTTTGCACGCGCGCGATTGGCCTGGTTTAGCCTCGGCACCGCTTACGCCATCCTAAAGCGATACAGCGACTCCGTTGAAGCGTTCCGCCAGGCCGTCCGTATCAATCCGGAAGATGAGGCAGCCTGGGGCAATCTTGCGAACAGTTACAGGCTCCTTGAACATTACGAGGATGCCATCAGCGCCTATCGCAAAATCCTGCGCATTAAACCGAAGGATGCCAATGCCTTGCACAACCTTGGGACCGCTTACTTCCTTTCCGGCAACAAAACATCTGCCCCGGATACCGTCCGGGAACTACGGCCCCTCGATCCGGAACAGGCAGACAAGCTATTCAATCGGATCATGTTACGCTGATGCAATCGAAGATGACAAAGAACGGAAGGACGGGCTGACGACAAATAGACTTATAAGGCCTCCTGCTGTCAATAGATAAAATTATCCAGCAACGAAATATTTTCCCGCTCCTTCAAATAACGAATCATATGGCTATTGGCAGCAATTCTGACTTTGTTTCAACATAGGCGTCGGGAGAATGATCCCGCACCATACACTTACGTTGGCCATCCTCGCCCTTTGCCATTACGGGAAGTTCACCGGAGTAGAAAGTCTTTCCAATTTTAATGACACAATCGGCATATTGGAAA
>CAZBME010000030.1:0-49949 GCA_964492965.1 uncultured Syntrophaceae bacterium | reverse complement strand
CACATCCTTGGTAAGGATGAGGTCACCAGTTCAATCCTGGTCGTGGGCTCCATTTGATGAGGTTGGATTTATCATGAGGAATATTATTACCTTAGCCTGTACGGATTGCAAGCAGAAAAATTATACGACGACCAAGAACAAAAGAACGATGCAGGGACGCTTGGAGTTGAAGAAATACTGCAGATTCTGCCGTTCCCATAAAGTTCACAGGGAGACAAAATAGGATCCCCTGGTTGAGGCTCCGATGTGATGGGAGACACAGGCCAGTAGCTCTAATGGCTAGAGCGCCGGACTCCAAATCCGGATGCTGGGGGTTCGAGTCCCTCCTGGCCTGCCATTTTTATTTGTCGTTAGCGGAAGAGGAATCAAGGAAGACGTGATGGATAAGATAAAGATCTGGGTGGATAAAGTCAAAATCTTCCTGTCGGATGCCAGGATCGAGTTGCGAAAGGTGACGTGGCCGACTCGCAAACAGACGATTGCATCCACTTCGGTTGTCATTATTGTCGTCTTCGTGGTGTCAATATTTCTCGGTGTCGTTGATTTTGGTCTGGCTAAGATTATTAAACTGGTATTAGGATGATCCCCATGGCCCAGCGCTGGTATGTTGTACACACCTATTCAGGTTTCGAGAACAGGGTAAAACTTTCCCTGACGGAACGGATCCAGGCGGCAGGCAAACAGGAGTTTTTTTCGGACGTTCTCATACCTGAAGAAGATATTGTTGAGTTGGTTTCCGGTGAGAAAAAAACATCGAAGCGTAAATTTTTCCCGGGTTATATCCTGGTAAGGATGGAACTGAACGACGAAACATGGCATATTGTCAAGGATACGCCGAAGGTTACAGGGTTTATCGGCGGCAAGGACAAACCCTCTCCCATACCGGATAAAGATGTGGAAGTTCTGAGAACGCGGATTGATGAGGGGACGCTGAAGCCAAAGCCGAAGTTCAAGTTTGAGGTTGGCGATCACGTTAGAATCATTGATGGTCCCTTCACGAATTTTGATGGTGTGATTGACGAAGTAAAGCCGGAAAAGGGTAAGCTACGGGTTATCGTCAGTATATTCGGCAGATCTACGCCTGTCGAGCTTGATTTTATCCAGGTAGCTCAGAGTTAATATTAATTTATTAAATGGGTGGGATAGATACTTATGGCAAAGAAGGTTATCGCGAATATTAAGCTCCAGATTAAGGCAGGAAAGGCCACGCCGTCGCCTCCCATTGGTCCGGCCCTTGGTCAGCATGGTGTTAACATCATGGAGTTTTGTAAGGCATACAACGCCATGACGCAGAACCAGGAAGGGATGGTCGTGCCTGTTGTGATTACCGTTTATGCCGACCGGTCTTTTACCTTTGTAACCAAAACACCGCCGGCTTCCGTTTTGCTGAAGCAAGCGGCGAAAATTGCAAAAGGCTCCGGAGATCCGAAGAAAGAGAAGGTAGGAACGGTGACGGCAAAGCAGGTCGGGGAGATTGCCGAGCTGAAATATAATGACTTGAATGCCGTTAACATGGAAGGCGCTATCCGGATCATCGAAGGAACGGCAAGATCCATGGGGATTACGATAGAAGGATAAACTGACTTGAGATTGGGGTTTGGTCATGGCGACAAGTGGTAAGAAATTAATAGAAGCTAAGAAAAATATTGAATTGGGGAAACGGTATAATCTGAAAGAGGCTGTCGAAATCGTTGTGAATTCGGCGAAGGCCAAATTTGATGAAACCGTAGAAGCCGCGATCCGTCTGGGAGTCAATCCCCAGCATGCCGATCAAATGGTTCGGGGAAGCGTCGTACTTCCTAATGGTCTGGGCAAGTCCGTCCGGGTGCTTGTATTTGCCAAGGGCGAAAAAGAGAAAGAAGCCCTGGATGCCGGAGCCGATTTTGTCGGAGCCGATGACATTATCGAGAAGATCAAGGGCGGATGGCTTGACTTTGACCGGGTTGTTGCGACGCCGGATATGATGGGCAGTGTCGGCAAGCTTGGAAAAGTTCTAGGCCCCAGGGGGTTAATGCCCAATCCGAAGGTGGGGACAGTCACATTTGATGTTGGAAAGGCTGTCAACGAGCTGAAGGCCGGCAAGGTGGAATTCCGCGTTGAAAAGGCAGGTATTGTTCATACGCCTGTCGGTAAGGTTTCGTTCGGTGTCGATAAGCTGATGGAAAATATTGTGGCCGTCGTCGAGACGGTTGTCAAATTGAAGCCTGCGGCCAGTAAGGGAACTTATATGAAGGGGATTTCCCTGTCATCGACGATGGGCCCGGGTGTGAAGGTCGATCCTCTGGATGTGAAGAATATCTAGGCATCGCAGCGGTTCAAAACATATCGCTTAACAAGTCTGAGACAGCGGGTACAGGAGTTTAATCGGATCTTTCCGGCCTGCCTAGACCACGGAATAGAAGTTGAAGCTCATATCGGTCGTTAATATCATAAATTTATTCCTGTATGCTGTTTGTCCTCAGGCTTTCGATGCAAGGCTCCATCTGAATAAACTCAGGTGAGGATTGCACACATAACTGAAAGGAGGTTGGAGATTGGATCGAAAGACAAAAGAGCAGGTAGTTACTGATCTGCATGAAAAACTGAAGGAATTCAAGCTGGCTGTTCTCGCCACCTACAGCGGATTGGATGTCGAGAGGCTGACGTTACTCAGAAACAGCCTGCGTAAATCCGATACGGAGGTCAAGGTTGTCAAGAATACGTTGCTGCGCCTTGCTTCGCAAGGTACGGACCTCAGTGTTGTCCAGGATCAGCTGAAGGGGCCGTTGGCGCTCATTCTGGCGAACAAGGACGTCGTCGAGCCCGCCAAGGTGCTCGTTGAGTTCGCGAAAAAGAATGCGCAGCTCGAAATCAAATCTGGCGTGCTGGACGGAAAAATCCTGACGCAGGATCAACTCAATGCCTTGTCATTGTTGCCGAGCCGTGAAATTCTCCTCGGTAAACTGCTGTCCGTCATGGTCGGTGTCCAGGGCGGGTTGGTCAACGTGTTGAGTGCCGTACCTAGAGGTCTGGTGCAAGTCCTTAACGCCTATCGCGAGAAAAAAGAATCAGGAATCTAATATCATACAGGAAGGAATCAAAATCATGGCAATTACAAAGGAAGATGTCGTAAAATTTATTGAGAGCATGACCGTTCTGGAGTTGTCCGAACTGGTCAAAGAACTGGAAGAGAAGTTCGGTGTGTCGGCAGCAGCTCCTGTGGCTGCGGCTGCAGCGGCCGCACCGGGTGCAGCGGCCGAGCCGGCTGAAGAACAGACCGAGTTTGATGCCATATTGACAGGTTTCGGCGCCGAAAAGATCCAGGTGATCAAGGTTGTCCGTGCAATTACAGGCTTGGGCCTCAAGGAAGCCAAAGACCTTGTTGAGGGTGTGCCGAAGCCCATTAAAGAAGGTGCTTCCAAGGATGAGGCCGCTGAAATCAAGAAGAAAATAGAAGAAGTCGGCGGTACCGTCGAGATAAAATAAAGAGCGATCGGCAGTCAGTAATCGGCGGAAAAAGGGATGCAAGTTGCCCGGCGTTTGATCGGGCAACTTGTCTGCTTTTTGCGTGTATCAAGACAAAAGACTGATAGCTGATGGCAGAAAAGCCGAAAGGATACTATGGGCGAGTTCAGAAAATATTTTGGCCGCATTAGGAAAATCGTCGATATCCCGAATCTCATCGATATCCAGACCATGTCCTATGAGAAATTTCTCCAGATGGATGTGGAACCGGACAAGCGGGGGAATTTCGGCCTTCAGGGCGCATTTAAAAGCGTTTTTCCCATCTCGGATTACAGCAAGAAATGTTCCCTTGAATTTGTGAGTTATAAGATCGGCGAGGTTCGATATGATGAAAAGGAGTGCGTTCAGAAGGGGATGACGTTTGCTGCCCCCCTCAAAATTGTGGTCCGGCTCCTCGTATTTGATGTCGATCCCGGGACAGGCCAGAAGCAGATCAGCAATATCAAGGAGCAGGAGATTTACTTCGGTGAAATCCCCTTGATGACGGAAAACGGGACTTTCATCGTGAATGGTACAGAGCGGGTGATTGTCAGCCAGCTTCATCGTTCTCCTGGTATTTTCTTCGACCATGACAAAGGGAAAACGCTGACGAGCGGGAAACTCATCTATTCGTCCCGGATTATTCCCATTCGGGGATCGTGGCTCGATTTTGAATTTGATTCAAAAGATCTTCTTTATGTCCGCATCGACAGAAGAAGAAAGATGCCCGTGACGATTCTTCTGAAAGCGATGGCGAACAATACCGAATTTATTCTGAACTATTTTTACGATATCGAAACGGTATCTCAGGAAGAGGGCCAGCTTTTCATGGTCGTCGGCGATGCTCTGATCGGTGAGAAAGCCCCGGAGGATATCAAAGATCCGAAAACGGGCGATCTGATTGTCAAGAAGGGCAGGAAGATTAACAAAATTCTTCTGCGACGGATGACTGAATCAGGCATCGGGCGCATTGCCATCGACGAAGCTGATGTGGTCGGTAAAATTCTCTCGGCAGATATTATTGATCCTGCAACGGGAGAGATTCTCCTGAAATGCAATGAAGAACTGAACCTAGATGGACTTGAGAGAATACGAGCAAAAGGAATCCGGGAGCTCCGGTTTATTCATATTGACGATGAAAAGGCGAATGCCTCGATCAGGGATACCCTGCTGACGGATAAGCTGGAAACGAAAGAGGACGCAATTATTGAGATTTACAGGCGTCTCCGACCCAGTAACCCTCCGACACCTGACACGGCGAATGCCTTTTTTCAGAGTCTTTTTTTCGGGCCCGAAACCTATGACCTCTCTGACGTTGGGCGTGCTAAAATGAATTATAAGCTCCGCCTGGATGTGCCGACGGATGTCACGGTTTTGCGCAATGAGGATATTCTGGCCGCCGTAAAGTATCTTCTCGATCTTAAGAATGGTGTCGGGGACTGCACTGTTGATGACATTGATCACTTGGGCAATCGCCGAGTGCGGTCTGTGGGAGAACTCATCGAAAATCAATATCGGATCGGGTTGGTGAGGATGGAGAGGGCGGTCAAGGAAAAGATGAGCCTTCAGGACATCGAAACCATGATGCCGCATGATCTGGTCAACGCAAAGCCCGTATCGGCCGTAGTAAACGAATTTTTTGGAAGCTCTCAGTTATCCCAGTTCATGGATCAGACCAATCCCCTGTCTGAAATTACCCATAAGCGGAGATTGTCCGCTCTGGGGCCCGGTGGTCTGACCCGCGAGCGGGCGGGTTTTGAGGTCCGTGACGTTCATCCGACGCACTACGGCCGTATCTGTCCCGTAGAGACACCGGAAGGGCCTAATATCGGCTTGATTGTATCGCTCAGCACCTATGCCCGCGTGAATGTATTCGGCTTTATCGAAACACCTTATCGTGTCGTTGAAAATGGTCGCGTTCTCGATAAGGTCCGTTATATGACGGCGATAGAGGAGGAAAACCATATTATCGTTCCGGCGGACTGGCCTACCGATAAGGATGGGCGATTGCAGGGTGAGCTTGTTTCTGCCAGGAAGGGCGGCGATTTTCCAATCGTTGTGCCCGAAGAAACCAGTATGATGGATGTGTCGCCGAATCAGCTGGTCAGTGTGGCTGCCACGCTCATTCCCTTTCTGGAGCATGATGATGCCAACCGCGCTCTCATGGGATCCAACATGCAGCGACAGGCCGTTCCTCTCATGCAACCGGCAGCTCCTATCATTGGAACTGGTATGGAAGCTATCGTGGCGAGAGATTCGGGGGCCGTTGTGAGCGCCAAGCGCGATGGCGTTGTCGAGAGTGTCGATGCGTCGCGAATTGTCCTCAAGTGCGATGGCGCGGGGAAGGACGGCCTTGATATCGGCGTCGATATCTATAACCTCGTGAAGTATCAACGCTCGAATCAAGACACGTGCTTTAATCAGAAAAGTATCGTCAATAAAGGCGATCGTGTAAAAAAAGGCGATATTATCGCGGATGGTCCTGCAACAGATAACGGGGAGTTGGCCTTGGGCCGAAATGTCATGGTGGCCTTCATGTCGTGGGGAGGTTATAACTATGAGGACTCCATCCTGGTGAGTGAACGGGTGGTCAAGGAAGATATTTACACCTCGATTCACATCGAAGAATTTGAAACCATGGCCAGGGACACGAAGCTAGGGAAGGAAGAAATTACCCGTGACATTCCGAACGTCGGTGAAGAGGCACTGAGAAATCTGGATGAAAGTGGTATTGTTCGCATGGGTGTTTCTGTAAAGCCTGGCGATATCCTGGTCGGCAAGATTACGCCGAAGGGAGAGACTCAGCTGTCTTCAGAAGAGAAACTGCTGCGGGCCATTTTCGGCGAGAAGGCAAGTGACGTGAGGGATACGTCGCTTCGTGTGCCTCCGGGTGTTGAAGGCACCGTTATCGATGCCAAAATATTTACCCGTAAGGGTGTGGAAAAAGATAACCGATCCAATTACATTGAAAATGAGGCGATGAATGTCCTCAAAAAGGATCGTGACGACGAGAGTCGGGTGGTCCGGGATGCCGTTAAATCAGGCGTGAAGGACCTGCTTCTGGGAAAGGTGATGGCGGGAAAATTATCGGATGCCAAGAAGAAACGCATCTTGATGAAAAAGGGCGACGTTATAACGGAAGAACTGTTGGCGGACATTCCCTTTGATCTCTGGAAGGAGATCACCCTTGTCGACGATGAAGACACAGAAAAAAAGATGACCTCCCTTTTCGATAATCTGTCCAAAAGGCTTGACTTCATCGACGCTTACTTCGAACAGAAAGTTGAGAAATTGAAGGCCGGAGATGAGCTGCCCCCGGGCGTCATCAAGATGGTTAAGGTCTTTGTCGCCATTAAGCGGAAGTTATCCGTCGGCGACAAAATGGCCGGTCGGCACGGCAATAAGGGTGTCTTGTCCAGGATACTTCCTGAAGAGGATATGCCGTTCTTTGCCGATGGGACACCGGTGGATATTGTTTTGAATCCTCTTGGCGTACCTTCTCGTATGAATGTGGGCCAGATTCTGGAGACGCACCTGGGATGGGCGGCGAAAGGACTTGGCGACAAGATCAATCAACTGATTGAGAAGAAGAATGAGATTGGCAAGATAAAGAAAGAAATGAAGTCGATTTATTTGTCGCCGGAATTTGATCGTTTTGTTGATGGCGCAACGGATGAGGAAATTAAACGTTTTACTCGGCGGATCAAGGATGGCATTTCCATTGCTACCCCCGTGTTTGATGGTGCGGAAGAGCGCGAAATAACGGATATGCTGAAGATGGCCAATTTACCAGAGAATGGCCAAACAATCCTTTACGATGGGCGGACAGGCGATCCCTTTGAACAGGAAATCACCGTCGGCATGATTTATATGCTCAAGCTCCATCATCTTGTAGACAATAAGATTCATGCGCGTTCCATCGGACCTTATTCCCTCGTGACCCAACAGCCCCTGGGCGGAAAGGCTCAGTTCGGCGGACAGAGACTGGGGGAAATGGAAGTATGGGCAATGGAAGCCTATGGCGCGGCGTATGCCCTTCAGGAATTTCTAACCGTGAAGTCAGATGATGTAGCAGGCCGAACAAGGATCTATGAAGCCATCGTTAAGGGTGAGCACACCCTGGAGCCGGGTTTGCCGGAATCGTTTAACGTTCTGGTGAAGGAGTTGCAGAGCCTTTGCCTCGACGTGGAACTGGTCGAAGAAGATTAATGAGGAGATAAGATCCGTGGAAGATGTTTTCACTTATTTCGAAAAACCGAAAGACCCGATTCGTTTCAACGCCATTAAAATTTCCATTGCCTCGCCGGAGAAAATCCTGGCCTGGTCGGCAAGGCCGAACAGCAATGGGGAGGTGAAGAAACCGGAGACCATTAATTACAGGACGTTCAAACCAGAACGCGACGGTCTTTTCTGTGCAAAAATCTTCGGTCCTGTAAAGGATTATGAGTGTCTGTGCGGCCGATACAAGCGGATGAAGCATCGCGGCGTGGTCTGCGAAAAATGTGGCGTTGAGGTGATTCAGTCCAAGGTCCGAAGGGAAAGACTGGGCCATATCAAGCTCGCGACGCCTGTTGCCCATATCTGGTTTCTCAAAAGCCTTCCCAGCCGTATTGGTAACGTCCTCGATCTGACGCTGAAAGAACTGGAAAAAGTTCTTTATTTTGAATCCTGGATTGTTCTGGACCCGAAAAATACGCCCCTCAAGAAAAAGGAACTCCTCTCTGAAGAAGAGATGATTGATCTGAAGGAGCAATACGGCCAGGATGCGTTTAAGGTAGGTATCGGTGCAGAAGCTGTTAGAAAACTCCTGGAAGAAATCAATCTGGAAAAAATGGATGAGGAGCTTCGGGAAGAGCTCAAAACGGCCGTTTCCGATACCAAGAAGAAAAAGTTGGTCAAGCGGCTTAAGGTATTCGAGGCCTTGAAAAAATCGGGCAATAAACCGGAATGGATGATACTGACGGTTCTCCCCGTTATTCCTCCCGATCTTCGCCCGTTGGTTCCCCTGGATGGCGGGCGATTTGCCACGTCCGACCTCAATGATCTTTACCGACGTGTCATTAACCGGAATAACCGTTTAAAGCGCCTGATGGAGTTGAATGCTCCCGAAATCATTATCCGTAATGAGAAGCGGATGCTGCAGGAAGCGGTGGATGTACTGTTCGACAACGGCCGCCGCGGGCGGGCCATTACGGGGACCAACAAACGGCCGCTACGCTCCCTTTCCGATATGCTCAAGGGCAAGCAGGGTCGATTCCGGCAGAATCTTCTTGGGAAGCGTGTCGATTATTCGGGGCGTTCCGTTATTACTGTCGGGCCCGATCTGAGGCTTCACCAGTGCGGTTTGCCTAAAAAAATGGCTCTGGAGCTGTTCAAGCCCTTTGTCTATAATCGGTTGATGGATAAGGGCTTTGTTACAACGGTCAAGAGCGCAAAAAAAATGGTCGAGCGAGAAACGGCCGAAGTATGGGATGCCTTGGATGAGGTCGTCCGGGAATACCCCATCATGCTCAACCGGGCGCCGACTCTGCACCGCTTGGGTATCCAGGCCTTTGAACCCATTTTAATTGAGGGTAAGGCCATTCAGTTGCATCCTCTTGTTTGTACGGCCTTTAACGCAGACTTTGACGGAGACCAGATGGCCGTGCATGTGCCTTTGTCCATTGAGGCGCAAACAGAAGCCCGGGTGCTGATGATGTCCACGAACAACATCCTGTCACCTGCCAATGGCAAGCCCATTATTATTCCCAGCCAGGACATCGTCCTCGGCCTATATTATCTGACCAGGGCGCGGTCTAACGTTAAGGGAGAGGGCTTGAGCTTTTCCTCTCCGGAAGAAGTCAGGAGCGCCCTTGATAATGGTGCCGTTGGTCTACACGCCAAGGTTAACGTCCGGATGAACGGGGAGAAGAAAGAAACCACGGTCGGCAGGGTGATCATGTCAGAAGTCGTTCCAGAAGAGCTGTCCTTTGATTTGATTAATAAAGTCATGAACAAGAAGGAATTGGCCAATCTCGTTGATTACTGCTACCGAACCTGTGGGGCCAAAACGACCGTCCTGCTGGCTGATCGCCTCAAAGATCTCGGTTTCAAATATGCCACAATATCCGGGGCGTCCATCGCCATCCACAACATGGTGATTCCTGCTAACAAGAAGGAGATCGTTGCCAAGGCGGATCGCGATGTTCATAAAATACAGAAGCAATACATGGATGGTTTAATCACCGACGGGGAACGCTATAACAAGGTTATCGATATCTGGGCCCAGGCGACGGAAAAGATTGCTGTAGAGATGATGGGCGGCATTGCTTCGGCAGAAGGGAACATTGATAAAGGCGATAAGGGGAAAGGTGAAAACTATAACCCGATTTTCATGATGGCGGATTCCGGAGCCAGGGGGTCAGCCGTTCAGATTCGTCAGCTTGCGGGTATGCGTGGCCTGATGGCGAAACCCTCCGGCGAGATCATTGAAACGCCGATTACGGCAAATTTCCGGGAAGGCTTGACGGTCCTCCAATATTTTATCTCGACCCACGGTGCTCGCAAAGGTCTTGCGGATACGGCCTTGAAAACGGCAAATTCGGGTTATCTTACAAGACGGTTGGTGGATGTGGCCCAGGATTGCATCATTACGGAAGAAGATTGCGGAACCATCGATGGTATTTATGTTTCTGCCCTGATGGAAGGTGGCGAAATCATTGAAGCGGCCGGAGAGCGTGTTCTTGGCCGGGTTGTCCTTGAGGATATTAAAGATCCGTTTACCCAAGAGGTCTTGATCAAGGCCAATGAGGAGATTGACGAAGCCCTGGCGGAAAAAATTGATAATACGGGTATTGAAAGAGTAGGGGTGCGATCCGTCTTGACCTGCAAGTCTAAACACGGCGTATGCGCCATGTGTTATGGCAGAGATCTGGCTCACGGTCATCTGGCCAACATTGGTGAGGCTGTCGGCATCATTGCTGCCCAGTCCATCGGCGAACCCGGCACCCAGTTGACGATGAGAACATTCCATATCGGTGGTACCGCCAAGTTTGACGAACACTCGACACTCCAGGCGCGGCATGACGGCAAGATCAAGTTCTCGAATTTAACAACTGTCGTTGCAAAGATGGGTGACCTGGTCGTTATGAACCGCAATGGTGAGATCCATGTGCTGGATGATATGGGGCGGAACCGCGGTAAGTATCCTGTTCCTTACGGCGCACATCTGAGAGTCAAAGAAGATGACGCCGTCATAGGTCCCGGGAAGGATCTCAAAACAGGTCAAGACAAGCAACCAACCCTTATAGCTGAATGGGATCCTTTCTCTATCCCTATTCTTGCAGAGGTAGACGGGACGATCAAATTCGGGGATATCATCGAAGGCAAGACCATGCAGGAACAGGTCGATGAAGTAACCGGCTTGTCGCGTAAGGTCATTGTGGAATTCAAGGGAACGGACCTGCGGCCTCGTGTATCCATAAAAGACAAAAAAGGACGGACAGCCAAGGTTCCAGGCGGCACCACCGTGGCCAGGCATCTTCTGTCTGTAGGCGCGAACATTGTCGTATCGGATGGAGATCAGGTTAATGCCGGGGATATTATGGCCAAGATTCCCCGTGAGACGACGAAGACCAAGGATATCACGGGTGGTCTACCCCGAGTGGCCGAACTTTTCGAGGCACGCAAACCCAAGGAGTATGCTGTTATCAGTGAGATCAAGGGCATCGTTTCTTACGGAAAAGACGCCAAGGGGAAACGAAAGGTCATCATAACGCCCGATACCGGTGAAGAGAAGGAATATCTCATCCCTAAAGGTAAGCACGTCAGTGTACAGGAGGGTGACCGTGTTATAGAAGGAGAGCCGCTCATGGATGGCGTCCACAATCCCCATGACCTTCTTTCAATTAAGGGAGAAAAGGAATTGGCCCGCTATCTGGTCGATGAGGTTCAAGATGTCTATCGTTTGCAGGGTGTCAAGATCAACGATAAAAATATTGAGGTCATTGTCCGCCAGATGCTCCGCAGGGTAAAGGTGATCGACCCGGGTGACACACTGTTCATTTCTGATGAACAGATCGAGCGTCACCGCTTCCAGGAGGAAAATGAGCGGGTTGTTGCCCAGGGCGGCCGCCCGGCCATCGGGAAGCCGATTCTGTTGGGAATCACCAAAGCATCTCTTTCGACACAGAGCTTCATATCGGCCGCTTCTTTCCAGGAGACCACCAGGGTGCTCACAGAAGCATCGCTGGCGGGGAAAACGGACTATCTCCGCGGACTCAAAGAGAATGTTATCATGGGGCGTTTGATCCCCGCCGGTACGGGTTTGCCGATGTACCGGAAACTGGGTATTAAAACGGTGAATGACGAGCCAGTGAATGATGATGTGCTTGAACAAGACGAAAAAATGGATGAGAAAATGCTTGACATCCGCTGAGCAAATTGGTAGATAGCTAAACTTTGTCGTACCCTTGAAACGGGGAAGGTTTTGAATATATTCGGAGGATGAATGCCAACAATCAATCAGTTGGTTCGTAAAGGAAGAACCAAGATAGTGCGGAAAACCACGACGCCGGCCTTAGGCAGTTCACCGCAGCGTCGGGGCGTTTGTGTCAGGGTTTATACCTCGACGCCTAAGAAGCCCAATTCAGCCTTGAGAAAAGTAGCCAGGGTACGGTTGACTACCGGTTATGAGGTCACGTCTTATATCCCCGGTGTTGGGCACAACATCCAGGAGCACTCCGTGGTTCTGGTTAGAGGGGGCAGAGTGAAGGATCTTCCCGGTGTTCGCTACCATGTCGTCCGTGGGACGCTGGATGCGGTGGGCGTTCAGGATAGAAAGCAGGGTCGTTCAAAATACGGCGCTAAGAAACCGAGTTAAGCAGGGATATTGAATCATGCCGAGAAGAAGAGAGATCGCCAAAAGAGAAATATTTCCGGACCCCAAATTCCAGAACAAGCTCGTCGCTCAATTTATCAGCAATCTGATGAAAGAGGGCAAGAAGAGCGTTGCGGAATCTATTCTTTACGGGGCTTTTGATATTATCGAGAAGAAGTTGAAGGAACCGCCCCTTGAGGTTTTCGAGAAGGCTGTGGGCAATGTGAAGCCGATTATCGAAGTGAAATCGAGGCGTGTCGGGGGGTCGACCTACCAGGTGCCTACGGAGGTTATTCCCACAAGGCGGGTTGCACTGGGGATTCGCTGGTTAATTCTTCATTCCAGAGAGCGTGCCGAAAAGACGATGCGAGAGAAGCTGGCGGGTGAGTTGATCGATGCCGCAAACAATAGGGGCGCCGCTATTAAGAAGCGCGAGGCTGTTCACAAAATGGCCGAAGCAAACAAGGCCTTTGCCCACTATCGGTTTTAGTTGCCGGCTTTCATTTGAGTCGAAGTGAAGAATCCGAGGAATAAGGGGTCAAAATAACATCATAAAATGGAATATTTACTGGTGAAGGAGGTACGTAGAGATGGGTAAGAAAAAATTTGAGAGGACGAAGCCGCATTTGAACATCGGTACGATCGGCCATGTGGATCACGGCAAGACAACCTTGACCGCGGCAATCACCAAGCATTTGGCCAAAAAAGGTTTCGCCGAGTTTCGGCCCTTTGATTCCATCGATAATGCCCCGGAAGAGAAGGAAAGAGGCGTCACCATCAATATTTGTCATGTGGAATATGAGACAACCAAGCGTCATTATGCCCATGTGGACTGTCCTGGCCACGCCGATTATATCAAGAACATGATTTCCGGTGCTGCACATATGGATGGTGCCATCCTGGTTGTGGCCGCGTCCGATGGACCGATGCCCCAGACAAGAGAGCATATCCTTCTGGCAAGGCAGGTGCAGGTTCCCTATGTTGTCGTTTATATGAACAAGGTCGATCTCGTTGATGATCCCGAGCTTCTTGATCTGGTCGAACTGGAGTTGCGAGAGCTTTTGACAACCTATGAATTTCCCGGTGACGATACACCCATAATAAGAGGCTCTGCCCTTAAGGCATTGGAAGCCGAGGATGGTGCATCACCGGATGCAAAATCGATATGGGAACTTCTGGATGCCGTAGATTCCTATATTCCGGATCCTGTGCGTGTTCTCGATAAGCCCTTCCTGATGCCGGTCGGTGACGTGTTCAGTATTTCCGGACGCGGGACGGTGGTTACCGGAAGAGTTGATCGCGGTATCATCAAGACGGGTGAGGAAGTTGAGATTGTTGGTATTCGTCCGACATTCAAGACCGTATGCACAGGCGTTGAGATGTTTCGGAAATCCCTTGATGAAGGTCGGGCGGGGGATGACGTCGGCTTACTTCTTCGGGGTACTAAGCGAGAAGACGTCGAACGGGGGCAGGTTATCTGCAAGCCTGGTTCCATCACGCCCCATACGAAATTCATGGCTCAGGTATATATTTTGACAAAGGAAGAAGGCGGGCGTCATACCCCTTTCTTTACGGGATATCGGCCGCAGTTCTATTTCAGAACAACCGATGTGACCGGTGTTGCGCATATGCCCGAAGGCGTTGAGATGGTTATGCCCGGCGATAATATTGAACTGAGCATCGAACTGATTACACCGATTGCCATGGAAGAAGCCCTTCGCTTCGCAATCCGTGAAGGCGGCCGTACCGTCGGGTCTGGTGTGGTCAGCAAAGTGATTGAATAAGCAAAGGGACTGTGTTGGCATCATGAAAGATCAAAAGATTAGAATTCGCCTTAAGGCTTATGATTACAAGCTGCTAGATAGATCCGTAGAGGATATTGTCGAGACGGCAAAGCGAACGGGGGCCCGCGTGGCCGGGCCAATTCCGCTGCCGACGGAGATCAACAAGTTTTGTGTGAACCGTTCCCCGCATGTGGACAAGAAATCGAGAGAGCAGTTTGAGATCAGAACTCATAAGCGTCTGGTTGATATTATAGATCCTACGCAATCAACTGTAGATGCCCTTATGAAGCTGGACCTTTCTGCCGGCGTGGATGTCGAGATAAAATTATAAGCTTTGTGGAAACAAGGAGATGGAAAAATCTCACAAAGACTCCATCTCTTGTTATTTTTATAGGGCTTTTTTGAAAAGCAGAGAATGATAATGAAAAAAGGGATTATCGGCAGGAAATTGGGAATGACGCAGGTGTTTGCGGAAGATGGATCAGCGATCCCTGTCACCGTAATTGAGGTGGAACCGTCCGTGGTCATCCAGAAGAAAACAGTGGGTACCGACGGTTATGATGCCCTGCAGCTCGGATATGGACACATGAAGCAAAAAGGTGTTACGAAACCGCTTCAGGGCCATTTCCGCAAGGCAGACAAAGGCTATTTCCGGGAACTCCATGAATTCCGCGGGGAAGTGGATGGCATTGAAGTCGGTCAGGAGTTAAAGGTTGATATCTTTTCCGCTGGAGACTACGTGGATATCACGGGAACTTCCAAGGGGAAGGGGTTTGCTGGTGTCATCAAAAGGCACGGGTTTAGTGGCGGTCGAGCCACGCACGGATCCATGTTCCACAGGGCTCCGGGTTCGATTGGGGCGAGTGCGGATCCATCAAGGGTATTTAAGGGTAAGAAACTTCCCGGACAAATGGGAAATGAACGGAAAACGCTCCAAAATCTCCGTGTTCTGGCCATAAGACTCGAGGACAATGCCATGCTGATCAAGGGTGCAGTTCCAGGTGGCCGACGTGGCGTTGTTCTTATTAAACAAGCGATAAAAAAATAAGGTTCTATGAGAGGATGGGTTTAAAATCTGTTCTCTCCGTACGGAGGAGTCGAAATGCCTGTGGCGGCAGTATACGATACAGATAAGAAGCAAGTTGCGGAGATTGATTTGAATGATGCCATCTTCGGCATAGAAGTCAATGAAGCCGTCATTTATGAAGTCGTCAAAATGCAGAGAGCAGCAAGGCGAAGCGGTACCGCATCGACGAAGGGCAGAAGTGATGTTTCGGGAGGCGGTAAGAAGCCTTGGCGCCAGAAGGGAACCGGCAGAGCAAGAGCAGGTACTATCCGTTCACCTCTTTGGCGGGGAGGCGGAACCGTCTTCGGTCCCACACCCAGGAGCTACGCTTACAGGATACCCAAAAAGGTTCGGCGATTGGCCCTGAGATCGGCTTTGAGTATGAAACTCAAGGAAGATCGCATGATCGTTTTGAATAACTTTCCGATGGATGAGATTAAAACGAAGAGATTCAAGGAGGTCCTCGATCGTTTCGGACTTAAGAATGTATTGATAGTCATAGATAAGTCATATCCCATTCTAGAGAAATCGTCGCGAAACGTAAAAGATGTGAAGATGATCAGATCTGAGGGACTTAATGTATATGACCTTCTGCATCATGATCATGTCGTCCTTTTGGAATCGAGTGTCAAGAACATAGAAGGGGCGTTGTTATCATAATGGAAATCTATGATGTGATTAAGAGAGTGTTGATTACCGAAAAGAGCACAATCGCCAAGGACGAGCGGAATCAGTATATCCTTGCCGTGGACAGACGGGCAAACAAGATTGAAATTGCCAATGCCACTGAAAAGCTTTTTAAGGTAAAGGTTCTGGACGTCAGAACGATGAATATACTGGGCAAGAAGAAGCGCTTAGGCAAAACAGTGGGTGAGAAGCCATCGTGGAAAAAGGCTGTGGTCACCCTTGCCGAAGGGAACCGCATAGAAATATATGAAGGTGTTTAATAAAGCATAAGGATTGAAGACGGATGGCAATCAAAACCTATAAACCAACATCACCGGGCAGGCGGTTTCAAACGTGTTCCGATTTTGCGGAGATCACATCCACCGTTCCGGAAAAGAGCCTCCTAAAGCCCTTGAAGAAGTCCGGTGGACGGAATAACAATGGCCGTATGACCAGTCGTCATATTGGTGGAGGGCATAAGCAGAAGTATCGGGTGATCGATTTCCGGCGTGACAAGGTAGATATTCCGGCAAAAGTGGCTTCCATAGAGTACGATCCGAATCGCACCTCGCGGATTGCTCTGGTTCATTATGCTGATGGGGAAAAGCGATATATCATAGCACCTGAAAAGCTAATGGTGGGCGATATGATCATCAGCGGAGAGTCAGCTGACATTAAACCGGGTAATGCCGTTCCTCTTAAGAATATTCCGATGGGCACTCTCATTCATAATGTTGAATTGAAGATAGGTCGGGGGGGGCAGATGATTCGCAGTGCCGGCTCATATGGACAGTTGATGGCCAAGGAAGCTGGTTATGCCCAGGTACGCCTTCCCTCGGGTGAGGTCCGCAAGGTCCTCCTTGAGTGCAAGGCAACGATTGGCCAAATTGGCAACCTTGAACATGAAAATATAAGTATTGGTAAAGCCGGTCGATCAAGATGGGTGGGAAGAAGGCCGAAAGTTCGGGGTGTTGCCATGAATCCGGTCGATCATCCGATGGGTGGTGGAGAAGGCAAGTCCTCCGGCGGTCGGCATCCTTGTACGCCATGGGGTGTTCCGACAAAGGGCCACAAGACGCGGACAAATAAGCGGACTGACAAATACATCGTGAAAAGAAGAGGATAAGCAGTGGCACGTTCAGTAAAAAAGGGCGCATACATAGAGGAAAGGCTGCTCGATAAGGTCAGGAAGGCCGAAGAGTCTGGCAGCAAGGTGGTTATTAAGACCTGGTCTCGCCGGTCAACCGTGACGCCAGAATTGATCGGGCAGACCTTTGCTGTGCATAACGGGAAGAAGTTCATCCCTGTATTCATCACGGAAAATATGGTTGGCCACAAGCTAGGTGAGTTTGCCCCTACGAGAACATTCTTTAGCCATTCGGGAGACCGGAAATCCAAGGTGCGTAAGTAGCAGTCAGACAGTCGCCCGGCAGTAAACTGGAGTTGATGAAAAATGGAAGCAAAAGCGAGTGCAAAATATATTCGGGTGTCACCGCAGAAAGCAAGATTGGTTGTGGACTTGGTAAGAGGTAAAAAGGTCGAAGACGCACAGAAGATCCTTACCTTTACCAGGAAATACAGCGCCGGCACGGTTGCGAAAGTTCTTAAATCCGCAATTGCCAATGCGAAACAGAACCCCAATATTGATGAAAATATCCTTTATATAAAGGAAATATTTGTGGATCAGGGACCATCCTTAAAAAGATGGCGCGCGCGGGCACAGGGTCGGGCTGCGTCGATCAAAAAAAGGATGAGTCACATTACAGTCATTCTTGATGAAGCATAACGGATTTCAGGAGGTGCGAGGTTGGGGCAGAAGGTAAACCCGATCGGGTTAAGATTGGGCGGCGTGAAGAAATGGCGTTCGATGTGGTTTTCAGAGAAAAATTACAGCGAATTGCTCCATGAGGATATCAAGATTCGGAAATACCTGAAGAAAAAGTTGTTTCACGCAGGTATATCCCGTATCGAGATTGAAAGAGCTGCCAGCAAGGCCAAAGTCAATATATACGCTGCCCGTCCTGGAATCATCATCGGGAAAAAGGGATCTGAAATTGAGAAACTAAAGAAAGATCTCGAAACTGTCAGCAAGAGTGAAATTATTATCAACATTCTTGAAGTCAGGAAGCCGGAGATTGATGCACAGCTGGTTGCTGAGAATGTAGCGCTTCAATTGGAGCGGCGGATTGCCTTCAGGCGCGCCATGAAAAAGAGTGTAACCTCTGCCATGAAGTTCGGTGCTAAGGGGATTCGCATCAATTGCGCGGGGCGCTTAGGCGGTGCGGAAATGGCGAGATCGGAGTGGTACCGTGAGGGCAGGGTTCCATTGCATACCTTAAGGGCTGATATCGATTGGGGCTTCGCAGAAGCTCACACGGCGTACGGGTTAATTGGCGTCAAGGTACTCATGTTCCACGGTGAAGTGCTTCCGACGAAAAAGGATAGCGTTAAAGATACAAGCGTTAGGTAAAAATCCTGGGCCGTGTTTTGAGCCCGCGGATCAGACATCACGGATGGAGATAGGGGTTTTAGCATTATGTTGATGCCTAAAAGGGTTAAGTACAGGAAGCTTCAGCGCGGCCGCATGGGCGGCAAAGCTGTTCGAGGTAGTCAGGTAGCCTTCGGTGATTATGGGTTACAGGCCACGGAGTGCGGATGGATAACGGCAAGGCAAATTGAGGCTGCCCGTATAGCCATGACGCGACACGTAAAGAGGGGTGGTAAGATATGGATTCGTGTTTTCCCACACAAATCGGTGACCAAAAAACCAGCAGAAACCCGTATGGGCAAGGGTAAAGGGGCGCCGGAAGAGTGGGTTGCCGTGATTCGCCCTGGCGCCGTTCTTTACGAGATGCAGGGGGTTACCAAGGAAATTGCTCAGGAAGCATTCAGATTAGCTGCCCATAAACTTCCTATTGGCACGAAATTTATGTCGCGAGGGCTGTCTGATGAAAATTAAGGAAATAAAAGATCTTAGCGTAGCTGAGCTCCAGCAGAAGAACAGAGACTTGGATGAAGAATTGTTTCGTCTCCGTATACGTCGTACGTCCGGGCAGTTGGAAATGCCCTCCATGTTGAAGCTTGTACGAAGAGATATTGCCCGGATAAAGACCGTTTTGAAGGAAAGGGAGGGTCGATAAAGGCATGGAAGAAAGAGGCAGCCGCCAGGAGATCAAGGGTGTCGTAGTCAGTAACGCCATGGATAAGACGATTGTTGTTCGTAGCGAAACAGTGGTCAAGCATCCGGTGTTTAAGAAATACATAAGAAGATTCGTGAAGTATAAAGCCCATGATGAAGAAAACCGATGTAAAGTAGGAGATAAGGTCCTGATCGTAGAGTCCAGGCCACTAAGTAGGGATAAACGCTGGCGGATGCGAGAAATTCTGGAAAAGACGAAATAGGGGAGAAGTCCGATGATTCAGATGCAGACGCAGTTAAATGTGGCAGATAATTCAGGAGCGAAGAAGGTTGCCTGTATTAAAGTGCTGGGTGGCTCAAAAAGACGATATGCCAGTGTGGGGGATGTGATTGTTGTTTCTGTGAAAGAAGCCATCGCGAATTCGAAGGTTAAGAAGGGCGATGTCATGAAAGCGGTCATTGTTCGAACCGTCAAGGAAGTTCGGCGTGCCGATGGTTCATATCTGAAGTTTGATGATAATTCAGCTGTTTTGATTTCCAATCAGATGGAACCCATCGGAACGAGAATCTTTGGTCCGGTTGCCCGAGAACTTCGGGCGAAGCAATTCATGAAGATCATTTCGTTGGCGCCCGAAGTTTTGTAGGAACATTACGAGATATTGGCGATAACTCGATAGGATAAAGAAAAATGGATAACATGCGATTGAAAAAAGGCGACACGGTGAAGGTCATTTCCGGTAAGGAAAAAGGGAAAAGCGGAAAAGTCCTGAAGACCATCCGTGAGGAAAATCTTGTTGTCGTCGAGAAACTGAATTTTGTGAAACGACATCAAAAGCCGGACGCCAAAGGCAAGGGTGGTATAGTTGAAAAGGAAGGTCCTATCCATCAGTCCAATGTGGCCTACCTGTGCGGAAAGTGCAATGCGGGTGTGCGAATTGGTTTCAAGTTATTGGAAGATGGGAAAAAAGTTCGCATATGTTCGAAATGTAAAGAACAATTGGATTCATAGGTCTGGAGAAAGATGGCAAGGTTAAAAGATTATTATCATAAAGAAGTTGTTCCCGCCATGGTGAAGAAATTCGGCTATAAGAACCCCATGGAAGTTCCTAAACTGGGGAAGATTATTGTCAACATGGGGCTGGGGGAGGCCATTCAAAATGTCAAAATCCTCGACAATGCCGCTCAGGAACTCTCTATGATCGTGGGTCAGAAGCCGGTGATCACGAAAGCGAAAAAGTCCATCGCCACATTTAAGCTCCGTCAGGGGATGTCAATCGGTTGCAGAGTGACCTTGCGCAAAGAGAAAATGTATGAATTTTATGATCGTTTGGTCAATATCAATCTTCCCCGGGTAAGGGATTTCCGAGGCATTCCGCTAAAATCCTTTGATGGAAGAGGTAATTTTGCCCTGGGTTTGAAAGAGCAGATCATTTTCCCCGAAATCGACTATGACAAGATCGATAAAATCCGGGGGATGAATATTGTTGTCGTAACCACGGCAAAAACGGATGATGAGGCAAGAGAACTCTTGAAGCTCTTGGGTATGCCCTTCAGGGCTTCAAAGGAATCGTGAACCAATTAGGATAGGAAACAATCTCTGGAGGCTAGACAGGCGTGGCAAAAAAGTCGCTGATCGCAAAAGCAAAAGGAAAGATGAAATTTTCGGTCCGGCAGTACAATAGATGTCCTATTTGCGGAAGGCCGCGGGCATATTATCGAAAATTTGATATGTGTAGGATATGTCTAAGAAATCTTTCCCTGAGAGGGGAAATTCCTGGCATGATTAAATCAAGTTGGTAAGAGGATTGAGGGGTTTATTAAGATGGGAATGACAGATTCTATCGCGGACATGCTAACCAGAATTAGAAATGCGAATCGGGTGCATTTCAAGAGTGTCGATGTTCTGATGTCAAAGACGAATGTGAATATCGCCAGTGTTCTCAAGAAGGCTGGTTATATTGATGGCTATGAAATAAAGAAAGATAGCCGGAATCATGATTTGCTGCGGGTCGCTCTGAAATATCCGGATACAAAACGTACCGTGATTACGGATATCCAAAGGGTAAGCAAGCCTGGATGCCGAATATATATGAAGAGTGACGAAATACCAAAGGTTATGGACGGATTGGGCGTCGCCATCGTATCCACCTCGAAGGGGGTTATGACCGATCATGAAGCAAGAGAGGCTAACGTTGGGGGAGAGATCCTCTGTAACGTCTGGTAGTTTAGGGTTGCTCAGTAAGATCAGGAGTTTTTCAGATGTCAAGAATTGGTAAGAAACCCATAGAGATGACTGCAGGTGTGCGGTATATTCGCGAGAACGCGACGATGACTGTTTTCGGTCCCAAAGGCCAGTTATCGATGAAGATGCCTGAAGGCGTCGAAGTCACGCAAGAGGATAATGTGCTGCATGTGAAACGACTTTCGGAAGACCGGAAAGGAAGGTCCTATCAGGGGCTGGTGAGGACACTGCTCAGCAACATGGTCAGTGGTGTAACAACGGGTTTTGAAAAAACTCTGGAAGTATCTGGTGTAGGCTATCGGGCAGAATTGGGAGATGGTGTGATCAAGATGGTTTTGGGATATTCAAGCCCCGTTTCCTATAAGATACCCGAAGGTATTGACGTCAAGGTTGACAAGCAGGTCAAGATTGTCGTGTCCGGCATTGATAAGGAACTGGTCGGCAGGGTAGCATCCGAGATCAGGGAATTAAAAAAGCCTGAACCATACAAAGGAAAAGGTGTTAGATATGCGGGCGAGCAAATCAAACGCAAGGTTGGTAAGTCGGTCGGGTCATAATTGACCAGCGGATTGCATCCATATACTGTTCTCAAAGGCGAGGTAAGAAATTGGCTACGAAGAAAGTTGAAAAGGTCAGGGAAAAGCGCAAGGCAAGGATTAGAGGTAAATTGTTTGGGACCCAAACGAGGCCCCGACTTTCTGTCTTCCGAAGCGCCAGGCATATTTATGTTCAGGCGATAGCTGATGATGTGGGAAAAACGATTGCTGAAGCCTCCACGCTATGTACGGAATTAAAGGATCAAATCGCGGCGCTGAAAAAGGCCGATGTTGCCAAGGAAGTTGGCAAGCTGGTTTCGAGTCGATTAAAAGCTATTGGCATTGAAGAGGTCGTGTTCGACAGAGGTAGGTTTTTGTATCACGGCCGGGTCAAGGCGCTTGCAGAAGGTGCCAGGGAGATGGGTTTAAAGTTTTAATTCGGTTGTAAGAGACATTATTTGAATGGGAGTGGTCATGGGAAGAGACGACAGGGGAGATTCGGAGTTCCTTGATAGAGTCATTGCAATAAACCGTACGGCAAAGGTCGTGAAGGGCGGAAGGCGTTTTAGATTCAGCGCCATTGTGGTTGTTGGCGATGGTCAAGGATCCGTCGGCGCCGGCTTAGGGAAAGCCCATGAAGTGCCTGAAGCAATCAGGAAGGGTATGGAGCAAGCCAAGAAGCGTATGCAGAAAGTTGCTGTAGCCAACAGAACCATTCCCCACGCAATCATCGGTCAATTTGGGGCCGGCAGAGTGCTTCTAAAGCCTGCACTGGAAGGGACGGGCCTCATTGCCGGAGGCGCAGTCCGGGCTGTCCTAGAGGCTGCGGGGGTGCACAATATTCTCACGAAATGCCTTGGTTCCCATAACCCACATAATCTTGTCAAGGCGACGATCGATGGACTTTGCCGGTTGAGAAGTCCGGAAGAGATTGCCAAGCTCAGGGGGCTGGCTGTTGTTAAAAATCGGTAAGATGATTGAGAGGTAATAACGGTGGGACAAAAACTGAAGATTACACTTGTCAAAAGTTATATTGGCAGACCGGAGAAACAGAGAAAAGTGTTACGGGGGATGGGGCTTAAGAGGTTAAATCGAGCTGTCCTGCTGAATGATACACCGGAAATACGTGGGATGGTATATAAAGTAGCCCACTTGGTGACCACGGAAGAAATTGGGGCATAGTGAATATGAATTTATCTACGTTAAAGCCACCGCTAGGGTCCAGGAAAAACAGAAAAAGAGTTGGTCGTGGAAATGCCTCCGGACAGGGTGGGACAGCCGGAAAAGGGCATAAGGGGCAGAAGGCCAGATCTGGGGGAAATAATCGTGCCGGTTTCGAAGGTGGACAGATGCCTATGGCGAGACGTTTGCCGAAGAGAGGTTTCAGGAATTTCTTCCGTCGAGAAATGGTAGTTATCAATGTGGATCAACTGAATGCATTTTCTGCCAACAGCGTTGTTGATGTACCTGCGTTGATTCAAAAAGGACTCATCAAGAAGATCGGTGATGGCGTAAAACTGTTGGGCAGGGGCGACATTGAAAATGCTTTGTCTGTTAAGTTGGATGCCGTCAGCGGCAGTGCCCGGAAAAAAATTGAGGCCGCCGGGGGCTCAATACTTGAATAAGGATTTCCGACTTTGCTAGAAGGCCTGACAAATATATCGAAAATTCCCGAGTTGCAAAAAAGGATTCTTTTTTCTTTTTTGCTTTTGATCGTTTATCGAATTGGTGCGCATGTGCCAACGCCGGGCATTGACGCGACTGTATTGGCCGCTTACTTTGATCAAGCCAAGGGATCCCTCTTGGGGTTCATGGACATGTTTGCCGGTGGCGCTCTCAGCAATCTTTCCGTCTTTGCCCTAGGCATTATGCCTTATATCAGCGCTTCGATCATTCTTCAGCTCCTGACGATTGCAATTCCTCATCTGGAAAAGCTATCAAAGGAAGGGGAAGCGGGTCGAAGGAAAATTACTCAATATACACGCTACGGAACGGTTGTTTTAAGCATTATCCAGGGATTCGGTATTGCCATCGGCCTGGAGAATATGGCAGGGCCGACGGGAGCCCCCATCGTCATCGAAGCGGGTTGGGCCTTCAAATTGATGACGATGATCACGCTGACAGCCGGTACAGCCTTTATCATGTGGCTGGGTGAACAGATAACAGAGAAGGGCATCGGGAACGGAATATCGCTGATTATCTTTGCAGGTATTGTTTGCCGCGGTCCGGAGGCCATTATCAATACATTCAGGCTTTTGGCCACGGGAGAAATGGGAATATTTTTCATCCTGATTCTTTTCGTCATGATGGTTGTTATAGTGGGAGTTATTGTTTTTGTAGAGAGTGCGCAGCGAAGGATTCCTGTTCAGTATGCGAAGCGTGTCGTGGGCAGGAAAGTATATGGAGGGCAGTCCACACATTTACCTTTGAAGGTGAATACCGCCGGTGTTATTCCGCCAATTTTCGCTTCTTCGATCATCATGTTTCCGGCTACTATTGCCACTTTTATCCCGCATCCATGGATGCAGGCTGTTTCCAACGCATTGCTTCCGGGAAAAGTAGGATATGAACTGCTCTATATAGCGTTTATAGTTTTCTTTTGTTATTTCTATACAGCCGTGACGTTTAACCCCGTTGATGTTGCGGACAATATGAAAAAGCATGGCGGCTATGTTCCAGGCATAAGGCCCGGCAAGAAAACGGCCGATTATATCGACGATGTTCTCACGAAGCTGACATTCAGCGGTGCCATTTATGTATCCGCGGTGTGTGTGTTGCCTAGTATTCTCATTAGTTCTTTTAATGTTCCTTTTTATTTCGGGGGGACAGCTCTGCTTATTGTCGTTGGTGTTGCCCTTGACACCGCCGGTCAAATTGAAACCCATTTATTGACTCGCCAGTATGAGGGCTTCATGAAGAAGGGGCGCATCGCCAAGCGGCGATGATGTTCATTCTTAAAAGATCAAAGACATTAGATGGTCATTCTCAGAAAGCCTGAAGAGATTGAGAAAATAAAGGCGAGCAACATAATCGTCGCGCAGATACTCAAGGAGTTGCGAGAGCAGGTTCAGGCGGGAATAACGACTCTTGAACTTGACAGATATTCGGAAGAGCTTGCCCGTAGAAAAGGCGCAAAGCCTGCCTTTAAAGGTTATCGGGGTTATCCATTCTCTCTTTGCATATCTGTAAATGATGAGGTTGTCCATGGGTTGCCCTCGCAGAGAGTATTGGCAGTTGGTGATCTTGTAAGTCTCGATTTTGGAGTATCCTATAAGGGGTATTATGGCGATGCTGCGATAACCGTTGCTGTTGGATCCGCCTCGAATGAGGCAACAAGATTGATTAAGGTGACGGAAGAGTCGTTGTGCTTGGGAATAGAAGAGGCAAGGATTGGAAACCGGTTAGGCGATATATCCGCTGCCGTGCAGGAACATGTTGAGAAATCGGGGTTTTCTGTGGTACGTGATTTTGTTGGCCACGGAATTGGTCGCAATCTCCATGAAGAGCCGCAGATTCCCAATTTCGGCAAGAAGGGGCGGGGAATAGAGCTGAAGGCAGGTATGGTGCTGGCGATTGAACCGATGGTCAATGCCGGAGCCTATATGGTTAAGGTTTTAGAAGACGGTTGGACCGTCGTTACGGAAGATGGGAAACTATCAGCTCATTTTGAGCATTCTGTAGCCATTACGGAAAATGGGCCGGAAATTCTCAGTAAATTGATGTCATCTTAAGGAAGGCGCCGGTAGGATCAGTATATGGCAAAAGAAGAGCCGATTGAAGTTGAAGGAAAAGTGATAGAGCCATTGCCTAATGCCATGTTTCGTGTAGAGCTGGAAAATGGTCATCGCGTATTGGCGCATATTTCGGGAAAGATGAGAATGCACTTTATCAAGATATTGCCTGGCGACAAAGTCACGGTGGAGCTTTCCCCGTATGATCTGACACGGGGTAGGATCATATACCGAACAAAATAGGCTGTAAGCATTATTGTTGGATTATCGCCATAAAGGAGTAGGAATTGTGAAAGTAAGGGCTTCTGTAAAAAAAATATGTGATAAATGCAAAATTGTCAAAAGACGCGGTGTGCTGAGGGTTATTTGCGAAAACGCCAAGCATAAGCAGCGTCAGGGTTAATACGAAGTCGTTTAAGAAGCAGGAGGATATAAAGTGGCTAGAATCGCCGGCGTTGATTTACCGAAGAACAAGAGGATGGAGATCGCCTTAACATATAT
Source organism: uncultured Syntrophaceae bacterium (assembly GCA_964492965.1). Taxonomy (GTDB): domain Bacteria; phylum Desulfobacterota; class Syntrophia; order Syntrophales; family UBA8958; genus CAZBME01. The sequence continues at coordinate 23,944 of CAZBME010000030.1, read as the reverse complement.
CTACGGGATAGGCAGAACGAAATCCCAGGATATTCTGAATAGGGCAGGGGTCGATTATAATACGAAGACGGACCAGCTTGCAGATTCGGAAATTTCAGCCATCAGAAATATTATTGATAAAGAGGAAAAAGTTGAGGGAGATCTGCGCAGAGAATTGTCCATGTCCATTAAAAGACTTATGGATTTGGGAACATACCGGGGGATACGACATCGCAAAGGCTTACCGGTGAGAGGCCAGAGAACAAGCACAAATGCCAGGACGCGTAAGGGACCCAGGCGGGCCATCGCAGGGAAGAAGAAATAGCTGAAATAAAGAAATCATATCCGGAGGAAACATGGCGAGACCGGCCAGAAGAACAGGAAAGAAAAAGGAAAAGAAAAATATCTCGGAAGGGATTGCTCATATCCAGTCCACGTTCAATAACACGATTGTCACAATTACAGATATGAGCGGTAATGTTATTGCCTGGTCTTCTGCCGGGATTCAGGGATTCAAGGGATCGAGAAAGAGCACGCCCTTTGCAGCACAACTTGCTGCGGAGGACGCAGTGAAAAAGGCGAAAGAGCATGGTTTGAGGACCATACAGGTTTACGTGAAAGGACCGGGTGCAGGCAGAGAATCTGCCTTACGTTCCCTTCAGGTGGCGGGCCTCAACATTACGATCATCCGTGATGTAACTCCCATTCCTCATAACGGCTGTCGTCCCCCGAAGAGAAGAAGAGTATAGCGTTTAAAACGAATGTTCAGCGAATTCATTTCAACATTGGATTGAAAGAGGAGGCATTTTGGCAAGATATCGAGAATCAGTTTGCAGGTTATGCCGCAGAGAGGCAATAAAGCTGTTTCTTAAGGGCGATCGCTGCTACAGCGATAAGTGCGCCTTTGAAAGAAGGGAGTACGCGCCGGGCGATCATGGCCAGGGCAGGCACAAGACGTCTGACTATGGTGTACAGCTCAGGGAAAAGCAAAAGCTCAAGAGAATATACGGCCTTTTAGAACAGCAGTTCAGAGGATATTTCCATAAAGCCGACCGACAAAAAGGTATTACCGGTACCAATCTGCTGGTTTTTCTGGAGAGGCGTCTTGATAACATGGTCTTCAGAATGGGCTTTGCGACATCCAGAACAGAGGCCAGACAGATGGTCAGACACAACCATTTTACAATAAACGGCAAAAAAGTTAATATTCCATCCTATCTGATCAAGGCAGGTGATGTCATCCAGGTAAGGGAGGGAAGCAAGCAGATCGCCCGCATTCAGGATGCGATGGAGACTGTTGCTCGCCGAGGTGTTCCCCCGTGGTTGGAGATGGATAAGGATAATTTCAAGGGGACGGTAAAGGTACTTCCCGTCCGCGAAGACCTGACAATGCCAGTTAAAGAACAGTTGATCGTTGAGCTTTACTCGAAGTAAACAAGCAGATTCGTGTTAAGGTGAAATAGAACAAAAACCCGAAGTATAAGGATGAAAACGATGCAGAAAAACTGGCGCAGCTTAATACGTCCCAAACGCATTGAGATTGACGAGGCCACACATACTCGCTTTTATGGTGAATTTACATGTCAGCCCCTGGAAAGAGGCGCAGGTATCACCTTGGGAAATGCCTTACGGAGGACGCTTTTATCTTCCATTCAGGGCGCTGCCATTATTTCCGTTAAGTTTGACGGTGTTCTCCACGAATTTTCTACTATCCCTGGCGTTAAAGAAGACATCACGGATATTATCCTGAATCTTAAAGGGGTTCGCGTGAAGCTTCACCAGGATGGTCCGCGAACGCTTCATTTTGATGTCGTCAAGGAAGGTGTTGTGACGGCAGGCGACATTTTACACGATGGTACGGTCGAGATATTGAACCCAGAGCATTATATTGCGACTCTTTCTGGCGATGCGGCGTTTAAAGCCGATATGCAGGTGATGATGGGAAGAGGATATGTCCCCGCAAAAAAGGAGAAGGATTACGACCAGCCGGAGGGAACAATTAACATTGACGCCATTTATTCTCCCATCAAGAAGGTAAACTACATCGTGACCCATGCCAGAGTAGGGCAAATTGCCGACTACGACCGACTAGTGCTGGAGGTATGGACGGATGGGAGTGTGCAACCGGAAGATGCTGTTGCGTATGCGGCGAAAATATTGAAAGAGCAACTGGATATCTTCATAAATTTCAGTGAAGTTGAAGAAACGGAAGAAATGCCGGAAGCCAAGGGACTCGATAACCTGAATGAGCAACTGCAGAGGCATGTCGATGATCTTGAATTGTCCGTGCGGTCAGCGAATTGTTTGAAAAATGCCGGGATTAATCTTATTGGTGAGCTAGTTCAGAAGACTGAGGCAGAGATGCTCAAGACGAAGAATTTCGGCAGGAAATCCCTTAATGAAATAAGAGAGATTTTGGCTGAGCAGGGGATGGGCTTTGGAATGAAGCTCGATTTTTCACCTTGGAACCAAAAAGAAGACTAACGATATAAGAGAGCAAATAAAACCTGCCGGCGGCAGGTTTGAATGGATTGAGAGGGAAATGTTATGCGACACGGAAAAGCCGGATGCAAGCTGGGACGAACAACAAGTCATCGGAACGCCATGTTTAGAAATATGGTGACTTCCTTTTTGGTAAAAGAGAAGATACAGACGACGGACGCGAAAGCCAAAGAACTCAAGCGGTTGGCTGAAAAGATGGTGACCTTGGGGAAAAGAGGCAATCTTCATGCCCGAAGGCAGGCCTTGGCGGTTGTTCGTGATGAATCCGCCGTGAAGAAGCTTTTTGAGGAACTGTCAACCCGTTATATGAACCGGACCGGAGGGTATACAAGGGTGGTGAAGCTCGGTTACCGCAATGGCGATAATGCTCCCATGTCCATGGTTGAATTCGTTAGGGATGGCGACAAGGACAAACCGAAAAAGAAGGTTGCTGCAAAACCGGCAGCCGGCAAGTAAGGGACCGACCTCATAGAAGATTCCGCTGTAAGCAGAGCTCAAAAAAGGCAAGTTGATCAACTTGCCTTTTTTATTTTGTTCTTGTGTTTTCATCGAAAAAAATATAGACAACCAAACAGAGTAACGTTTTATATAGTGTAAATACCCATAGTTCTTTATGAAAAACAATCATGGGGGAAGGAGGATTCCTTATGGCGGAAGAGAAATTGGGCGAAGTTGTTAAATATTTTGCAAAACCGAGTGTCGCGGCTGTCAAGATCGTCTCGGGTGAATTAAATGTGGGTGACAGCATTAAAATTATCGGACACACATCAGACCTTACCGAGCATATTGAATCAATGGAGGTCAATAACCAGAAGGTGCCGAAAGCGGTGGCCGGTGATTTTATCGGGATCAAGGTGTCCGATCGAGTTCGCCCCGGCGATGAGGTATTCAAGGTCATTCCGGATTAATCTCCAGTGACTGTTTAAACATTAAACACAAGAAGCCATGGGTTAATGCCATATCATCAGCAATCCATGGCTTTTTTATTATTTTGTCAAATTCATGGTGCGTTTGAAACCTTTCGAATATTTATCCAGCCTTCAAGGGATGGGGATTCACATGGATCTGTCGGTGATCGACAGGATCCTGGAAAAAATGAATCATCCCCAGCATGCCTATCCATCGATTCTTGTCGGTGGAACAAACGGCAAGGGATCTATTTGTGCCATGGCGTCATCCATGCTTGTCTCGGCGGGCTTTAACGTCGGTCTTTATACATCCCCTCATTTGATAGATGTTCGAGAAAGGATTCGCATAAATAGTGAGGTGATCTCAACTGCGGAGATGGCATCGTGTATTGATGAGGTGAGAAGCTTCGCCGATGACGCATTAACTTATTTTGAATTCCTGACCGTCGTCGCCTTTTTGTTCTTCCGCAAAAAAAAAGTGGATATTGCCGTTCTTGAAGTCGGTCTGGGAGGCAGGCTTGACGCTACAAACGTTGTTCGACCTCTTGTTTCAGCCATTTCGAACATATCCCTTGAACATAGCGAGTACTTGGGGAAACGATTGTCACTCATTGCCGGTGAAAAGGCAGGCATCATTAATGAGGGGGGAGTCTGTATTACATCGGCGGTGCAGGCATCGGTAGTAGCCGTTGTGAAAGGCATTTGTCAGGACCGAAAGGCAACGATGTTTAGGATCGGCCACGATATCAAAGTCTCTTGGGGATCTGGTACGAAAACGTTTTCCTATCATGGGCTGGACAGCCGGCATGCCGGCTTGCCGTGTCCTCTTTTAGGTCGGCATCAAATCAAAAACGCGGCTGTGGCCATTGGAATGATGGAAATCCTTTCCCGACAAGGTTTGATGGTGAGCCCTCAGGCTATACGCATGGGCTTAGCCAACACTCGCTGGGAAGGGCGCTTGGAGGTCCTGCAGCAAAATCCCCAAATTCTTCTGGATGGAGCCCATAACCCTGCCGGTATATCCGTCCTTTGCCGGGCCTTGAAAGCGGATTTCGTCTATAGGAAGCTCATTGTGATTTGCGGCGTGCTGAGTGATAAGGACTTTAAAGGCATGATCAAGGGGATTTCGAAAATGGCGGATATTATGATCCTGACCCGGCCAGCATCAGAAAGGGCGTTAATTCCAGCAGGAATGGCGGGCACGGCGGAACGGTATGCTCAGCATGTCCTGATAGAAGAAGATCCTATGGCGGCCGTAAAAAAAGCCCTGACTTTGGCTACCCCTGATGATCTCATCTGCGTGACCGGTTCTCTTTATCTGGTCGGGCAGATTAAATCGGCATTCGGGCACAGGGCATGATAGTGACCTTCGTAAAGGTGATCATGAAAAAGAAATTATTTATTTGTTTTGGTATTTTTTATTTATTGTTGAACATCACAGGTTTCTTGTTCCGTGCGACTCCCTGCTATGCGACTGAAGAAAAGCCGGCGCTTTCTGCTCCGGTTGCGGAAAAAACAGCCGAAAATTCCGGCGCCGCCATATCAGCCCCTGAAAAAACTCATCAAGATCCGGGAAACGCGGTAACTCTTTCCGGCAGGATCGTTGATGGCGAAGGCGAACCGATTGAAGATGCCGTTGTGGCCTGCAATGTATTTCCATTTGCCGGCGCCGTCTCGGATGATGATGGCGTCTTTCGTCTTCAGGTTGCTCCGTCTGATGATCCCTTTGCCCTGGAAATAATCAAAGAGGGCTACTTTCCCCTTTACGCACCCGTCGCATCCTTACTGCCAAAGGATAAAATGCCCGCAGAGTTTGTCCTGACGACTGTTTCCGAGCCGGCGGTATTGCCGGGCGGCAACGCGCCGGCCCCAGGGCAGGATATAGTCCATATCGAGGCCGATACACTCAGCTATGAGCACGACACGGATATCTATCATGCCCGGGGAAACGTAATCATTACCTATACCGGTGGTGTTCTTTCTGCCGCCATGGTCGATTTGAACCATAAAACAAATGAGGCCGTCGCCGAAGGTCAGGTGGTCATGCAAAGCAAGGATGGTGATGTCCTCGAGGGGGAAAAGGGCCGTCTGGATATCGGAACGAAGACGGGCGTTGTTGATGAAGGCCGTGTCTTCATGCCGAGTTCGCATATGTATATTCGCGGTGATCGTATTGAAAAACGAGGCGATACCACATATTTTGTGGTGAATGCCACAATAACCCCCTGTGATGGCGAATCGCCCGCATGGCATCTGGCGGGGAAAGAACTCGATGTGACTGTGGAGGGTTATGGGACGATGACCCAGAGCCGATTCTACGCCGATAAGATGCCCGTTTTTTACACCCCTTACACGGTATTTCCTGTCAAAGCGAAGCGCCAGACGGGATTTCTCCTCCCCACGCGCATGTCCTATTCGCAAAACAAGCTCGGCTGGGATGTGAGCATCCCTTTTTTCTGGGCGATTTCGGAAAACACGGATGCCACGTTTCATCAACGATACATGAGTGAGAGGGGGTTTCAGGAGGGTATTGAATTTCGTTATGCCATGACCCCGACATCATTTGGGACCATATACGGAGATTTTTTGAATGATACCAAAAAGGTAACCGAAACCATCGGAAATATCAGCCGTGACTGGCAGACGGAGCAAAAGAGATGGGCCTTTTATCTGAACCATCAGTCCACTTTTGACCGTACCTTGCTGTTGCGTGCCGACATCGCCAAAGTTTCCGACAGCTTTTATTTCAAGGATTTTACGGCGTATAATTATTTTCTGGCCAATTACGCACAATTCCGGCCGCAGCCCTTCCGGCAAATAACCTTTATGGGTGATGAAGCTCTCAGTTTTCTTGATTCCACCGTGCGCCTCACCAAAACATGGAAGGCCTATAGTCTCACCGCCCAGGTCAAAAGTACCCAGGATTTGACCGTACGTTCCAATGACATTACCCTGCAGCGTTATCCCGAGATTACCTTAACGGGCATTAAACAAAAATTGTTCGGGACAAAGATCAACTATGAACTGTCGGGCGTCTATGACTATTTCTTTCGCGATGTGGGCCAGAAAGGAAACTTGATGGATATTTACCCCACACTATCGCTGCCCTGGAGTTTTAAAGATTATTTCCAGGTCACGACCTTTACCGGTGTGCGAAGTCTGGCCTGGAACAGGGATGATAATGTGGATGATGGAGCAGGAAAGCAAGGCCATCGTGAGGTTTACACCGTCGGGGCAACGATGAGCAGTGAAATCCAGCGTGTTTTCAATGTCGGTGGAGAGCGTCTCGACAGGCTTCGTCACGCGATCATACCTGAATTAACCTATATCTACAGTCCTTACACCAGGCAGGAAAATATCCCGGATTTTGTCGCCACGGCCACTCAACAGAACGCCGTTACGTCGGCTCTGGCTAAAGTCCTGAGCGGCCAGAGCGGTGTGACCGCCAGTGATCAGAACTCGTTCACCTATGGCTTGACCAATACGTTAATGGCGAAGTTCAAGGAGAAGGGGGGAAAACGATATGCCGAGTTACTGCGGCTTAAATTGGCCCAAACATATAATATCAAGGAGGCCAATAGAGCAGACACCGTGAATGAAATACGGTCTCCTTTAAGCAAGATTACCGTGGATCTTGATTTCAAGCCCATACCCTATGTGACTTTCATAGCTCGTAATATTTACAGCGTCTATACGACAAACTGGACCCAGGCCAATTACGACTTGTCCGTCAGTGACAAGCGGGGTGATTCCATTGCTGTAACCTATCGTTATACGCAGAATGTTGTGGATCTGCAGGACAGCCGCAATAATCAGGCAGGCATTGAAGAAACCAATCTCATCCTGACGGCGAAGGTTACCAAATCGTTGGATCTGATTTTCCGGATGAAACGGGATCACCTAAATGACCGGAACATTGAAAGAACATATGGATTCAATTATAAAAGTCAGTGTTGGACCGTCGGGTTTGATTACGGAGACCGAACCGATGGGGCCGGGCAGACAGACAGGATTTACGCCATACGTTTTTCCTTATATGGTATGTGAGGCCAAGAGCATCATCGGTAAAAAGATTAGGGATAGTTGCGCCTGTTAGTGCTGTAGCTGCTTTGAGGGGTTTTCTTTGCCTTGTGTTTCATTTCTGAAGCGACGCTCGTCACCTCTCCATAATGTGAAAAGGCGCCTTTGTCGGCGCTGGCGATGCCGATGGAAATACCCATGATGGGATATTTTCTCTCCTGGCCCTCCCGGTTGTGCGCCTGGATGTAGCCCTGCTCCCGATCTTCGGGGTCATAAAAAGATGGAACGATGCGATCAAAGGCATTGATGACTTCCTGGCAGGTTTCTTCAATCAGGGCCGGATTCATGATGCAGACAAAATCATCGCCACCGATGTGGCCGATGAAAATATCTCTCTGTGACTTGTTCCGGACAATATTGAGCATGAGTCGGCCTGTAATCTTGATGACCTCATCACCCCGGCTGAATCCGTATTTGTCGTTAAACGGCTTGAAGTGATCCAGGTCGGCATAAGCCAGTGCAAAGGGAAGTCCCCGGTCAAGGCGACTCTGTATCTGGCGGTTGATGGAGATGTTCCCCGGGAGCCGGGTCAAGGGATTAACTTCCACAATCCTCTCGGAGCGGGCCAGGCATAATTCAACCTTTATGCGGACATCTCTCTCAAGATCTCCCCGCCAGATGTAGTCCTCCACCGGGAATGTCTCCCAGTCCGGAACCGGATCTTCCTCGCCAAGGATAACAAGAACGGGTAAGTGGGCAAAAAGAGGATCTTCCTTCAAAGTGTTCAAAAGGCCCGCCGCCTCCGGGTCTCCATGGATATCTACGATCAGCAGATTCGGGATTTCGTTGTAAATGTGATCAAAAGCGGCGCGTAGGTGATCAAAGACGCTTGTTCCTGCCGAACTTTCCAGCATCCTGTGCAGGATGTCTTTTACCGCGGTATCGGGGGTAACAATTAAAACAGCTTCCGGAATCATAAAGCCTCTCGTGCAGCGGCTGCCCCGTCCTCCAGGTTGGAAAGAATATCCAGGATATCCGTCTCGGACAGGTTGATCATCTTCCAGGCGGCAGGATGGACGGCTGGTACCACGAGGTCCCCGGCATAGCCTATTCCCTTTGCCCGGACAAGGATGTCGGCGACATGAACGATCGCTGTTTCCATGGGTGATTGTGTAGAAAGAGAGGGTTGGTGGTGATACCTTATGGCATCAACGAGGTTCGCGGGGAAGTGCCATTTTTGTATGAGCCATTGACCGACCTCGGCATGGGTCGCCATAAAATACCGGGATTCGGCTTCATGGATGGTAATCCCTTCCTCTTCGGCTTCATGCATCGCCGCGTCAAACTGTTCCGGGTATTGCAGCATGAGTACGGCCTTGCCGATATCGTGGAGCAGACCGCAAACGGAAACTTCCTCGGGCTCCTTCAATCCTTTTTTCTGGGCGATCATGCGGGCGGCCATGGTACAACCCAGAGAGTGTTCCCACAGGCCGATCATGGTCTTTTCCATCAGCTCAAAAACGGAGACGCCCAGAAGCAATCCCTTGATGACGTTAAGTCCCAGGAGCATGGTGGCGTGGGATACGGAGGATATCCTGCCGGGAAACCCGTAGGCGGCGGAGTTCACCATCTTCAGGATTTTTGTGGTCAGGGCAGGATCGTTCGATATCAAGCGCCCAAGTTCATCCAGTCCTATTCGCGGTTTTTCAAGCATGACGGAAATGCGTCTGAGTGTGGCAGGGACCGTGGGTAAGGCGTTTATGGAATCTACTTTGTTGTGTAATGTTTGCAGGTCTATTCTATCAGGCATACAATCCTTCGATATGTTCCTTTACGATTATTTTGATTTCACCCATGTGGGGTTTATCGAGGACGCCCAGAAATCTCGCATCCAGCTTGGCCAGTGCTTCTTCCTTGGGGATGGGCTGCACTGCGGGTCCGTCGATAAAGATTTGTTCGATTCCCATGTCGGAGATTCTTGAAATCCATGCCTCCGTCAGAACGGTCCCTTCGCCGAGCACCACCATATTGCCTTTCGATACCGGCTTGGCCAGCACCATCCCGGGTTTCAGATTGTCTACGCCGACATTGGGCATTGCTTGGTTCCTTTCTTTCCGATCCAAATGACCACTTAATTATAAAATAACGCGCGAAGCGGGTAGTCCGTATAATTACCCCATTCATCCGGACTTGTCACCATAATATTTGAAATGTGGAATGATGATTTGATCACTATTTCCCTTTATCGTAATTCTTTACTTCAGGCTTTTTTTTTGCCTTTTTCGGTTCCATTTTGACCTGGGTGTTTTGCGGTTGCACCTTCATGGGTCTCTGTTGCTCAACTTTCCCCGTGGGTGGATGCTTCTGTTGCGGCGGATGGGGCGTGCCGTGATGCTCGAATGCAGGCTGTCTCTGCCCTGTCCGGAGCTCTTGCGGTTCTTGGTGAGTCCTTTGCAGTTCCCGCTCCCGCCGGATTGTCTGTCCGACAAAGTAATGTTTTTCCCGAGGCGTAAGCTGTTGCGGGGCGATCAGCATTTTCTCGGCGATGCGTCGGTTTTCCTGCAGATAGGGTCTCTTCGGGCTCAGCTTGACAGCGCGATCAAAGTCCCGGACTGCCTGTCGGTAATTCCCGAGCTGAATGTAAGCGGTTCCCCGATAGTTGTATCCTCTGGCATCATTGGGTTTCAAAACCGTGACCTGGTTGAAGGCCTGCGCGGCCAATTGATACTGGCCAGCCGTTGCATAGACCTGGCCCCTTTCAAACCAGTCTGTGGCCTGCAACTGGCGGATGGATTCGTCATATCGGGCTTGGTTTTCCGTTGCAGCTGAGGCATCCGCCAGGGCGGCCTTCAGGGTTTCCACTTCCGCCATGGCATGGGACGCCTCTGCCCTGGCTGCTTCCAGATCCGCTACGATCTGCTCTTTATCCCTAAGTTGATCAATGGAGGCGGCCACTTCTTCGGGATCGGCCGCGATGATTGCCTTCATCCAGTATGTCTTTCCGTCCCATTTTTCCTCCAGAATAGATGTCTGAACCACTCCGGCGGATAAGATCGTAATCCGGTCCCGGCCCAGCTGATAATTATTCACCGTGGAAACACTCTCCACATAAGTTCCCAATTCTTCCAGAAGCAGACGTTTAACCTGTTCCAGGGCGATGGCGCGGCTGGATATTTTGCTGTCCATGTCGCCTGCCTCATATGTATATTCCCTGACAAAGGTCTTAGTTTCGGAAAAGGACACAGATGGATAAAACAGCAATATTGCCGTGATCAGGCTTATGCATGGGGTCTTTAGCTCAATTCTCCAGTGCATATTGATGCCGGGCCCTTCAGCGGTGTCATAGTCCACACCGCCCGCTTGATTTTATGATTTCCGGGTAATCACCAATGCGTCATACGAATGTGTACATCTTCCTTATAACATAAATATTCTCATGGCGCCCTTCAAATCATCGGGGCGGAATCGGATATTGCCGACGATGAAAGGCTTCATGATCAGAAACACGTTGTAAATTCAATATTTCAAAATGATGGAATATTGAACTGGTCGTTCAGCTTGGGAAGGGGCGGTTGAAAACATTGGACCCCCTTCCTGATCTTGTGTTAAGGGATCAATAAAAAGTGAAAGCTTCATCTAGTCGATGTTTATTCCTCGGATAAGTCATAAAAAAAACATCTTTTCCCTGATCATGATCTGCTTGGCTTCGTCTTTGGTCATGGGTTTTCACCACCATGCCGATGAAGGGCAGCATGCCGATTGCTCCATATGTGTTGCGGGGAATCTGTTTTCTGCATGTCATATAGAGAGTAATCCCGCCATCGATTATTATCCCTTGATTGTCTTTCTTTGCCGGCTGGACACAACTGACCGGCCGGCTATCTCCTCATTTCCAGCCTTCGCCCCAAGGGCGCCCCCGTTTTCAGCACCCATCACCCATTTTGCTTAGCAGCAGTTTCTGAAGCGCATCGGGCGGCTTATTCCGTCGTTTGCGAAGGAAATGGAGGTGTTTGCATGAAAAGAGGGATTAGTTTATTTTTATTCCTGTTTTTCTTCTTTGCTGTGAGTCAGGTTCAAGGCAACGATATTGAAACGCGGCTCCAAAATTTGGAAGAGGCTCTCAAAAAGCAGGAGGAAACGATCAAGGAACAACAAAAGATAATCAGTGAACTGAAGTCTCAGATTAAAGCGGCACCGGTAACCGTGCTCGAAAATAAGGAAAAGCAGCCGGAAGAACAGAAGCCGGTAAAAGCTACGGGTCTCTTTGGTGGTTCGTTCATGACGAACCCTAATATGTCCCTCGTTTTGAATACCTATGCCTATTCGTCGAATCTTTCGACCGATGAATTGAAGAGCCGGGGTATCCCGGGATTTACGAACGAGGGTATCAACCGGCGAAATGGTTTTAACCTGGATGCCGCAGAGCTTTTCTTGTACGCACCGGTTGATCCTTATTTTAATCTCTATGCCGCCATACCGGTAAAGGAAGACGGCGCTTCTTTAGAGGAGGCCTACTTTGTGACATCCTCTCTTCCCAAGGGGCATCAGATCAAGGGCGGCAAATTTCGAAGCGGTTTCGGAAGGCTTAATGCCATTCATCCCCATGCCTGGGATTTTGTCGATTTGCCGCTTCCTTACCGGGCCTTTGTGGGTGGTGAGGGGATTATCGAAAAAGGGGCACAGTATACCTATCTTGCCCCTCTGCCTTTTTACACGATAATGGGTGTAGAGGCGCTTCAGGGGGAGAATAAAATCCTCTTCGGTCCGGAGGCCGCCAGCGGGGCTCATGCCTATAATGCTTTTGTGAAGGCTTCATTCGATGTAGGGGATTATTCCACCATCCTCTTCGGGTCTTCTGTCATGTCGGGAAAAACAAAAACAAATACGGTCATGGCGGGTTCCGATTTTTCGGGAGACTCGACGCTGTATGGCCTGGAGTTCACTTACAAATGGAGGCCATCCAATCGTAGTGGCATCAAGGTCCAGGGGGAATACCTCTATCGAGATCAGTATGGCTATCTGACCGATACCGGCTCCGGGACCGCAGGTCGCCTTGATCGCAACCAAGACGGGTTATATATTCAGGGTGTTTACCTCTGGGACCGATGGGAATTGGGTGCGCGGTATGACACGCTGAGTCTTTTCAGGGATAATTATATCCAGGGAGGCGTCAAACAGGATTTTGGCCGCAGACCCTGGCGCGCAACGGGCATGATTGACTACAAATTTACAGAATTCAGTCTGCTCAGATTCCAGTACAATCACGATGAGTCGGATGTTACAGGAAAGATAAACCGTGAACTTTTCCTTCAGTTCATTTTCAGCATTGGCGCCCATGGCGCTCATGCGTTTTAAGGAGGCACCGCTATGAAGAAACTATTCATTGCTCTGGTCTTAATTCTGACCGTTTCCACGCCAGCTGGAGCCAAACTCAATGTCTTAGCCACGCTGCCGTGGATCGGGAGCCTGACGGGCGAGCTGGGGCGTGACAGGGTCCATGTGACGGTTCTTGTAAAGCCGAATCAGGACCCGCATTTCATTGAAGCGAAACCGAGTATGATCCTGGCAGCGCGCAACGCGGATATCCTGATGTATAACGGACTGGATCTGGAAATCGGTTATCTGCCGCGGGTCATCGAATCTTCAACAAACCCCGGGATTCAACCCGGACGCCCCGGCAATCTGGATTGCTCGCAGTTTATCCAGGTTATCGAGAAGCCGGAAACGATGGACCGAAGCATGGGGGATGTCCATCCCCTCGGGAATCCTCACTATCATCTTTCGGCCCGGAACATGTTGAGCATCGCCCGCGGCATGACGCGGGCCCTTGCCGATAAAGATCCCGATCAGGCGCCTTTTTACAGGTCGAACCTTGCATCGTTCGAAGCGAAGCTTAAAGAAAAACAGAAAGAGTGGGCAAAGATCAAGCTGAGAGATAAGCGATTCGTGGCCTGTCACCGGTTTTTTGAATATCCGGCCCAGGAGTATGGTTTCCAGATTGTCGGATATGTCGAGCCGAAGCCCGGCATTCCGCCATCGGCGGGGCATATTGAAGAGCTTGTAGAACATATGAAAAAATCAAAGCCTGACGGCATTATCACCACGGGATATTTCGGCTCCAGAGAAATCAATGCCTTGGCTCGGAAGACCGGTGTTAAAGCGATTATCGTTCCGCATGATGTCGGTTCCGCCAAAGGCGTCAACGACTGGTTTTTACTGATGGATGCTGCCCTGATGTCTTTGAAATAAGGAGGTTTTAATGGAGGCTCTCAGTATTTTTCTATATCCCCTTGCCGCCTGTATCCTCTTGATCCTGATTCACGCCTACTTCGGCATCCACATTCTGGAGCGGGGGATCATCTTTGTCGATCTTTCCCTGGCGCAATTTATCGGTGTCGGCATCGCTTGTTCCTTTCTCCTCGATCACGCCGGCGCAACCTCATACCTGTTGCCGGCGGCGTTTGCCGTTCTTGGCGCCTTCCTTCTCTCCTGGTCGCGGAAAATGGCAAAACATACCAACATCGAAGCGTTTATCGGCGTTCTCTATATCTTCTCTCTTGCCGCAAGCATCCTTGTTCTTGACCGGTCGCCCCACGGGATGGAAGAATTCAAGAGCATCCTGAACGGAAATATCATCTGGGTCAGCGGCAAAGAGGTTCTTTCCACACTAATCATCTACTTTGCCGTCGGCGTCTTTCATTACATCTTCAGGGTACGATTTTTCCGGCTTTCCCGCGAAGGGCATGGCCATTTTATATGGGAGTTCCTCTTCTTTCTCAGCTTTGCCGCCGTACTCGTAAAATCGGTGCAGATGGCGGGGATTTTACAGGTCTTTGCATTCCTGATCATTCCGGCCCTTATAGGCAAGCTCATGACCCAGGATCCCCTCAAGGTTTTAATGGGCGGATGGCTGCTGGGTGTTTGTGCCAGTGCTTTCGGCCTGTTTGTATCCTATCGATGGGATGTGCCCGTGGCTCCGGTCATTGTGGCGGCCCTGGGGCTGGTTTATTTTATTTTATTGGGAAAGAAGCTAGCCGATGGATAATTTTTTGTATTTTCAACGATTTAGAGTCGGTATTGCTTGAATATAGAAGGGGTTAATCCTTCTACAGGTGAGGTTTTGTAATCCACTAACCGTTTTCACCCCACGGTTAAGTACCCAAAAAACACTTGACAGTGCGGGAAAACAGGATTATTTATGACCTATAATCTGGAATGGTTCCGAAATGAAAGCGATAACAAAAGAAGGGCTAATCAAACAATTGAGAGAGCGGGGGCTGAAGATAACCCCGCAGAGGCTGGCTATTGTGGATGCGCTGGTAGAAAAACGCCATCTGCATCCCGGCGCAAATCTTATTCATGTGGAGGCTATGAAGAAAGCGAAGCGTGTGAGTTTATCAACGGTATATGCCACCTTGAGCGAGTTTTCACAACAGGGGCTTATCAAAAATCTGGAGTTTGACCGGATGGAAAACCGTTATGAAGGGAATCTGGAAGAGCACATCAACCTCGTTTGCAGGCGGTGCGGAAAAATAACGGATTACCCTGTTCCCCCAACCATCGAACCGAAAGATATTGCCCGGCAAGCCGGATTTACAGTGACGGACGCCCGAATGGAATATTACGGGTATTGCCGGGATTGTCTCAGACATCCCACAGAAGCTGATGGAGAGCAGCAGTCCGCCGGAAATCAAGATTGAGCGTTTATGCCGGGCTTCATTTTTTTTTGACATTTTATCTGGAATGACTCCAGATTATAATCGCGGCATGGGTTTACGTTTTTTAAACTATTAAAATTATAGGAAAAGGAGGGTATATGAAGAGAAAACTGACCCATAACGCCGGGGCTCCCGTTGTCGACAACCAGAACATCATGACCGCCGGACCGCGAGGACCGGCTTTGCTCCAGGATGTCTGGTTTCTGGAGAAACTGGCTCACTTCGACCGGGAAGTAATTCCCGAGAGGCGCATGCACGCCAAGGGGTCCGGCGCGTATGGCACTTTTACCGTTACCCATGATATTACCCGCTACACGAAGGCCAAAATTTTCTCGGAAATCGGCAAGAAAACAGACCTCTTTGTTCGTTTCTCCACGGTGGCCGGAGAACGGGGCGCCGCAGACGCCGAGCGGGATATCCGGGGGTTTGCGATGAAATTCTACACCGAGGAGGGAAACTGGGACCTGGTGGGCAACAATACACCGGTCTTCTTCCTGCGTGACCCCCTCAAATTTCCCGACCTGAATCATGCTGTCAAGCGAGATCCCCGCACCAACATGCGTAGCGCCAAGAACAATTGGGACTTCTGGACTTCTCTGCCTGAAGCCCTCCACCAGGTGACCATCGTCATGAGCGACCGGGGCATCCCTGCGACCTACCGCCATATGCATGGCTTTGGCAGCCATACCTTCAGCATGATCAACATGGGAAACGAACGTTACTGGGTCAAGTTTCATTTTGAAACCCAACAGGGTATCCGCAACCTGACCGATGAAGAGGCCGAGGCTCTTGTCGGCAAGGATCGGGAAAGCCACCAGCGAGACCTTTACGAGAGTATCGAAAAAAAAGACTTCCCCCGCTGGACCCTATTTATCCAGGTCATGCCCGAAAAGGAGGCGGCAAACTGTCCTTACCATCCCTTCGACCTGACCAAGGTCTGGTTCCACAAAGATTATCCGCTGATCGAGGTGGGTGTTCTGGAGTTGAACCGCAATCCGGAAAACTATTTCGCCGAGGTCGAACAGGCGGCCTTCAACCCGGCAAACATTGTTCCCGGCATTGGCTTTTCTCCTGATAAGATGCTTCAGGGAAGGCTCTTTGCCTATGGCGACGCCCAACGCTATCGCCTTGGCGTCAATCACCACCTGATTCCCGTCAATGCCTCGCGGTGCCCGTTTCACAGCTACCATCGCGATGGTGCCATGCGGGTGGACGGCAATCACGGCAGCACCCTTGGCTATGAGCCCAACAGTTACGGCGAATGGCAGCAGCAGCCGGAGTTCGCAGAGCCGCCGCTTAGCCTCGAAGGGGCCGCCGACCATTGGAATCATCGTGTGGATGAGGATTACTACTCCCAGCCCGGCAAGCTTTTCCGTCTCATGAGCCCCGGACAGCAGCAAGCCCTCTTCGGTAATACCGCCCGGGCTATCGGCGGGGCGCCCCGCGAGATTCAGATCCGCCATATTGGTAACTGCCTGAAGGCCGATCCGGCGTACGGCAAGGGTGTGGCCGATGCTCTGGAGATTTCGCTTACCGAAGTGCCGACCGCAGAATAGAACAAACATGCCGCAAGGTGAAGTCAAAAGTGGGTTGCCCGTACAGGATGCGGGCATCCCCTTTTATTTTAGCTTATGGCTGTCACCCGGTATTTTTTGTCCCGGCGTCACACCGTAGTAGCGCGTTCTTGCCTTCCCCCAGACACAACCGTTTTGGCCCAGAAACTTGAGCTCGATTTTCTGAAGGGTCCGGCAAAGACGATTTCCTGCCCGGGCGCCCCGGCAGATGACGCAATAGTGCTCGCAGAAAACAGGCGGTTTTTCTTGATTCGTCATAGGGTTTCATCCTTATTTCAAAGCTTCGTCCGTTGACTCACTGCAGTCGCTCTCATGGTTTGCGGCCTCGTTCATTCTTTTCAGAAGCACGGTGAGGTTATTTTTCAGGGACAAAAATTCATCGACGGAAAGACCGCTGCGACAGAAGAGCTCCCTGGGGACCGTCACCGCCTGCTGTTTGAGGCTGAGCCCTTTGGCGGTGAGCCTGATCATGACTTTGCGTTCGTCCGTTGCCAATCGGGTTCGCGTGATGAGTTCAGATGCCTCCAATCGCTTGAGCAAAGGCGTCAGCGTTCCCGAATCCAGGTAGAGTTGAGATCCGATGTCGCTGACGCTCAAGGTGCCGTGCTCCCATAACACAAGCATCACCAGGTATTGAGGGTAGGTGAGATTCATTCCATCCAGGACCGGTCGATAGAGTTTCGTCATGGCGCGGGAGCCTGCATAGAGCAAAAAGCAGAGTTGGTTGTCGAGCCTCAGGAATTCCTCTTCCTTCATGATGCCAAGATCTCTTCGCGGATCATGGCGTCGGGAAAATCCATGCCGAAGTGGAGGTAAAGATCGTCATCGGGAGAATTCAGGGAGATCCAATAGGTCGCCGTCAGTTTATCCCCCTGACGACTGACGATCCGCTCCGATCCTCCGGAAGCCAGCGCCTTATCTGCCAGGCAATGCTTGCGGCATTTCTCCGGAGATGGGGAAATATCGCGGCATTTGATGCCTGCCGTCACCCCCAGGTTCCGCGCGGCCTGATTAGCGTCAACGATGGTTCGGCTTTTCCTGAGCAGCAGGACCGGGTGGGGGAAACCGTCCCACATGAGACGGAATGATTCCGTAATTTCTTGCCGTATTTCTTTTTGTTCTTCAAAGCCTCTCTCTGTCATCTTATTCTCCTTTGCTTTGCGATTTTCTGTGGCATGTTTTGTAAATTATATTTTGCAAAATATAATTAATGGCAATTTATGTCAAGCAATCATTTTCTGATTGAGAAAAACGGGCCATTCAAGCGATTCAAAGAAGGTATGGGGATATAAGGGGGATGGGGTGCATGGCCTCCGGCATAACATCAGAATCGTGGAGATGCGCCGGGAATGGGGCGCTCCGGCCTAACCGGAGACGCCCCATTCATTAATAAGGTGTTTAGACGGTAAAGGGTCTCTGGGTTTCGAACGCTGCACTCGGTTCGCCAACAAGATAATAATTAGGCGTCTGGTCCGGCGGCATGCGCTTGACGATGGCCTTGTGGAAAGATTTATAGCTGCCCTTGAAGACGCCGTTTTTCCATACGTGAAGCAGCTGTGACGTGAAAAGGCCGTTGAAATCACCATCGGCCGAGAACTGGTTGTCCTGGCAGCCGGAGATCAGAAGGACCGTTGCCTCGACCTTAGCCTTTGAATCACCCCGTTTGCTTCCTGCAAGCAACTTATCGTAAAAGGCTTGATTCTGACGGTAGGTGCGAAGGGCCACATCCGGCGGCATAAAGCGGTATTTTGTGCCCCCCGGGTTAAGGCCGGCGCTTCTGGCCGGAAGGGTTCCCTGGAAGTAGGCCATTTTGGTGACCGTGCCGCTGTGGCAGCTATCGGAGCAGACCAGAACCCTCACCCCTTTGGCGAACTTGCTGAAAAGGGCATAGAGTTCGTCGTCAACGAGCTCGCCGTCATACAGGCACCAGGTTTCATCCTGACCGTCTGGCTCGTCGTTGTTTTTGTCCGGTAGTTGGCCGCCGTGACCGGAATAGGAAAGCATGAAGATATCGCCCGCCTTCAGGGCCGATGCCGCCTTGATAATCTCCGCCTTGACGTGAACCCGTGTGGCCGCCTTGGTCATGAGGGATTTGACGGTGAATTTGCCGGATGTGGCAATTGCCGCCATATCCTCCGCATCGGCCTCGCAGGCATTCAACTCGCCCGACCATCCGCTGTAATGTTTGGGATCCACTGCATTCAATCCGATTGTTAGCGCCATTCCTTTTGCCATTTTGATACCTCCTTCCATGATTAATAGTGTCCTGACTATAAAATAAAAAAGCCGCCATATATGAACACTGTACGTTCATGCCTGGCAGCTCGGCTATCCTATCCTTCGGGCCCGCGGCTTTCCGTCCCTGGATAATCACAGGGTTGGCTTTATCAGGATGTTTCCAATTTATAAATTAAGATTTTATCCCTGAATGCTAGACGCACAGATAAAATATAATTTTCTGAATGTCAATACATTCTATTATAATTAATTAAATATTGACTGAAATCATTTTATAATAATAGCTATTAATTATCTTAAATATTACTATACGCAACGTTATAATTCACCACACGAAGTCATTCTTCGACTTGACCGGGGAAGAGAGAAACCACCGGATCGTCCGGTCTAGCCGGGGAATGACAATAGCCGGTTACATATGACGCTGTGTGTGCTGCGAGAATTTCCCTTTGAGAGTGATTTAAAACTTTCCGGGGAAAGCGGGAAGGAAAGACCGTTATGGTGGTGGGCTATATTTCAAGCCCCGCCAGATAGCCTTCGGCGATGGCTTCCAGGGCATTTCGGGCTTTTAAAGCGTCGCCGACGGTGATGATGCGGGCTACTTTTCCCTGAAGTTGCTCGCTCAGGGTATTGCAAGCCTTCACTCCCAGAGCAGCGATAATGGTGTCAAAAGGTTCGAGTTTCAGGATTTCCTCGTCCCTTTCGATGGTCAATCCGTTACGTGAGATATCTTTCACGATGGATCGTGTGTGGATTTTTACGTTTTTCTGCAATAAATCCTTCATCAAAAAGTATCTGACCACAGCTACGACATCGGCGGCTATTTGGGGGAGCATCTCGACAATGGTGACCTCCCGGCCTTGATGAGCCAGATACGCTGCTGTTTCCGAACCGACCATGCCGCCGCCGATGATGGCGACCTTTTGGCCCACCGGTGCCCTTCCTTCCAGGACGTCATGGGCCGTGATGATGTTTTCATTTTTCTCGCCGCGTATACTGAGCGTGATGGGAATACTGCCGGTGGCGATGATGACGGCATCCGGGCGCCCTTCGGCAACGATCTCTTCCGTCAGTTCGTCTTGGAGATGAACGGCAACGCCGAGATCATCCAGTTGCTTCTTTTGCCATTGAACAAATGTTGCTATTTCTGCCTTGTCGGGCGGGATGGATGCCGTGTAAAACTGTCCGCCCACACGGTCGGTTTTTTCGAAGACATGAACATTGTGCTCTCGCCTTGCGGCCACGATGGCTGCCGCCATCCCTGCGGGTCCGGCCCCGGCGATAAAAACCTTTTTTTTCGCATTGGCGGGCGCGATATGAAGCTCCCTTTCCTTGCCCAGTGTCGGATTGACCATGCATGTAGCGGGCTGGTAAAGGGTGATCCTGCCGTTGCATCCCTGCATGCAGCCGATGCAGCGGTTGATGTCCGTAAATCGGCCGGCGGCGGCTTTTCGGGGAAGATCGGGGTCTGCCAGAGACGCCCGGCCCATGGCCACCAGATCCGCCTTTCCCTGGGAAATGATGGTGTCGGCCAGAAGCGGGTCCGTAATCCTTCCAACGGTTATTACGGGGATATGCACGGCCTGCTTGACCCCCTCCGCCAGATCGGTGATCCATCCGTGGCGGATGGCCGCCGGAGGCACAATGCCGTAGGATTTTTCATAAACCCCGGCGGAAATATGCAGGGCGTGAATACCCGCGTTTTGCAGAATGACGGCCATCGTTTTTGTGCCTCCGATGGTTCGTCCTTCGGGAACCAGTTCATCTCCCGATATTCTGAAAATGACGGGGAAGTCCTTTCCGGCTTTTCTCTGAATATTGGCGATAATTTCCAGGGGGAAACGCATCATGTTTTCTAAATTCCCCCCGTATTCGTCAATTCTTTTGTTTGCATAGGGTGACATGAATTGGGCAATCAGATAACCGTGGGCGCCGTGAATTTCGATACCGTCGAATCCGGCTTCCCTCGTCCTTCTTGCGCAGTCGCCGAATTTTTCCACGATGTCATGGATTTCCACCACCGTCAATTCATGGGGGAGCTCCTGCATGGCCGGGCAGGGGATGGGCGACGGGGCGACGGGCCTGCAACCGATGACACGATGGCTGGTCTGGCGACCGGCATGATAAATCTGGGCGAACATGATGGCCCCGAGGTCATGAATTCGCCGGGTAAATGCAGCATGGCTTGCTATCTGGCGGTCTTCCCACAGGCCGGGGATGTTCGGGAATCCCTTACCTTCCGGGGCCACCGCGTAATCTTCTGTGATGATGAGCCCCCAGTCGCCCCGGGCCTTTGCCTCATGGTAGGCGGTATATCTTTCCGTGGCGGTGCCGTCGGCATGGCAGTAGTTCATCACCATGGCCGGCACGACAAACCTGTTGGGGAGTTCTATCTCTCCAACCCGAATGGGCGAGAATATGTTTTTCAACATCAAATACGGTTTTCTCCCGGCGAGGGATTGGTGGGATCAACAAAGTAGGTGATTCTTGTTCGCGGGGAGAGATAATCGAATATCTCTTTCGGTAAAGCGGCGGGCTTGATAGACTGGAGAATCTTCAGATCCGTTTCTTCCTGCATATCGATAATGATGGCATCTTTCTTGGGAATCTCGGGATCATAGACAACAATGTTGGGCTTGAGCTGATTTTTGGGGTTTACGGAAATGACCATGCCGATTGAAGCGTTGCTGAGCTGCACAACCGTTCCCGGTGGATAGATCCCCAAACAGCTGATGAATGAGGAGAGGAGCTTCTCGTCGAAGGCGGCCTTCTGTTTCGAAAAAATCTGGGACAGGGCTTCGTATGGTGTCAGCGAATCATCCACCTTCCGCCTGTTGCAGAGGTTGTCATAGACATTGGCGATGGAAACCAGCTTGCTCAACAAATGAATCTGCGGCGCTGTGGAGCCTTTCGGATAGCCCGACCCGTCACAGGCTTCGTGATGCTGATAGACGATGACGAGTCCTAGCCTGGGAAAGCTTTCCGATGGGGCCAGGATATCCACGCCATATTTGGGGTGCAGCTGCAGAAAATCGAGTTCCGGTTTGGTCAATCCCTTTTCTTTCAACAGGACCTTGCGATCGATTCTGCTTTTACCGATGTCATGAAAAAGGGCGCCCTGGCAGAGGATTTTCATGTCTTCCGCCTTGACACCCACTTCTTTGCCGAGCATCATGGACAGGACGGCAACGTTCATGGAGTGATAATAGAGCGCCTCTTCCTTGGCGGCCATGCGCATCAGGTGAAGTGTTGAATCGGAATCTTCAAGAAAATGCTGGGAAAAACTGTCGGCAAACTCAGCGGCTTCTTGAATGGAATTCGGGTTTCCCGTCGTGATGCCATTCATGATGTTGCCGACGCGTTCCTGGGAGTCGACATAGCGCTGCTCGCACTGGGCAATCCTTTCCTGCCGTTGCCTCAGCTGTTCCGTCCGTTCCTTCTTGATCCGCCAGAGATTATCCGATGCCGATTTTTTTGCGGCTTCATCCTCCTTCATAACCTTTGGCGCCACTTCGCTCAAAGGCAGGACGTCGCTTTTGCCGGGGACGCAAATGACCTCTTTAACGTCCAGTGATTGAAGGGTTTGCAGCTGTTCATTGTTCGCGATTTTAAAATTTTTGAAAAGGAAGGGATGTTCATACCATTTGAGGCCTTCCAGGCGTATGAATACACCAATCCGAAGACGGTCTGTCGTGACGCGATATTCAGGGATGACGATGTCGGCCATAGGCTATGTCGATTCTCTGGAATTTAAAAGCAGGATGAATATTGAAGCCTTCATCCCCGTACTATAGAAACAACCGTCTTAACTGTCAACGATATTTTATCCATGTGGAATTGCGATAAGCCCCTCGGGGTCTTTTTCCTTCAGGTATCCGGCGATGAACTCCATCGATTCCATGAAAAGGGCCGGTTTATCGGCCTTGGCCAGGCTGTTGTAGGCATAGGTGGTCTGGTGCAAAATAGGGTTCACTTTCCACATTAAGTCAAAAGTAATAGAGAGGTGATCCCTATTTTTCAAGGTGGCCGCCTTGTCTGGATTATCTATTGGATTATTCTTGACATAACGTTATACAAGTTATAGAAGACCTTTAAATCATTATATCTATCATCCTTTTTTCGAATTCATTGCATCTCTCTGTTGGTTAGTCATGATTAATCATTGTTGCCGATATTTCGGCACATAACGCTAATCAAGAAGGAGGACGAATATGAAGAATATCCTTTTGTTCATCATCATCATCTCCACGTTTTTTTGATCGGATGCGCTTCTAAAACTATATTGGAGGCAAGAAGCACGGCTTCATACTTCGAGTCAAAGCCAATTAAAGGTGAAAAAAACCTTGATAACCAAGAGAAGATTGATCGATATAATGCGCGCAAAGCTAGACTTGATGATTTAATAAAAGATTATGAAAAGGCTCTACGCCCGGCAGAGGTCAAATTGTTGAAACTTAATGATCAAGCAAATCGCAGAAGCGGCGTGACATTAGCAACAGCCTTTATTGGGATTGGAGCGGGGCTGACGGCAACAGTTTTATTAGTAGCAAGTCCCGCCAATGCTGTGGTAGCGGCAGCTTTTTCTGGAGCAAGCACAGGTATTCTGGGGTTTCAAAATCAAATGTTCATGGAAGGATTTTCAAGGCAAGCTATTGGGCGTATTCATGAAGAAACAAATAACAAAATGAGGGCCGCTCATGATAAATTCTCAATAAATTACGGAATTTTATCAAATGGAATCAATAGCATGACAACTGATGATTGGAATAAATATTTTGCATTGGCATCCAGTGCCATCATAGACATGGAAGCAGAAACGATATTTACACGCTTACCGATGGGTACGTCTGAGGACGTCGAATCATTAAAGAAAAAAAATGAAGAACTGAAAAAAACCATTAAAGATTTGCAGAAATAGTCTTCTAATTGATTGAGGCTGAAATATGGGGGAATATAGGGACACTTTGAACCTACCCCAGTTTAACGGACACTTCAAAAAGTATAC
>CAZBME010000029.1:52998-54459 GCA_964492965.1 uncultured Syntrophaceae bacterium | reverse complement strand
CCCACTACGCCCTTTTCAGGAACGGCACGACCCGTGTGTCATCCTGCCAGGGGCGGTGCGTCAAAGTGCGGACCCGGACGTTGCACATGACGACGTCCTCCCCACCCATGAGGCCCGCCTGCACCAGGGACAGCAGGACGGACAACTGGCCGCCCGTCTTGAAGCCGTACACCGTGCCTTCCCATGTGCTTCTCTTCCTGATGGCCGCATCCTGAACCCGGTCCAGAAACATCTGCCGGAATCTTGCGGGAACGACCTCCGTCACGTGGAAGGATACGATCACCGCGTCCTGTGGAATATCCAGCACGGCGCGGCCCTCGTCATTGAGGTACATCATCCTTCCGGATGTTGCACCGAAGCATGCGTGAATCTCCCTGACCCGTGATTCATCTACCGCCTGCTCAGCCTGATCTATGCCCTTCCCCGGATCGGGGTTTGTTTTTGGTTTCTGTGATGATTGATTTGATGATGCCCATGGTTCGCCGAGATACCTGATGTTGCCTTCGGCCCGGCACGAGATCACACGGCCTGATCTGTACCGGTAAGAATTCCCGGGTGATTGATCTTCTTCAGGTGCTTGACTTCTTCCTTGAGGACCTCCATGTCCCGCTTGATTTCCACAGACCTGACGACGGATTGGTCCACCATGGAAAGAAACATCTTCAATGCCATGATGGTGGTGGGTTCGGCCCCCTCGAAAATGCGTTTGACCGTCAGGTAGGCCAGCTTTGCGTCCTCGCTCCCGTCGGCGACGATGGCGGCGTCTTCCGCCGACAGCCCCGTCAGAAGCCAGTCGAGAGAAACATCATACTTTTTATGTATTTCAAGTAATATAGGACCGTTTGGAAGGTCATTACCATTACTCCAACGCCGCACGCTGTCGTAATGAACCCCCAGTTCAGCGGCAAATGCCTTTTTATCACCCTCACAATATTGGCTTATTAATGTATTGATACTCTTTGAAAATTCCGGATATAATATTTTTACGTTTTTATCTCTTGACATACTTATTTTTACGTGTTATCCGTCACCCAACGTATGCGTTATCAACAATAAAACATCTTCGAGGTCCCGGTCATGACTGCGAATAATGTTTCATCCCCCCCTGAATCCACTGCCCTCCGGAAATCGGTCCTTCACCTGCTCATTGATCTGGACCTTCCGGTGCAAAGCTCGGACGCCCTGGCAGGGACCCTCTCCACGGTCATGGGCCGCCGCGTCTCACGCAATACGCTTTCCATGGCCCTTTCCGGCTATCGATCTTCCGGCCTTTATGTAGAATATCTCTCCGGGTTAAAAACGTACCTGGAAGAGTGCCGGTCTAACAACCGTGAACCTGTGACACTATACACGAAAAATGTAGAAAGTCAATCTAATCAATAATTCAGGGAGGATACCATGACGACACATAGGACGCGGCCCAGTAAAGCACGTCCTGCCGCCCTCCCTGATGCGGGGCGC
>CAZBME010000029.1:0-52898 GCA_964492965.1 uncultured Syntrophaceae bacterium | reverse complement strand
CGGTTCAATGGTGATTATGCCTCGGCCGCCCGTTTTTTAACGGGAATCAGATTCAAAAAAGATGAGGGGTCATTCGACCGGCGGGACTATGCGGCGGATAGGCCCCTTGCCTTTGATAACCTGATCGACAAGTGGCTTGAATACAAGCGCGATGAGACCAGCTCAGGCTATCATCAGCACCTGATGGAGTATGCCGGCAAAGCGACGGACTTCTTTCATGGGCGCAACATCAAGGAAGTTGAATTCGCCGACGTGGAAGATTTCTCGAAGAGTCTGGCCGTCGGGAACAAGACTCGCCACAATATCCTCGCCGCCCTCCATCACTTTATGGTGTGGTGCAAACGCCGGGGTGCAATCAAGGAAGTGCCTCAATTTCCGACAATCCGGTTTGAGCTGGGCTACAGGCAGGTGGTCGGCAAGGATACCCAGATCAAGATCGTCGATGAAGTGGCCAGAATCGCCGAGGCAAAGACCTGGCTTTGTGTCCGCTGGCTATGCACGTACATTAACGTGCGTCCGGCCGAAATGCTCTCGTTGAAAGAGGGCCATATTGACCTCGAAAACGCCATGCTTCTGTTTCCCCATCCCAAAGAGGACAAATATAAAACCGCCCTGCTGATCCCGCAGGATGTCGAGATCCTGAAATCGTTCCCCTTGGCCTTTTCCAGGGACATGCGGTTTTTCCGTCACGACGACGGCAAACCATACGGAAAGCATTTTGTTTACCGGGCATGGAAACAGGCATGCAAAAATTTGGGGATTGAAGGCGTGGACCTGTACGGCGGAACCAGACATAGCAGTGCCCGGGCGCTGTGCAAACAATTTTCACCGGAAAGGATCAGAAGGGCAACAGGATCGGCAACAAACGCCGCATTTGAACGATACTACAAGATAGAAAATGAGGAGGTGCGGGACGTTTTCTCACAGTCAACTCCCGCACCAACTCCGCACCATGTTTTCAACACCTCAAAGATCGCTAAGGCATCGAAATTAAAAGAATAATTTGGTAGCGGGGAGAGGATTCGAACCTCTGACCTTTGGGTTATGAGCCCAACGAGCTACCGGACTGCTCCACCCCGCGGCAATGTTGTTCTTGTGAAGAAATATTATTAAAACATGGTGCGGTAAATGTCAAGGAGTTTTTCGCCGACCATCTCTCCGATATTTTAAAAAACAAATACGGCAACAGCGATCACCGTGGTGTAGCCGACATTCTTTACGATGCTGGATTGCGTGATGTTCCGGGTACTGACTATTTTGCCGCTGATCTTGAAGATTTCTTTCTTTTCATCCCAACTCTCGTCAATATTGAAATCGATACCCAGGGTTGAGGCAAGCATAGCCGCCGCTAAATCTTCTGCATATTCCCCGGCCTGTTTTTCCGTCTGCCCAAAGGAGTGATGCTCGCTGATGTATCCGTAAGTCCTCTTGTCCGCGGGAATGGCACAGCCGACAGAGGCGGCCAGAAGCCGCCGTGGCTCGTTGCTGCAGCACCGGCTCAAAACGCAGTAAGTGATGGCGCCGGGCCGGAGTTCTTCGAGCCCTTTCGCCTTGGAAATCACTTTGCATCCCGGAGGCAGAATACTGGAAACCTGAACAAGATTGCACTTCTCTATACCTGCATCCCTCAGCGCTAATTCGAAAGAATGCAGTTCTTCCTTATGAGTTCCGACACCTTTCGTAAAAAAAATCCTTCTGGGGACGAATACGTTCATTTCAGGTCTCCTTCCTGCGTCATTATTATTCTTAAAGGCTTAAATATAACCCATTATGCGATATATCATTTTTGTAGCTAAAAAGTCGGGGGCCACCATCCCGGCGATGGGGGATAACTCAACGACATCAAAGCCGCGCACCGTACATTTTTTTGACACAACTTGCAACAACTTTAAAATATGACGCCAGGAAATCCCCCCGGGCTCCGGGGTGCCTGTCGACGGCATATACGCCGGATCAAGGGCGTCCAGATCGATGGTGACATAGATATTTCCCGACAGTTGACTCGAGATTTCCTTCAGCCAACCAGGTTCGTCCAGGACAAAATCCGCACTATAGGTTTTGATCTGGTTTTCATTCATAAAAAGAGCTTCTTCGGCGCTCATACTGCGGATGCCGACCTGCACGATCGGACAGAGCTCAAAGATACGCCGCGCGATACAGGCATGGCTGTAAGGGCTTCCCTGATAGGCGCTGCGCATATCGGCATGGGCGTCAAAATGAAGGACCGAAATATCCGGATAGGCATTTTTCATGGCGACAACCGCCCCAAGGGTAATGCTGTGCTCGCCTCCCAGCATCACGGGGATTTTGTTGTCCACCAGAAGATCAGCAATGACCTGCTGTACGGCATCGTTCATATATTGAGGCCCCCGGGCATCGACGCTGATGAAAGGGGCTGTAAATATACCTTCCCGGTAGGTTTCCTTTTTCAATTCTTCGTCATAGAGTTCCATATTAGCCGAGGCGGCAAGAATCGCTGCCGGCCCCTGCCGGGAACCAGACTGATAGGTCGAGGTCAAATCGTATGGGACAGGAACCACCACAAATCTGGCTGAATCATAGTCTGCACATTCCGGTTCAAGACCGCCAAAATTCATAAATACCTCTTAAATAATAATAGATTCGCTTAGCATAAGCCATCCGGGAAGTCCAGATTAAACATTTTTCCGTTAATGATGATTGAGGGAAAAACGGCCCTCGTCGTAATAGAGATAAGAATTATGACGGACCCAGTCGCCCAGCGTCACAAAGACCCTGGGCTTCCCGCCCATCATGCTCTCCTCCAGCAAAGGCCGGTGACAATGCCCTAAAATGACGGCATCGAAACCTTCCTGAAACTTGTCATGGGCAAACCGGCGCATGGTTTGGGCGATCTTTTCCTCAGCGCCATTCATGTATTCCTTGCTCACAGAAGAACTCCCGCGGGCGATTCCCCAGAGGACGGCAAGCGGAAGCAGTCGCTGCAGTTGATACAGCAGGGGGCTTCTCAATGTTTTTCGTAATTTCAGATAGCGTATGTTTGAGCTGTCAACAAGATCGCCATGCGACAAAAGAATTTTTCGGCCGCCATCTTCTATGACCGCCCAGTCTTCGTAAACCGTCATGCCCTGCCGGTCGGAGAAATAGCCCTTGAGAAAGAAATCATGATTCCCTTCGCAAAAATGAATGGCAACGCCCTGTTCCTTCAGAGCCACGAATCGGCCGACAATTTCCTCATAATGCGGATAGATCCGCATTTTCTTGCTGAACCAGAAATCAAAGATATCCCCCGCAAGAAAAAGGTCCGTCACCGGAATAGACGGCGATTCGATAGCATGTGATGGATCATTCTTTGTTTTTCCCCTGTCACCTGCATTCTTCAATCGTCCCAGGAAATCTATCAAGGCTCTGTAACCGGGATCTTGAAAACGTTTCAGGTGTGCATCTGATAAAAATACGGCTTTCATAGGCAGTGCTTTATAGTCAACCCCTTTCCTAGAGCATCCCCCCATACAGAATTCCTTCTGATAATTCAATATGGATTTTACGAATCAGCAAATACTAAGCCGTCTTTCGCCAAGTTTCATAGGAAAAATGACAGCTAAAATGCACAGGATCAGAACAATCGCAAATGAAGCGCACATCCAGAGCCATTGCCTCAGGGAAAAGCTCTCTCCCCGGACATCCGTCATGAACATGGAATAAACGGGGCCGGCTTCAAGCACAATAATCGCGACAATAAATCCTGCGCATAGAATCATATAGAGGAGACCACCAAAACTCGTCACGGATTGAGCCGGATTCTCAGAATGAAAATCGGGGTAGATGGCCCCCAGGCCCACCCCCATAGCGACAACCCCCGGCACCACACAAAACACCGTTCCAACGGAAAGCCCCATCATGAAAGGCGTCACCTGCAGGAGAACATTGGATAATACAATGAGGATTTCGGCCAAAATCACCAAGGGCACATAATAGACAAAAAACTTGATCCACAGGAAGGTCCGGATAGAAACGGGAGAAGACCGGACAATCCAGAAGGCGTCCCCTTCCATGCTTACGGCGGGAAAGACAAAGCGGGCGGCGATGGCCGTCAGGACAAACGTTGCCAGGCCCATGTTCAGAAACGCAAAGAGGTTTTGCAAATAGATGGTTTTGATGGGTGTTTTATCCAGCGGCAGAACGGAGAAATTATACAGATAAACAACAATCAGGGCGCAAATAAGAAATATCTGAGGCCACTGGGTCTGATCACGGAAAAAGGTTCTTATTTCCTTTATGGCAAAGGCCCTCACCGCTGAGGGGAAAAGGCTAAAAAGACGAGGCCAGCCGTGACCCGGCCGGCTTGAGGGAAACAATCTCTCCGCGGTGGTCTGGGCTCTGGAGAAACCCGGGAAGTAAATGGCGCCGGCGATCCGCGCATTAATAAAAACCAGCGTCAATGCAAAGCTCCAGGCCAGGGCAACATTCAATGCCACGTCTCCGGCATATCCTTTCAGGCTTCCCTGAATGGCGTCATAGACCCAGGTGGTCGGCAGCCAGGGGGAACCGGTCGTCTGAAGAGACTGCAGATAAAGGGCGGCAGAAAGGAATTGCTCCGGATTGACCAACTGTTCGGGTCTCATGATGCGAATGGTCACAACCAGCAAAAGGATGACGGCAATTCCAAAAAAAACAAATACGGTTCGCAGCTTGCCCGCAGGCAGGATAACGGCGGCCAGCATCACAGCAAGGACGCTGATTCCGGAGGCGATGATACACAGTGCCGCCATGGACAATAGAACAACAGAATAAAATAGAGGCCCTGTCTTATAGACGGCTCCGTAGGACAGGAAAACGGGCAAGCTGTATAACAGGACCATCCAGGAACTGTCGAAGGCGCTTTCCGTCCAGCGGGCCAGGAATATTTCAACAGTTGATACCGGCAGGGAATGGACCAGCATGAGATCACGGCTCAAATAAAGTTTTGAAAGAACGATAATGATCCCGCTGAACACCAGGAGTGTAAAGAAAGTCATGATCACCATGAAAAGGAGGCGATTGGCCAGGATATCCCCGAATCCTTCCACCCCCTGGAAATAGGTGAGGACACGATAAAAAACCCCGAAAATCCCCATCCAGAAAAGGAGACCCACCAGACTAAAAAGGTACAGCCTGGCCCGGTGGTCCCGGGCCTTTCCGGATAAACGATTATTCTGAAACGACAGGAGGCGCGGCTTCCAGAGGGTAATGATATGCTTCACGGCGCCTCACCGTCCTCCGTCAGGCGGATGAAGACCTCTTCCAGGTCCCCTTCCCGAAGATTTGTTGAATTTTTCAATTCTTCCATCGTCCCCAGGGCAATCATCGAGCCCTTATGGATAATCCCGATGCGGTCACACAGATTCTCGGCCACGGACAGGGTATGGGTGGACATGAAGATTGTCTTCCCTTCTCCCGCAAGTCGTCTGAAAATATCCTTGACCATTTTGACGGCTGCCGGATCGAGACCGACCATCGGTTCGTCAACAATGAGCACCCCTGGATCATGTAGCAGGGCGGAGGCAATGATCAGGCGCTGCTTCATGCCGTGAGAATAGGCCTCGATCAGCTCATGGCGCCAGTTGAAGAGGGCAAACATCCTGAGAAGCATCTCCGACTTTTTCTCAAGCACCGCCTCATCGATTCCATACAGGTCGGCGGAAAATTTCATGAATTCCGTACCCGTCAATTTTTCATATAAATAGGGCCGGTCGGGAATGAATCCAATCCGTTTCTTGACCTCCACAGGCGAATCCGCCATTGCCAGGCCGTCTATCCGGACGGATCCGGACGTGGGCATAAGCAGCCCGCCCATCATCCGGATAGTGGTCGTCTTCCCCGCCCCGTTCGGGCCGATAAATCCGAATATCTCGCCTGCGGCGATATCCAGATTCAGGCTGTCGACAGCCAGAATTCGATCATAGCGTTTTGTAAGATTCTTTAGTTCGATCATTTTTCTATTCTATGATCTCCAGTTTGATTCGCCCCAAAAGGCCTATGAGATCCAACTGTTCCTGTGCCTCGCCCCTGACGAAGCGCAGATGGGTCACGTCGGCGGGAATCTGGTCAAACACGGCATCGGCAGTAATCCACTTTTGCCATTCATCGATCCAGAAGACATTCCAGGCGTGATAGTAAAAACGGCCCCTTTGATAGACGAGACCCGTTTCTATCGTCGTCGGGATTCCTGCCGCCCGACCGAGCGCCGCGACAAGAACCGCATGCTCCGTACAATCGCCTTTGCGGTATTTCAAGGTTTCCACGGCATTGGAAACGGAAAGAACGGGCTGCTTCTCCACATGACGATATACCCAATGAATGATCTTTTGCATCTTTGCACCAGGCAAATCATTCGGTGAAATAACACCTCTTAAAGCGTCCCGAATATCAGGATGATCAGACTGGACAAACGGTGTGGACCTGAGCAGCTCCGACTTGCCCTTGCCAGCCGGAAAATGGACCGGTTTGTCGCTTTTCATCAACACTTCTTTTTGAACCGTTAGCAGGTCATCCTGGCAGGACTGCCGTCCACCCGCCAAGATAAATCGCTGCATATCGACATGGCTAATTTTTACTTTCAAACTACCGAGGGCCGTTGGTTCCCGGATCGTCAGATTGGAGGCCACGGATGCCAGTTCCGTCATGTCCGCGCCCGCGGTATCACCGGGGGTTAACCCCTGATGTGCCTCTTCCTTTGTAGCTCGCTCCAGGGCCAGGCCCAAGGCCCCCTCTTCCCGCATTATCCGACCCTGTTCATCGACCCATGCATATTGGCGCGTCCCCACAAAATCCACAGCCAGTTTCGTCAGCTTGATCGGTTTACCTGAGACCGATCGTGTTTCATTACCCAACAGGGACACCTTAACCGGTCGAACGCCCATGCCGGCGGGATCGAACAGGCTGAAGGTCTTGACCTCCCCTGCCCTGAGTCCCGACCTGATGGCCGCATCCGCGATATGACCAGACATATGGGGCACATCCTTCAAGACCAGATCATATCTCTTTTCATCACCGGGCTCTCCTGCATATAGCGTGAGATTCTTGCCGACGCAAGCACCCCGGGCAGCAAAATGGAACATATTGGAGGTCAGGCGGACATGGAATGTTGAAACCGTTAGATCACGATTCAGCGTTCCACGGGTGGAAAACGTCACACCCTGAACAACACCCATGCTATTGATCCGCATAAACACATCATCGGTAAATTCATAGCCTTCCGATCCAGGCGACAATATACGATGGGCATAGCCGATCTTCCGTCCGTTTTGAAATATCTGCATCCAGGTTTCACGATCACCGGTTTGATCTGTTTTTTCTGAAAGCAGGTGCACATCTTTCGATAAAGGCGGGTGCAACAGTCCAATTCGAAGAGAAAGTAGAAAAAGAAATAGCCCCGCAACGGCAAGACCGGCAATCCAATACCATTTCAGATGAACAGATGCCATCGTTTTATCCTGTATGGATTATAAGAAATGCTATACCTGCCGGGGGTCACATTGTCAATTGGAGGCTTGTAAAGTTCGTCTGTCGTTAAAAAGGGACCGGCGTAAAGGTCAGCACAAAGAGCGACATGGCTATCCAGCCGATGATACGCCTTTTACCATCGAGGGGAATCCAGTCGTAGACGACCGGTGGATGGGGAAGCTTCATGAACAGAAGGATCAAGGCCCATATCAGCCATCCCATCCAGCCCGTCAGGCCAAGTATCAGAAGAATCAGAATCATGAACTTGGCCAGGGTCGCTTGTCTACGGCCAAAGACGGCATAAGCAATATGCCCGCCATCCAGTTGGCCCACGGGCAGGAGATTGAAGCAGGTAACGAGCAATCCGATCCATCCCGAAAAAGCGATAGGGTGCAAAACGATATCTATCTGGTCCGGCAGGCTGCCAAAAACAATCCAGGAGAGGAATGAGAACAAAATGGAGTTTCCGAGCTCCAAGCCTGTTTCGGCAACTGACACGCGCATCTCCGATAGCATAAGCCCCACAAGAAGAACGGGGACAGCAACAACAAACCCGGCAAGGGGACCGGCCACGCCGATGTCGAGGAGTGTTCTTCTGTCCAGGATGGGAGATTTCATCTTGATGAAGGCGCCGAACGTTCCGATAAAAGACGGTGCAGGGATAAAGTAGGGCAGCGTTACCTTCACCCCGCGCCTGATCGACATGAAGTAGTGGCCGAATTCGTGAGCGGCCAGGATAATCAACAGCGTAAGAGAGAAGGGGATGCCCTGCCACAGGTCCCATGGCGCAGCCAGGGGGTCTATGCCCTGTTGAAGGGCACCGGCAATGATTGTGGTAAGCAGAGTGATCAGGAACAGAACAAGATTGAAATAAGGGGAGGCGCTCATAAATAAAAAAGGGGTCATGCCTGACCCCTCGTCCTCAATATCATAGAGCTATCCGGTCTTCGACCGTTTCTGAACTATTTACTTTTATCGACTCTTTCCTTGAGTTCCTTACCGACTTTGAAAAAGGGCAGGCTCTTGGGAGATACCTTGATATTCTTGCCGGTCTTTGGATTACGCCCCGTATAGGCCTCATATTTCCGGACCACAAAGCTGCCGAATCCCCTGATTTCAATCCTTCCACCCGTCTTCAGCTCATCGTTGAACCCCTTGAAAATGAGGTTGATCACGTCTATTGCCTTTTTCTCCGTCAAATTTTCCTTTTTGCTCAATGCGTCAATGAGTCCTGATTTGTTCATAATGCCTCCTTATAATATTGCGCGAAACGCAGTCATTTCTGAATAACTTGATAATATGTCTTTGTTTTCGGCGACTATTATTTATTTTATGTGGAATGTCAAGAAAATTTTTTCAAAAAAATCAGTAGTGTTTCGATTTCCCCAGGCGTCAGGTCTCGGAATTCACCTTTTTTCAAATCGCCCAGACGGAGCCCTCCAACCTCCAGGCGGATCAGGCGACGCACCGGGTATCCCATCAAATCAAGGGCCCGCCTGATCACACGGTTTCTTCCTTCCGTAATCGTCAGATTCAACCAAGTGCTCTGGCGGTTCAACTTTTCTATACGAACGTTTACGGGCTTGAATAACCCATCCCGAAGCCTGATACCAACCGCCAGATCCTTCAGATCGGCAGGGGAAATGCTTCCCTCGACCTTGACCTGATAGGTCTTCGGTACACCAAACCGGGGATGCTGGAGACGATACGCAAACTCGCCATCGCTTGTCATCAGCAGGAGGCCTTCGGAATCATAATCCAGCCTCCCCACGGGATACAAGCGGTCAGGCAGCGATGACACCAGTTCCTTGACGGTGGGCCTCCCCTGGGGGTCATGAAGCGTCGTCACATAGCCTGCCGGCTTATTCACCATGACATACCGTTTTCTTGCGGCTCCCTTAATGGGCTTCCCATCCGCCCGGATGTCATCTCCCGGCTCTACGAGGGTTCCCATGGCGTCTATCGTCTTCCCGTTGACGGAAACCCTTCCCGCAAGAATCATGGCTTCTGCGGCACGGCGCGACGCGACGCCCGCATGGGCGAGGACTTTTTGGAGACGTTCAGCCATTTAACAAGTACCCTTGTTCACTGTTCACTGTTCACTGTTCATGGGCTTCTGGAGGTCCTTCAGTTCCCGCATGGTCGGTAACTCAGATAGATCATTGAGATTAAAGACTTCCAGAAATTTCTTGGTTGTCCCATAGAGGATGGGTTTCCCCGGCACATCCTTGCGGCCGACAATGCGGACCAGCTTCCTGTCCAGAAGTCCCTTTAATACACCGCCAACATCAACACCGCGCACGACATCGATTTCGGCCTTCACAATCGGCTGACGATAGGCTATGACCGCCAGCGTTTCCAGGGCGGCAGGGCTCAGCAGGGCAGTCTTTGTCCCTTTCAGGCGTTTTACCCAGACAGCCAGGTCAGGACGGGTTCGGAACTGATATCCCCCACCCACTTCCTGCAGGCCAAAACCGCCTTGCCGCGTTGCATATTCTTCCTTGAGGTCCTCCAGGATCGCGGCAACATCAGCTTTAACAGCGCCATGATCCTTAACCAATTCGACAATCCTGTCCAACGGCAAAGGGGCGTCGGAGGCAAAGAGGATCACTTCCAGGATGGCTTTTATCTCATTCATGTGCGCTCTCACTTGAGAGGAATAACCGTATCGTTCCAAAACAGGCCGATTGATAGGCGCTAATGACCCTCATCTTGATCAACTCCAGAATGGCAAGAAAGGTATAGATCAGCTGGCGCCGGCTTTTCTGTCCCTCCAGTAAATCAGAAAAAGTCAGGCTCTTCTCTAAGCTCAACCGTTGTGTGATCTCGTTGATTTTGTCTGCCAGGGTTATTTTTTCGGCCTCGATTTCCATCAACTGTATCGGCGACAGTTTGGTGATCATGCGTTGAAACGCCTCCACCAGGTCAAACAGGCTGACTTCCACGAGCGTATCGTCGTCCTCTGCGGCGCCATCGGCCACGGCTTCCACCCCGACGCCACCGCGTTTGAAGACATCCCTTTCCAGTTGAGGCCGTCCGTCAAGGGCCAGGGCAGCCTCTTTGTAAGTCTGATATTCGAGGAGCTGCTGGACGAGTTCGGTTCGGGGGTCGTTTTCCTCCTCTTCGTCACCCGTCTCGGGGTCCGGTAAAAGCATCCTGGATTTGATGTGAATCAGGGTTGATGCTAATACGAGGTACTCCCCTGCCAGATCCAGGTTCAGAGATTTCAACATCTCCATATATTTTATATATTGTTCCGTGATCAGGGCAATCGGAATATCGTAGATATCTATTTCGTTCTTTTTAATGAGATACAGGAGGAGATCGAGAGGCCCTTCAAAGATATCAAGTTTGACTTCATAATCCATAATTTATTTTCACGGCTTTGCGCACCTCTTCCATTGTTGCCTGCGCAACCTCCCTCGCCCTGATATTCCCGTCGCGGATAATGCTTTTCACATCGTCGGGATGTTGAAGATAGTAATCCCGACGCTCATGAACGGGTTGCATGCCTTCGGCAATATTTTGCGCCAGTATTTTTTTGCAATCCGTGCACCCGATTGCGGCATTCCGGCAATCCGAGCCAATCTCCTGTGTTTTTTGCGCATCGGTGTAAAGGTTATGAAAGGCATACACATTACAGATCTCCGGGCGGCCCGGATCTTTCCGCCTCTGGCGCTGCGGATCCGTGAACATGGTCGTAATTTTTTTATAGAGCACATCGCCCCGGTCACTGATGTATATGGTATTGTCATAAGATTTGCTCATCTTCCGGCCGTCCGTT
Source organism: uncultured Syntrophaceae bacterium (assembly GCA_964492965.1). Classification (GTDB taxonomy): domain Bacteria; phylum Desulfobacterota; class Syntrophia; order Syntrophales; family UBA8958; genus CAZBME01. The sequence continues at coordinate 41,650 of CAZBME010000029.1, read as the reverse complement.
CCGAGCAGCTTCGGCACATCCGTCAGCAGCGTCTTGGGTTCGGGAAAGGTATCCCCGTAAAGGAAATTGAATCGCCGGGCAATCTCGCGGGTCAGTTCAACGTGCGGCAGTTGATCCACGCCGACCGGAACGCCGTAAGCTTTATACATAATAATATCGGCCGCCTGCAGGACAGGATAGGCCAGAAACCCCAGATTGGACAGATCCTTATTGGTAAGTTCCGTCTTCATTTCCTTGTAGGTCGGGTTTCGTTCCAGCCAGGCCAGAGGCGTGATCATGGACAAAATAACGAATAACTCGGCGTGTTCCTTGATATCGGATTGAACGAAGAGGGTGCTTTTTTCGGGATCAAGGCCGGCACTGAGCCAGTCGATCACCATGGCGTGGGCATAATCTCCCATTTGCGCCGTATCGGCATAGTCGCTGGTGAGGGCATGCCAGTCGGCAACAAAATAGAAGCATTCGTATCGGCCGTCATTCTGGAGATCGATCCAGTTTTGCAGTGCGCCGTACAGGTTTCCCAAATGCAGGTGACCCGTGGGACGCATACCGCTCAGTATTCTTTTTTTATCCACATTTCCTCCATGCCGGCTGATAATTGAATGAAAATTCGGATCGCTCCTATAACAGAACAGCCCCGTTATGTCAATGAATCAGACTTAACCATCTCGCGGGTCAATAGCCTGTCGCGTTAATATGAATGGATTGAGGTTCAGTTACTGATTTTGAGGTGATAGAAAAAGAAGCCCCCGCAGAAATACCTCCACGGGGGGTTCCGTTGAAAATACTATTTGACGCTGGAAATGAGTCCTTTACCGGCCTTAAACTTGACAACCTTCTTCGCCGGAATCTTGATAGCCTTTCCCGTCTGGGGGTTTCTTCCCTCACGGGCCTTGCGTTTCGTGACGGCAAATGTTCCAAATCCGACCAGGCCGAGCCTGCCGGTCTTCTTGAGCTCTTTGGCAACCGTTGCCATGAAGGATTCCAATGCCTTTGCCGCTGACGCCTTGGTAAGCCCGGCATCCGCGGCCATTGCTGATACTAATTCTGCTTTTGTCATAACGATCAAAAATCTCCTTTCACTTTAATTGTTATTTACCATTATACTGGTAATCTTTATTGGTATCATTTTGTATAACATAAATAAAATCAATTATCAAGAAATATATTAAGATAAGTGCCATTTATTTAGGTACATACATGGCCGCAAATCCGGTGTTTCAATGAACACGGCCATTTGACGACGAGTATTTTTATCGTTTATAATAGATTGGTTACAGAACTATGATTATATTGATAAGATCACCACGGCTTGACTATCGCCGGGGGACAAGAAAATACATTGCCCCTTTTTCGGTAAGACTCCCTGCCAGGCGCTCGGCCGTCGGACCCGTTCCGCAGAAAAGGTCAACCCGGCCCGGGCCCTTGATGGCGCCGCCGGCATCGTGACTTAAAACAAAACGGGAATAAGGGCGCCAATTTGTAATTTCACCGTCGCTCCTGAAAACCGGCTTGCGGGACTGCATAAAAATCAGGGCACCCCGGGGAAAAACATCAGGGTCCGTGGCAATGGAGCGATCGGCGATCACGGGCAATCCAAGAGATCCCAGGGGCCCTTCATGGACTATCCGAAAAAAAACATAGCTCTCATTATAATTCATGATGTCATCACGGGACTCCGGGTGTTCCTGCAAATAGGCCTTCATCCGCCGGTAGGTTTTCTCTTCCGGCGACAAATATCCCTTCTCCACCATGTAGGTCGTCAAGCCGCGAAAAGGCTTCCCGTTTGACTGGGCATAATTGACACGCATGATTTTCCCATCAGGCAGGCGAATCTGCCCGGAACCCTGGATATGGAGGATAAACAGGGCGACAGGATCATCCACCCATGCGATTTCCAATCCCTGCCCCTCCAGTACACGGCCGGTTTCGATATCCTTCCGGCTGTAGTGAGGAATCAGAGACTGGCCCTTCAACCGGCCGACAAGTCGATCCTTTCCATATTTCGGATTGAACGCACCCAGACGGACCATAACGGTATCTTCCGGCGTCCGGTAAAGAGGATACCGAAACATTTCTGTTCTGTTGAGAGAACCGTCCAGGATTGGTTCATAATAGCCCGTGAAAATGATTGTGCCGTTCCCATCACGACCTGCCGCCTGATAAAAGTCGAAAGACTCACGAATCTTTGCCTCTTTAACTTTCACGGACACGGATTCGTTCACAATTTTCCGGAAGAGACGGAGGGCTGCGATCATCTCCGGAGGTCGGTAACATTGATCCCGGAAGCAATAAGTCTCCTGGTCGCCTGCCTTCTGATAATAAAGGATACTCGTATCAATGGCTTTGTTCAGAGAATCGCCGTCCAGGTCATCGGACAACTCGTCAGGCGCCGCAACTGCGGTCATGGCGACAGGCGGAGCCCCTTTATCGGGCATCTCCATGATTGATGCACAGCCGGACAACAGGAAAATCAAGCCGAACAAACACACCGCTGATCGGGCAGGCCGCCGGTTCATGACGACAGGACTTCACGTATCTTCGCGGCCAGGCTGTCGATCCGGAAAGGTTTCTGGATAAAGGCCTTGATCCCCTTCAGAAGGATATCCTTCGCTTTACCGTCGATACTGTACCCACTGGACAAGATGGCCCGCACATCGGGATTGATGCCCTTCAGCACGTCGAACACCTCGCCGCCGTTCATACCGGGCATGACCATGTCCAGGATGACAAGATCAATCTCTTTTCCATGGTCCTTATAAATATCGACGGCCACCTGCCCGTTCTGCGCCGCCAGAACCCTGTAGCCTAAAATCTCCAGCCACTCCTGCATGACGTCGATATTGATTTCCTCGTCATCGACGATGAGAATGGTTTCTTTGCCGCCCGCTACATCTGTCTCCCGGTTTTCTTCGATAGCAGATTCATCCGCCAATGCGGGGAAATAAATCTTGAACGTCGCCCCTTTCCCTTTTTCACTGAAAATCCGGATCATGCCGCCATGATTCTTGATGACGCCATAAACGAATGCCAATCCCAGGCCGGTTCCCCGCCCCAGTTCCTTCGTCGTGAAAAACGGTTCGAATATGCGCTGGCGTGTACTCTCATCCATGCCGACCCCGGTATCCCTGACAATGATCTCAACATACGTCCCCTTATCAATGCCGAACGGTGCTGTTTCCTCCTCCGTCAACTCGACATTTTGTGTCTCGATGTAAATGTCGCCCCCCGTCGGCATGGCCTGCCAGGCATTGATGAACAGGTTCATAAAAACCTGGTCCAACTGGGACCGGTCAGCGGACACCGTCCGCAGTTCAGATGCAAAATGACGATGAATCTGAATTTCCCGCTTCGTCTGTCCGAACATTTTCGCATTCTCATCAAGAAGCTGATTAATATCGGCAGGACAAACCTCAAACATGCCGTTCTGGGCAAATCCCAACAACTGCTTGGTCAGGTTGGCTCCTTTCTCAATGAGCCGTTCGATATTATGCAATTTTTCATCATGGGGCTGCTTTTCCCCTTTCTGAAAATGCATCAAGGAAACATACCCCTGAATACCCATCAGGATGTTATTGAATTCGTGGGCAATCCCGTCTGCAAGGGTGCCGATGGCCTCCAGTTTCTGGGATTCAACCCATTGCGAGTGCTGCTGTTGTATTTCCTCTTCCAGGGCGGTGACACGCTGCTGTAATATAAGCACTTCCGCCTTAAGGGCATTTTCCCTTCTATCACGCTCATCCATAAGCTTCTCCTTCACTTATAACTCAATAATCATCGCCACTTCATCACAATAATCAGGATATTTTGAACAACGGAAACAATCAGACCATATCTTCTCGGAAAGTGAATTTCGCTCGACTTCGTGAAACCCCAGACGTTTAAAAAACGCATCCTTGTAAGTCAAGGTAAAAATCCGGAAGAGTTCAAGGGTGATGGCTTCCGAAATACACGCTTCCACGAGCATTCTGCCGATTCCCCTTTCGCGGTAGGCCTCATCCACGTAAAGAGACCGGACTTCAGCCAGGTTTTCCCAGATGATATTCATGGCACAGATACCAACGATGGCCTGCTCTTTCTCATCGAAATAAACGAAGAAGTCCCGAAGGCTTCCATAGATATCCATGAGGGAACGGGGCAGCATTTCTTCTCTTCCGGCAGATATATTGATCATTTTGTGGATGGTTTTCACATCCCGGATTTTCGCTTTTCTCAGCATTTTATCTTCCCCCGTTCGTTGCCGTCACTGAGGCCTCCTGCAGGCCCCCGCCAACATCTCCCGTGCATGTTTTCTCGTGGTTTCCGTCACATCGACTCCGCCCAGCATACGGGCCATTTCCTCCAGGCGCTCAGAATCGGAAAGGACTTCAACGCTGGTCAGGGTCTTTTCCCCTTCAACCCGCTTCGCTACCCGGTAGTGCCGGTCGGCAAAACAGGCTATCTGGGGCAGGTGAGTAATACAAAGCACCTGATGATGCCCGGCCACCTCGCGGATTTTTTCGCCGACGATTTCCGCTGTGGCGCCGCCGATACCGCTGTCCACCTCATCAAAGACAATGGTCCCCGCAAAGCCTGTCCCGGAGAGCACCTTTTTGATGGCCAGGACAACCCGGGACAATTCTCCCCCCGAAGCGACGCGATTGAGAGGCTTCAGCGCCTCTCCGGGGTTTGTCGAAAGATAAAAGGCAATATTATCCATGCCGCTTCCCGTATATCGCTCCTCCTGACCTTCGGGAGGGCCATCCTGGAAGACGACCTCAAAGCGTGCCCCTTCCATGCGCAACGTATGAATCTCTTTTTCAACAGCCTTTTGAAGTTTTAATGCTGAGGCCTTCCTGGCTTTCGACAGCAGAGCGGCCTTCGCCTCCATTTTGCCCCGGGACGATGACAGCTTATCCGACACCCGCTCCAATTCCTCATCAACGGAAAGGATTTGCTTCAGTTCACATTCCATTTCCGCCTTTTTTGACAGCACGGCCTCGAGATTGCCGCCATGCTTCCGTTTCAATCGCCCCAGACGCTCGAGGCGCTCATCAATATCTTCAAGCCGCCCGGGATCGAAAGACAATCCTTTGGCGTAATCTCTCAGGATAAAAGCGGTTTCTTCGATCTGATAATAATTAGCCGCAAATTCCTCCTCGGAAACGGCAAGCCGGGCGTCAATTCTGCGAATATCACGAACGGCATCCATAACCGCCCGAATCTTTTCGAGGATAGCGCCTTCACCCCCATATAGCGCCTCATGGGCAAAACCGGCCAAATCGGCAAGTTTCTGAACATTGCTCAGGATCTTTCTCTCTTCCGCCAAGCGATCATCCTCACCTGATTGCGGATTGACATCGTCTATCTCCCCAAGTTGAAACTTGATGAATTCCTCACGGTCGAGCTTCCGGCGGTTCAGGTTTTCCAGTTCCCGTATCTTTTCCTTGAACGCCTGAACGTCCTGATACACCACCACGTATTCCCGTCTCAGAGGTATAAGTTCGCCGAACTCGTCGAGGATTTCAACATGATTTTCTTCTTTCAACAGGACCTGATGCTCATGCTGGCCGCAGATGTTCATCAGGGATTCCCCCAGGCAGGACAGCATCGCCAGCGTGGCGGCATTGCCATTGATATAGACCCTGTTTTTCCCGGAACGGGAGATGATTCTTTTGACGATCAGTTCATCGCCATTATGGACGCCCCATTCCTTGAGCATGCCGACAATCGCTCCTTGACCGTCGAGGTCAAAGAAGGCCTCCACGGTGGCCGAGTCTTCCGATGTGCGAATCATGTCCCCCGATGCACGGTCTCCCAGGAGCAGGTTGACGGCGCCGATGATGATGGACTTGCCCGCTCCCGTTTCGCCGGTAAGGATGTTTAGGCCCTCTGCAAAGGCAACCCTCAATTCGTCAATGATCGCGAAATTCCGGATGGTCAGTTCCGTCAGCATGACAATCCCCAAGGTTATCTTAAAATGGTCGGCAAACCGCCCCACCCCAGTTTTGATCGGAGAATTTCCAGATACCCCCGGTGGGGAGAACAGACCAGCAGCGTTTCATAAGGCGATTTTGTGATGGTCATGGTGTCGCCGGATTTCAGATGAATGGACACCTGACCGTCCAATGTCAGCGTGGCCCCTTCCTCTTTGGACCAGAGGGTCACTTTGATCTGTGCGCCGCCTGGGAGAATAATGGGGCGATTGGTCAGCGTATGGGGGCAGATGGGATTAATGATAATGGAATCCTGCTGGGGAAAGACAATCGGCCCGCCCGCCGAAAGGGAATAAGCCGTGGAACCCGTCGGTGTTGAAACAATCAGCCCATCGGCCTTGAATGTGGTCAGGTAGCAGTCGTCAACAAATGTTTCCAGGTCCACAATCCGTGAAAGATTGCCCCGGTTGACCACGGCATCATTCAGGACGGTCCGCACCTTATCGGATTCACCCTTCGCCTCGACGGAAACATCAAGCATCATCCGCCGTTCCGTTTGATAGTTCCCCTGGAGAATAACCTCAAAGGCCTCCAGCATCTCGTTGAGATTGACTTCCGTCAGATAGCCGAACTGCCCGAGGTTGATGCCGACGATCGGCACCGGGAATTCACGGACGGCACGGGCCGTTCTCAAGAGGGTCCCATCGCCGCCGAATACGGCCAGTATATCCACCATGCCGGCCAGTTCCGTGGTTTCAAAACCTTGAATCCCGCCTATTTTTTCTGCAATCTGCTTCTGAAAAAAAACTTCAAGGCCGCGCTGCACAATCCAGTCCCGGAGCCGGAGCGTATACTCCGGAGACTTTTCCTTGGCCGTATTAGCGACGATGCCGATTCTTTGGATGGTCATTTCAACCCCTTGATAATAAGAGATTTGCGCCTGATATCATAAATATTGGGGGGTGTCCACTTTTCATTCGCCTTGACAGAAGAAGAGCCTTAAGATACGGTCTGGCCCTTCAAAAGAGGAGGCATTTATGGGTTTTTTAAAGGGCAGTATGACATTTTCACGGTTTTCCGTCACGAATAAAGACGCGGAGTCGTCATCCGAATTATTTGACAAGCAAATCAAATCCTTCGCCTTTCGTGATTTTTTTCCCGCGGAGGCGGAAAAAAACCTGGGCTGGACCTGCATTGAAGACGTCCTGGATACGGAATTCGGTTATGCCCGCTATGCCTTCGGCGATTACAGGTTGTTCTCCCTGCGCATCGATCGCCGCATGGTGCCCCCGGCCCTCATGAAGATCCGCTGCCTGGAGGGGGAAAGGCGCTTTCTCGCAGAGAACCGGATTAAAAAACTCTACAAGGATCAACGGGAAGCCATCCGTGAATCCGTCCGCCTTGAACTGCTTGCCAATGCCCAGCCCATACCGTCTTTTTTTGAGGTCTGCTGGTCTGTCGGCAGCGGAACAGTCTTTTTTACCAACTTGTCGCAAAAGATCGTCCAGGAGTTCCTGGACCTTTTCCAGCAGAGCTTCGGACTGATCCTTCAACCCTACCAGCCATGGGATCCAGCTGCCCTGGAATCCCACGGGATCAGCCCCGCCTTCTTGGGGAGGGAATTTCTGACCTGGCTCTGGTCCAAGTCGGAGGAGAGAAGCGGCATCGTCCTCGTCCCCGGCTTCGGAGACATCGAAATGGCCTTTGTCCGCCGCCTGGCCCTGGAGTCGGGAGAAGGCGAATACGCCGAATCGGTGGTCTGTCAGGGACAACATGCCGATCTCAAGGAAGGCAAAGAGGCCGTCCGGCAGGGGAAAAAAATCAAGGAAGCCAGGATCAGCCTGGGACGCGATTCGGCAAAGTGGGAATTTACCTTCAAGGCCGACACCTTCCAGTTTCAGTCCCTGAAGCTGCCCGTACCCACAGACATGGACGTCGCGGAAGAAGAGGACAAAAGCGGCCGCACCCTGGAACGTATTTACCTCATCGAAACGGCGATCAAAACCATGGACGATCTCTTCGACCAGTTCCTGAAGCTACGCCTTTCGGAAGACTGGCCAAAAGAGGTGTCGCGAATGGAAAAATGGGCCGTGCAGAAGGACTAGAACATTTTCCATGACCCCGTTCTTCATCCCTTACCAGTATCCTCTTTCCATGCAATTCCGGATAAATGCAACAGTCCGCCGGGGTGAACTCGTAAAATATTCATGGAGCTGTTTGCCGATATCGGGGTAAAGCGGATATTCGATGAGCTTGGCAATGGGAACCCATACGATGTCTAGGGAATGGGTGCTTTCCGGCCTTACTTTGGGAATGCCGTGAACATCACTGGCGGCAAACACGACATGAAGGGTCTGGGGATGCCTTTTCGACCCCGGGGCCTCTCCCACCAGGATAATATCACCCACCTCCACCTTGACACCCAACTCGCTTTTCCATTCATCCAAAATGGCGTCGTGGAAGGGAATGTCTTTGTCCACGCCGCCGCCCGGTATGGCATAGACATCTTTTCCGCCATAAACATACTTCATGCACAGGATTTCCCCGCCCTGTTCAAAAACCGCCGAAACACGTACCCGCATATGTCCTCCTTATCGTCATTCCTTTTAGTAATTTTAACGTCACCTGTGAAAATAATCAAGGTAATAACAGGTTTTTTACCAGAAGAGATATTTTTTTCATTTATGGCATGATATGGGCATATTTTGCTTCTCAATTATAAAATAATGGGGTAAAGTTGCTAATGAACTTAGGAATCGAGGAAAATGGACGGTCGAATAAAATATTCACCCGATTGGACAAGTCAGCAATCTTCCATGCCCAATAACACCCCGGGCATGTTGCGAGGTATCGCGGTTTCCCGGGGATTCGGCGAAGGAAGCGCCTCATACCTGCGGAAACGAATAGGCTTTTCCGATGTTACCGGATTCGGGAAAACATTCGACATCCATCCGGAAATCAACCGTATCGGAGAGGCCTTTGCCAAGTCCGAAAGCCAGATTCATGAGCTCTGCAATAATATAGAATGCCAACTGACAAAGGAAGATGAGGCCATCATCAACGCCTACCTCCTGACCCTTAAGGACGGCGGCCTCAAAGCAAAGATCATCGCCGCCATCCGGCTCGGCACCAAGGCCGAGTTCGCCCTCAAGGAAGTTATCCTCGACTACGTCAAGATATTTTCCCGGATGGATGATCCGTACCTTCGGGAAAGGGGTACGGACATCGAGACCATCGGTGAGGGGATTCTGAGAAATCTCCTGGGGTTTCCTGATGACGAGGCGGAACGGTTCGCCAAGGGCACCATCCTCATCGCTTCGAATATATCACCGACAGATCTGATCCGCTATCGCCAGGACAACCTGAAAGGCATTATTCTTTCCAAGGGAGGCGAAACCTCCCATGTCACCATCTTGGCCAGATCCTTTGAAATCCCCATGGTCATATGTGCGGGGGGCGTTTTATCCGTGGTGGGGGAAAATGATCATATGATCATCGATGGAACCTCAGGCCTCATCTTTCATGAACCGACGCCCGACATTATCAAGGAGTATGCGCGCCTGGGAAGGGAAAAGCGCCATCAGGACAAAATCTATGATGCTATCCGCACCCTGCCCGCCCAGACGCAGGATGAATTTGAAGTCCGGATGGGGGCTAATATAGGCCTTCTATCGGACCTTAATCTGGTGGAAAAATACGGCGCAGATCATATCGGCCTTTACCGGACGGAATTTCCTTTTCTCGTGAGAGGCCGATTCCCAGATGGCCAGGAACAGGCCAGTCTTTATACCCGCATTGTGGAAGGGGCAGGCGGAAAAGAGGTCACCATCCGCACCCTCGATATCGGCGGCGACAAATTTCTCTCCTATCTGGATTATCCCCGGGAAGACAATCCCTACCTGGGTTGGCGCTCTATTCGCGTATCCCTTGAACTCAAAGACGTATTTAGGGAACAGTTACGGGCTATCCTGCGGGCCTCCGCGGCAGGGCCGGTAAGGCTCATGTTTCCCATGATCTCTTCCGTAGCCGAGCTTCGTGAAAGCCTGCATCTCCTGGAGGAAGAAAAAGCAACCCTCAAACAACAAGGCGTGCCGTTTTCTGAAAGGATGCCCGTGGGAATCATGGTTGAGGTGCCGGGCACCGTCATCATCCTGGAACGGCTTCTCAAATACATTGATTTTGTCAGCGTCGGCACCAATGACCTGATCCAGTATTCCCTCGCCGTGGACCGTAACAACCCCAAGGTGGCATCTCTTTATAATCCTCTTCACCCCGCATTGATTTCCATGATCGCCTCTGTCGCCTGCACATGCCGGAGGTTGAACAAGGCCGTCTCCATCTGCGGGGAAGCCGCAACCGACAAGAAATGCGCCTATCTTTTCCTGGGCATGGGCATTGCCGATATGAGCATGAACGCCGCATCCATTCCAATCCTGAAGCATTTCATCCGCCGCACCTCATTCACGGATGCACAAAAACACCTGGAACAGGTCCTCCTCATGGAGGATGCCGCGGACATTGAAGATTATCTGGAGGAGGTCCTTTCATAGCTTTTTTAGTCTTTCAGTTTATGGCAATTTGCCGGAAATATTGAATGGCCTTTTTCCCGGTCTTACCGAAACTTCTTATGAAGGAACAGGAAAATGGGAGAAGAATTTAAACCGAGACAACAGCTGACGGACGAAATATCCGGTCCACGCCGAAAACCGGCACTGGTGGAAAATCGATTGAATACCGTTCATATTGAAGATGAAGGGCGATTACTTGAGATCGTGGAGGCTTATCCTGTCCCCATTCTTTTGTGCGACGGCAACCATCGGACGATCTTCATCAATCAGAGATTTGAGCAGCTATTCGGTTACTCCCGCCAGCAACTCCCGACACTGGAAACACTATGGCCCGCTTCTCACGATATGGCCAACGAGAACACTATCCAGGGCACCTTGCGTGAACTTTTCATGAAACCCGCAGAAGGTCGGAACGAACCCAGTGCCATAGAGACCGCCATTACCTGCCGGGACGGCTCTACACGGCATATTGAGTGCCTTGCGACCACCTTTGACGGAAAATACATGGTCATTTGCAACGACCTGACCGAATCCAGACGGACCCAGGACGAACTGATCCTTACCAATGAAAAGCTCAAAGCATGGATCTATGAACTGGAATTGAACAACAAGAGGATGCATCTTCTTCACCAGATGGGGGATGACCTTCAGGCGTGCCGCAATATTAACGACGCCTATGCGGTGATCAGGCGATTGGTCCCACTTCTCTTCCCCAAAACGACGGGTGCCCTTTATGATCTGGACGCTTCAGGGCGCTTTTTGAAAACCGTTGCCAGTTGGGGACGGAGATCGGCAAACGAGGGCTTGATTGCCGAGGAAGCATGCCTCGCCCTCAGGAATGGGGGTATTTTCCGAGGATCGCCATCCATCGCCGATTGTTCATGCAGCCACATGGGATCTTCCCGGGCGGTGGATTTCCTGTGCGTGCCGATGCTGGACGCCGGTGAACCACAGGGCCTTCTGCATCTGAATCTTCAGCAGAGCAAGGAATATGAAAAGGGGGCCCAGGAGTTGGCCCTTGTTGTCACGGAACACCTGACGTTGTCCCTTTCCAACCTTAAGCTCAGGGAAATGCTGCATATGCAAGCGGTCAGGGACCCTCTGACGGGACTCTTCAACCGCCGCTACATGGAGGAATCCCTGGAGCGGGAATTCCACCGGGCCGATCGGAAACAAAGTCCCGTCAGCATCATGATGCTGGATATCGACCATTTCAAACGCTTTAACGACAACCACGGGCATGATGCCGGAGACGCCCTGCTAAAATCGTTCGGAGCCATTCTTCAGAACCTTGTTCGCAAGGAAGACATCGCCTGCCGGTTCGGCGGTGAAGAATTCATCCTGATCCTCCCGGACACGACCCTTGAAATTGCCGCAAATCGCGCCGAACATTTTCGGAAAGAATTAAAGTGCACCTCATTCAAGCACCAAAACCAGGGCATCGGCACGGTCACGGTCTCCCTCGGCGTGGCAACGTATCCCGATCACGGGCCTAACACGGAAGCGGTTATCCGGAAGGCCGACGAAGCGCTTTACCGGGCGAAGAACCTGGGGCGAAACAGGGTGGAAACGGCAAGCATGGCTGATTTTCAGGAAAATGGAAGCACAGCGGCTACGCCGCTTAATTAAGACGAATTCGCATTCCACATTATTTCGTCGGTTGTGGTATATAATAATATCATTATTTACTCATTCCGGCGAAGGCCGGTGCCCGGGAAAAATCCGGATTCCGGATCAAGTCCGGGATGACGTCGTTTGAGTTGATTGGTTGCCGGAGTAACAATAAATTCTTGAACGGAAAGACATCATAACATGCCCAAGATTCTTATCATCGATGACGATCAGATGTTAGCCAATGCCCTGAAGATGAAATTCCAGATGCTGGGGCACAATGTCTGTTGTGCCCCAACCCTCGAAGAGGGTGTCCGGGAAGCCGCAAAGGGATTATTCGATGTGGTTTATCTGGATGTTCGCCTGCCCGACGGCAGCGGCCTGGAGGCCCTGCCCGCCATCAGGAAACTGGTTTTCCCCCCCGAGGTCATCATCATGACGGGCAAGGGCGATCCTGACGGCGCCGAGCTGGCGATTAAAAACGGCGCCTGGGATTATATTGAAAAACCGTCATCCATCAATACCATGACCCTGCCTCTGGTCCGCGCCCTTCAGTACCGGGAGATGAAAATAGCGACAACAGCGGTCTCTTCCCTGAAGCGTGACGCCATTATCGGCAACAGCCCGCCGATGAAAACCTGCCTTGACCAGGTGGCAGAGGCGGCAGGCTCCAATGCCAATGTCCTTTTAAGCGGAGAAACGGGCACCGGCAAGGAACTGTTCGCCTGGGCCATTCATCAGAACAGCGCACGGGCCGGAAAAAATTTCGTTGTGGTGGATTGCGCATCCCTGTCTGAAACCCTGGTGGAAAGCATGCTCTTCGGCCATGAAAAAGGGGCCTATACCGGTGCGGACAAGGCCCAGCAGGGCCTGATCAAGCAGGCGGACGGCGGCACCCTTTTTCTCGACGAAGTCGGAGAGCTTCCCTTTTCCATACAGAAATCCTTTCTTCGCGTACTCCAGGAGCACCGTTTCCGTCCCTTGGGCAGCAATCATGAACTCAACAGCGATTTCAGGCTGGTGGCTGCCACCAACCGCAACCTTGACGAAATGGCTCGGGAAGGTCAATTCCGCACAGATCTCCTCTATCGGCTCCGCTCCTTTAACATTGAATTGCCGGCCTTGCGGGAGCACAGGGAAGATATCCCGGAACTGATCTCCTACCATGCCAATAAAATTTGCGAACGATACGGGGAGGAACCGAAAATCATATCTCCGGAACTCATGGAAATGTTCGTCAACTATGACTGGCCGGGAAATGTGAGAGAACTGGTCGGCACACTGGAACGGAGCCTGGCCGTCGCCAAGCTGGAGCCCGTTTTGATACCCAAGCATCTTCCCGTAACGATGCGCGTCAAAATTGCCCGGGCATCCGTCGGCAGGTCATACCCCCAAGAAGCCACGGACAGCACAACCGAACACCCCATGATCGGATGGCAGGAGTTTCATGAATCTACGGTCAATAAGATGGAAAAACAGTACCTGCAGGATCTTCTGACCGTCTCCGGCGATAACATTAAAAAAGCCTGCGAAATCTCGCGCCTTTCAAGGTCCCGATTATACGAACTGCTGAAGAAATATCAGATCGCACCACCGTCAGCCGGCTAAGCGCCTTCATATTTTCCGTCCGGTAACACCGGACTGTGTCCTGCATTCCCGGACAACTATCCGGGGATTCAGGACACTATTTTCCGCCACCCACTGTTGTCAGTCTCCATCTATATGTTTTTATGTGTTATCCAAATAATGAACCTTCTGGCATGCTTGGTGCTATTAACTGATAGGCTTCAATAAAAGGACAATAATAATCCCCTGCATCCCCCGTAATAAATGGGGATTTGAAAAAGATTATTCCTTAAGTCAATGCCGTTGACTTAAAAACCGGTGGAGAGGCATCCTATGGCAATCAGCTTGAAGAAAAAAATCCTGACACCCGTGATCGGATTGATATTCCTCGTCATGGGTATTTCAGCCGGCGTCACTTATGTTTTATCTTCAAAGGCATTCAATCAGGATGCCGTTGAATCCATGTCCATGATTGCCAAGGGCAAGGCCGAGTTGATTGATGTCTGGGTCGAAGATACCAAGGGGATGATCGGGGTGTCTTCCGGCAGGGTGGAGTACGAGTCCGTTCTCAAGGAGGATACGGAGGAATCGAGAAATAAGGCAAATATTGAGTTAACAGAGCAGATTAAGCACCTCGGCAGTTTATCTTATATCAATATCGCCAATGCCCAGGGTGAAGTACGGGCATCGACGATCCCGGCTTCCGTAGGCAAGATCAAGGTGGGCGATCGGGAATATTTTCAGAAGGCCATGAAAAATGAGATCAACGTCTCCAACGTGTACCTCGCCAGAACAACGGGAAAGCCGGCCTTTGCCATTGCGGCGCCGATCAGGGATGGCAGCGGCATCACCGGAGTCATCTTTGGGGTCCCGGACTTAACGAAGTTCAGCGAAAAATTTGTCGATCCCGTAAAAATCGGACAAACAGGTTATCTTTACATATACGACGCCTCCGGAGTGGTTCTGGCGCATAAGGATAAATCATTGATCCTGAAGCTCAATCTGAATGAATACGATTGGGGCAAAGAGATGTTGAGAAAAAAACAGGGTCTTGTCACCTACGAATTTCAGGGCATTAAAAGAATGGCCTTCATGATGCCCTGCACCCATGTCAACTGGACGGTTGTAGCCCTGGTGCCCACAGATGAGATTTTCGCCAAAACGAGAGACATGTCGCTGATTAACGTGGGACTTTTTATTCTGGGGATTGCGGCCGTCATGATATCCCTTTATTTCATCATCGGATCCCTTGTTCGCCCGATCATCAGGATCACGGAAGGGCTCAATACGGGCGCCGACCAGGTGTCAGCCGCCTCAAACGAGGTGGCCTCGGCCAGTCAGTCCCTGGCGGAAGGGGCCTCCGAACAGGCCGCCGCCATCGAGGAAACAGCATCCTCTCTGGAAGAAATGTCATCCATGACAAAACACAATGCCGATAATGCGGGCCTGGCAAAGGAGCTCATGGCCGAAACCCGCAAGATCGTGGACAAGGTGAGCGGGCAAGTGGACAAAATGGCGGAAGGCATCCGGGAAGTAACCAGAACCAGCGAAGAGACAGGCAAGATTATCAAAACAATCGACGAGATCGCCTTCCAGACCAACCTGCTGGCCTTAAACGCCGCCGTTGAGGCAGCCCGTGCGGGAGAGGCGGGCGCCGGCTTCGCCGTGGTCGCCGATGAGGTGAGAAATCTCGCCATGCGGGCGGCTGAAGCGGCAAGAAATACATCCACCCTTCTTGAGAACACCATTTCCACCGTTAGAAAGAGCAGCGAACTGACCCGCCAGACCCAGGAGGCTTTTCAGGAAAATGTGGAGATCTCCATCAAAGTGGGAGGACTCGTAGATGAAATTGCCACCGCCTCTCAGGAGCAGGCCCGCGGGATCGATCAGGTCAGCCGAGCCGTGGCCGAAATGGATAAGGTTGTCCAGAATACAGCGGCCAGCGCCGAGGAATCCGCCGGCGCCGCCGAGGAGATGAACGCCCAGGCCATGCAGATGAAGGGTTACGCTGCGGAGCTGGTTCAGGTCATAGAAGGGGAAAAGATCGTCACCAGACATCATATGTCTGATATGGCATTTCAGCACAACGACACGAAATCATCCAACAGGAATTGACGAAATGCGGCCGATGGATGGCCGGAATCTTACGGGCGGTAATATTTGACCAAAACGAGAACAAGGGACCCGAACAAAAACCTGAAACGGCTCCTTGATTATTTAAAGCAGGAGCGGGGCTTTGACTTTACGGGCTATCATGCTGCCATGGTGGAACGCCGTATCAGCCGACGTCTGTCGATCACAAAATGCAGCAATCACGAAGAATATCTCGATTGCCTGCATCGGACCCCTGACGAACTGGATCACATGCTCGATGTCCTGACCATCAATGTGAGCCGATTCTTCCGGGACAGCCTGACGTTTGAACTGCTGGCCGACCGAATCCTGCCGGCCATAGCCGCGGAAAAGGTGAGGACCGGGGATCGTTCCCTCAGGATCTGGTCCAGCGGATGTGCAAACGGAGAGGAGCCTTATTCCGTGGCCATCCTGATCCGCGAACTCATGCAAAAGGAAGGTATCGCCCTGAATCCTCACATATTTGCCACCGATATTGATCAACCGGCCCTTATTGCCGCCCAGGAGGCCGTCTATCCCCCCGCCGGCCTGGAAGACATGAAGATGCGGCTGCTGAACCGTTATTTCACCGCTGACGGAAGCTCTTATCGAATAATCCCGGAGATAAAAGCCCTGGTCAATTTTTCACGTTACGACATGCTCGACGCAAAGCACCGCGTTCCACCGGAGAGCGTCTACGGCAATTTCGATATCGTCCTGTGCCGCAATCTTCTCATCTACTTTACAACGGATTACCAGGACAAGATTTTTGCCAGACTTCATGCCGCCCTTGCCCCGGGGGGCCATCTCATCCTGGGTGAAGCGGAGATGCCGACCGTCCATTATCAACATCACTTTACCAAGGCCTTCGATGTTGCCCAGATTTACAGGAAGCAGGAGGAAATATGAAATTCAATTTCTCATTCAAAAGTGTCCGGACCCGATTAATGTTCTGGTTTCTTGTGGTCGCCTTGCTGCCCCTTATGACGGTGAGCGTCATCATCTACAATCAGCGGGTTCACTATATAAAGCAGGAGGCCTTCGGCAAGCTCCAGGCCATCCGGGATCTGAAAGCCAAGAGCGTCAATTACTGGCTGGATGAGAAATTAGAGGATATTCAGACCTTCCGCAAGTTATCCGTCTTCACCCATCCGGGGCAAGGACAGGACAGCCCGGGAAGAAGTGAGGGCGGCGTGTCGATCCGGGGACTGGCTTCCGCCCTGAACACCTTCCAAGACAACTACAAGGATTTTGACGATATCTTTTTTGTGAACGCCCGATCAGGAATCATTTCCATCGCCACCAAAAAATCCCTCGAAGGGAAGGACTTATCCAATCCAATCTATGTGACCGAGCCTTTGAGGACGGGAGAGATCTATATATCGCCCATCTATCATTCAAAAGCACAGGGCAAAGCGACCATGGAGATTTCCATTCCCATCGGGGGCAACGGAAAAGTCAAATCCCATACCGGCGTACTCGTCTTCCGGATTAATCTGGAACATTCCCTTTATGAGCTTCTCCTTGACAGAACGGGGCTCGGCAATACGGGTGAAACCCTGATTGTCGATAAAGACGGCATCGCCCTGAATGAACTGCGCTGGTACAACAAGGCGCCCTTAAAATTGAAAATTGAAACCCACGCCGCGCGCCTGGCCGCTCAGGGGAAAACCGGCATAGCCGAAACAATTGATTACAGGGGCGAGCCGATACTTGCCGCCTATACCCATATTCCACGGACCAACTGGGGATTCGTAGCAAAAATGGATTTAAAGGAAGTCTATGGACCTATCAATGACCTTCTTCTGAATATATTCATCCTCTTTTCCGTCTCGGCAATAGCGGTTGTCATCCTCTCCGCCATGCTCGCCAGGAAGATCACCCGCCCGATTCTATCCCTGGCCGCGACAGCCGTGAAACTTCAGTCAGGAGACCTCTCTGCCAGAAACGATATCCGGTCCCGGGATGAAATCGGTTATCTTGCGCAATCCTTCAATCAGGCGGCCGAAGCCACGGCCGGCCGCATCATTCTTGAGAAAAAGACCGCTGAAGTCACGGAATCCCTCATTCACTCGACAAATTTGACGCCATTTGCCCAAGCCGTCCTCGAAAAGTTCACCGAGGCCACGGAATCGGCCATGGGGGCTTTTTATTTCCGCATCGCCGGGGATATACGCTTTACGCCCCTGACTTCCACAGGCATGAATCCGGAGCTCCTGGAAACCTTCGACGCCTCCATCTTTGAAGGAGAATTCGGGAAGGCCGTCAAAACGCGGCAGATTACCCATCTTCAGAATATTTCCGAGGAGACGATCTTCAAATTTAAAACCTTTGCCGGAACCGCCACGCCACGGGAAATCATCACGATTCCCTTATCCGTCAACCATGAAGTCCGGGGCATGATCTCTCTGGCCGGACTGAAAGCCTATTCAAAAGAAAGCCTCGGCATTTTGAACCAAACGGTCATCGTCGCCCTGAACACAGCCTTTTCGAATCTTCTGGCCAATGAAGAGACCCAGCGCCTGGCAGAAGAATTGAGGGATATCAATCAGGAGCTCCAGGCGCAGCAGGAGGAACTGGAGGCCCAGTCGGAAGAGCTTGTGAAGCAGACGGAGGAATTACAACAGCAGAATACGGAACTGGAACAGCAGCGCTATGCCGTCGAAGAGTCCAACCGCCTGAAAAGCGAATTTCTCTCCAACATGAGTCACGAACTGCGGACGCCCCTTAATTCCGTGATGGCCCTATCCCGAGTTCTCATGATGCAGGCCGGCGGAAAACTCAGCGAGGAGGAGGTCAACTATCTCGGAATCATCGAACGCAACGGGAAAAACCTCCTGGCACTCATTAACGACATCCTCGATCTCGCCAAGATTGAGGCGGGCCGGATGGAAGTCAATCCAAAGCCCCTATCACTGCACCGGATTTTGGAGAACATCATTGAAAGGCTTGAACCCATCGCCGCAGAAAAACATATCGAAATCAGGAAAAACATACCCGAGGGCCTCCTTCAGATCGAAAGCGATGAATCAAGGGTTTCCCAGATTCTGCAAAACCTGGTTGCCAATGCCGTCAAATTTACCGAGACCGGACATGTAACCCTTTCGGTAACAAGCGGCACCGACAGGATTTCGGTCCATGTGACGGATACGGGTATCGGCATCTCCGCAAAATATTTACCTTACATATTTGACGAATTCCGCCAGATCGACGGCAGCGCGTCGAGAAGGCACGAAGGCACGGGACTCGGTCTGGCCATTTCCCGCAAGGCCGCCAAGATGATCGGCGGGGATATATCGGTAAAGAGCGCACCCGGTGAGGGCTCCACCTTCACCCTGACCCTGCCCCTCACATGGAGAAAGCCCCTTCCCGGCCTGGAACAGGCCGTCAACCCTCGCCGAACAGAACCGGCATCGGGGCAGAAGACCGTATTAATCGTCGACGATGAACCGGAAATGGCGGACCTGATTTCCCGCTGCCTCGTTCAGGAAGGCTACCGGACCCTGACGGCGGCATCAGGAACGGAGGCGCTGCGCCTTGCAGCCGCCGAAAGGCCGTTCGCCATCACGCTGGATATCATCATGCCCGATATGGACGGATGGGAAGTCCTTCAGAGTCTGAAGAAAAACCCGGAAACCAAAGGCATCCCCGTGATTGTCGTCTCCGTCACGGATAACAAGGAAACGGGGTTTGCCCTGGGCGCCGTCGGCTATGTCAGCAAGCCTGTGTCCGGGGACGCTTTAATCGCCGAAATCAAAAAAATCGGAAAACCGCAAAAGCATACCATTATGGTTGTGGATGATGACGAGGCGGACAGAACGGCCATCAAGCGGATCATCGAAGAGGAAGGGCTGAAGGCTGTTGCCGCCGAAAACGGAGTGGCCTGCCTTGAGATGATCAAAGAGCACGTCCCGGACGTTCTGGTTCTGGATCTGGTTATGCCGGAGATGGATGGCTTTGCCGTGCTCGATCACCTCCGCAGCGACGCAGGCACGGCAAACCTGCCGGTCATCATCGTGACGGCCAAGGATCTCACCAGGCAAGACAAAAAGAAATTAAGAGGCAATGTATTTTCCATTCTGGAAAAAAGCGCCATGAGACGGGAGGCCCTTCTTGAAAGCATAAAGAATATTCTCGTCGATCTTGAAAACAAGCCGGGGCATGCAGGGCGGAATAATTCCGGAAGCTGTCCCAGGATTCTTCTTGTTGAAGACAACGAGGTCGCCATCATCCAGATCAGGACCGTCTTGGAAGCGGAAGGTTTTATCGCCGACGTGGCCAAAGGTGGCCAGGAGGCCCTTGACTATGTATCCCGCACCATTCCCGACGGCATTATCCTTGACTTGATGATGCCGGAAATCGACGGATTTGAGGTGTTGGAGAAAATCCGCGGGACGGAGATGACGGCGCATATTCCTGTTCTGATTCTGACCGCCAAGGATCTGACCCCTGATGACCTCAAAAGATTGAGTGCAAACCATGTGCAGCAACTGGTCCAGAAAGGGGATGTGGACAAGGAAATGCTGATCTTCAAAATCCGGGCCATGCTGGGGCCCGCAACGGTGTCCGTGGGGGAACCCTTGGGACAAACCGAGTTCGTAACGGCGCCGAAGGCCGTTCGCGGGCCACGCACGGGTGGTAAAAAGGACAAAACGGGACGGGCCAGCATCCTGATCGTTGAGGACAATCCCGACAACATGACGACGATAAAGGCTATTCTGCAAAATCGTTATATCATCCTGGAAGCGGCGGACGGCGAACAGGGCTTTAAGATGGCGGAAACGAATAAACCCGACCTGATTCTCCTTGATATGGCCCTGCCGAAAATGGACGGACTGACCGTTACGAGGCGCCTCAAATCAAAGCATGAATTGGCCCACATCCCCGTAATCGCCATGACCGCCCGCGTCATGAAAGGCGATCGGGAAAGGATCATCGCGGCGGGTTGCGACGCTTATGTATCCAAACCCGTTGATCCGCAAGGCGTGCTGCAAATCATCGAGGAATGGCTAACTTAAAAAGCGTGGCGTCGCCCCTCTTTTCTGAAGAGGGGCAGGGGGAGATTTTTCGGGTGGACTTAAAAATCCCCCTGTGTCCCCCTTTAGAAAAGGGGGATTAATAACCCCACATTGCATTACCAAGCCCACTTGCAGAAAGAGGTATTTATGCCGAAAATATTGGCGATTGACGACAAGATTGACAACCTGATTTCCCTATCAGCCCTTTTAAGAAGCCTTATGCCCGACTGTTCCGTCATTACGGCGCAATCAGGGGCCGAAGGCCTGGAGAAGGCAAAGGACGAATTACCGGATGTCATACTGCTGGATATTATCATGCCCGGCATGGATGGTTTTGAAACGTGCAGCAGAATGAAAGGCGACGAGGCGACAAAGCACATTCCCGTCATCATGATTACGGCCATGAGAACGGATGCACAAAGCCGGGTACGGGCATTGGAACTCGGTGCGGATGCCTTTCTTTCCAAACCGATCGATGAAACGGAGTTGGTCTCACAGGTTAAAGTGACCCTTCGCATCAAAAAGGCGGAAGATGCGCTGCGGAAGGAAAGGGATTCCCTCGAAGAGGCCGTCCGGGAAAGGACGATACTGCTGCAGCAATCGGAAGAGAAACTGTCTTCTATTTTCCGCGCTTCACCGGACTGGCTGACCATTTCCACCCTTGAGGAAGGCCGTTACCTGAAGGTCAATGACGCCTTTCTGAAAACGACCGGCTATGAACGCTCTGAAGTCATCGGCCGGACCTCCTCTGAATTAGGTCTCTGGGGCGTCCCCGGCTATCGCAGGGAAATTATCGGGATTATGCAGCAACAGGGATTCCTCAAAAATCATGAGGTCACTATCCACACGCGGTCCGGGGAAGTCCTGACAATGCTCTGGTCTGCCGAAGCTATTGACCTTGAAGGGACGCAATGCCTGATTAATGTCCTGAAAGACATTACCGATCGCAAACAGGTGGAGGAACAGCGCCGGGAACTGGAAGAGCGCCTGAAGCGTTCCGAGAAGATGGAATCTCTCGGCTTGCTGGCGGGCGGCGTCGCCCACGATCTTAATAATCTCCTGGGTGTCATTGTCGGCCACTCGGAAATGCTTCTGGACGATATCGGGGAATCCCACCCGCTGCGGCGGGATGTCGTCAGCATCATGAATGCGGGGGAACGGGCGGCCTACGTTGTCCAGGATCTTCTGACCATGGCCCGCAGAGGCGTTTATGTCGGAAAGGTCATCAATCTGAACTCGGTGATCGCAGACTATGAAAAGACGCCGGACTACAAGAAATGGCGTTCCCTTCATCCCCATGTCGAGGCCAGGACCGCTTTGGATGCGGATTTGCTGAATATCAAAGGCTCTCCTGTTCATTTGTCCAAAACGATCATGAATCTTGTCGCCAATGCCTTTGAAGCCATGCCGGCGGGCGGCCTTTTGACCATCAAAACGGGAAATAAATACCTCGATCGACGAATGAGCGGATACGACGAGGTCAAGGATGGAGACTACGCCGTCGTTTCCGTATCCGATACAGGAGAAGGCATTTCATCCGACGATATGAAACGTATTTTTGAACCGTTTTACACAAAAAAGGTCATGGGAAGAAGCGGAACAGGCCTCGGCCTGGCGGTGGTATGGGGCACCGTGAAGGACCATGAAGGATATATAGATATTCAAAGCGAAAAGGGAACAGGCACCACCTTTACCCTTTATTTCCCGGTCACGAGAGATGATCTGACTGCGGACCAGGCATCCGTGGCCATCACCGAATACATGGGAAACGGAGAATCCATTCTGGTCGTGGACGACGTTCTGGAACAGCGGGAATTGGCCGCAAGAATGCTCACCAAACTCAATTACAGGGTGACGACCGTCGGCGCCGGCCTGGAAGCCGTTGATCACCTCAGGAATAACCGGGCCGATCTTGTTGTTCTGGATATGATCATGGACCCGGGGATCGACGGCCTTGACACTTACATAAAAATACAGGAAATATACCCCAGGCAGAAAGCCATTATCGTGAGCGGCTTTTCCGAAACGGAGCGTGTAAGAAAGGCCCAGGAACTCGGCGCGGGAAGTTATGTCCGAAAACCCTATATGCTGGAGAGGTTGGGTCTGGCTGTAAAAAAAGAACTTCAACATCCGGAGTGAGGTATCGGGAGGGCGGAAAGTTGGAAGATGAATTGAAAACCAGGGAACAACTCCTGGAAGAGTTGAAGACATCAAGGAAGCGGCTCGAAAAAGGAGAAAACCTTTTCCGGACATTTTTCAACGCCACAGAAGACATGATCTTGCTCAAAGATGAACAGTTCAGGCATATTATCGTCAATAATGCGCTCCTGAAATTTTTCGGCAAAAACGAAGAAGACGTCATCGGCAAAACAGATTTTGAGCTGATGCCGATAGCCGGCGCAGAATCATGCAGGCAGACCGATCAGGAGGCTTTGGCTTCCTCGGGGGTCGTCACGACGGTAGAAACCATTGATGGCATCATTTATGAAACGAGGAAATTTCCGGTCAAGCTGGAGGAAGGCAGAACTGGCGTTGGCGCTTATATCAGGGATATCACCTCCCACATAAAAAAGGACGAGATTCTTCTTGAGAGTGAATCGCGATTTCGTATGCTCTTTGAGGAATCCCCGGTGGCCATTTCCATCACCCGCCAGGGGATCACCCTGCTGGCCAATAAATCCTACCTGAAAATGTACGCCATAGACGACCTTGCCGAAATAATCGGTTCGACCTACATAGCCAGAATCGCTCCGTCACACCGAAACCGGATTGCCGATTATGCGGCAAAAAGGGCTCGTGGCGAAGAGGCGCCCAGTTCCTATGAAGCGACGGTTGTGAGGAAAGACGGCTCGACCTTTCCCGTTCATATTGACATCAATCAGATCAATTTGGCCGACGGCCCCGCCATTGTTGCTTTTTTCCATGATCTCACGGAACGTAAGCAATCTGAGGATTCTCTGCGTGCCATCAACAAGCAGCTCCATGACATCATAGACTTCCTGCCGGATGCGACATTCGTTGTCAACAGCGCGGGCAGGGTCATCGCCTGGAACAAGGCAACGGAAGAACTGACGGAAATCAAGGCGCCGGACATGCTTGGGAAAGGCAACTATGAATACGCCGTCCCTTTTCATGGGGAGCGCAGGCCCATTCTGATCGACCTCGTCCGCTCGCCTGACCGGGAAGTGGAAGGTCAGTATACAAATCTCGAACGCGGGGAAACCTTTCTTTCCGGGGAAACCTTCATATCTGACCGCAAAGGCGGCCGGCTTTACTTGTATGGAACGGCCAGCATTCTCAAAGATGAAAACGGAGACATTGTCGGAGCCATCGAATCGCTCAGGGACATCACGGATCGCAAAATTGCCGAGGAAGCCCTTCAGGATAGCGAGGCCCAGTATCGGGCGCTCATCGAAACAACCAATACGGGCTTTGTCATTCTCGATGGCGAAGGCCGGGTTATCGACGCCAATGCCGAATACATAAGGCTGAGCGGACACCGCGATCTGGCGGACATGGTCGGGAAAAGCGTTATCGAATGGACGGCCCCCTATGAAAGGGGGAGAAATGCCGAAGCCGTTGCAAGGTGTGCAAGAGAGGGATTTATTCGCAACCTGGAAATAGACTACCAGGATGGCCAGGGAAATATCAGGCCTGTAGAAGTGAATGCCACCTTTGTCATTCATAACGGAAAGCCGAGGATCATGTCCCTTTGCCGGGATATCAGGGAACGCAAGAACCTGGAGGCCCAACTTTTGAAATCCCAGAAAATGGAGGCCATCGGGACCCTGGCCGGTGGCATTGCCCATGACTTCAATAATATTCTCATGGGCATCCAGGGGCATGTTTCCCTCATGCAATTTGATTTAAAATCCGATCATCCCCATTGGGCAATGATGAAAAGAATGGAAGATCTGGTCCGCAGCGGAGCCAACCTGACCCGCCAACTCCTGGGCTTTGCCCAAGGGGGGAAATATGAAGCGAAACCTTTGAACGTCAACACCCTCATCGAAAAAAGCGCCGACATGTTCGGAAGGACGAAAAAAGAGCTCTCCGTCAGCCGACAGCTCCAGGATGATATCTGGATCGTTGAGGCCGATTCGGGGCAGATCGAACAAGTCCTGCTGAACCTTTTTATCAATGCCTCGCAGGCTATGCCCAACGGCGGCGATCTTGATATCCGGACACTAAATGTCCTCCTCTACGATGCCGAAGCCAAGCGCTACGGACTCCTTTCGGGACGGTACATCAACATCTCCGTCACCGACACGGGAACAGGCATGGACAAAGAAACGCTGGCGAGGATCTTCGAACCTTTCTATACAACGAAGGAAACGGGCAAGGGAACAGGCCTGGGGCTTGCGTCCGCCTATGGAATCATCAAGAACCACGGCGGCGCCATCCTGGCTCAAAGCGAGCCCGGTGCAGGGTCCACATTCCATATCTATCTGCCGGCCACGGATATGACGGAAAAGGTCCCCGTCATAAAACCTCACGGGGGAATCATCACCGGAACCGAAACCGTCCTGCTCGTGGATGACGAAGCAATCAATATCGAAGTCACCCGGGCACTCCTCGAAGGTCTCGGCTACACGGTCTTCACCGCATCGAGCGGTCAGGAGGCCATTGCCATGTATATGGAAAACAAACAGGGCATCGATCTCATCATCATGGACATGATCATGCCAGGGATAGGCGGCGGGAAGGCCCTCGAAGCGATATGGGACATTGATCCCGAAGCGAAGGTGATTCTGTCCAGCGGATACAGCATAGACGGTGAGGCCAGCAAGATCATGAGTCAAGGATGCGCCGCCTTCATTCAGAAGCCGTTCAATTTGCAGGCCTTGTCCCGGGTGATCCGTGAGGCCCTGGACGGCGGAGGAAAGGCCTGAGGATACTGCTTATGATAGAAATAATGAATGAAGGAAACAGACATGCCGGATGATCGCGAGGAATTATCGCTTGATCTCGTCGCCCAGGCAAATGCAGCGCTTCAGGAGATCGTGGCGACGCGGACGCATGAGTTGATGAAGGCGAACAAGGCGCTGCAGCTTGAAATATCCGAGCGGAAAATGGCCGAGGCCGCGCTTCGGGAAAGCGAAGAAAAATACAGAAAGCTTTCCGAAACGGCCAATGACATGATTATCACCACCAATCTTGAGGGCATCATCACCTATGCCAATCCGGCGGCCATAGGCTTAGCCGAAGGGGCCAGGCTCGACGGAAGGGCCATGAAAGATTTCATCCCGCCGGAATTGGTTCCCATGCATGCTGAAATGATGGATGCCCGCCGTCAGGGCTTCTCGGAATCCCTCTCCTATGAATGGCGTCTTCGGTCTCTTGATAAAAGCACAACCAGAATCGTCGATGTCCGATCATCCCTTCTGACGGACAACGGGAAGCCGGCCGGGATACTTTTCATTGCGCGGGATGTTACGGAACGAAAACACGCAGAGGAGGCGATCCAAAGAACCTTCTCCCTGCTGGAGGCCACCCTGGAATCGACGGCCGACGGCATCCTGGTTGTTGACAGGGAAGGATGCGTAACTCGTTTCAACAGGAAATTTCTTTCTCTTTGGCAAATCCCGGAATCTCTGGCCGTGTCGGGCACCGACGAAAGGTTAGTGGCCTTTGTCTGCGACCAGTTGAAGGACCCGGAAGATTTCGTGCAAAATATAAGGCAACGGTACTCTGACCCGGAAAAAGAGAGTTTCGATATCTTGGAGTTTAAGGACGGACGCATATTGGAGCGATACTCCCAGCCTCATAGAACGGGAGAGAAGATAGTCGGAAGGGTCTGGAGTTTCCGCGATATCACGGAACGCAGGGCCGCGGAAGACAAATACCGGAATATCTTCACGAATGCCATTGACGGAATTTCCCAGGCGACGATTGACGGGCGGTACATCGATGTCAATCCCGCCTTCGCCAGAATGTTCGGTTATGATACCCCGGCCGAGATGATCACCAGCATAAAAGACATTGCGCGCCAGACCTATGTTCGCCCGGAGCGTCGCCTCGAGTATCTGCAATGCCTGCAAGAAAATGGGTATATCAATAATTTCGAGGTTGAACGCTATCGAAAGGACGGCAGCCGGATATGGGTTTCCTATACCTCCCGCGCCGTCAAGGACGCCAAGGGCAATATACTTTATCTGGAAGGCATTTCAAAAGACATCACAGCCATGAAGTTACTGGAAAAGCAGCTCTTTGAAGCCCAGAAGATGGAGGCCCTGGGCACCCTGGCCGGCGGCATCGCCCATGACTTCAACAACATTTTGGGGGCCATTATCGGCTATGCGGAACTGGCCGCTGAAGAAGGGGAAGAGGAACCCCGGAAAGCCATGATCGACGAGGTCCTGAACGCCTCCGATCGAGCCAGGAATCTTATTCGCCAGATTCTGGCCTTCAGCCGCCACTCAGAATCGGAGAAAAAGCCCCTTGATTTGAAAATCATCACCAGGGAAGTTCTTAAACTTCTGGGTTCAACGATTCCCGCAACGATCGAAATCAGAAAGCATATTACCACCAAAATCTGCCCCGTTTATGCCGATCCGACGCAGATGCACCAGGTCCTGCTGAATCTGTGCACCAACGGAATGCAGGCCATGGGGGAAAAGGGAGGAATTCTTGACGTCAGCCTGTCCCAGATGGAAATCACATCCGGGGACGCTTATGAAATGCCGGATCTGAGGCCCGGACCTTATATCAAACTGATGGTTTCAGACACAGGCCATGGCATAGATCCGGATATTATCAAACGTATTTTCGATCCCTTTTTTACGACCAAACGAGTCGGCGAGGGAACCGGGCTGGGGCTGTCCGTCGTTTACGGCATCATAAAAAACCATGCCGGCACGGTTACGGTTGCCAGCCGGCCCGGAGAGGGTTCGACTTTCAACATCTACCTTCCCTCCGCTGAAAATACGGAACCCGTCGTACGGGTTCAATCGGCTGAATCAATACAGAAAGGCCATGAGCGCATCCTTTTTGTCGATGATGAAAAAACACTGGTGGACCTGGGCGACCGGATACTCACACCCCTCGGCTATCAGGTAACGCCCATGACGAACAGCGTGGAGGCCTTGGCGCTGTTTCTGACCGCTCCCGAAAATTTTGACCTGATTATCACGGACATGACCATGCCCCATATCACGGGCAGCGACCTCGCCCGGGAGGCTCTGGCGGCAAGACCTGACATGCCCGTTATTCTCTGTACTGGATTTAACGAGTATATGACCGAAGAGAAAGCCGAACAATTCGGGATCAAGGCATTGGTCCTGAAACCCTTGTCCCGGCAGGAGCTGACGAAGGTCATTCGGACAGTTCTTGATCGGAAGGAATAGATTTGGCAGAATAACCAGATGTTTCAGATTTGACAAACTCCCCCTTTTCTAAAGGGGGATTGAGGGGGATTTTTCTTGAACCATGAATTTAAAATCCCCCCTGCCCCCCTTTAGAAAAGGGGGGAAACAGATTACTCAACCTTAAAGCACGGGGGGAGACACGGGCGCTGTCCCATCTGGCCCAGGGAAAGGTGTCCATCGTAACGCCCCGCCGGACACGGCAGTCTTGACATGCGAATGAATTACCTCCCCCTTTTCTAAAGGGGGACCGAGGGGGATTTTTCTTGAACCATCGGCTTAAAAACCCCCCTGCCCCCCTTTAGAAAAGGGGGGGAACAGATTACGCCCCCTTTAAGCAAAGGGGTAGACACAGGCTCTGCCCCCTCTGAAAAGAGGAGATTTGATTTGAGGTTTTACAGATATGATTTTTACGGATCTCATCCACAATATCGCCTTGCTCCTTGCCCTGAGCATCCTTTACAGCTTTATCTCCAGAAACCGGACATACAAAGGAAGGCATAAACAGATTCTGATCGGTCTGCTTTTCGGCGCCGTCTCCATTGCCGGCATGATGACGCCCCTTCATCTCATGCCGGGCATTGTCATTGACGGACGCTCCATGGTCATCAGCGTGGCCGGTCTTTTCGGAGGTCCCATAGGCGCAACCATCTCAGTCATCATCGCCGGTGGATACCGCATCGGGATCGGCGGCATGGGCGCCTTGACGGGTGTACTGGTCATCATCGCCTCGGCGCTTATTGGTGTTGCCTATCATCATCTTCGCCGGCGTCGGCCCGACCTGGCCAAACCCCATCATCTTCTTTTTTTCGGGATCGTCGTCCATATCAGCATGCTCCTCCTCATGCTTTCCCTGCCCTCCTCCGTTTCCGCTAACGTTCTCAAACAAATCGCCCTGCCGGTCATCATCATCTATCCTGTCGGCACAGTCCTACTCTGCCTGCTTCTCATGGATCTGGAGTCCCGTGACCGGTCGGAGAAAATGCTTCGAGAGCGGGCCGAACAGCACCACATCATTACAGGGACATCCCTTGACGGATACTGGATGACGGATGCAACGGGACAACTCCTGGAAGTCAACGACGCCTATTGCCTGATGAGCGGCTACAGCAAAGAGGAGCTCCTCGGCATGAATATTCAGGAACTCGATTGCCAGGCCGGACAGGAAGCATTGAAGAAATCCATGATGGAGACCATGGAGAAGGGATCGGCACATTTCGAAACGCGGCAGCGGCGTAAAAGCGGGGAGATCATGGACGTAGAAATCAGGGCGACATTCATGCCTTCGACAAAGAGAATTTTTGCCTACCTCCATGACATCACGGCCCGCAAAATGATGCAGGAGGCCCTGACTGACAGTGAAAAGCACTATCGCACCACCCTCATGAGCATCGGCGACGCCGTCATTGCCACGGACAGGGCAGGCCTGGTGCAAATACTCAATCCGGTAGCGGAAGCGCTCACCGGCTGGACCGAGGTCGAAGCAAAGGACCGTCCTATCGAAGAAATCTTTCACATCGTCAATGAAGAAACGCGTCTTGCCGTAGAAAACCCCGTCCAAAAGGTTCTGACTGAAGGAGCCATTGTCGGCCTGGCTAACCACACCCTCCTGATCGCCAGAAACGGGCAGGAAAGACCTATCGCCGATGCCGGATCGCCCATCAGGAATGATGAGGGGGAAATTTCGGGCGTCACGCTCATCTTTCGCGATCAGACCAGGGAGAGGGAAGCGGAGGCCGCCCTGCGAAAAAGTGAGGAACGTTTCCGCCTGACCTTTCATACCAGCCCCGATGCCATTAACATCAACCGCATGGAAGACGGGCTTTACGTGGACATTAACGAGGGATTTACCCGCCTGACGGGCTATACCAGGGAAGACACCATCGGCCGGACATCGCTGGAAATCAATATCTGGTGCAGGCCGGAAGACCGCCGGGAGCTGATCCGGGGGCTCCGTGAAAAGGGCTATTACGAGAACCTCGAAGCCGACTTCCGTTGCAAGGACGGTTCTATAAAAACATCAATCATGTCGGCCAGAATCATCATGATGCAGGGCAGCCCTCATATCATCTCCATTACCAGGGACATTACCGACAGGAAAGCCGCCGATGCTTCCCTCAGGGAAAGCGAGGAACGGCACCGCATCATTGTGGAAACGGCAATCGAGGGCATCTTAACCATGGATGCCGGACGCATCACGACCTATGTCAATCCCCGCATGGCTGAAATGTTGGGATATCAAACGGGAGAAATGATCGGGCGACCGGTGGCCGAATTCATGTTCACCGACGATCTGGACGATCACGAACACAGAATGAAGTCACGCTATGCAGGTCAGCCCGGCCGCTACGAACAGCGATTCCGCCATAAAGACGGCTCCGCGGTCTGGTGCATCGTTTCAGCCAGTGCACTGATGGACGAAAACGGCGCCTTTAAAGGGTCCTTCGCCATGTTTACGGATATCACCGATCGCCGTCTTCTTGAGGCGCAACAGGAACGGTACCGGGATTTTATCGAGCATGCCGAGGAAGCCTGCTTTGAATTCGACCTGGCAGGCAACCTGATTTTCCATAATGACGCCTTCCTGAAAACGACCGGATATGACTACAATTCGTATATGGCCACCTCGCGCTGGGACAGGCACCCTACAAAGGAAGAAGCCCGGCGGGTGTTTCGTCTTTATGCTGAAGTTCTGCGAACGGGCGTCTCCCGGAAAATCGTTGAGTACAAGAGCCTGCGCAGGGATGGCCGGATTCATGACTCTTCGGTGTCCATCTCCCTTATCTACGACGAAACGGGCAAACCCATAGGCTTCCGGGGCATCGGTCGGGACGTCACGGACATTAAGCGTGCGGAGGAAAAACGCAGAGCCATGGAAGAACGCCTTCAACGTTCCGAGAAGATGGAGGCCCTGGGACTGCTGGCAGGCGGCGTAGCCCACGATCTCAACAATGTTCTGGGTATTCTCGTCGGCTATTCCGAACTCCTGCTGGATGACATCCCCGAAAAAAGCCCCCTGCGTGAGCACGCCTCCAACATTATGAGCGCAGGTGAGCGGGCGGCGGCCATCGTCAATGATCTGTTGACCCTGGCCCGGCGGGGCGTGCATACCGCCAAGGTGACCAATCTGAACGTCATCATCGCGGACCAGTTGAAGGCACCGGAATTTGAAAAACTGGTTACGCTGAATCCCCGTGTAAATGTCAAAAGGGTGCTTGCAGAAGATCTGCTGAACATCCTAGGGTCTCCGGTACACCTGGGAAAGACCGTCATGAATCTGGCAATGAATGCCGCGGAAGCCATGCCTGATGGAGGGCTTTTGACCATCAGCACGGGCAATCGGTATCTCGACCGCCCGGTTTCGGGCTACGACGACATCCAGGAAGGCGACTATGTGACTCTTTCCATCTCCGATACAGGCAAAGGCATCGACCCTGCGGATCTGAAGCACATCTTTGAACCCTTTTATACAAAGAAGGCCATGGGCCGAAGCGGGACGGGACTGGGCCTGGCGGTGGTCTGGGGTACAATCAAGGACCATCATGGATACATCCATGTTCAGAGCGAAGCGGGCCAAGGAACAACATTCACCCTTTATTTCCCTGTTACCCGGGATGAAGCGTCTATAGAGAACGGTCCTGTTCCTATTTCAACCTATAGGGGAAACGGCGAATCCATCCTCGTGGTGGACGATGTGGCAGGCCAGCGGACCCTGGCGACCCATATGCTGGAACGGCTCCACTACAAAGTGACGCCCCTGGGCGGCGGCGAAGACGCCGTTGAATTCCTAAAAACCGGCAAAGCAGATCTTATTGTCCTGGATATGATCATGGACCCCGGCATGGACGGCCTGGATACTTACAGGAAAATCCTTGAACTTCACCCGGGACAGAAAGCGATCATCGTAAGTGGATTCGCCGAAACGGACCGCGTCAGCCAGGCGTTGGCCCTGGGCGCCGGGGCTTATGTCAAAAAGCCCTATGTCATGGAAAGGCTGGGGCTGGCTGTCCGGAAGGAACTGGACTCATTGAAGAAGGGTTGATCATGTACGTCGGAGAGAAAAAGGATAGACAGGAATTACCTCCCCGTTTTCTAAAGGGGGATTGAGGGGGATTTTTCTTGAATCATTAATTTAAAATCCCCCCTGCCCCCCTTTAGAAAAGGGGGGTAAACAGAGATTACGTCTCCTTCAAGAGGGGAGACAAAGGCGCTGTCCCATCTGGGACAGGGAAAGGTGTCCATCGAAACGCCTGCCGGACACGGCGGCTTGGCATGCAAATGAATTACCTCCCCCTTTTCTAAAGGGGGACTGAGGGGGATTTTTCTTGAATCATGAATTTAAAATCCCCCCTGCCCCCCTTTAGAAAAGGGGGGTAAAACATGTCATGCCCCCTTCAAGCAGTGCGCAAAAACAGGCTCTTTCCCATTCAACAAAGGGGGGAGGCCCGTTTTGGCACTTTCTAAGCGTACGTGGGAAGCAGGGTTTTGGCGGCATCATGACAGCTAAATCCAGATCTCAGGTTCTGTACCCTTCTTCTCGGCATCTTCCAGCGTTTTCTTCCAGAACTGCCTTTCTTTGTTCATCAGATTGGGACTGAAGGTTTTTTGCGTTTTTCGTACATGCACGGAAAAATCACGGGAAGAGAAGTGGATCGTCCTGCCCCTGTCTCCGCCGAGATCGCAGGCGACAAGAGGTATGCCGTCATTTTTGAGGAATTCCATGATAAAGCGGTTGTTCACCTCTCCCACGCAACAGAAATTATCTACCTGGTCGGGTTTCACTAAAAGGGAACTTCCACCGAATGCCTTCGCTTTAATACTTTTCCGGTTTGCGCCCAGCTTGAGCATACCGTTGATCACCAGTTCCATGGCCTGAACACCGTATCGTCCCGCCTCCGTCATGCACGAGGGCATATCCCTGGAATATTTACGGTTGCTGAGGAGAAAATGATTCATCCCGACAATGCCTTTGACCGGATCGTAAAGGCACGCCGATATACAGGATCCGAGCAATGTGGACATCACGACGATTTCGCTGGAGACATAGAATTCTCCCGGCTGGAGCGTAATGTGCCTGATGTTCTTTTTATTAACTATAATCATGGCGCCGATCGAGGATTGAAAAGTTCTTCACGCAATCAACAATGTCGTTGACTTAAGGGTTTCTGTCTATCATCTCCCCCAACCCCTCTTTAGAAATGAAGGGGGTTGTCGTCCTCAAGAAATGACCTCGATAATATCACCACAAGATGAGCGAAACATCAAGCGAGGATCTTGACCGCCGTGATAATCCCGCCAGATGATTGTCGAGTCCATCACATCTGTTATCTGTCCGGGAACACCGGACGGCTTCCGGAGATCCCGGACGCTGTCCGGAATCTCCGGAATGAACCATGCTCTTCAAAAGATCAAAACGACATCCGAAATCAAATCCGCCTCACCACATTTCATCCATATAATTGATAACAATAGATAATTTTTAATACGCCTCCGTTCCTCCCTCCTCGAATATCCTCCCCCGGGTTATGGCATGTTTCTTGGAATTAAGAAAACAGATGACAGTTCTTACGGAGAAACCATAGCCCCATGAAATCCTCAAACAGCATCAAGGTAATTTATTATTCGTCCATTGTAGATGCGGCCGGCGGCCGACTGCAAAGGGTTATCGAAATGCTTTTCACAAGGGAACAACTTGAAATTTTCCGTACTATTGAGGCGTTAAACAACCGGCTTCACCAGCCGCTCACAGAACCGCTCATCTTCGTAATTTTTATCGACTCTCCCGAAGAGCTCAGTGAAATGACGACACTTCATGAAGCGTTGCAGGATCGCCGTATCATTCTGGTTCTACCGGACAGTAATCCGGATTCGGTTGCCAAAGGGCATTCCCTGAGACCCCGGTTCCTGACCTACGCCGACAGCGATTTTGTCGAGGTATTGGGCGTTCTCGGGAAAATGGCCGGAACATACACCCAGGACGGCCATCCCAATAAAAAGCACCATGCCAATGTTGTCGCTCGCTAAAGCGAATTGAATAATATGCCGAGGTCATGATTTCATGATGTTTGTATCCCTGATCAGAGGAACCGTGCAGTCCGGTCCCGACAGCCGAAAATGGCCGGCTGAATTAACAGGCGCCACGGATTTGCTTTCAAAGCTCTCCGCTTCGACAGAGAAGGAGTTTCTCGATCTGGGCGAAAACCTCCAGGCCTTTTATCGCCGCACCAAAGAGATGTCCCAATTGTCCTCCCAGGTTGCCGAACGCCTGGCCGGCTCCGAAATGAATCAGGGGATTGAAGGTCTGAGGGCTCTTTTGGAACAAATTAAAAGCCAGACCGGCCAATCCCTCTCCGGCACCACCGTCCTTTCCGCCATGCTGGACCGCTTTGACAATATCCGGCTGCATCTCGGATATTTCGACCGCACCATTAAAAACCTCCTGGCCCTCTGCAACATGATCAGAATCGAAAGCGCCCGCCTCGGCGAAGGAGAAACCAATTTCGCGACCGTCAGCGACGAGGTTAAGAAACTGGCAGCACATATGGCCTTGAAATCAAGCGATCTGACGGATCGACTTGTCATGATTACCAATCTGATCCGCCAGCATCTCCAGAGAATAGCGGACTTCGAAAAGAAAGAACAGGGACAGGCCCGCCTGATTCTTGACAATACGGCGAAATATCTGGATGCCATCACGAAACGGCATGACCTGTCCGCCACCATGCTCGGCGATATATCATCCCGATGGGTCAACGTTTCAAA
This sequence comes from uncultured Syntrophaceae bacterium, assembly GCA_964492965.1. Taxonomy (GTDB): domain Bacteria; phylum Desulfobacterota; class Syntrophia; order Syntrophales; family UBA8958; genus CAZBME01. The sequence continues at coordinate 6,734 of CAZBME010000029.1, read as the reverse complement.
GAGCATCGGCGAGGTCGTCATGTCTTTGCAGTTTCACGACATCACCCGTCAGCGGATCGAGCATATCTGTGAAGCCCTCGGTGAAGTGAAAGCAAAAATGAAAGACCCGGCGCCCGAAAACGCCACAGGCGCAACCCATTTGGCCAAGCGGTTTTTCTTCAAGAAAGACGGTTATAACAACCGCGCCCTGGCCGACATTGCCGCCATTCCCTGTGAACTTCAGCTTGCCCAACTCAAACATGCGGAAGAAGACCTGCTCACGGCGATGGACCGGATCAATGTCAACCTCCGGGGGGTTGCCTCGGATATGGGCCGGATGACGGCGGACACACTCCAAGCGGCCGGCGGCGAAGACTCAGAGGGTCAATCGTTTCTGGCTGAACTCGAAAACGGCTTGGCCCTGCTCATCAAAGCCATATCCGCCTACTCCGGGATTCATCAGGAATGGACCGCATCGCTCAAACAGGTCACGGAAACTGTCGGAGACATGTCTTCTTTTATCAAAGAGATTGTCCGCATCGGCGTCAACATGCGCATCATCGCCCTCAATGCCTGCATCCACGCCGCCCGTATCGGCGATGAAGGGCTGGCTCTGGGTGTTCTTGCGGAATCCATTCACCAGTTGTCCACCGATACGTCACAGAATATCAACACCATGTCCGACAACCTGTCCGCCATCATTGAGGAAACGGAAAGTTTGTCCGGGCAGGAAGCATCGGAGTTGTCCTTGAAAGACGGCGCCTCACGGATGGAAGACCGCATCACCGCCATCATGGAGCCTCTCAGGAAGATGAATGAGGAACAAACGGCACTGTTGAACGAAATTGAAGACAACAGCAGCACCCTCTCCCGGGACATGGATGAAACGCTCGCCCGCATGGCCAGACACGACAGATTCAGGAAAGGCATCGACAGCGTCGTTCTGAGGATGGAAGCCCTCCTTGAAGAGATGCACGCCGTTTTACCCGAAAATCATGCAGGATCGAATACCCAGGAACTCACAAGCATCCAGGACCGCTATACCATGGAGCAGGAAAGGCAGGTCCATGAATCCATCCTCGGCCCCCGCGTTTCCGTCGCCACGGCCCTGCCCGCCGTCGCAGTCGTCTCTGCCGGCACTGCCGCCGCAGGTCTGACCGCCGGAATGGGGGAAAATCAAAGCGATCAAATCATTGATGAAGCCCAGGCAGCCCCATTGTCTGAAAGCGACAGTGAGGATCTTGGCGATAATATTGAACTGTTTTGAAAGGAATTGGCCATGCACAGCTTTACGATTTCAGATTCCGATAGGGGCAGGACACTGATCGTCACCGGTGACGTCACTATTCAGAATGCGGCTGACTTCAGGGAGTCCCTGCTGGAATTAAAGGAAGGCGAAGGAGACGCCGACATCGATCTGGAAGGTCTGACGGAAGCCGATCTGACCTGCCTGCAGCTTCTGTGCTCGGCACACCGGACCTTCACAACATCGAACCGAAGGATCGCGATCAAAGGCCGGTTTCCGGAAGCCCTGCAAAAAGTGATTGTAACAGCAGGTTATCAGAGAGATCGGGGATGTGTGCTGGATTCAACCCAGACGTGTCTCTGGGTAGGGAGGATAACGGTATGAGTAAAACCATTATGACGGTTGATGATTCCGCCAGTGTTCGCCAGATGGTCAGTTTTACCCTCCGGGACGCCGGCTATGAGGTTATCGAAGCTTCCGACGGCATGGACGCTCTGGCCAAGCTCAACAATCAGTCTCCGGCCATGGTGATCACGGACCTGAACATGCCGAATCTGGACGGCATCGGGTTGATCCGGGAGTTACGGGCCAAACCGGCCTGCAAATTCATTCCGATCGTCATGCTCACCACGGAATCACAGGCGGAAAAGAAACAGGAAGGCAGGAGCGCAGGCGCCACAGGCTGGATTGTCAAACCTTTCAAACCGGACCAACTTCTCGCAGTCGTAAAAAAGGTATTGGGATGATGGATATACATCGCGAAGCATTCAAAGAAGAGGCTCATGAACTCCTTGAAGAGCTGGAAGCGGCTCTCTTGGAGCTGGAAAAAACCCCCGGCGACACCGATCTTATCGGACGGGTCTTTCGCGCCATGCATACCATCAAGGGCTCCGGCGCTATGTTCGGGTTCGATGAGGTGGCCGCCTTCACCCACCACGTGGAGACCGTTTACGATGACGTTCGCAACGGAAAGCTGGCCGTCACCAAGGCACTGATTGATTTGACTCTCGCCGCCTGCGATGAAATCAGGAAAATGGTCCAGGCGGCCGATTCGGACACGGCCATCGACAAGGAACAATCCCAGGCCATCATGGAAGGCTTCAAGGGATTCCTCCTCCCGAAGGCAGACCTCTCCAAAGAGAAGGAAAAGGCGGCGCCGGAGGTCAAAATCAACCAGGACGATACAGAAGTAAAGAAGAAGAATATCACCTACCGGATCCGTTTCCGCCCCGAATCAACCATCTTCAGTTACGGCACCAACCCGGTTCTTCTCATCAACGAAGTACGGGAGCTTGGATTTTGCAGCGTAGCAGCCAACACGACGCATATCCCGCCGCTCGGCGATATTGATCCCGAAGCCTGCTATACCCAGTGGGATATCATCCTGACGACAACAAAGAACATAGACGCCATCCGCGATATTTTCATCTTTGTTGAAGACTTCAGCGAGCTGAAGGTCGAAGTCATCGATGATGAGGGGATGGCCGATTCCGACGAGGATTACAAGAAACTCGGGGAAATCCTGATTGAGCGGGGCGATCTGACCAGCGGCGACATCAAGAAGGCCCTCAGTTCCCACAAGAAAGTCGGGGAACTGCTCATCGAATCGGGGCTGGTCGGTGCAGACAAGATTCAGACGGCCCTCCTCGAACAGCAGCACGTCCGGGAAGTCCGCCAGAAGCGCCAGGCGGTGGAAGCTTCGGCCAGTCTGCGCGTACCCGCGGAAAGGCTCGACACCCTGGTCAACATGGTAGGGGAACTGGTCACGGTGCAGTCACGCCTCACCCAACTTTCAGCCAGATTCAACGATATTGAATTGATCCAGGTATCCGAGGAAGTGGAGCGCCTCACGGCTGAACTCCGGGACAATACCATGGGAATCCGCATGCTTCCCATCGGCACGACCTTCAGCAAGTTCCAGCGACTGGTGCGCGACCTGTCCGCAGAACTGGGCAAGGAAATCGTCCTGAAAACAGAAGGCGCAGAAACGGAACTCGACAAAACCGTCATTGAGAAACTCAACGACCCCCTGGTTCATTTAATCCGCAACTGCATCGATCACGGCATTGAGAATCCCGCAGTAAGAGTGGCCGCCGGGAAACCTGCGGAAGGCACCGTGCATCTGAAAGCCGAACACGCCGGCGCCCATGTGCTCCTCAAGATCACCGACGACGGCGCCGGTCTCGACGGGGAGGCTATTCGCCGTAAAGCCCTGGAAAAGGGTTTGATTGCCTCCGACGCCGCACTGTCCGAACGGGATCTGTTCGCCCTGATTCTGGCCCCCGGGTTTTCCACCGCCAAAACCGTCACCAGCGTATCGGGCCGCGGCGTTGGCATGGATGTCGTCAAGCGGGGAATCGACGCCCTTCAGGGCATGATCGATATTGAAAGCCTCAAGGGAAAAGGAACGACCATCACCCTCAAACTGCCCTTGACCATGGCTATCATCGACGGGCTCCTGGTCAAGATCAAGGAGGATTATTACGTCATGCCCCTTTCGGCCATTGAAGAGTGCGTGGAGCTTACCCGGGAGGACGTCGATAAGGCCCACGGGAAGCACCTGGCATCTATCCGCGATGAGATTGTCCCCTATGTCCGCCTGCGGGAAAAATTCCGGATTGACGGCGAAGCGCCGGAGATCGAACAGATCGTCACCACCAGGATAAACGGTTACCGGATCGGCTTCGTCGTGGATCAGGTCATCGGCGGACACCAAACGGTCATCAAGTCGATGGGGCGTATGTGCAGGAACGTCGAAGAAGTATCCGGCGCGACCATCATGGGAAACGGGCGGGTAGCCTTGATTCTGGATCTTCCGAAACTGGCCCAGAGCGCGGAACGGGACGAAAAAACCATAGCAACAAGGGCAGGTTTATAAATGTCACCTGACCTCCTGACAACCCCCGGGAGGCAGTTTTTGAATCTTTCATTGGATAAGGCAAATTAAAATGGCTTTTACTTTTTTCTTTCGGGATCTGACACCGCTGGAACACGCCGTTCAATTTCTGATTGCCTCGGCGGCCGGCCGGAGCCGTGTCCGTATCTGGGACGCAGGCTGCGCCATGGGGCCGGAACCCTATACCCTCGCCATCCTCCTGGCGGAGAGCATGGGGTCTTTTGCCTTCCGCAATGTTGAGATCTTTGCGACGGACTATGACCAACCGCTCCTGAAAACCCTGGAAGAAGCCGTCTTCCCATGGGTGGAATTACAACGGGTGCCGGATGATTTTTTCCAAAAATATTTTGAACCGGCAGATGGCGACAGCCTATTCCGCGTGGTGGAAAAGATCAGGAACGTCGTTTCCACCCATCACCACGACCTCCTCTCCTTAAAGCCCATCCGGGACGGCTTCAGCCTTGTCGTCTGCAAAAATGTCCTCCTTCACTTTCAACCGGCCCAGCGTATCGAGGTGATCAGAATGTTTCACCGCGCCCTGGAACCCGGCGGCATTTTAGTCATGGAACATACGCAAAAAATGCCCGAAGAGATGGCCCATCTTTTTCATCAGCTGGTCGCCGACGGGCAGGTCTTCCGGAGATTGGAGGCTGCCCCATGAAGATCATCCAGATCAAGGGCAGCGATCATGTTTACACCTCCAATGTCTTTCTGATCCTGGGAGACTGGAAGCGCATCGAAGACATCAATACGCTGGTGGATGTGGGAAGCGATCCGGGTATTGTGCACACCATCGACCAACTTAATACGGGAATCGGGAAGAATTCCGTTGAGCAGGTGATCATCACGCACAACCATTCGGACCATACCTCCATCCTCCCCCTCATCCGGAAGACATTTAACCCCAAGATATACGCTTTTTCTCAGTTTCTTGAAGGCGTGGACCAGGTGTTGAAAAATGGGGACAAGCTCCGCGTCGGCGACAGGACATGCGAAATCATTCACACGCCGGGACATTCCAGTGATTCCATATCATTGTATATTGAAGAAGATGAGGTTCTGCTGGTGGGGGATGCCCCCCTGGTTATCCGTTCCGTGGGGGGCGCTTACGAAGACGACTTTGTTCAGGCCCTCAAAGGGCTTTGCCAGCGAAAAATCCGGAAGATTTATTTCGGCCACGGCGACCCCGTACTGCAAGATGCTCACACCCTTTTGGTTGAATCACTGAGAAATGTCCGCAAGAGTGTCCGCCTTCAGGCCGGACATTCCCATCAAATCCCGGAAGAAGGAAACATATGAACCTGACCATTACCAAGGCCAAAACGGCAAAACATCAGGGCGGCCTGCCCGACTCCCTGATGAATACGGTTATCGATATCCTGGAAGATGTCTTTACCCACCTCGGCAAAAAAAAGATTCCCCCGGTGATTCTGACCCATGACCATTGCGATTACAAGATTACCCTTCCCCACAGAGCTTATAATTCCCAAATCCTGATCCCCGGTCGCAGTCAAGCCCTGATGAATTTGCCGAGGAAAAAGAAAAAGACAGCCCTCCGGCATAAATAGGGAAAGGAATTGTTCTTACCCGAATTAGGGAAACAAGAATCAAGTGTGAACCTGACGAGAAACTTTAGACCTTTGGGATATGAGGAAAGTAATATGATAAAAAATCTTAAAATCGGCGTCAGACTATCCATCGGTTTTTTCATTATCGTTTTAATATTATCGACGATTGCCGGCGTATCCCTGATACGCCTGAGCGCAATCGGCGACATGACCCATGAAATCGTGGCCGACCGTTTTCCCAAGGTGCTTACGGCCACGGAGATCATCAACGATGTGAACCTCATTGCACGGGCCATGCGCAATATGATCATCCTGGAAAACAAGACCGATATTCTGAGGGAGGATGAAAGAATCACCGCCGCGGGCAAGAGGATTACAGAAAATATCGAACAGCTCAAGAAAACGATCAAATCCGATGAAGGAAAGGCGGTTCTCTCTGGCATCACGGCTTCGAGGACGGCTTACCTGGAGCCTCAGGGAGAAGCGCGTAAAGCGGCTCTCGACGGTAAAAGACGCGAGGCCACAGAGCTGCTCATTCGAAAAGTAAGACCTGTTCAGGCTGCTTATCAGAACGATGTGGAAAAGCTCATTAAATTCCAAACCAAGATCCTGGAGGCTGACGGGAAGAAAGCGGCTGACCTGTATAGCAACGCCAGAATCCTGATCATTTCCATGAGCCTGCTTGCACTCTTCCTGACGGTTGCCATTGCCTACTGGCTCACCCGAAGCATCACCCGGCCTATTTCCCAATGCACCATGATTGCGGATAAAGTGTCCAGAGGCGAAACGGATATGGTCATCCAATCAACCAGTACCGATGAGACAGGGCATTTGCTGGCTTCATTAAAGCATATGGTAGATAACATCAAGGCCCTTGTTGAGGATGCCGACGGACTTTCCAAGGCTGCCGTGGATGGCAAACTGGCCACGCGGGCCGACACATCCAAGCACCAGGGCGACTTCAAGAAAATCGTCGAGGGCGTCAACGACACCCTCGATTCGGTCATCAGACCCCTCAATGTCGCCGCCGAGTATGTGGACCGGA
>CAZBME010000028.1:0-60721 GCA_964492965.1 uncultured Syntrophaceae bacterium | reverse complement strand
ACATGATCCTGCCCCGGATGATCCGGTCCCAGGTCGTCACGGGACTTCCAAGGCCCAAGGCGGAGGCGTAAAAGGCCAAGCAACCGTATCGACACAAAATATGCCTCACCCGGTATAATCATACCATACCGGGTGAGGCATATTCCTTCAGGTAGCCTTGTAGACTTTTGAGTAGCGCAGGGCTTAGCCCTGCTCACAATATAGCCCTAAATGGCCGGACTGTATTTCATTACTTTGTTTTCTTACAAAAAATGATATCAATATGATTGGGGCGGCGACTTAAGGTGTGTAAAGCCGTATGCCGATAAGCCGACTTAATCCCCGCTGCAACCACAACGCCTCATGAACTTCCTCTTCCTTGAAGGAGAGGGCCGGGTGAGGGCGATTTGAATCTGAAACAAAAAATCTCCAAGGGAGGGAAATATGACCGGTGCGGAATTACTTTTAAAAACGGCGGTGTCGGGCGGCGTTGAGATATGTTTTGCCAATGCGGGAACAACGGAACTTCCCATCGTGGCTGCTCTGGACCACGTAAGCGGCATCCGCCCGGTCCTGGGCCTTTTTGAAGGGGTCTGTACCGGTGCCGCCGACGGTTACGGGCGCATGCTAGGGAAGCCTGCCATGAACCTTCTCCATTTGGGACCCGGTCTGGGCAACGGTATCGCCAACCTCCACAATGCCCGTCGGTCGCAGGCGCCGGTTTTGAACCTGGTGGGAGAACATGCCTCCTGGCATATCGCGGCGGATGCACCCCTCAACATGGATATCGACGGCCTTGCCAGGACCGTTTCCGGCTGGCAGCGCACCATCCAATCTTCCTCAGGCATTTCCCGCGATATGGCGGAGGCCCTGTCCGCTTCCCTGTACGGTCAGGTTGCCACACTCATTGCCCCTTGTGATTATATGTGGGAGGACGTTTCGAGCGATGATATCGTGACCCCGACCATTTCTCTTGATCCCGTGGATGCCGCCTTTATCGAAAAGGGAGCCGGACTCCTGAAGCGCGGTAAAAAGGTTGCCCTGATTCTGGGCGGACGGGCGCTTTGCAGGCACGGCCTGGAGGCCGCCGCCCGACTCAAGGCTGCCCTGGGCTGTGATCTTCTGTCCGTCACCTTCCCGGCCTGCGTGGAGCGTGGCGCCGGGCTGCCGATCGTAGGACGCGTCCCTTATTTTCCCAAGCAGGCCCTGGCCATGCTGGCGGCCTACGATACGGTCATCATGGCGGGTGCGGAAGAACCCGTGGCCTTCTTCGGTTATAAGGATGGCAGGAGCCGGTTCCTTGATGAAAATCAGCAAAGGATCCGCATCGACACGAACAGGCAGGATGCGGCGGCGGCCCTGGCGGCCCTGGCTGATGCCGTGGGGGCTCCCATAAAGGTGGATGCGGCGGCGGGTGTTCTTGCCGCCTTAAAAATACCCGAACTGCCGACGGGACCGCTGAACGGCGAAAAGATGTGCCTCGCCCTGGCCGCCCTTCAGCCGGAGAATGCCATCGTCGTCGAGGAAGCCCTCATGTCGGGTTTCACCTATCACCTGCTCTCCGTGAACCTCCATCCCCATCATGTCATGACCCTCACGGGCGGCGCCATCGGCATGGGAATCCCCTGTGCGCTGGGCGCGGCCCTGGCCTGTCCGGACCGGCCCGTCATCAATATCGAGGCCGACGGCAGCGCCATGTATACCATCCAGGGTCTCTGGACGCAGGCCAGGGAAAAGGCGGACGTGACCACATTGATCTGCAACAACCGGAAATATTCCACCATCGGTTATGAATACAAGATGGCAGAAAAGGTCCAGCCGCAGGCCAATGCCCAATCGCTGATCGATCTGTCCAACCCGGACATCGGCTGGGTGCAGATCAGCCGTGGCATGGGCGTGCCGGCGGTCAAGGTCGATACATCGGAGGCCCTGATCAGGGAACTGAAAACGGCGTTTGAAGAACCGGGTCCCCATCTCATTGAGGTTTTGTTATAATATTGAATCGAGATCCATTGCGAACCGGGTGTAAAACGAAACCATGAAAAAAGTGATTTCCGGCATTCAGCAACTGGGGGTGGGGGTGTCCGATCTTGAGGCCTCTTTCAGGTGGTATCGTGATTATTTCGGCTTCGACATCAAAATTTTCGAGGATGAAGGTGTTGCGGCCCTGATGCTGCCCTATACGGGAGGCGTGCCGCAGCAGCGAAAGGCGGTTCTGGCCCTCAACCTGAACGGGGGCGGCGGTCTTGAGATATGGCAATATAAAATCAGAAAGCCTCAATATCCGGCCTTTGACGTCCGGGCGGGTGATTTGGGCCTCTATGCCGGCAAGATCAAGGTGAGGGGTGTCAAGGTCTGTTCTGATGCCTTCAAGGCCAAACCTTTGCAGCTCCTCTCCTCCCTTCAAAAAGATCCGTCGGGGCATGATACTTTTTTCCTGCAAGACCCAAACGGCAACATCTTTCAGATCGTTCCTTCCGAACACTGGTTTTCCGATCAGGCCGCTTTAACAGGCGGCGTCTATGGCGCTGTCGTCGGCGTATCCGACATGGAAAAATCCATCCGGTTTTATTCCCGTATCCTGGGATATGATCAGGTCGTTTACGATCAGGAAGGCGTATTTGATGATTTAAAATCGTTGCCGGGCGGCCGGGACTCTTTTAGAAGAGTCCTTCTAAGGCATTCGCAACCCCGCAAAGGCGCCTTTTCGAGAATCCTGGGCGCATCGGAAATGGAACTCATTCAGGTGAGGGGCCGCCAACCGCAGAGGATTTTTGAAAATCGCTTCTGGGGAGATCCGGGATTCATCCACCTCTGTTTTGATGTTAAAGGTCTTGATGCCATTAAAAGCGACGCTGAAGCAGACGGATTCCCGTTTACCGTCGATACGGGTTCGAGCTTTGACATGGGGGATGCGGCGGGCCGGTTTGCCTACGTGGAAGACCCGGACGGCACGCTGATCGAATTGGTGGAAACCTACAAAGTGCCTGTCCTCAAAAAGCTCGGCCTCTACCTCAACCTCAGGAAACGTGACCCGGAAAAGCCCTTCCCCGACTGGCTGATCAAAATGTTTCGCTTCAACAGGGTCAAGGGCTGATGGGGATGGGATGATGATAATGACTATGTAATACCTGCCTGATAAAAAATACTTGACTTTTCATTATACAATGTATTACATATGAACCAGCATCATCTAAGTTCATTTTAACTGGAACGGAGAACCAACCGGGCGGCCGGGAAAAAGGATGGCAAGGAGAACAAATGTTCAGTATTAAAAGGTTTTTAATGATTACGCTTTTGCTTTTGAGCTTAATTATGGTTTTTCCGGCATCCGAAGCGAGAGCCGACAATCTTATCGTGAACGGCGGCTTTGAGGCGCCGGCCATTAGCGGGTGGACATCGGTAAACTCAATTCCCGGCTGGTTCAGCACGACAAACGGGATTGAAATTCAGCGTAATGCGGCCGGCAGCCCCTATGAGGGCTATCAGCATGTCGAACTGGACGCGTATGCCAATAGCAACATGATCCAGAATATCGCCACCGGGGCAGGCCGAACATATGATCTCAGCTTTGCCTATTCCCCCCGACCCGGCGTTGCGGTTTCATCCAACGGCATTGACGTCTATTTTAACGGTTCACTTTTGGAAAACATAGCCGTCAGCGGCATCGGTTTGGGAAATACCCAGTGGTCCATGCATCATTATATGGTAACGGCAACAGGGAGCTTGAGCAGCCTGGAATTCAGGGCCGCGGGTATAAGTGACAGTTACGGCGGCTATCTGGACAGCGTATCCATGACACAAACGGCAGTTCCCCTTCCCGCAGCCTTTTGGCTTCTCGGCTCCGGCGTGTTGGGACTTCTCGGAATCAGGCGCAGGATAAGCCGATAAAGATATCCCGGGAATAATTGCCCGCGGAAACAAAAAACAGGCGGAACCTTCGGGCTCCGCCTGTTCTGTTTTTGCATGGCAACGGTTGAGGTCCGGATCATCAGGAAGGCAAGGATATTCCTCCTAAGACGCTGCCTTATTTCCCCGGATCATCTCGATGAAGGCCTCGATCCGTGTCTCGATCTGGCTTTCGGAGAAACTTCGCTCATCGACCATATCGGCCTCGATCATGAGGGAGGGGATGCCCCTTTCCCGTTCCACGATTTTCTGAATGTCGTACTGTCCGAATGAATAGGGTTTGCAGCTGCGGTTGGAATGCATGACAATGCCGTCCACATCATATTTATCAATCATGGACAAAACGATCTCGGCCATTTTGTCCACACCGAGATTCAAATACGACCGCGTGTAGCCTTCTGCGGCAGAGCCGATGAAATCATCTTCATTGATGTATTTCAGACTGCCGCACCAGGCCGACGTGTAAGTGTCCGCCACCAAGCAGGCGTCGTGTTGTGCAAATTTTTCCGACAGCCATTTCATCCGGTACCAGATGGGGAGATTGTCCCAGAGGAGGCGGTATTTTTCACGGGGGATGGCCCCAATGCCCGCGCGGGCCCTCTCCTGCATTTCATCACGCAGTTCCTTGTAGTAATCGATGGTCTGTTGCGTGCCGCGGAGGGTGACAATCAAGGCCAGGTGGAAAAAGGCATCGAAGGCCGTCATGGGCGACGGTTTGGTGATCGCCGTATCCAGGACCTCCTGCCACAGTTGCTGTCCCTCGAAAGAGATCCTGCCGACGTCCTTCATCCGGTCCTGATCCATTTTGCGGCCGCAGATGTCTTCCAGAAACAGCACATATTCATCAATCTGCTTCTGGACATAGCGTTTCGCTTCCTCGGTGTATTCCGTATGGCAGAAGGGCGTATCGAAAATGAACAGGGGCACTTTGAAATAACGGGCCTGCACTTCATACCATTTCAGGACGGTTCCGCAGATATTGTTGCAGCAAACCAGCATGTCCGGTTCAGGCAGCCCGCCGATGGGGCCGCCGTTGACGGTGGCACAGGAGATATCGGAACGGGCGTAGGAGCACAGGTCGCTCGAATAGCCCATGGCCTCCGCTTTTTCACATAAATCGACACCCATCTTGCTGGCGCCGATCATGGCCCCATGGTTTTCCGGATAAACGGGGATGATATCCATGGCAATCAGAGGCTCCACCGGTCCGCCGCTCGTGATCCAGGCCACTTTCTTGTTATTCTGCCGGGCCATTTTGGCATCGATATAATAGGCGGTCATAATCTCTCTCATCTTCTTTTCGGATTTGACCTTTTTCTTGTCTTTTTCCAAATTGTTATCAGACATGGGGGCTCCTTTCACAGCATCTCTAAAAAAGCTTCAAAGCGGGTCTTCAACTGCCCTTCGGCGGGAAGGGGGTCATCAATTTCCATCAGCATGACGGGAATTCCAGCCTCATCCAGGCTTTTCTTGATGTAGGGGTAGTCGAAGGCATGGGGGTCGCAGAATTTAAGCAGCAAAAAGATGACGCCCCGGGCGTTTTTTTCTTTCACCAGGCGGATGATATGCAGAGCCCGCCCATCCAGATCGATATGCTTTGCCGGGCAAACGACGCGATTGATGAGTCTTCCGGCGATGCGGGATATGGGGTCGGCCCCTTCGTCGATTATCTCGGAAAAATATCTCGCCCCAGTGCAGAAATCATCCCAGACGATGGCGCCCCCGGCGTCTTCGATCATGGGATAGATGTCGGGATGGTTGCAGATGCCGCCGGCAAGTACGATGCGCTTCAGCGAGGCATCTTCCTTCTCCTGTCCCGCTTTTGCTTTCAGCTCCGAGACCGTTTCGGAAAGCAGGCCGGCCAGATGGTCCCGATCCATGATCATGGAGGCCCGGACCAGGGTATATAGATCCTCTCCCGGCATAAGCCGTGGATATTGGCTCCTCATGTCGTAAATGGTCCGGATCGATTGCCGGATGGCATTCGTCGTCATGATCGCCTTGCGCAGGGCCTCATCGGTAATGTCAACCTGTAGCGCACGCCCGAGATCGGTCCGGAATTTCTTCAGGACATCGACCATATAGTGTTGGGCGCTTAACGTATCGAGCTTGACCGGCAAAATGACATCCAGATGAAACCCGAAAGGGATATTCATGCGCCAGATATCGGAGAGCCTTTGAATGGAGTCGCAGGTATGTGGGAAAACCATGCCGTCCAGAAAATCGAGCCTTCCGGAGAGCCCTTCCTCCAGAATGCCCCGGACGAGGGAGCAGCAGTAGGATTGCAGATGAGAATCGGCAAGATGGATATTTTCCTTGGTGCCGAAAAGACGGATAGGATGGGCGCCTGCGGCCAGGATGATTTCCTCCGGCGTGTAGGAGCAGACGTATCCCACGATCTTTTTCCCTGAATCCTTTTTCAATTGCCGGGCGTAGTCGAAAGAATGCCTGACGACCTGGCGAAATTCTTCGAGATGCTTCATTTATTTTCCTCCTGTGTATTTTCCTTCCGAACGGAGTTTCTCAATCTCCTGTTTTTCCAGTTCCGTATAAGCGATTTTCCCGACTCGGGTCACGGGCAGGCTGTCCCGGAACTCCACTTCCCGGGGGCAGGACCATTTAATGAGATGTTCCCGGCAATGGTCAACGAGGGCCTTTTCCATCTCCGGAGTCGCCTTGGCGGCATCCTTCAGGACGACGAAGGCCTTGACCCTCTCCACTTGCGTTTCATCGGGAACGCCGATCACGCAGGCAGCCTGTACATCAGGGTGCTTATCCAGAATGGCTTCCACCTGAACGGGATAGACATTCATCCCCGAGGATTTGATCATCCGTTTGAGCCGCAGCTTGAAATAGAAATACCCGTCCTGGTCCATGGTGAAGATATCCCCCGTATGGAGCCAGACGCGGCCATCTGCATGTTTCTTGATGACCTCCGCCGTTTCCTCGGGGTGCTCCAGATAGCCCAGCATCACCGCCGGGCCGCTTACACACAGCTCACCTTCCTGGCCGACGGGGACTTCTTCTGTTGTGCCGATGCCGACAACCTTCGCCAGCATATCCGGAAAGGGGATCCCCACGCTCCCTTCACGGTAGCCGTCGCGCGGCGTGGACATGATGCCCGTTACAGCCTCCGTCAGGCCATAGCCTTCCACAAGCTGAACATTTCCTCCCTGGCGCGTCACAATCTCTTCGAATCGTTCCTTGACCTGCCGGGGCAGGGAATCGGCGCCGCAGGAGGTATTCTGCAGGCAGCTCAGATCCGCCGTCTGAAAATCCGTGTTCCGGGTCAGGGCGTCATAGAGGGTCGGCACGCCGGCGATGAGGGTGGGCTTCTTTTTCTTGATGAGATCAGCCACAATCTCCGGGGTAAATTGCGGGACGAGGATGCTTTTGGCGCCTCCCATGAAGGCGGCATTGCAGCAGATGCCAAGGCCGAAACCATGGAAGATGGGAAGGATAGCCAGAATGGAGGCATCTTCCGCCGCGAGCGCTCCCCCCCAGTTGGCGACCATCAGGCCCTCACTGATGAAGTTGTAGTTGGACAGCATGATCCCCTTGGGGAATCCTGTCGTTCCGCCGCTGTAGAGGATAACGGCCATTTCGTCCGTGCCCATATCGGCCTTGGGGGTCTCGGGATAGGAGGCCGCCATGAGGGATTTCCACCAGCGGACCTTGGGGTCGTCGTGGGTCTTGTCGGCGCCTTGTTCCCGCGGGGTCAGTTGATCAAATATCTCCGTCAGGATGAGAATATCCAGCGGGGCTTCCGCCTGGGCCTCCTTGAACTGGTTGTAAAACAGGTCCAGGGTCAGGGCCACACGACTCTTGCTGATGTTGATATAGTAGGCGATTTCCTTCGGTGTCGAGAGAGGATGGATCATGCTGGCCACAACGCCCAGCTTGTTGGCGGCGTAAAAGCAGATGACGCCCTGGGGGGACGTGGGCATGGAGATGGTGATCCGGTCTCCCCTCTTCAGGCCGATGGCGGCCAGGGCGTTGGCGCAGATATCGATATCCCGGCCGAACTGCCGATAGGTCGATGTATAGTCAAAAAAATCATAGGCAATGCGGTCGGGATACTGCTCGACGGTCTGCATCAGGGCTTCGTACATGGTTACACGGGGATAATCGATTGTTTCCGGAGCGCCATTGTAAAACTTTAACCAGGGTTTCTGTTCGTACATGATACCTCTCCTTTCAGGCTTCTATCGATTTATTTGCAGGAAGGATCAGTCGCAGTCATCAGGCTGACACTTTCCACTCGTTGCTTAATTGATGTTGGATGATTCACTATACACAATATCGAGATATGATGTCACGTTCATTATAAGGTAAGGGGTCCGGCGCTATCTCGTTTTGCGCCGAACCCCTTGGCTGACCTTGAGTTATCGGTTTATTCTCCCCAACCATTCTTTCCTTTGCACCGATCCAGCTTCGGATCCATCCAGGGAAGAACCTTGTCGGCGGGAAGCCGGAGGATCTTGCCGGTAAAAGAAGCTTCATTATACCAGTAATACGGTGGAATGGTAAAAGACGCCTTCTGCTGTTCCGGCGGTGCGTATTCCTCGGCGGAAAGATCCTGGATGACCTTATGGTCACAGGCGCGCATCTTCATAACCTTCCCGTTGGCCTGACGATAGGTGTCGCCTTCCCATAACGGGATGATTTTCTCTGCATCCGTACTCTTGGTCCGTTCCATGAGATTGAGGAGCCAGTAGGTCTGCATGAGCCAGGATCCCCCGACACCGGCTACGCTGTGTTCGAAGGAGCGGCTGTTGTATGGTGGGGTCTTCCATTTTTTCCATTCATTGTTCCAAGTCTTATAGAGTTTCGTGTATCCCGGGGCCGCATCAAAAGGCACCGGCGAGTGGTAAGGGCCGACATGGATCCAGTCTTTTCCGCCATCCCGTCCCAATTCATGATGCATATTGGCATCGGTCATCCAGATGTTGGCAAAGGGCAATTTAAGCCCCATCTGCTGGGCCTGCTTGGCCAGATTGGCCGCATCGGGAACCCAGTCTCCGGAAAAAATGACCTCGGCGCCGGAAGATTTGATCTTCGAGAGGTAGGGGGCAAAGTCCGTTAAGAATAACTTGTGGTAATCTTCACCCACGATCTGCGCCTCGGGATAATACATCTTCAGGCCGTTTTTGAAACCATCGGCAAAGGTGTGACCGAAGCCGTAATCCTGGCAGAGAATGTAGAATTTCTTTTCCTTTTTCCGAATCTGGCCATAGTAGTAAGCGAGGCCGCGGGCGACCTGATCGGAGGAGAAAGACCCCTGGAAGGCGTAGCGCCCGAAATTCTCGGCATTTTGGATGTCATCGGAGGTGTTGCTGGCGTTCAAGGCAATGACCTTGTACTTGTTGGCGACCTCATTGATGACCTTCATGATGTGGCTGCCGTCGCATCCCCAAAGAACATGGGCCTTTTCCTGGAGGATCATACGCTCGGCAATTTTTTTTGTTTGATCCACCTTGCCCATTGTATCGGCCTTGATGACCTCGATGAGTTTCTTCTTGCCGTCAACCAATATGCCGCCGCGCTTATTGATGTCGTGAGCGGCCCAGGTCACGGTGGCCCAATAAAACTGACCGTTGATGGCGGACGGTCCGGAAAAAGAAGCGACGATGGCGATCTTGATCGTATCTCCCGTCGGGCTGACCCAGGTGGCCGGATCATAACCGGACATGTCGCCCATCTTGTTGACATCGAATGCCGCGTTCGCTTTTGCCAATTTGTCCGACGGATCCGCTTTGGTTTCCTTGGTTGCCTTTTGCGCCTTGGCCGCCATGGACATGGACGGATTCCATAATGTCACGGCGGCAATCAGTAAAAGTGACAATCCGGCCATAAGACACAAACTTTCCTTGCTCTTTTTCATTTTCCCCCTCCGTTAATTTATACCATGCGGGCATGCATGGTGCGCCTGTAACAGCAAGTTCAAGGCCAAGTGCGTAAAGCGTTGATATTATGCATTTGTAAATAATGCTTTGAGCCAGAAGCGTAATAAATGTTGCATATTGCAATAGGGTAAATATAAGGTTGACTCAATGACATTGAGATCGTCTTGTGGAGACCTGAAGGAGGGGAAATGGACCTTATCAAAAAATATCTCATGAAGGATATTGATGTCTTGCTGGATTGCATCGACGAGGCGATTTTAATTGTGGGCCATGAGGGCAATATCCTCAAATACAATGAAGCCTTCAGCAGGCTCACCGATATCAATGGCCGATCGTTTATCGGGAAAAATCTAAAGGATATCGTTGCCAGCGGGCTTTTAAAGGAATCCGCCGCATTAAAATCCCTTGAAGTGAAGAGAAAAATCGATATGAACCTGACGTATGAGTCAGGACAGTCAGCCACCTGGACCTATATACCCGTGTTCGACGAGCAGGGGAACCTGGCTTTGACCGTCGGGACGGGGCGGGATATGACGAAACTGGTCACTCTCGAGAAAAAACTGAAACTCTCGGAGATTATAATATCCCAATATGAGGATAAAAGGTTCACCTTGGGCGGAGTCTTCGGGCATGGCGAGATTATTTACTCAAGCCAAAAGATGCAGCAGGTCATGCGCATGGGCTGGAAGGCGGCGGCCACCTCTTCGCCCGTTTTAATCTGGGGGGAAACAGGCGTCGGGAAAGAGATTGTCGCCAGCTATATTCATCAAACCGGTGATCGAAGCAATAAACCATTTGTGGCCATTAATTGCGCCTCCATCCCGGATGAGCTCCTGGAATCGGAACTGTTCGGTTATGAGGAAGGATCATTTACCGGCGCAAAAAGAAGCGGGAAGCAGGGTCTCCTGGAGGAGGCCCATGAGGGGACGCTGCTTTTGGATGAAATCGGCGAACTGCCCATGAAAATGCAGAGTAAATTACTACGCTTTCTCCAGGAAGGGAAATTCAAGCGGATCGGGAGCAATAAAACGCAACAGGTGGATGTCCGCATCCTGAGCGCCACGAATCTTACCGTGGACCAGCTCATGAACAGCAAGCATTTCCGGCAGGATCTCTTTTACCGGATCGCCGTGATCCCGATTTTTGTTTCGTCGCTGCGTGAACGGAAGGAGGATATTTTCCCGCTCATCAGGCATTTCATCCAGCAATTCAATGCGAAATATGACACAGATATAAAGATACCCACCAGGTTGATGACCCGGCTCTATGAATATGAATGGCCCGGAAATGTTCGGGAATTGAAAAATGTCATCGAGAGGATTGCCATCCTGTATGCCTCACAGGAATTGAATGAAGAAGACCTGGAATTGGTCCTTCACATCAAGCAGCAGGCGCCGGAGGTTTTACGTGAAATTCCCGCGACTGAGCCGCCTCAGGCGTTGCTGCCGTCATCCCTTAAAGCGGCGACGGAACGGTTTGAGGAGGATTTGATCCGGCAGGCTTATAAGACAACGGGCAGCATCGTCAAAGCCGCAAAAACGTTGGGGATCAACCCGTCAACGATCCATCGCAAGCTAAAAAAGGGCATCCTCCAGATTCATTAAGCCCTGTGTATCCACACTGACATCTTGCAATAAGCAACGAATAGATTGCATGATGCATTAGGCGATAGGAAAGACAAACGGTCATTGATTCAATATTCATCCCGTTGATGTGTATTTTCGTGATAAGGGTTGAGATCGAATCCCGATCGCAAGCAATAGCAAAAATAGCGTTTTAATCGGCGACGGGCTTTACCAACCACCATAGTCGTCCATCAAGCGTCTGGCAACCAACCAGCCCGCCTCGTTGCTGCCGGCTAAGCTATAGGCTGTACGCGGGCAGCGATATTTTTCATACAAGCCGATAATACAACCCCTGAAGTTATCCTCCTTATCACAGGATACAGTGACCACTTCCTGCGAAATCTTGTCCAGCGGCTTGTCCATGGTCTCTTCCATCAGCAGGCCATTTTGAAGAACCCGGTTTTCAATCTTCTCATAATCGATTTTTACCCCGTATTTCGCCTCAAGGCCCTTTAAATCCTCGCTGTTGATTTCCACCAGCGGATCCGTCGGATAATATCGGAGTTTTGCGAGATATTCAGTCATGGTTTTTCCGCACCCCCCTAAGATTTAAGATACTCTTTAAATTTGCCGCTTTTTTGTTTTCGCTCATCTTTGGTCATAACGAAGAATTCCTTGGATGGCTTGATATGGTAAGTAAAGTGATTGTAGCTGTCTTCTATTGTGAGCCGCGCCCTGTAGAATTCCTTCTCGTCAAAGGTTACATCGATTCGGCCGTCAACTATCTTCAGCTCCCCCCTGATCCCGCAAAGGGGGCATTCGACGGATCGGTTCCGATTGATTATTCGCAGCAGGCTGTCATGGCACAATGGACAGACCCCGGGTTTGCCCCGGTAGCTGTAATCGCCGCTCTTGACGGCGCCGACCAGCTCCTTGCCGATGCTGTAGGCCTGATCCATCGGATCCCGTTCAAGGACGACTTCCGTGATCCCCTGCGTGTTGACCACCAACTGGTTGACCTTCTGCATGCCCAGCAGCCCCAAAAGCAGGTTCGGCTGGAGCATGACAACGGATATCCACCCATAGGTCGCGTAGGGGATGATGACCGACGCCGGTTTAATCTTCTTGTCGATCTGATGGCCCCGCACCCAGCACCGGTCGATAAGCTGTTTGATGACGGCCGTTGCCTCCAGAAAATAGCACGGCGTCCCCAGAAGCAGACCATCGGCTCCATCAACCTTGTCAAATATCTGATCGACGCCGTCTCCCTGGTTTACGCAGTAATCCTTTCTGAACAAACACAGACCGCAACCCTTGCAGGGTTTGATCTCAAAGTCGGTCAGCTTCAATAGTTCAACCTCGGCGCCCTCCGACTCGCATCCCATCAGCGCCTGCTTTAACAGGATCTCCGTGTTCCCGTTTTTTCTGAAACTTCCGTTCAAGGCCAGTATCTTCATATTTCTTTTCTCCCGTCATTTGCTGTTTCAAAATCATTCTGTCCTTTTCCACCTTTCCATAAAGGCAAATAGTCGGCCAATATGGGCAGGCGCCGGATAAAAAGGAGGGCATGAAATGCCATTTTTCAAGGCGGAAATGATCATAAAAAGGCTTTATTTACCCATACATTCCGTTTCTCAGCGCGCTACCGGAGCTTTTAACGGGTGCGGTGAGGGCAAGGATAAGCCGGGCGCATTTACGCGCCTTTTGGTGAAAGGCATGCAATCATATGAATCGGGAGTTGGATGCAACTTTGGTAGTGCATTATTGCGCCCGGCGCTTTCTTATAAGATGGGCGGGGCTGTAATTTTCCCGGACAAAAGGCAGCAAAACATTTTGACTCCGGGACGTTGACAATTTATATAAACTGAGTTACCAATGTACCGTATTTGTTGTCACATCGGTTCTTTACATAAACTTCTTTTAAGGGGGCTAATATGGCAGAGAAAAAAGGTGTTGACTGGTCAGTGCTTTGGAAAACGGACGACTGGATGGCAGTGTGGATCGGCTTTCTCATCATAGTCGTCACGCTGGTGGGTCTCAAGCTCACGAATGTAAGTTTCAAGTGGACGACGGATGGCGAATTTGCGACTTTTGCCGCCGAACAGGTCCCCGCTGTCGAAAAACTTGCCAAAGATGCGGGTGGAAAAGGTGAGCTAGCCCTTCAGGAAGGCTTGACGGTCCTGAAGACGGCCCTTGAAGCCAAAGACCGGACGGCAGTGGGGGGCGCCGTAAAAAAACTGCAAGACGCCCTCAAGATTGCCAAGGATGAGGGATTGAAGAAAAAAGTCAGTTCAGTCTCTCGAAGCATAAGAGGTCAGGTGGGGAATGTCATCGACAAGGTCTTTGCCGGTGATAACTTTCTGGCTGCCTTCTACATTCTCATTTTCTTGTGGATTCTCGCCATTATCGGCTCCGCCCTCATGGGTCAGGAAGTCAGCAAATTTGCCATAGGTTTTCCCGTCGTTTTTATCATCGCTTTTATCGCCCAGTTTATCGCCGGCAATTTCACTATTCTGTATTTCGGCCTGGAATATGTCATCTGGTGTCTTGTCATCGGCTTGATCATCAGCAATGTCTTCGGCACCCCTAAATGGGTCATGGCCGCCGTACGGACCGAATATTTCATCAAGATCGGTCTGGTTATCCTCGGATCGGGCATTCTCTTCGGGGAGATTGTCCAGGCGGGGGCGTTCGGTATGATACAGGGCATCATTGTTGTCGTGGTTGTCTGGTATTTCTGCTACTGGCTTTGCCGGAAAATGAAGGTCGATGAAGAGCTGTCGGCCATTCTGGCCAGCGGCGTTTCCATCTGCGGCGTTTCGGCGGCGATTGCCACGTCCGGCGCTGTGAAGGGTGATCCGAAAAAACTGAGTTACGTCACCTCGATCATCCTCGTCTGTGCCGTGCCCATGATGATTATCATGCCATGGATCATCAAGGCGACAGGTATGGACAACATGGTGGCAGGCGCCTGGCTTGGAGGAACCCTCGATACGAGCGGCTCCGTCGTTGCCGCCGGCTCTCTGGTCAGTGAAACGACCATGAAGATCGGGGTTATCGTCAAGATGTCCCAGAATGTCCTGATCGGATTTGCCGCTTTTATCCTGGCTATTGTCTGGAGTTTCAAGAGGGCTGAGGAGGGCACACGCCCCAGCGCCATGGAAATCTGGAACCGGTTCCCCAAGTTTGTCCTTGGCTTTATGGCTGCGTCCCTTATTTTTTCGTTTCTTCTCGATGCGAAGACGGTGGATGCCGTGAAAGGACAGTTGGGCGCATTGAGGACGTGGTGGTTCGCCCTGGCGTTTACCTGCATCGGCCTTGAAACCCGCTTTGCCGATCTGCTGAAAATGGGTGATGGGAAGCCGGCGATAGCCTTCCTCATCGCACAGATTTTCAATATTTTCTGGACGCTTCTTGTTGCTTATCTCATTTTCGGTGGTGTGCTTTTCCCGGCGCCGAAGTTCTAATGCCATGACACAGCATGGTCCGGGGGAGGGAAGTCAAATCCCCTTCCCCGGACCTGTCGTTCATCCTTCACAGACTGCCAATGCCTAAACGCCGAGCATTTTATGACACGTCCGGCATGGCCCGGGCGGTTCGGAAGATTTCCCGCTTTCCTGTCTTCTGTGATCAAGGAAGGCCTGATAAGCGTCTTCCGTCGCTTTTTTTCTCAATAAGAACCTGTCCCTGAAAGCGACATAGTCTTTTCCGTTCCATATGGCATCAAAGGGCTCCCTGAAGATGTTTCCGAAGCTCATTTTATGAATTTGCTCTTCCCGACCGCAGAAGATTCTCTTGAAGGGAGCGATCACGGGGGGATAAAGATAAACGCAGGGAGATACCTCTCCTGTCACGGATATATAAAGATTGGACAGGGGATTTTCGCTGCAAACGGCTGTGTCATGAGGTGACAGGTTCGGCCTGGTCAGGTTTATTTTTAGCCTGCGGGCCATCCGTTCGGCCTCTTCGAGGATTTTTTCATGGGGATTCCGGTCCTCACAGACGAAAACTTTCGCCCGGTCCTGCCATTCATTGGATACCTGGATCAAATTGACCAACACCACATCTGCAATACCCAGCTTTTGGGCCAGTTCGATCAAGAGCGAAAGCTCTCCGATATTTTCCTGGAGCATGAGGTATACAATATGTCTCTTCGGCCCTTTGCCGAGCTTCGTTGCGCCAAGTTGTTGAAAAAGGCCGATCGTTTTTATGATGGTCTCAAAGTCGGAATGGCGCCTGATGCCGTTGTGGGTTTCAGCGGTTGCACCGGAGAGGGAAAAGCCGATGAAATCGGCTCCGGCTTTAACAATTCCTGATGCAAGGCGCTCTGTAATCCCCATTCCGCAGGTGACAAAGCCCACCCGGGCCCCCTCCTTTTTTACCATGCCGATGCAATCGATAAGACGCGGATGGAGAAGGGATTCTCCCCAACCCTCCAGGACAACGCTCCCCACATCTTTCAGATAGGGAAGTATCCTCCTGAAATCGGCTATGTCCATGTCTGTCCGCAGATAGTCAGGATCGGCCTCCTTGATGCACATCGTGCACTGGAGCGGGCAACGGGTGGTGAGTTCGATTTGCCAGGCGGAAAAACGCTTTTGCTGAGGGGAGTGAAGAATCTTCCTTAATAGGCTCATTGTCACATGTCCCTGAGAATATTGTAAACCTTGACTCCCGGTTATTTTTCTTGCAAAAGGTGTTCGGCCGGTTTATCAATCTGATGACTACCATCATATGCAACAAAACCGGATCAATAACCATCATTTTATGCTGAATCGAACACCATCATCCTTCAAGAATCCCTGCGCCCTCCTTTGGGACGAATCGCTCCTGTGGGGCCTGATGGCGCGACGGGCGCTGATGGCGGCGGGGCTTCCCTTCGAGCTTCTCCGGGCAGAGGACATCCGGACGGGCGCCCTTTGCCGGTACGGGATGATCTTTGTCCCCGGTGGCTGGGCGTCGAACAAGATGGATGCCCTGGGCGAGAAAGGCCGGCAGGAAATACGGTGTTTTGTGGAAAACGGCGGCAGTTATCTCGGCATCTGCGGCGGCGCCGGCCTGGCCACACAGGGCGGCCTTGGTCTGCTGCCCGTCAAAAGAAAGGCGCGGGGGCAAAGACTCCCCAGTTTCAGTGGCCCTGTCCGTTTGGCTATCGGTAAAAATAGCCTCTGGAAGGGTGTTGCAGATCCCGTTTTTCATGCCTGGTGGCCCTCGCAATTTGAGGTATTGCATCACGATGATGTCCATGTCCTGGCCCATTATGATGATGCCGGGGCGGATGCCTTCAGCGCCGATATCAACGTGGCGGACGGAAGGGCAGCAGGCTGGCCGGAAATGGAAGAACGTTACGGCATCTCTCTGGACCCGGAACGCCTGCGCGGCGAGCCGGCGGTGCTGGCCGGCCGCTTTGGAGCAGGGCAGGTCATCTTGTCGCTGATCCACTTCGATACACCGGGGGATTTGAACGGGCGTGCCGTTCTGGGTAATCTCTGGAACTGCCTGACTCCATCGCCCTGCCGGCGAGAGGCAGCGAGTCCGTTCGTACCGGAAATCCCGTCCACCGAGGGTGTCGCCCCCGCATTTAAGGAAATGATGGCCAATATACAGGCATCCGTTTCCGGCCTCATTGATGCAGGCGAGAGAAATTCCCTCTGGCATTGGCGCAACCCCTTGCTGCTCCAGTGGCGTCGGGGTGTCCGGGGACTGGAATATTCGACGCTGGCCGTAATGGTCGATGAGATTGCCGCGTATCTTAAAAAGGGGAAGATGGCGGCCGGATGCCGCGATTCATCGATCATTCTGGAAGATCTCAGGGTGATCCGGGAAGGGCTTATCCCTTTCTGCGAGAAGGCCGGGCGCCTCCTCGTCCGGGAGAAGGACTATATGCTGACAGCCCCACTTTCCCCTCTGGATTGTCCCGATGAGGAGATTACCGGCATGAGGCGGGACCTATTCGGCCCCGCCATGAGCCACGGGGGAGAGTTCAAGGGCCTCATCGGTGCAGTGGATCGTCTGCTTTACCGGCTGATCAAGGAGCCGTGATTCCAATTTTCTTCAGCCTTCAGCCTAAAACGTAATACCGAAGCCATACATAGATCGTGCAGATCAGAACCGATTCAATCATGAGGGGCATGCCATAGATCATAAATTTCTTAAATGAAATCGGTTTCCCCGCCTTTTCGGCCATGCCGACGACGATGACGTTGGCCGATGCCCCGATGGCCGTGCCGTTGCCGCCGAGACAGGCGCCCAGGGCAAACGACCACCAGATCGGCATGAGATCGGGATGATGCAGGAGGGCCGTGCCGGAAAGATTCGGCCAGAGCTGCCTCGCCATGTCGATGATCAGGGGGTTCATGGTCGCCACATAGGGGATGTTGTCGAGAAAGGCGGAGGCAAAGGCGGAAAACCACATGACGATCATGGCCGTGCCGAAAAGATTTCCTTGCGTGATATTCAAAACTTCAACGGACATCCATTTGATGAGACCGACCTTGACCACGCCGCCGATGATGATGAAAAGCCCGATGAAGAAAAAAATAGTGCCCCACTCCACGCCGGAAAGAATATGGTGGGGGTCCTTGATTCGTGAAACGAGAAGGAGCAGGCCCGCACCGAATAAGGCAACGGTGGCCGGTTCCAGGTGCAGCACCCCGTGGAGGACAAATCCGACAATGGTCAGGGCGAGGACGATCAGTGATTTTTTCAGCAGGGCAGGGTCGTTGATGGCCTCCCGTTCATTCATGGCCATGACGCGTGCTTTGAGCTTGTCCCTGACGGTCAGCCTTTTGCTGAAGATCAGCTTGAGTGTGAGGATATAGGCGATCATGATCACGATGACAACCGGCGCCAAGTGGCATATGAAATCCATGAAGCCAAGCTGTGCCTTGGAGGCGATCATGATGTTCGGCGGGTCGCCGATCAGGGTGGCCGTTCCGCCTATATTGGATGCCAGGGTCTCTGTAATCAGATAGGGGACGGTGTCGAGCTCCAGGGCCTGGCAGATGAGAATGGTGACAGGGGCAATCAGGAGAACCGTCGTCACATTGTCCAGTATAGCCGATAGAACCGCCGTCACAAGGGAAAACAGGACCATGATCCGGAATGGGTCCGCCTTGGCTATTTTGGCGCTTTTGATGGCGATATACTCAAAGACGCCCGTCGGCTTCATGATGTTGATGATGATCATCATGCTGATAAGTAGGAATACGACGTTCCAGTCCACGCCCAGATCCTGGGAATGAAACGCTTCCCCCTGGGTGACGATGCCCAAGATAATCATCAGGGCGGCGCCGCAGAGGGCGACCGTGGTCTTGTGGATTTTCTCCGACACGATGAGCCCGTAGGCGATAATAAAAAGGCACGTCGCCGTCCAGAAAGGAAC
Source organism: uncultured Syntrophaceae bacterium (assembly GCA_964492965.1). Classification (GTDB taxonomy): domain Bacteria; phylum Desulfobacterota; class Syntrophia; order Syntrophales; family UBA8958; genus CAZBME01. The sequence continues at coordinate 41,978 of CAZBME010000028.1, read as the reverse complement.
TCCCATGAGGACTTGCTGGGAAGCAGCGGCGGTGGCCGGGGTCATGTCTCTTTTTCCGGTTCTTCATCGAGCATGGCCCCGGTAATGGCATAGAAGACATCCCGCTCGTAAATCATGCCGGTGAGCTGTTTTTCTTTATTCAGGACGGGCAGCCGTTTGATATTATTTTTCAGGAGCAGATCCACGCACTCCATGAGCGAGTCGTCCTCATTTGCCGTAATGATCTCCCGGCTCATGTGATCCGCCACTTTTTCGCGGGCCGCCTGTCTGGCCAGGGACTCAACCATGCCGTCCCAGGTAAATTGGCCGAGATTGGATGCTGACATATAGGCGGGATGAACCGCCTTGAGAATGTCCTGCATGGAAAGCATTCCGATAAGCGTTTCCGAGGCGTCGAGAACGGGCAGGCCTTTAACCCCTTGCCTGTCTTCGTGTCGTCTGGCTACTTTCAGAAGCGTGACAGCTTCCTTGAGCGTTTCATCCGGTTTCAGGAAGTCCTGAACGGGTATCATGAGATCTCTGGCTTTCATGGCGCCTCCTTGTTGATCAGGATACAGCTTTGTTTTTCACTGCCCAGGCGACCTGCCGGCAAATGCCCCGGATGATCTTCACGTCCCGGGAAAACAGGTGGGTTCTCGACAGGAGCCTGCGGATATGGGTCATGAAATATTCCGGGTTCTGGGGATTGAGGAAGCCCACATCCACGAGGACGTCTTTCACCTGGCTGTACATGCCTTCGGTTTCGACGGAGGATGCCAACTTAGGCGTAAAGGCGTGCCTTTTAGGCCCTCCCGCCACAAAGACTTCATAACAGACGATCATGACGGCATGGGAGAGGTTGATGGATTTCAGGTTCTCGGAGACGGGGATGGTGATGAGGCCGTGGCAATAACGAAGGTCATCATTGCTGAGGCCTTTGTCTTCCGACCCGAAGACCAGGGCAACGCGGTTGTGCCGGGAAATATCGATCAACTTTTCCGCCATTTCACGGGGTGAAATTACGGGGCCCCGCGCCGATCCGAGCCTTGATGTCGTACCGACGATATATTGGAAATCGGCCAGGGCATCCCCAAGACTGGAGGCGTATTGAATACCGTCGATAATGTCGGCGGCAAAATGGGTGGACATCATTTTCATCGCCTCTTCAGGAAAAGGTTCGGCCTCGGAGATGACGAGCTTTGAAAGTCCCATATTTTTCATGCCGCGGGCGACGGAGCCCACATTGCCCGCATATTTCGGGCGCTGCAAGATAATGGTGATGTTGTCGAAATTCGTTTTTGTACTCATGTCCGTGTGTCCTGTGAATCAGTATCGTTTATCGGGAATTGGCTTGTCCGGTGTCCCCTCTGAAAAAGGGGACATCATTGAGAATTTAACTGTTTGCCGTCAAATATCCCCCATCCCTTCTTTGCAAAAGAGAGGTGTCGATGTGTTCAACTTAATAGTATGATCCTTTTAGTCATAAGATATCCGGTCTTGTCAATCGACAAAAATAAGAACGCCTGTTTCCCGGCCCATATCGACAATATCTGCCTGAAGCCTGACATTTTCATGCCTTATCTTCCCCTTTGGATGAATATCTGCGGCCAACACGGTTATGGCTGAGGATTGACAATTCAGATCCGATCATATAAGAATCTGTCACTCCAAGGGGATGGAGTCCCCCCGATAACCGCCATGCAGGCTGATGACTCCTGAAAATAAAACGTTAGAAGGAGGCGGTTATGCATGCGGATGTGGTGCCCCTGCTTGTCGGAATCATCATTTTTTTCGCTTCTCTCATCTCACTTAAACTAGGGCTGTCAGTCGCCATCATCGAGATCGTCATCGGCGCCATGGCCGGTAATTTGGGCCTTCAGCCTGAGGCTTGGATGACGTATGTGGCCAGCCTGGGCGGTATCGTGCTCACTTTTCTGGCCGGGACTGAGATCGATGGAAAACTTTTTAAGGCTAAGTTCAAAGAGGCTTTTCTGATTGGATTCTTTTCCTTCCTCATCCCTTTTGCCGGCGCCGGAATCTATGCTTTTTACATCGCCGGATGGACGCAAAATGCATCCATTATCGCCGGCCTTGCTCTTTCCACCACATCCCTCGCGGTGGTCTATTCGGTGCTCGTAGAGACAGGGTTGAACAGGGAAGAGATCGGCAAGTTCCTCATGGCGGCGACGTTCATCACAGACATGGGTACGGTCCTTGCGTTGAGCGTAATCTTCTTGAAACCGACCCTCTATACGCTCCTCTTTATAGCCGTATCCATTATTGTCGTCTGGCTGGCGACAAAGTTCTCTCACCTCATCTTTCATCATCCCAGACTGAGAAACAAGGTTATTGAGCCCGAGATTAAGTACCTGTTCCTGCTGCTGCTTATCTTCATCTATTTTGCCAATCTTGGCGAAGGCCATGCCATCCTGCCGGCCTTTATCCTCGGCCTTCTCATGTCCAAGCACTTCAAGGAATCTTCAGAGACAAAGGTTCTCCGTGACCGCTTCAGGACCGTGGCCTATGCCGTCATCACGCCGCTTTTTTTTATTGTCGGAGGCATGAAGATATCCCTGCCTCTGCTACTGGCATCATTCGGGATTTTCTTGGCTTTTTTCTCGGTCAAGATCGTTGCCAAGTTTTTGGGCGTCTATTTCCTGGCCAAAAAATATATTCCCCAGGGGAGTATGTATACGACGCTGCTTATGAGTACAGGTCTAACATTTGGGACCATCTCCAGCCTGTACGGATTGAATGCCGGGATCATCGATCAGTATCAATACTCCATCCTCGTCGGCGTTGTCGTTGCCAGCGCCGTCATTCCCACATTCATCGCCCAGCGATGGTTTCTACCAACCCATACGGAAGATATTGTGGAATGGACTGATCAGGAAGACTGAGAAAATGCTGTTATAGTGTGGATTTGAATCAAGGAGGCTCTCAAGGCTGCAAGGAAGACGCAATGCAGGCGCATGTACGCACGTCGAGGCTCCTGACGTTACCCTGGGAGATAGCGCTATTTGTTTAGCATTGGAATTTCAATGCCCTTGCCGCAGCACTTGCCCTGCCCAGGACTCTATCCGGTCAAAGGCCTGATTGATCTCCTCTTCGGTGCCTCCGAATGACAATCGGAGATGCCCCTCGCCCGTCGGGCCGAAGCCGCTTCCCGGGATAGTGATGACCTTTGCTTCAAAAAGTAGCCGAAGTGCCAAATCCATGGAATTCATTTTGTGAGGTAAGATTCGGGGGAACACATAGTAAGTCCCCCGTGGTTTCTGATAAGAGAAAAGCGCTGTCAGCCTGTCCAGGCGTTTGCAGGTCAGCCCCCTCCTGGCATCAAGCGCTTTAACGAGTCCCGATATAAATCTGTCTCCCTCTCCGTCCTTTCCATTCGTTGCCCTGAGGGCGGCAAGGGCGGCATATTGCGATACGGTGGGTGCACAGATGGCAAAGGCATCGTGGACCTTTAGCACCTGATCAATAAGATATGAGGGCGCATACAGGTAGCCCACCCTCCAGCCGGTCATGCAATATATTTTTGAGAAGCTGAATGATGCAAGGAGATGGTTCTTGAGTGCCGGAATGGAAACAAAACTATAATGGCGAAGCTGGTCATAGACGAGAAAATCGTAGGCTTCATCGGCAATGATAAACAGGTTGTTCTCTATGGCAAGGTTGGCTATAGACATGACTTCGTCCATAGAAAAGACCGTTCCCGTCGGGTTCATCGGATTGCAGATGAGGATTGCTTTTGTCTTTGGTGTAATGGCCTTTTGGAAGGCATGGAGATCCGGTTTCCATCCATCATGTTCCATCAGAGGAACAAATACAGGTATCCCCTCGGCAAAAAGGATCTGTTCAATGTGTGATGCATAGCTTGGAGAAGGAATCAGAACCTCGTCGCCCCTTTCCACAACCGTGGCAATCGAGGCGGCGAGGGACTCCATGGCGCCACAGCTCACAAAAATTTCTGTTTCGGGGTCTGCCGAGATACCTTTCCTTCGCTGAAGGTCGGCGGCGATCTCAGCTTTCAGTTCGGGTAACCCGGGTTGCAGAGAGTATTTACCGATCCTGTCATCTTCCCGTAATGACTGGGCAACAGCTTCAGTAATAAAAGAGGGGGTTGCAAAAGAGGGGATGCCCTGACCCAGAGATACGGCGCCAGGCACATTGCTTGCCAAAACAGGCATCTGCTTGATTGCAGATACGGTGATCCGGCTGACTCTGTTGGAGATGCGGCTGATATCTTCAACTCTCCCGATGCTCCGATAAACCGATCTGTCATCCACAAGAAGGTTCACCCCCGTCGTTTTTTGATTATACTGACAAAACTTCCGGATTTACGACGCCCTCCGGTGTCCGCCCTTCCAGCACATCCACGATAGCCTGCGCCGCATCCGTTGCCATCCGCACGACGCACTCGGCTGTAAGGGCTGCTGAATGAGGGCTCAGCACCACATTGGGCAGTGCAAAAAGGGGATGATCTTCCCGGGGTGGCTCCTGGTCAAAGACATCCAGACCCGCCCCGGCAATCATGCCACCCTTTAGGGCGTTACACAATGCCGCTTCATCGACAACAGGCCCCCGGGCGCAATTGATCAGGAAAGCGGAAGGCTTCATCAATTGCAACTCTGATTCCCCGATCAGCCCCTGGGTCTCAGGCGTCAACGGCAAATGCAGTGAAACGAAATCGGCAATGGTGAGGAGTTCCCGAATGTCCGACGCCTTCGTTGCGCCCTCGCTTTCGATCCAATCCCTTGGCTGTCGCGGGCTGTAGGCAAGCACCTCCATATTGAAGGCGGCACGGGCCTTTCGGCACACCAGGGTTCCGATGCGCCCCATCCCTGCAATACCCAGGACTTTCCCTTCAAGGTCGACGGCTCCGTAGCTGTAGCGGATTTTCCAGTCATTTCGGCGCGTGGCCTGATCGTAGGGTACGATCTGCTTCGCCAAGGCCAGCATCAGGGCCAGAACATGTTCTGCCACCGACTGGGCGTTGGCGTTCAAGGCAATACAGACGGGTATCTTTTTACGGCTTGCGGCAGCCACGTCGATTTTCTCGTAGCCGACGCCGTGGCGGGCGATCACCTTGAGAGACTTACCCGCCTCGATGACGGACGCCGGAATTGCCGCAAGCCGGACAAGTAACCCGGAAGCATCCCCAATTTCGCGGGTCAATGTGTCCTGCGTGATGTCCGATGCAATCCTGACATCATATCCCTTTTCCGTGAGCAGCCTGACCCCGGATTCATGGATCGGCTCAGTAACAAGGATGTTCATAGATGACTTCTTTGTCGACAAACCGATGGGCCTCCTCCTGCAAACAGTTCTCTTGGGGTGACCATTCAAAATCCATGTCTGAATCCTTTCCGGTTTTCAATCGGCGAGACGGTGATGTTTATACGACAGAAAGCACCTCTCACCCTCTTTTCGAAATGCCGAGAGAAGAATTATCGTTGGGTGATCTTGAATCTGGTGAAGGCAACCGTCTGTTGCCGGGAAACGCAGACGCCAAATGACTTGAGGGGAAACTGGTTTCGAATACGCGCCATGAAGACATTGTTCACATAATAGCTCAAGTATTCTCCCCGGACCTCAACCCTCTGTGTGTTTTCCACGAGGCGGCCGTCACTGACCGTGACCGCATTGACTTTCCAGGGCATGGCATCGTCCACGGGGACATTGTTCACCGTCACCCAGATCACCGATTGGCCGTTTCCGGAAATACCGAAGAGATAGGCGTTTTCCCGGTCCTGCCCGAAACCGAGTCCATAAGCGGAGCCTGTGACCCCTTTCTGCCATATGCTGGTTAACTCAATATCGTAATTCTCCGTCGCTCCGGACGGTAACGCGATTAATTCCGTCGAATTCCGCTCGTTTTTCGTTTCCATGACATAACGGTTTTCCCGGAAAGCGGTGTTGTAGAATTGACCGTTTTCGTACACCGGCCAACCGTTCTTCCGTGAACTGAAATCGTCGTAGAAAAGAATGCGACCGAAGGTGCCCGGGGAGGGCCGCGGTGCGACATGGGCCTGTTCCAGCAACTTTCGCTGCTCTTCCAGGCGTTTCCGTTCTTCCGCGAGGGCCTGCTTCTGTTCCAGCAGGTCCTTCTCCTTCTGGAGCCGGGCTTTCTCCTCGGCGAGGGCCCGGCGCTCAGCCTCAAGGTCGTCCTGGGCCGTTCCCGATGCCGCCGTGACGGCCCCCTTTGAGGCAAAGTAGAAACTGCCCTCCAGCGAGGAGAGCTCCCAGGGGATTTGTCCTGTTTCTTTGCGCAGCTTTTGTCTTGCCTTGATAAATACGTCCGTGATCGGTATTCCCGGTTCCTGCATGAAATGCAAAAGAGCAGAGGTGTAGGGACTGTTCCTGCCTTCGCCGTCCCTTGCCACCTGACCGGCGCCCGTTGAATAAGAGATAAAAGTCCCCGTCGGGGCATTGTTTACTATCGCAAGGCCGCGTGAGGCGCTGCGAAAACTCTTTCCGAATGGATTGTCCCGGCAGGCGTCCAGAATGACGATATTGAGACCGTTGTTGGCGTTTTCCATCTCCGCCAGTACCCTGCCTGTGTCAACAGCCTGGAACCGGATGTCTGATTCTTTGTTGATCCGGGCGCTGATGGGCAGCAGGTAGTTGACGCCGCTCACCTGGACCCCGTGGCCGGCATAGTAGAACAGGCCCACACCGCCCTTCTTCAACGTGTTGCCGAAGTCCTCAATCGCTTCTATCATTTCCTGGATGTTGGCGTTTTTCTTGAGCGTTACGGAAAACCCAAGTTTTTTGAGCAGCGCGGCCATGTCGGCGGCATCGTTGACGGGGTTCTTTAGCGGCCCAAAGCTGTAGGCGCTGTTGCCGATGACCAGGGCGATTCGCTTTTCCGGCGCAGCCTGGGCAACAGGCGTTAATGACACCAGAAAGAAAACGAGAAAGAAAGATAGAATTCGGATATATATCATGATTCCACCGTTATTTGCGTTATCCGGTCATCGCGGCCATGTTTACAGTCTGCCCCTTTGAGGCTTGCTCTATCTTGCCTTCGACGTTTCCCCTGTCGCGTGCAAGAGGGCATAGATCGGCATAACCACCACAGAATAAACCGTTTACTCTCTGACCCTTCTCAATTCCATCACCAATGGGTTCAGGGGGTCAGGGCAGGCCACATGGGCAGTATCCTTATCGTCTTCCCAGGGCAGTTCCCCGCCAAACCGGAGAATCCGCCAGTTCGGGAAAGCGGCATAAAAGGCAGAGGGGCAAAGAGCCTTGCCGTTGCCTGAATATCCAAGGACAATGTCTTTACTTAAATCAAATTCATCCCCTACCTTGTGTCCCGCCGCACAGGTTCCCTGCACGGATGTAATCTTTAAGACAACTTTTATCGGATCGGTCATGACGTTCCTCCCTTATTCCAATAATCTGCGTTAAATGACTATTCCCTCTTGATTTTAAACAATAAGCAACTGAAGAAATATGACATAGTTTTCCACATCCGTCAACTCAGCGGGACAGAAAGATAGGGAGATTCTTTGTGAACAGGCCTTGCGTAGAGGGAACTTTAACGGCCATGGGCATGATGCCTTTATTGTCCCCTTTAAGTTTCCTCCGGAATCCGGCGGAGAAGTGTCTCAACCGGGGAAATAGTCATGGTATTCAGCAGGAATAAGGGCCTTGTTGACTTCGAACAGCTCAATGAGAACACTGTCCGGCGCAGGCACCATGATGTATTTCATGTATCCAAGGTCGACGACCCTTTTGTTGAATTCGAGGCCCTGCGATTTCAGGTATTGATAATCTCTCTCAACATCATCCGTCTGGATGCCGAAGTGGTGAATGCTGCCGGGGCCCGGCATTTTCGGCGACTGATCGTAGAAGTGGATTCTGCCGGTCCCGACCTTCATGAAGATATTACGCGCTCCGGCGATTTCCATATCGAGTATGATTTCTCCTCCGAAGAAGGCCTTATAAAAGGTCAGGCTTTTTTCAATGTCTGCGGCAAAAAGATGCACATGGTGTACATGATGTGGCATATTATCCTCCTTTTGTTTTTAAATGTTTGTCAATGACCGTCCGGTGGTGAAGTTTGTTGTCGTGTTGATACTGTTGGTTCAGCCCATCCCTTCGCCCATGCGTTGAGTTGAACGATGATCTTGCAAAGAGCAAGGCCATCTTCCGTGATGTGATATCCTTCCCGCCCCCGCAGTTCAACGATGTCCGCATCGCGCAATTCCGCAAGCCGGGTGTTGAGAACGGTCGGGGAAATGTCGCCGCAGAGTTTCTGCAGGGTTCTGAAGCTGTTGGGGCCGTTTTGGTGAAGCTCCCACAGAATCCTCAAGGACCATCGCCTGCCTAAAAGATCAAGCAATGCCATAATGGGTCGCCCGGTTTGCGAGCTCCGGGTCTTGATGCCGGGTTTAGGTGATGCCATGAGTCCTCCTCTCCATGATACTATTAACGTAGCGCTACAATATATGTAGCAATATTGATCTGCAAAGTCAACTCAAATATTTTTTACTTTTTATAACCGGGGTATTGCTTTTTAAGACGCGCTCTTGGTCTGCCTGGTGAGATCCAGCCTTATCGCCAGGCCAGCCGATTCAGGAATGTCAGCACGTGAGGAAAAACATGCCGGCTTATTTCACCGCGGACAATCCCGTGAAGATGAAAGTCGACGTCCCGGTAGGTCTTGTCGGGCGATGCGATCCGTTCAAAGATTTTCCGGCCGCTTCGGCCTTCAACCTTGGGATCGTTGGTTGCCTGAATGATCAGCGCGGGAATGGACAGGGAGGGTAGGGCCTTGTATACAATTTTCATGAGCGCCTTGACCTGCGCGATGCTTCTTACGGGACAGCGGTGATAGTTGATGTGCGGGTTATCGGGATCATTGGGGACAAAGTCCTTGCGCATTCGTTTGATGCCCAAGGTGTGAAGGAAGACGTTCCACCCGTCCACTTGTTCTGCAAAGCAGGATGAGATGCTTTTGAATCTTAAGGGGGCGCTGATGGAGATCACCGCCAAAAATGCATTCTGTTTGAAGAGAGCTTGGTGCAGTGCCAGTCCGGCGCCGGTTGAAAACCCGGCCACCACGATTTGTTCGCAACAGGTTTTCAGGATGGCGTGTCCACGATTCACGGAATCCGTCCAGTCTTTATAGCTGTGCCGGGCAAGATCCGTTGCGGAGGTTCCGTGTCCTGCCAGCCTTGGCGCATAGACCGTATATCCCTGGGAATATAAGAAATCCGCCCACTCGCGGACCTCTTCCGGAGCGGCCATCAGCCCGTGGATCAAGAGCACCCCCCGCTTCGTCGCCGTATTGTGAAGCAGATAGGGTTTTCCGATATGGCGCGGCTTGGTTTCTCCCGCCAGAAAGTAATTCTGGTAATCCCTTTCAAAAAGCAGGGATTCTTGATCCGCAAGAAACTTGCATTCGGCCGGGGTTAGCATTGTTTCGGTTATCACGGGCTTAGGCCCGGAAGGCGAGTTCATTCAGCAGATGTCATTCCAATACAAGACAAAACGTTTTATGTTGGCTTCTCCGGTACTATTGATGCACAGACGGCATTTGCGTCTCACGCCTTCTTGATATCACTTTTGACCGGAAATTGGAACAACGCCTATCAGGCAACCTTTTCGAAATAGACGAGGTAGATCATGGCGTAGTGAAACCCGCCGCCAATCAGGACCATGATGTGGAAAAGCTCGTGAAAACTGAATACGCCGGGAAGAAGCCGGGGTTTCTTGGTCGCATAGACCAACCCGCCCAAGGTAAAGAACAGCCCGCCGGCAAAGAGCATAATTTGCGGCATGAGGGTCATGTTTGCCAGCATCTGTTTAATCGGAATGATCGCCAGCCAGCCCATGAAAAGATAAATCGCGGCATAAAAAACCCTGGGTGCCTTCGGGAAATAAAGTTGCGAGACCAGCCCGAATCCTACAAGCCCCCATTGAATGGCCATCATGGACCAGCGCCAGGCGCCGTCCAGGTACAAATAACAGATAGGGGTATACGTACCCGCAATCATGCAGAAGATGGCGAGGCGGTCCATCTTTCTCCAGAAGGAAACCTCGTTTTCCTCTTTCTTGAAGGCATGATAGAAGGAACTAGCGGAAAAGAGAAAAATCACCGAGATCCCATAGATCAGGGCGGTAATCAATGCCGAGGTCGAGTAGCTTGCAACCAGAGTCAAAAAAACTGTTCCCACCACCGCCGCAATGACCCCGGCCAGATGTGAATAAAAATTAAAAGATTCCTGGACTTTTATTGTCATGATATTTCCCTTTTCCCTGGAAGTTCAGGTTTGAATTATAGGGTTAAATAATACGAGGCAGATGAAAAAGACAGAGGGGAATTGGGCTTTTACAATTCTTTTACAAACAGGCTTCAGCCGGGCATGTCGGGGGCGGAAGTGTTTTCTCCCGGGATTGGGAAAATATAACATGATATTCGCTCGCGTTAATCTGGAAGAATTGAGACGGCTGATATGGTATAAGGCTTCAGATCGTTTAGGTGACCGTTGAATTTTCAATTTATTTGAGGAATTTTGATGTCGTCCTCTTCTGATCAAGACTATCCCGTTCAATACGAAAGCCGGTTAACGCTAAGAAATGGAAGGGAGGTATTCCTTAGGCCGACTCTCCCGACAGACGCTCATCTTGTCGTCGATTTATTCAACAGGCTTTCGCCTGAATCGCTTCAATTTCGGATGTTGCGGCGTCTTCAAGCCCTTCCGGAGGAGTTGCTTTATCACCTTACGCACGTCAACTACGACAGCGAATTTGCCCTTGTCGCTGTGGTTGAAGAGAAGGGGAAAGCTGTTATGATTGCTGCCGGCCGCTATGCTTATGATCCGGATGACGATATGACAGACTTGGCGATTGTGGTTCGTGACGACTGGCAACATCTCGGCCTAGGTAAATCATTGCTGTCAAAAATAGTTGCTATCGGCAAGGAGCATGGCATTGCCCGTTTCGGGGGTATGATGGACCCGCGGAATAGTATCATTCGGCAAACCCTTGCGGATCTCGGTTATGATGTGAAATATTCCTTGAGAAGCGGTTTTTTTCAAGTGGAGATATTTGTTTAGGCGGCTTGTAAATCCCGATCTCATCACCCGGCCATGTCTCATGTCATATACCGGCCACCGTTTACAAATATCGTCTGGCCGGTGATGTAGCCGTTCGTGGAGAGCATGACCACCACCGCCGCTACTTCCTCTGCCGTTCCGAATCGCCCTAGTGGGACGAGTTGTGGATTTACGTGGCTGTCCCGGGCCACCATATCGGTCTGAATCAGGGAAGGGGCCACGGCGTTGACTGTAATCCCTTCCTTGACCAAGAGAGCCGCATAGCTGTGGGTCAAGCCTAAAAGCCCCGCCTTGCCGGCGGCATAATAGGGACCTACAACGCCGCCGGTGGCGGCCGCACCTGAGGATATATTGATGATCCGGCCCCAGCCGTGGGCCCGCATGCCCGGAAGGACAGCCTGCGTGACCAGAAAGGCCGACTTCAGGTTTACCGCCATAATCTCGTCAAAGGCCTCCTCGGGCACCTGATCCCAGGGATAACGGGGTGCGATGCCGGCATTATTGATCAGAATGGCAGCAGCCCCCATCTCCGTCTCCATTGTTTTGATCATCCGGTTGACCTCGGATGATCTGGAGACATCGGCCTGAACCGAAAACGCCTTCCTGCCGGTATCTTCGATCAGGCGGCAGGTTTTTTCTGCTTCGTCCCTCCGTTCCCGGTAATTGATCGCAATATCGGCGCCGGCCTCGGCCAGGGCGACGGCGCAGGCCCTGCCGATTCCCCGGCTGCCGCCCGTGATCAGGGCGATCTTGCCTCTCAAATGATCGTTCATATGGGTATCCCGGAGGTACTACATATTTTATTGGTCAATATCAATTCTGTCCATTTGACAATATGCCCTAAAAGCTACTCTTTCCCATGAAACATGTCAAATATGGATTTTGGAGGCACACAAGTTCATCAGAGAATAGAATATGCTGCCCGGCCCCCGCAAGGTTTCTTTCCGATACGGACAAGCGTTGGGTTAATTACGACAAGAAGTGAAGTATGCCTTTGAAATAATTAGTTATCCCCTTTGCCTAATTGTCTTGACATACAAGGCACTTATTTCTATACTTACCGCGTCAAAATGGAGAATTAATTATAAACAAGAGAGGGATCATAATGAAAAAAATCCTGTGTGTTGACGATGAACCCATCAATCTCATGATTATCGAGGTCAATCTTATGGCCGAGGGTTTTGATGTTTATAAAGCAAACGATGGATTGGCCGCTCTTCAAATGGTTAAGGATATCAAACCGCACCTTGTGCTCCTCGATATCATGATGCCCGGCATCAGCGGCATCGACACTCTCAAGGAGATCAAGAAAATTGATCCGGATATTCCTGTCATCATGGTGACAGGTGTAAGCGATGAGGCTACAGCTAAAAGCGCTTTAGAATCGGGCGCGTATGATTATGTGATGAAGCCAATCGATTTTGAATATCTGAATACCACCATCCTGGTAAAGCTTCTTTAATAGTGATCCAGTTCGTCGTCGCTTTCATAGCGGGATTTTGCAAGGTCTATCAAAAGCGGTAAAAGGGGAGGTCCGATATGTTTGAGATGAAATTTTTCAAGAAGGGTGATCTGATTATCGAGGATGGTTCTACTGAGGAGAATGCTTATCTCATTCAGAAAGGAAGCGTTGAAGTCTTCAAGATGGAAAAGGAGAGAAGGATCGTCTTGGCAAAGCTGGGTGTAGGCAATGTTATCGGCGAGATGTGTCTTCTCACCGGGGAAGCCCACTCGGCGTCGGTCATCGCGCTGGAAGATACAGGGGTGAATACCATCAGTCGTGAAGACTTTGAGGTCATGCTCAACACCAATCCCCGCAGCATTATCCCCATTTTGAAAGAGGCTTTCCGCAAGCTCATTCATATGAATCAGCTTGCCGTGGCATTTCAGGAAAAGGGTGTTACGGAAACGGCATCAACCAACGTTGAGACGAAGAAAGGCCTGCGTTTGCGCGCTTTGACTGCGGATGCGGAACGGGCGCTCCAGGGTAAGGAGATCGAAATCTCAAAATCCCCTTTTTACATCGGTCGAGCAGCGAAGGATGGCACGTTTGATACCGTTGACCTGAAACTTTTGGACAAAGAGCCCCCCTATCAGATGTCCAGGACACACTGTGTCATAGCTTTTGTTCGGGATGAATATTACATCATAGATACGGCCAGCACCTTGGGTACGTCTGTTGACGGCGTCCAGATCGGCAAACGCGAGATTAATAAAAAAGCCCTCTTGGGGAAGGGGACGCATGCGCTGATCCTCGGCAGTCCCGACTCACCCTATAAATTCGAACTCGATATCCTGGGCTGACGTAACAGTCTAACGTGGTGATAAGAACGTCACCATGAATTAATTGGCAATTGGCCGTTACCCCGTTAGCGTTTGGCATGCTTCTCGAGATCCTGGTCCGTATCCTCATAACGCTTGGCGATCTCTTGAAACGCATCGGTAATTTCCTTAAAGGCATCCACTACGTCGGGGTCGAAATGAGAGCCGCTGCCCTCGCAGATGATTCCCGCAGCTTTTTCATGGGGCATGCCCTCTTTGTATATGCGTCGGCATATAAGAGCATCATACACGTCCGCAACAGCCATCAGACGTCCGGAAATGGGAATGTCGTCACCCGACAGGCCTTCCGGGTATCCCGTTCCATCCCATTTCTCCTGATGTGAATAGGCAATCTCCTTTGCATAGTACAGAAAAGGCAATTCCAACCCCAGCCTGCGCTCTGCCGCCAGAATGGCATCCCGCCCCAGCGTGGTATGGGTTTTCATGATTTCGAATTCCTCGGGAGTGAAACGCCCCGGCTTGAGAAGAATCGTGTCGGGGATGCCTACCTTGCCGATATCGTGGAGGGGCGCCGATTTGAACAGTAGGTCGATCGTTTTGTCATTATTAAGAAGGTGGCTGAAACGTTCATGGTTGCGGAGCTTTTCCGCCAACGCCCGCATGTAGAACTGGGTGCGTCGGATGTGGTTGCCCGTATCGTTATCCCTCGTCTCCGCTAGTGATGCCATGGCCAGAATGGTGACCTCCTGGACGGCCACTACCTCCTGGGTGCGTTGCTGTATTTCAGATTCCAAAAACTCGTTTTTGTCCTTGAGATAGTCGCGTACCTGCTTCAACTGAAGATGGGTTTTGACACGCGCCATGACGACGGGTGGGCTGATCGGCTTGGTGATGTAATCAACCGCACCGAGTTCGAAACCAAGCATTTCATCCTCAACTTCCGCTTTGGCGGTCAGAAAGATGACAGGAATGTCTCTTGTCTCCGGGTTCGCCTTTAAATGGCGGCACGTCTCATAGCCATCCATGACGGGCATCATGATGTCGAGCAGGATGACATCGGGAGGCGTACCGGTTAGGGCGACTTTAAGGGCTCGTTCACCGTTATTGGCAATTTTTACTTTGTAAAGGTCCTTGAGCAATCCGCTCATCAGGGTCAGGTTGTCCGGCGTATCGTCTACTACCAGCACCGTTGGTTTTTCAATATAGGTAGGCGTATCCATGATGATTATCTCCTTTATGACTTAATCTTGCGTTATTACGCACACATCTTCTTCATTGCCACAGGTCTTCTCTTTCCAGTTTGCTTTTCAAATAGTCGGTTACCTTTTTTAACCTCAGATGGGTACGGACACGGGCGAGGACAACGGGCGGGCTGATCGGTTTGGTGATGTAATCTACGGCCCCAAGCTCAAATCCTTTCAGCTCATCCTCGATTCCCGACTTTGCCGTCAGAAAAATCACGGGTATTTCCGTCGTTTGGGGGTCAGATTTCAAGTGCCGGCACACTTCGTAGCCGTCCATCTCAGGCATCATAATGTCCAAGAGGATGAGATCCGGCGGTTCCTTGGAAAAGGCGATCTGCAGGGCTTTATTTCCGTTGGTGGCAATCTTCACCCGGTAGATATCCTTGAGCAACGAGGTCATCAGCGAAAGGTTGTCCGGGGTGTCATCGACGACGAGGACGGTCTGTCTCTGTTCATTGTTCAAATCGTTCATGGTTTCCTTTTCCATTCCAGCTTTTATTGATCACAGTTCAATTTTGTTCTTTTCCGCCTGTGTACGGAGGAGTTCCAGGGCCTTTTCAAAGTCGTAATTTTTTAAGGCCTTTTCTATGGATCTGAATGGCTCAATACCCAGAATTCCGCGCAGGTGTTCGCTTCGTTCGTCCAATAGGTCCACTGCCTCACTGTCGTCGTTAGCCAAGAACTCCGCCAGTTGCTTGCAGGCCGCAAGTCCCGGTCCCCGATCCATCTGTGCATCTGTCCCTGCCGGTATCTCTTTTGAATCCTGCTCCGGCAGTGCTTGACGCAAGTGAGCCATCAGCAGGGTATGGGCTTCGGAAAAGGGAACCAGCAGGTCTTCAATGGCTTCACGGTTTTCGCCGTCTTTGATGGCCTTCTCCACGACAGCTGCCAATTCCTGCAAAGTTGTCGCGCCGATGTTTCCGCTGACACCCTTCGCCGAATGGGCCATGCGCTCCGCCGTTGCATTGTCGCCTGCGTCGAGGCTCCGGCGTATCTGTACCGGGGCGTCCCCCTGGTTTGTGATGAACATCCTCAAAATTTTGATATAAAAATCTTTTTTGCCCATAACACGTTTCAATCCCTGTTCAGTGTTCAGGCCGGGGATTTGGGGCAGGTCATCGGGTCCCGTATTTGCCATCCCTTCAGAGATATCTTTCGCGACGCGTGCCGCGGAAACCACTGTGGCAGAGGGGATCTGCTCGGTTTCGCGGGGCTTCACCCATTTCAGCAGCTTGCCGAAGAGCTCATCGGGATCGATGGGCTTGCCGATATGGTCCTGCATGCCCGCGACCCGGCATTTTTCTATATCCGCTTCCATGACATTCGCCGTCATCGCCAAAATGGGCAGATCCTTGAAGCGCTCATCTTTGCGGATTTCACGGGTGGCCGTCACCCCGTCCATGACGGGCATCTGCATATCCATGAGGACGATATCATAGGGACGCTTATCCAGCATCTCGATGGATTTCTGGCCATTTTCCGCCACCTCAACCTTGAACCCGGCCTCGGCGAGGAGCTCGCAGGCAATCTCCTGGTTGAATTCGTTGTCCTCAACCAGGAGGATGGAAGACCCCTTAATGGTGTTGAGATTCTCCATGACGGGTGTCGCCCGTTGATCCTCATCTCTTAGTTCATCGCACTTTCCACCCAGTATCTGTACCAGGGTATCGAACAGTGTCGAAGCGCTTACGGGTTTTATCAGCACATCTTCGAGCCCTGCCAGGGACGCCTCTTTCAATACCTCGTCGCGGCCATAAGCCGTGACCATGACCAAGTGGGGAAAGAGAGTCAACGGCAGTTCCCTGATGGCTTTTGCCGTTTCAATGCCGTCCATTCCGGGCATACGCCAATCCAGCAATACGACATCGTAAGGCTTGCCTGCGTCGGCAGCCGAACGGATCTCTTCGAGGGCCGCCTTGCCCGAAGCGACATCCTGCACGGAGAAGGTCATGCCGACCAGCATTTCACTGAGAACAATGCGGTTCATCTCGTTGTCATCCACCACCAGGATCCGCCGTCCTCGCAGGTCGGGTTCGGGCAGGAATGTTCTTGCTTTGGCCACGCCCTTGCCCAGGCGTGCCGTAAACCAGAAGGTGCTGCCTTTGCCATAGTCGCTTTCGACCCCCACGTCACCGCCCATGAGGGTGGCGAGTTTTTTGGAAATGGCCAGCCCCAACCCGGTGCCGCCGTATTTTCGGGAGGTGGAGGTGTCGGCCTGCTGGAAGGACTGGAACAGTTTTCCGATTTGTTCTTCCGTCAGCCCGATGCCCGTGTCCCGCACGGCAAAGCGGAAAAGGCCGTCATGGTCGGTTTCTTCAACCACCTTGATGGAAATGACGATTTCGCCCTCCTCGGTGAACTTAACGGCATTGTTGGCATAATTGACCAGGATCTGCCCCATCCGCAGCGGGTCGCCCACGAGATAATTGGGGGTTCCTTTCTCGACGTGGAACACCAGCTCCAGGCCCTTCGAGGCCGTCTTGTCCGAAATGAGATTGGAGACGTTACCCAGGACCTTCTCCAGATCAAATTCTGTATGTTCAATCGACAGCTTGCCCGCCTCTATCTTGGAAAAATCCAGGATATCGTTGATGATTCCGAGAAGATGCTGTCCCGATTGCTGGATCTTCTGGATATAGTCGCGTTGTTTCCGGTCCATATTTGTCTTCAGGACCAGGTTGGAAAAGCCGATGATGGCATTCATGGGGGTGCGGATCTCGTGGCTCATGTTGGCCAGGAAATCCGCCTTGGCCTTGGCGGCGGCGTCGGCCTCCTGCCTGGCTTCATCCAGATCCTCCAGGATGTTCAGCATGGCCTTCCGCGCCTTGCCCAACTCCTCGACTTGGTTCTGGAGATCCTCCGTTGATTTCTTTCTTTCCTGAAAGGAGGTTTGCAACTGTTCGGTCATGCTGTTGAAGGCCTCGGAAAATTCACCCATAAAACTGACTTGCTGGCTGAAATCTCCCGTGGCAACCTGCTTTGTGGTCCAGGTCAGATTTCGCAGGCTGGCATGCAGCCCCTTGAGCGATTGGCAGATGATCATGTTTACCCGCGGCGGTTCAATATTGATCTCTCCCCGCCCCAGCTGATAGACAAAGTCGGTCATTTCATTGTATTCGGCAATGAACTTGTTGATGTAATCGACGGCCTGCCGGATTTCATTTTCCGGATAGTCTTTGGGCAGAGTGATCGGTGCGGGCTTCTTGCCCTTGAGGATCGAAAAAAAGACTCCCGTGATCTTGTCTATATCGCTTTCATCGACCTGGATCATTTTGTATTTTCCTTAAGCGCCCGGTTTCACTTCAAATCGGCATACCCGGTCACCCGAGCACCAGCAATCCACCTCTTTTACAGTAAATTTTTTCCCAGAGAACTCATAGAGCAGGCCGCTGATGAACCCCTCGTCGTAGGTGCATATGGTTTCGTCGGAGATCGGCAGTCCTGAACAATCCAGATCCTCCGCCACGGTCAGTGTGAATTCCATTTTTGCCATGTCCGCCTTTTCCACTCTCAGGATGCCGATCTTCAGTGCAGACAGAACATCCTGCAGTTCCTTCACAAAGGCGCCGAAATCGGTCTTTTGGGTAATCACGTTCTTGAACAGTTCCCGGCCCGCAAGCTCTCCGGCCTTGTAATAAATCCGCTCCGCCGTTGCCGTGTCAAACTCCTGAATGATGACATCCCGCAGCGTAAACTGCATGAGACGGTAGACCGCCACATCCATGGTACTGCCAAGATTGGGACGGCCCTCCGTAATATTTCCGATCATGCTCCAATCAAACATCGACGAGTCTCTTTCCTCTTTGAACATAGTATCCTCCTTTCAGTAAAGGCTGTAAGATGTTAATCAACGATTTTATACTTTTTCTCCTCGCCTGTTTGCTCCCGGAGGGTATTGATCTCCTCCTTGAGTTGGATCATCTTTTCCTCGC
The DNA here is from genome assembly GCA_964492965.1 of uncultured Syntrophaceae bacterium. Classification (GTDB taxonomy): domain Bacteria; phylum Desulfobacterota; class Syntrophia; order Syntrophales; family UBA8958; genus CAZBME01. The sequence goes on along the minus strand of CAZBME010000028.1, from coordinate 23,468 downwards.
GGTTGATGGTCAGGCGGCTGAACCGTTCCAGCTCTTCCATGCGCTCCTTCAGTTCTCTTTCCGCCTGCTTGCGCTCGGTAATGTCTTCGAGGGTGCAGACGATGCCCTGTGAAATGTCATGGGCATCAAATGCGCGAACCCTGAAAAGGCACCAGAACAGGCTTCCGTCCCTGCGCGGCAGCTCCTGTTCGCGTTGATGGATGGGCTGTCGCTTCAAATCTTCGTAAGTGCTTGCGCCTATACCTGAATACTCTTCATCATTCTTATACCAGATGCGTGTGGTCTGACCAATCATTTCGTCCAATGGTCGGCCGAACAATTCCCCGAGCTTCGAGTTTCCGCGCAGAATGATCCGATCCTTGACGAAGGCGATGCCGAGGGTGAGGGATTCAAAGATGGCAACCTGTTCCTGGCCCGCCTTCCGCAGGGCATCGGTCCGTTCCTCGACCAGAATCTCCAGGTTTTCCTTGAAACGCTCGATTTCGAGCCGGGCATGATCTGCGTCCTCGGCCAAACTCATGGCCGCAGTGCGTTCCATCTTAATCTCTTCCATTTGTTGGGCGATGGAGATTTCTGCCTGTTTGGCACGATTGCGCTCCATGGCCATGGCGGCCACTGTTTGCGCTACCCCCACAAGGAATCCCAGCACTGATTCCAGTTTGTTTTCGGCGACCACCGGCACTTCCCTTATAGCCTCAAGGTAATGCTCTGCATTCAGACCAAACTCCTTGGCCTGGCGTCGAAAGAACTCCATGTCTGGTGGGCTGGTGAAAAACTGCCCCGCAAAGGCATTGGCGATGTGCTTACCGTCGATGATGATGGGGGATGCAGCGTCAGTCAGCCCGTTTTTGCAACGGTAAAAGGAAAACGGTTTGCCTTCGTTTAGATGCATCGCAAGTTCGGTGTCGCTTTCTATGCAACGGGCGCAACTCTTTTCGTTGGCTCGATGGAAATCGGTACAAGCGCGCTGCCAGCGAGCCGCGGCAAGGACCTCGCCTTTCAGGTCAATGATGGCGGCGGCTATTCCGACAGACTCGCAAAAATCCACCAGCAGACGCTTGAACTGATCCACACTCAGCATTTCCGCCAGTAAATCGGAGGGCATTTCCGCCTGCGCGGACTCCGGAGCTGACGGTTTCGTTTGGACCAATTCCTCATACAGGCCCTGTGCCAGTTCGTGTTCCTTATAAAGTGGTTGCTCTCCTGCCTTTTTGGCAAGGGTGTTTAATTGCTTCTTCAGCTCGATAATTCGTTCTTCCCGGCCTAAGGAGAGGCGGTTGAACCGCTCTATCTCCAAGATCTTGGCATGAAGCTCCGCCTGGGAGCGTTCCGCATCTTGCCTTGCCCGTTCGGCCCGGGCTGCGGCCTCATCTGCAACCTCCTTTCCCACCTTTAGGGCGTCGGCCCGCTTGCGCTCGGTGATGTCGCGCGCGGTGCCCACAGCGAACCACTTTTCCCCAAGTTGAAAGGGCGACAGGTTGACCTCCACCGGAAAAGTTTCGCCATTCCGATTGATGGCGACGGTCTCCCGTGCAGCGCCAAATAAGACGCCTTGTCCGGTTTCTGCAAATTGCCTCACCCCCGCCTTGGCCTTCTCCCTGTCTTCGATTGGCACAGCCATTTCGTGAAAATCCATGCCGATGGCCTCTGCGGCGGTGTAGCCGAAAAGTTTCTCAGCCGCCTGGTTCCAGAACATCACCTTACCCTCACCATCAATCATCACGAGGGCGTCATATACCGCCTGGCTCATGGCATTGATCTTCTGCACGGTGGCTTCGGTTTCTTTTCTGGATACTTCGAGATCCGCCAGGATGTTTAACGTCTCCCGCCGTGCCTTGTCCAACTCCGCAACCTGATCCTGACTCTTTTCCAGCAGCTCCTTGGTTGTCAGGTTCCGCCGGTGGATTTCGAGATTCAAGGCCACCATAGGCATGAGCTCGTCAAGGAGCGTCCGTTGTTCCTCGTCAAAGGGTTTCAGGGCGCCAAGTTCGATCACGGCCAGGATATGATCCTGCTCTAAAACGGGCAGCAGCAGGATCGCCCGGGGATCGAAATGCCCGCCGCTCCAGGTAATCCGGATGGCACTGCCCTGGGAATTGCTGAAACTAAGGGGTTTCTTTTCTCTTGCGCACTGCCCTACGAGCCCCTGACCGATCCTGAACGGACGGCTTTTTGCTTCCGCCTCCATCCAGCCATACCCGCCCACGGCTTGAAGCAGTTGCTTTTGTTCATCCATAAGAAAGAAGACGCCATAGGCCGCACCCGTCAGGGACGCAACCTGAGACATGAAGGTGCGCGCCAATTCCTCAATCGTGTTTGCCTTTTGCAGATCGACCGATATCTGTGAGCATTTCGCCTTTAGCTCGCCGCGAAGCTCCAGCATCCGGGCGTTTTCTTTGATCTCTTCCTGGATGCGGTCGCGTTCCCGGATGACCTGCCGTAAACGACGGTTCCAGATGATCACAAAGGCAATGATGAGAAGCAGCGCCAAAGCAATGGGACCGAAAATCTTCCAGTCAATACCCGGCTTGTATTCAACGGTAAGCCACCGGCCGGTAATGGCTGCCCTCTCCTGTTTTGTGAGGCTCGCCAGGGCCTTATCGAGAGCCGATGCCAAAAGGGGCCAGTCTTTTCGTACACCGAAAGCCATCTCATAATTATAGGGGGTCTGTGCGGCGATTTTGAGGTTGGTCAAACCGAGCTTATCGAGATTGTAGGATACGATGGCCATGTGTTCAATGTAGACATCTATTTTGCCGGCGGATAGATCGACAAGGGCCGTCCGGACATCGGGCAGCGATATGAGCGGTACATTGGGGTAGTCGCGTTTCATGCTGGCCTCGACAATCAGGCCCTTCAATACACCAACCCGAAGGCCTTCGAGATTGTCAAGGCTGGTGATGGAACGCATGTCCTTGCGTGTAACAATTACGGAAGCAAAAGTCGCATGGGAGCGGGTAAACAGGACCTGTTTTGCACGTTCAGGGTCAGGGGCAATCTTCGGTATGACATCCACTTCACCCGCCTGCGCTTTCTTCATGGCAGCGGCAACATTGAGGCCGGGAACCAGGTCATAGGGGATGCCGAGACGTTGCAGGCAGGCCTGTATAAAGCCGGCACTGATGCCCGAGTATACGCCTTTCTCGTCAATGAATTCAAAAGGCGGCCGCGCCGAGTCCACCCCCAGGCGCAACTTTTTGCCGGCGAGAAATGCCTTCTCCTCTGCCGTCAAGTCGACCGTACCCTCGCCGGATTTAACCTGGGCCAGAGATGGCATGGGAAAGGAGACAGATAAAAGAAGGGCCAGAATCATGAGAATGTTAATTACTCTCATGGTTTTTCCGTAGAAAAATCGTTTTGTAACCTGATTGATCCCGTTTATCGGGTTTAAGAGAACCCGTTTCACATTCATCATGATCACCGTTTCAATGTCATTATCAAAGAGTTGATGGATGTCATCCTAGTTGCTCTTTTCCGCCTGCGATTTCATGAACTCCAGGGCTTTTGCAAAGTCATACTGCTGAATGGCGTGCTCGAAGGGTTCGAAGTGATCTGCTCCTAGGATATGGCGCAGTGAACCTTCTTCCTCTTTGAGGTAATCTGCTGCCTCGCTGTCGTCATTGGTGAGAAGATCCATCATTTTTTTGTAGACCTTTGTCGCCTTCTCTTTATCCACGTTGCCCGCCTCTTCCTGGACAGCGTTAACGGGCAAGGCCTCCCTCAGGCGTGCCATCATTTTACCATGGGCCTCGGCAAAGGGAAGGATCGTTTTTTCGATTTCTTCCCGCGGCCGCCCTTCCTTGATTGCCTTTTCGACGACGGCCGCCATTCCTTGCAGATCCGTAGCGCCGATGTTCCCGCTGACGCCCTTTGCCGAATGGGCCAGGCGCTCCGCCGTGGCGTTGTCGCCGGCGTCAAGGCTCTGGCGGATCTGCGCCGGGGTGTCCCCCTGGTTTGTGATGAACATCCTCAATATTTTCAGATAAAAATCTTTCTTTCCCAAGACGCGTTTCAGTCCCTGCTCAGCGTCCAGGCCGGGGATATGGGGTAGGTCATCGGAGGGCGCTGTCTTCGACTCTTTTGAGCCCTTTTCCGTAACGACTGGCTCGGGGACAGCAGTAACCGCCGGTACCTGTTCGGTCCGGCCGGTTTTCACCCACTTCAGTAACTTGCCGAAGAGCTCATCGGGGTCGATGGGCTTCCCGATATGGTCATTCATCCCCGCCGTCATGCATCTCTCGATATCGGCGGCCATGACATTGGCCGTCATGGCAATGATAGGCAGCTCCCGGAAGGCCTCCTTCTTCCTGATCTCGATCGTCGCGGTCACCCCGTCCATGACGGGCATCTGCATGTCCATGAGGACCACATCGTAGGCACGCTTCTCCACCATCGCCAGGGATTTCTGGCCGTCCTCGGCCACATCGACGACAAACCCCGCGTCGGTGAGGAGCTCAGTGGCAATCTGCTGGTTGAATTCATTGTCCTCCACCAGGAGGATGGCGGCGCCCTTGATGGCCGTCAGGCCATCTGCAAGGGGTTCCCGGAGCGTGCATTCGTCTCTTTCGACGGCACCCCGCTCACCCCCCAGGACCTGAACGAGTGTGTCGAACATGGTAGAGGAGCTTACCGGCTTGATGAGCACATCCTCCAGCCCCGCCGCGGTGGCCTCCCGTAATACCTCTTCCCGTCCGTATGCCGTGACCATGATCATGTGGGGCAGGGGGCAGATGGGCAGCTCCCGGATGGCCTTCGCCGTGGCGATGCCGTCCATTCCCGGCATCCGCCAGTCAAGGAGGATGACCTCGTAGGGCTCGCCCCGCTCGGAGGCTTCGCGGATCTCCGCCAGGGCCGCCTGACCTGAAGAAACATCCTTTACGACAAAGGTCATGTCGTCCAGCATGCCGGACAAGACAATGCGGCTCATCTCGTTGTCGTCCACCACCAGCACCCGACGTCCCCGCAGGTCCGGATTGGGTACAAATTTCCTTGCCCTGGCCACACCCTTACCCAGACGCGCCGTAAACCAGAAGGTGCTCCCTTTACCATAATCGCTTTCCACACCCACGTCGCCCCCCATGAGATTGGCGAGCTTCTTGGAAATGGCCAGCCCAAGCCCGGTGCCACCGTATTTCCTGGAGGTGGAGGTATCGGCCTGCTGGAAGGACTGAAACAGCTTGCCCATCTGTTCCTCCGTCAGTCCGATGCCCGTATCCTGGACGGCAAAGCGCATCAGCACATCCTCGGCCGTTTCCTCCTCGACCCGGATGGCAATGACAATCTCCCCGGTTTCGGTGAACTTGACGGCATTATTCGAATAGTTTACCAGGATCTGCCCGAGCCGCAGGGAGTCGCCCAACAAGTAATTGGGCGTTCCCTTCGCGATGTTGAATACGAGTTCAAGGCCTTTGGTGGTCGCTTTTTCGGAAATGAGGTTGGAGACATTCTCCAGCATCTTCTCCAACTCAAACTCCGTTTGTTCCACCGTAAGTTTTCCCGCCTCGACCTTGGAAAAGTCGAGGATGTCGTTGATGATGCCCAAAAGGTGGGTTCCCGATTGCTGGATCTTCCGGACATAGTCCTGTTGTTTCTTGTTCAGGTTCGTCTTCAGGGCCAGACTCGAGAACCCGATGATGGCGTTCATCGGCGTTCGGATCTCGTGGCTCATGTTCGCCAGAAAGTCCGCTTTCGCCTGTGCGGCCGCCTCGGCCAGATCCCTTGCCTTCTCAATTTCTATCTGCAGTTCTTTCATTTCCGTGATGTCAAGGTAACTGGCAATAACGGCCTTCTTATCGAGGTAGTCAATAGGCATCATGGAGACAACAGCCCAGAAGGGTTGACCTGTTCTTATTTTCTTAAACTGGGTTTCCATATGATCGACCCGGCCTTTTTCCTGCATTTCCTTTAAAACTTTAGCACGGTCATCAAGGCTGGCATAAATGGCCCGGGTATCCATATCCAGGGCCTTTTCAAAATCAATATCGAAAATATCGCATATGGCTCGATTAACCAGGATTGGCTTTGCGTTAACCAAATCAACAATGGCAAGCCCAACCGGCGCCGATTCAAGGACCTTCCGGATATTTTCCTGGGATTCTTTCAGCTTTTCTTCGGCCAGCCTGCTTTCTGTAACGTCCATGGTGATGCCGTACATGTCAGTGGGGGTGCCCTTGTCATCCCGGACCACATGCCCCATGGCGTGTATCCATACAACTCGGCCATCGACCGGGCGTTTGTAGGCGTAGGTCGCATCATATCTCGGGACGGTTCCTTCAAGGGCTGCGTTATAGTTGGCGAACGTTACTTCGGCTGCGGCGTTGTCGCCGGCCTCGACATTGGCGAACCACTCGTTCATGAGGTGATAACGCCAGTCGGCCCTGGGTGGGTCACCAAAAATGGCGGCGGCACGCTGCGACGAATTGTAATATTCATCGCCCGTGTTAAGCGGGATGTGCCAATAGCCGGCGTGACTCAAGTCCAGCGCCTGCTCGCTAAGAAAGTTGGCCAGGCGCAGCTTTTCCTGGGATTCCTTGCGCTCCGTAATATCGTGACAGGAAACGACCGTTCCAACGACCTGGTCGTCTTTCAGGACCGGCGTTGTGGAGTATTCCACCGGAACCGCCGTGCCGTCTTTGCGCCAGAGCACATCCGTGTCCACCGTCCGGGCTTTGCCGTCCTGGGAAGAGAGGTACATGGGGCACTCCAAACGCGGGAATTCCGAGCCGTCGGGATAGGCGTAGTGAACCTGGGCATGCATCAGTGTACCGATCAGTTCGTCTTCCGTATAGCCAAGAAGTGTGCATGCTGCTGGATTGATAAATGATATTCTGCCATCCGTGCCGAGGCCAAAGAGCCCCTCGCTTACGGAGTTGAGAATCAACCGGCTCCTCTCCTCGGCTTGGCGGGTCAAGGCTTCCGTCTGCATGAGTTCGTTTTGCTGGGCGGCCATTTCCACGGACTGCTCTTCCAGCTGGGCGGCCTGCATTTCCATGCGTTTTGCCTGTTCCTGGGTTTCTTCAAGCAGATGTTGAGTCTGGATGGTATGTTCGAGTATTTCCAGGTTTGCGGCAAATATCGGCGTGACCTGCTCCAATAGCGCCATGGATTTGTCATCGAATGGCTGGAATGAAGCGAGTTCAATCACACCGAGTACTTTTCCGGTGTGCATAATTGGCAGCGCTGCAATGCATTTCGGCGCCAATTCGCCCAGCCCGGAGCCGATGCGCACGTAGTCATCCGGCGGGTTGGTCAGGATGATCGGTGTCTTTTCGAAGGCGCACTGGCCGACCAGGCCTTCGCCGATGCCGAAGTGCTGGTTGAGTTGCTTGCGTTCACGATATCCGTAACTGGCCGAGAGGTGCAGGCGGTTATCCGCGTCGTCGAGAATGTAGAGTACCCCGTGGCCGACACTGAGCAAAGGGGAAACCCAGGATAAAAAAGATTGTGCCATATCGACAACGGTTCTGGCTTTGGGCAGTTCGGCTGAGATTTCACCGGCATGGGTTTTGACCCAGCCCTGCGCTTCCATCTTGCGATAAACATCCTGTAAAACCGAAACCCCCCGGCTGATTTCACCAATCTCGTTCTTCTGGTTTTGAAAGGGAATGACCTCTTCCAGCTTTCCTTCCGACAAGGCAGTGATGCTGCCGCTCAGGACGCCCAGTGGACGGGTTATGGAACGGGTGAAGAGGAATGCCGCGCCCAGAAGCAGCAAAAAAACAAACACCAGTTCATAGATGGCCTCACGCACCTGGTGTTGGTAGATATCTTTGGCCTCCTGGTTCATCTTCGCAGCCCTTCCAGAAGCCTCCGTATAAATCTGGTCGAGCTTTTCCGCAAGAAGCGGGCCTGGATTGCCCGGGGTGCTATCCAAAGTTCTTTTCCAGGCGTCGTCCTTCTTGCCGTCTTTGAGCAGCGCCATGGTCTCGTTGTTATAGGCGATCAAGTTTTGATACTGCGCTTCCAGATCAGATACCAGTTGCTGATTGCCGAGAAATGATTTGCGGAGGATGGCAGCTTGATCGGAAAATGTGCGGTGATGCCTTTCCAGGCTGGCGATCTTTTCAGCCCGCTTGCCGGGATCGGTTTCAATGATGGCATCCCGCATCACACGTCGCGTGTATAGAACTGTGAATTTCATGTCCTTGGCGGAAATGGTTGTGGTGTGGGAATGTTCATAGAATTGCTGGTTGATGTCCGCCAACCTCTTCAGTTCCGGGAATGTGGTCAGCCCGATATACAGGACGGCGGTCATGGAGATGGCGGCAAAGCCCATCATGCGTTGGGCCACGGTCAGTTTTTGAAAGAGGGCATACAGTTTGTTCATAATTGCTCCCGTTTGCTTATAAGGTTGTAAATATTATTCAAGTCGGCGGGTTACCCCGCTCGTATTTCACGTCGCTGAGGTTTCCTAACGCCCTGTCAAATCCCTGACCGATACGCACGTGCAGGCGCCCTTGTCTCCGGACTCCGGCAACCTGTTGAATGCCACTTCGATGACAACCTCGCGTCCATCCTTGCACAGGGCTTTCACATTCATCAAGGCATTCTTCTGCCGCGGATCATCGGATGCCATGAGGCTGGTTTGGGTCTCTTCTTTATCCCAGGCAGGGAGCAGGGTATCCACCCGCTGACCGGCAAGTTCACCCGCTGCGTAGCCAAAAACGGCTTCGGCCTGGGGGTTGCAGAGGATGATCATGCCCTGCTCATCAACCACCAAGATGGCGCTCGCGGCTTCCACGATGCTGCGGTACCAATCCTCCATTTTGAGAAGTTCGGCTTGCTGTGCTTCCATCTCCACGGATTGCTCTTCCAGTTGTGCGGCCTGCGTTTCCATTTGCATGGCCCTTTCCTGGGCCTCCTGCATCAGCCGCCGGGCGGTGATGTTCCGCTCAAGAATCTGCATGGCTGTCGCCAGAACGGGTAACAGCGAATCGAGCAGCGCGATTTCGCGTTCACCGACAGGCTGGAAAAATGCCATCTCCAGCATGCCGAGGAGTTGGCCGGATTGCATGATGGGCATAACCGAAACGGCTCTTGGCGCCGCCTCTCCCAGTGCCGAGCCGATCTTGATGTAATCCTCCGGCGGATGGGTAATCGTGATTGGTTTTTTCTCCAGCGCGCTTTGCCCGAGCAATCCTTCGCCAAGCGCCAGTTTAAGATTGAGGTTCTTGCGCTCGCGCCATCCGTAGGTGCCCAATATACTCAACTCATTTTCTTCATGGAGGTATAAAACGCCAAGGCCTGCGCCCAGCAAAGGGCAGGCTTCAGACAAGAATTCTCGCGCCAGGCCGCTATAGTCATCGGCATGCTGCAAGCGGGAGGTAATCTCTGCCACGTTCGTCTTGATCCACCGCTGGCTATCCATGCCTCGGCAGACACTTTGGAGTACTTTGATGGCGCGAGCCATGACGCCGATTTCATTTTGGTAGTCAACATGGGGGATGGTGTCGTCGAGTTTTCCGGCAGCCAGCCCCTCGACGGAATTGCGCAGCTTGTCGCTCGGTCGCTTGATGGATGCGCCCATAATCAGCCCGGCAATGCCCCCCAACACCAGTCCTGCCAGTATCAAGATCAACGAAATAGTGCGGCTTTTCTCGCTCAAATCGGTCAATGACCGTGCCGTTTTCCCCGCACCTTCTTCCTTGACTTTGGTTATCGCGGTGAGGGTATCGTCGGCCTCGTTACCGATGTTTATGAACTCCGGGCTGGAAATGGATGCCACCGCCTCGCTTGTACGGAAGCCCTCTTTTTCCAGCAGTGTGGTCGCCCGATTCACATTGCGCCTGTATTGCTCGAACCGGGCATCGAACTTGGCCAGTAGTTTTCTGGCTTCTTCACGGTAAATGCGCTTGCGGGCTTCGGCCAATTCCATCTGTAAAGCAATGCTTGCCTTGTCTATCGAGGCCTTGGCCTGTGCCCGCCCCGCGGCATCGGAGGCCAGCATCATCTGCCGCATGCTTCTCCCCATGTAGATGAGATTGATGTTGGCCTCCTTGAGGTGTGAAATCCCGAGCAGTTCGTTCTCATAAATGATTTGGGTCTGCTTGTTCATCTCATTAAGGGACATGATGGCGTTGACACCGATCAATATGGCAATGAGCAGCCCCACACTGAAGCCTATCAACAGCTTGGTTGGCAGTGGTAGTTTTTCCAGAACAACCATTATTTTCCCCATGTTTTGACTCCCCTTATGTTGAGTTAACTAAATAACTATATTATATATTACGTCTTGGCCACCAAGCTCCTGGGGAGAACGAAGGCCTCCCTGCGACGGTATAGCCTGTGGTAATGGTCCACCGCCGTGAACAGGGTCGTGCCGAGCAGGCCGATGTTTTCCGATTGCCCGATGAAAAGCAAACCATTCGGCAATAATGCCTGGTGGAACTTGCTGAACAGTTGATCCTGCAAATTGCTCTTCATGTAGATGAGCAGGTTGCGGCAACTGATGACATCCAGATTCTCCGGCGCTTTTGCGCTCGCTACGTCCTGTTTGATGAACTCGCAGACGTCACGTATGGGTTGGGATACGTGATACTGCCGCCCCTTGTGCTCAAAATAGCCTTTCAGGATTTTGGGGTCGGTTTCCTTAAACGCGGTTTGAGGATAGACCCCTTCTTTGGCAAGCGCCAGCGCCTCGGGGCTGAGGTCGCTGCCGAGGACGTTGATGTTGAAATTCTTAAAGTTCTTACCAAGTATTTCAGCAAGGAGGATGGCGAAGGTATAGCACTCTTCTCCCGAGGCGCAGCCTGGCACCCAGATGCGGATGGTGTCGCCCGGTTTCTTCCCCCTGACCAGTTCTGCCAGATATTTCCCGACGATGGCAAATGCTTCGCTGTCACGAAAGAAAGACGATAAGGACACCAGAAAAAGATGCTGGAGGATGTCCAATTCACGGGGATTCTGCTGGGTGTAAAGCAGATATTGTTGGCCGGAGGCGATCTTCAGCGTAGCCAGCCGCCGGTCTAATCTGCGTTGCAGGGTTTCTTCCTTGTAACTGGTGAAGTCTACTCCCGTAGTGTCAAATACGCGTTGCAGCAGTGTGGTCAGATAGGGATTTAAAGGAGCGGGTGAGGCAGCTGAAGCCGGCTGTGATACGTCAGCCCGAACGGATTGACTGGGTGGGAACAAGCCGGCCAGATGCCGCACGATACCCTCAATATCCATCTCCGCATCCGCCGCACCGGCTCGCATCACGGCTGATGGCATGCCGGAATATTGGGCCGAGTGTGGTGTCTGCACGATCGTCATTCCCCCGCAGGTTTTGATCGCCCGGCACCCGGCTGTGCCGTCCGATCCCGCGCCGGAAAGAACAATGCCGATGGCCCTTTTGCCGTACTCCCTGGCGATAGATGCAAACAAAAAATTTACCGATGGGGTGGACAGATGTTCCTGTGCAGGTGGCGACAGGTAAATGCGCCCGTTCTTCACCTCGCCGTCAGATCCCGATGGGATGAGATAGACCGTGTCGGGTGCAAGCAGGTCGCCGCCGGTTGCTTCGACAACCGGAAGCGGTGACTGCCGCTTCAGCATGCGCGCTACGAGTTCGCTATGCCCATCCTTGGCCATATGCTGGGCAATGACATACACAACAAGTCCCGACGGCAAAAGTTTGGAAAACAGCTCCCCCATCGCTTCCAGCCCGCCGGCAGAGGCGCCGATGCCAACCATGTGGAGATGTTTCGTTAATGAACCTGGTTGCATTATTGATCCGCTTGTTTATTTATGAACCTGTTCATGTTGCTTTTTCGCAGGGGCATGGTGTTGTCGACTCATTCAACGATCTTATATTTTTTCTCCTGCCCCGTTCTCTCCAACAGGTTATTGACCTTCTCGTTGATCTCGATCATTTTTTCTTCCCGGTTAATGGTCAGGAGGCTGAACAGCTCCAGTTCCTCCATCGTATCATTAAAATTGAGGTGTTGATGCCGGTTTAACTTCCGATGATGACGTTACGCTAAAATCAACTGCGAAGAATGCTTTTTATGGGGGTGCTTTGGGCAGGTGCCCCATCTCCGATGCAAAGCCTTTTATGTATCCTTGCCGCTTTAAAATGCCGGTGCCGGGAAGGAAAGACAAAAGGCGTTCAGATAACAGGTCTCTCTTAATTCTATAGCACAGTTCATGATAAACAACAAAGATGTTTGCGGGTGAGAATGCCTTCTCATTGGTTTAAAAAAGCTATCTGCGGCGGATCATTTCGTCGATGGCATTGATCGCCTTGTCCAGTTCTTCTTCCGTATTGAAATATCCAAAGCTGAAGCGGATCGTTCCCCGGGGAAAGGTTCCGGTTGTCCAGTGGGCCGCCGGGGCGCAGTGAAGGCCTGGCCGGATCATGATGCCATAATCGTCGTTGAGAAGCATGGCCGCCTCTGAGGAAGAGATGCCCTCGATGTTAAAGGAGACGACGGGAATTCTGCGCGCAGGATCATCGGGACCATAAACAGTAACCGGTGGCAGGGATTTCATCGCTTCGAGAAAATAGCGTGTCAGATTAATCTCTTTTTGGCGTATCCGGTCCAGGCCCTGATCCATGATGAAGGCAATGCCGGCGCCTAACCCTGCCAGGCCGGGGGTATTGGGAGTGCCGGATTCGAATTTGTCCGGCATGAAGTCGGGTTGTTCCTCAACCTCCGACCGGCTCCCCGTGCCTCCCATGATAAGGGGGCGCAGTTTCCCCTCCAGTCCTTTCCGAATGGCCAGTCCCCCTGTTCCCTGGGGGCCGAAAAGAGATTTGTGGCCTGTGAATGCGAGGAGGTCAATATGCATTTCGCCGATATCCAGCGGCAGGGTTCCGGCGCTTTGGGCGGCATCAACGCAGAAAACCAGGCCATGTTCAGCGGCGATCTCCCCAACATCCTTGATGGGCATGATGGTCCCCGTCACATTGGAGGCATGGGTGAGGACGATGGCCTTGGTCGAGGGTTGGATGGCGGCGCGGAGATCCTGCGGATCAAGTTCTCCTCTCAGTGAGCAAGGAACGATGGACAGGGACACCCCGCGTTGCGTCAGGGCGCGCAGGGGCCGCATGACGGCGTTATGCTCCATCCCGGAGGTAATGACATGATCGCCCGGTGATAGAATGCCGAAAAAAGCCAGATTCAATGCCTCTGTGGCGCTCTTCGTGAATATGACCTGAAAAGGGTGGGTGTTGAAAAGCCGGGCGACCCCCGATCTTGCCTCCAGAATAATCCTGGCCGCTTCAATGGACAGGCGATGGCCGGAGCGGCCGGGGCTTCCCCCGATGGTTCGGTTGTAGTCGTCCATGGCCTTGTAGGTAGCTTCGGGCTTGGGCCAGGAGGTGGCGGCATTATCAAAATAGCTGATGTTCATCGTGGAATCCGTTCATCCGTTTTATAGGCTTTATAAGGGATTAAAGGGTAAAAGTCAAAGGCCGGTCGAGGCGTTAAATCTAGCTTTCCCCGGGAGCCTCCTTCTGATATGATGAACCGATGACCAGAAGCAACGCCATTATCAAAATCGCCACGGAAAAGAAGGTATACCGGTGTCTTGCCTGCGGTACGACCGAGAGCATGGGACGGCGCAAGTATTGCACCGTTGATTGTCGCCAGAGGCTTCGTCTCAAGCTGGATGCCCGCATGGGGCTCGTGCAGGCCTTAAATACCCGTTATGCCACCTTCTATTTTTCCGAGGCCATGATCATGATGGATCTCCTGCCATACGGCACGAACGAGATCTTCAGTTTTTTCTATCCCCGTTCACCCGGCCGAAAGCCCGCCGAAGATTTCGGTAACATGGCAAATCTACTGGGAAATATCTGGTGGGATGAAAAGCGCCGGACCAACAAACGGCACCTGGCCTCCGTGCGCGTCCTGAGTTGCGCAAAAAAGAACATCAACGATACCGCCTCGGTCAAGCCGTCGATTCTGAATGTCTATAATGTCAAAAAGCAGTATCTCATGCAGCTCAAAATCGATAAAACGGATCTCTGGTCTCCCGAGTTGACGCAAATTATCAAGGCCGCTTATCGCCAGCAGGCCAAGACCCATCACCCGGATATGGGAGGCGATGCGGAAACATTCCGGAAGGTCCACCAGGCCTATGAGGAAATGGTGCAGTGGAGCGTTAATCCAACAATGATGAAGCGGCGCGGATTTCCCGACAAATGGTTCTATGACGGGGAGAAAAACCGTTGGATACAACCGATCAATCTGTGAGATGCTTTCTTCTGAATGTCCCCGCCATTATTTCCATTGACACTGTTTTACCCTTTGTCTATAAAACGACGTGAATTAAAAAAGATAAAGGAGGCCCATATGCCCAAGATTGGTGTTGTCTTGTCCGGATGCGGTGTTTACGACGGGGCGGAAATTCATGAAGCCACCCTGACCTTGTATTTTCTCGACCGGGCGGGTGCCCAGATCGTTTGCATGGCGCCCGACGTAGAACAGATGCATGTCATCGACCATTCAAAGGGAGAACCCACAGATGAAAAGCGCCGGGTTCTCAATGAGGCGGCCCGTATTGCCCGTGGCGAGATTAAGGACCTGGCTGCGATCAAGGCTGCGGACCTGGATGGGCTGATTTTCCCCGGAGGGTTTGGCGCAGCCAAGAACCTTTGCGACTTTGCCGTGAAGGGAACGGACTGCACGGTGAACCCTGAAGTGGAGCGGCTGATACGTGAGATGCATACCGCCGGGAAGCCTTTAGGGTTTGAGTGTATTGCCCCTGTTCTGGCCGCGAAGGTGCTGGGTTCCTTCAAGCCCCGCCTGACCATCGGGAACGATGCCGGCACGGCTGCTGCCATTGAAACAATGGGAGGAAGGCACGTCAATACATCCGTGGAGGACATCGTTGTCTGCGCGGAGAATATAATTGTCACGACACCGGCCTATATGTTGGGACCGACCATTTCCCGGGTTGCCCTGGGCATCGAGAAACTGGTCCAGGAAGTACTGCGTTTGGCTCGTTAAATATAAGGTTTTTTTATCATGGAAATAAAAACAGACTTCCTGGTCATCGGAAGCGGCATCGCCGGACTTTCATTTGCCATTAAAGCTGCCGCGCTTGGGACCGTTGCCGTTGTGACCAAGAAGGAGACGGTGGAATCCAACACGAATTACGCTCAGGGAGGGGTCGCCGCCGTTGTCGATCCTCATGACTCCTTTGCTTCCCATGTTCAGGATACAATAGTTGCAGGCGCCGGACTCTGCCGTGAGGATGTCGTTCAGTTCGTGGTTGAGGAGGGACCGGAGCGGATTCAGGATCTGATAGCGTGGGGAGTCGCCTTTACAAAATCCGAACAGGTGGAAGGGGAATTCTACGACCTGGGAAAAGAAGGGGGGCACTCCCGCCGCCGGGTTCTTCATGCGACGGATTTTACGGGACGGGAAATCGAACGGGCTCTCCATGAGAAGGCAAACGGATTTGGCCCTATCCAGATCCACGAGAACTTTATTGCCGTCGATCTGATTCTGAAATCGAAGATTCTGGGGCAGCGGGTGCCCCATGCCGACCGTTGCATTGGCGCCTATGTTTATGACATCAACCGCCAGGAGATCCATACCTTCCGCGCGAAATTCGTTATTCTGGCCACCGGCGGCGCGGGGAAAGTCTATACGGTTACGACCAATCCGGACATCGCCACGGGCGACGGGATCGCCATCGCCTACCGGGCCGGGGCGCGAATTGCCAACATGGAATTCATGCAGTTTCACCCGACCTGCCTCTATCACCCGGAAGTGAAATCCTTTCTGATCAGTGAGGCCGTCCGGGGTGAAGGGGCGATCCTGCGGCTCAAAAACGGCGAGGCCTTCATGGAAAGGTACCATCCGCTGAAAGATCTTGCTCCCCGCGACATTGTTGCCAGAGCCATCGACAATGAACTCAAGAAATCCGGTGATGATTGTGTTTATCTAGATATCACCCATCGGGAAAAGAAATTCATCAAGAACCGCTTCCCCAATATCTATGGAAAATGCCTGGAACTGGGGATCGACATTACCGTGGAGCCCATTCCGGTGGTGCCGGCGGC
The DNA here is from genome assembly GCA_964492965.1 of uncultured Syntrophaceae bacterium. GTDB lineage: Bacteria > Desulfobacterota > Syntrophia > Syntrophales > UBA8958 > CAZBME01. The sequence goes on along the minus strand of CAZBME010000028.1, from coordinate 7,474 downwards.
CCATTACCTCTGCGGCGGCGTGGCCGTGGATCATGTCGGCAGAACGAACATCGACGGACTTTTTGCCTGTGGCGAGGTATCCTGCACCGGGTTTCACGGCGCCAATCGGCTGGCGAGCAATTCCCTGCTGGAAGGGGCCGTTTTTGCCCACCGGACTTTCCTGGCGGTGAAGGAACTGCTGCCGGTGACGACGGAAGAGGATCTCGTCGTGCCTTCCTGGGACCCGCGGGGGGCCACGGAAAGCGACGAATCTATCGTTGTTTCTCATAACTGGGATGAAATCCGCCGGTGCATGTCCAATTATGTGGGTATCGTCCGGTCCGACAAGCGACTGGAAAGGGCCGAACGCCGGATTGAGCTGATTTGCCGTGAAATTGACGAGTATTACCGTGATTTTATCATAACACGGGATCTGCTGGAACTCAGAAATATTGCCACGGTGGCCAAACTCATTATCCAGTGTGCCCGTCTGCGGAAAGAGAGCCGGGGGCTGCACTACAACATGGATTATCCCGACCGGGACGACCGGAACTGGTTGAAGGATACGGTTGTGGACCGTTTTTCCGCAGGTTTTTAGATTGCCGTATTGACATCAGAACGGTTTCCATAGATACATAAATTGGGTTTCCCCCAGTTGGTCCATGTTGACGCCTCCTGTTAATGCGCCTGTAAATCCCGACGGCGCCGCCGGTGAGGCGGAATAAATGCTGCCCCTGTGCTGTCCCGGTTGGAGATAGGTGACGACTCGGGCCTCTTTGGCCCCGATTTTATCTTTCATCCGGATGATCGTGTCATCAAGATAACCGACCCGATCAATCAGTTTGGCGGCCAGGGCCTGTTCCGCTGTATAAATCCTTCCATCGGCAAGCGTTTCCAGTTCTTTTCTGCTGAGAGTATTGCCCGGTCGTGCCATAACGATATCCACAAAGCGATTCTGCATCTGGTTTACAACGGTCTGCACGATCTGTTTTTCTTCCGGCGTTGCCGTCCGGAAGGGAGACATCATGTCTTTCTTGTCGCCGGATTTGATGGTGATCTCGTTTACACCGATCTTTTGCATCAAACCTTCCACATTGATTGTCATCATGATAACACCGATGCTCCCGGTGATGGCCGTCGGATGGGCTGTAATATTGTCTGCCGCTGCAGCAACGTAGTAACCGCCGGAAGCTCCGACGCCGGTGATGCAGGCATAAACGGGAACATTCTTCCGGGCCTTGAAACCGATGATCTCATGGTGAATGATGTCCGATGCGGTTGTGGTGCCTCCAGGAGAATTAATCCTCAGGATAACCCCGGCGATGGCCTTGTCCTGTTCGGCTTTTTGAAGGGCTTCGCGAACCCTGGCGACCATGGACGGTCTGGCCGCTCCCATCAGCATCGGTTCCTGGCTCTTTTCCGATATGGTGCCCGTAATGTCTAAAAGCAGGATCTTGGCGGTTCCCTTGCCTTCGATTTCCTGCTCTTTCATGGATTGGGACTCCGGAAGCAGGGACAGGTTGACGAAGGCGCATCCGCTGAAGAGCAAAAGGATCGGGATAGTAACGAGCATCCAAAATTTTCTGATCATAACCTGTTCTCCTTTTTATTAAAAAAGATGTTCCAGCAATTCCTTCAATGAACGGATCCTGATGTTTGTCATCTTCACGTCGGTTGTCGTGCCCATTCCCGGTGTGTTCGTTTTCGGCATGATGCATTGCTTGAACCCCATACGAGATGCTTCCCGAATTCTGGTGTCCATATGGCTGATGCCCCGGACCTCTCCGGCGAGACCCACTTCTCCGAAGACCACCGTATCGGCGGCCACGGGACGGTCCAGAAAGCTCGATGCCAGGGATGAGACGATGCCCAGGTCCATAGCCGGTTCCGTCACTTTCACACCGCCGGCAACGTTGAGAAAGATGTCGTGGCTGCTCAGGTGGAGACCACAGATCTTGTCAAGGACGGCGACCAGGAGGGACACCCGGTTCGGATCGATGCCGATGGCCGTCCGCCGGGGCATGCCGAAACTTGTGGGAATGACAAGGGACTGAATTTCGATAAGAATGGGCCGCGTTCCTTCCATACTGGGGGCGACGACAGACCCGGAGGCCTTCTCTGGGCGCTCCGCCAGGAAGTAGGCAGAGGGATTGCCGACTTCCGTCAGGCCGCATTCGCGCATTTCAAAGACACCGATTTCGTTGGCGGGCCCGAAGCGGTTCTTGATGCTGCGGATAACCCGGAAGGCGTGGCCGCTGTCCCCTTCAAAATAGAGGACCGTGTCCACCATATGTTCCAAGACTTTTGGACCCGCAATGGAGCCGTCTTTGGTGACGTGTCCGACAAGAAACACGGGGATGCCTGTCTTCTTGGCCTGAAGAATCAGGCGCTCCGATGCTTCCCGGACCTGTCCGACGCTGCCCGGCGCGGAAGAAAGAGCGGAGGAATAAATCGTCTGGATGGAATCAATAACGACTGCCGCCGGTTTGAGCGCCTGCACCTGCTGAAGGATTGATTCCAGAGCGATTTCCACGAAGACGAGGAGATTTTCCGAATCGGCGCCGATCCGCTTTCCCCGAAGTTTGATCTGTTTGGCCGATTCCTCGCCGGAGACATAAAGAACCTTCCGGCCCCCGGCGGCCAATCGCTGAAGAAGCTGCAACAGCAGTGTGGATTTGCCGATCCCCGGATCGCCTCCGACCAGAATGGCGGATCCGCCGACGATGCCGCCGCCCAGTACCCGGTCCATCTCCTCGATGCCGGTTTTGATCCGTTCCTTTTCATCCGCCACGATAGCATCTATGGATTGGGGCGCTTCGTGAAGCTGTAGTTCATAAGCGCCGGCTGCTGACGCGGCCCGGATTTCCTCCTCCACAAACTGGTTCCACTCTCCGCAGGATGGGCACTTCCCCAGCCACTTGGGCGACTGGTGGCCGCAGTTCCGGCAGAAAAAGCTCGTCTTGATCTTTTTGTCCATCTCTCGTTTCAGCGTCATGATGCCATGCTCTCCCCCCGATGCCTCATCCCTTATAGATGGTTGAATAACTAGCGTTAAGGTACATTAATATCAAGAATAATTTAAACCTGATGCTGTTGACGTCGGGATTTCCCTTTGACGGCAACGGGGCATCCGGTTTATCCCAACGGATGGAAAGATTAAATAACCGATGGGGATGCCCTGCGACCCGTGCAACTTGCTAACTCCTTAATTGAAAAGGATAACTAAAATTTCTTGAGTAATCGTCAAAATATTGATAAGGATCCAAGTTTGCGATTACCTATACAGGAGAAAACAAATTTATGCATAATCCAAACTTCAGTTCCGGCCCTTGCAGCAAGAGGCCCCAGTGGAATCTTGATGCGTTGAAAGATGCCCCTGTCGGTCGATCCCATCGATCCGCCCTGGGTAAGGAAAAACTGGCCAAGGCCATCTCGGAAACCAAACGGATTCTGGGCATTCCCGAAGATTATCTGGTGGGCATTATGGCCGGTTCCGATACGGGCGCCTTTGAAGCCGCCATGTGGACGCTCCTGGGCCCTTGCCCCGTGACGGTCCTGACATGGGAAAGCTTTTCCGAAGGCTGGGCCACCGATGTGGCAAAGCAATTAAAGCTCAACCCGACGGTCATCAAGGCCGATTACGGGAAAATTCCCGATCTCAAGAGCATCGATTGGGGAAATGATGTGATCTTTGTGGCTAACGGGACCACCAGCGGCGCCATGCTGCCCGACTGGAACTGGATTCCCGCAGACCGCCGGGGATTGTCTTTATGCGATGCCACGAGCGCCGTCTTTGCCATGGAGATCGACTGGTCCAAAATAGATGTCCTGACCTTTTCCTGGCAGAAGTGTCTCGGCGGTGAAGCGGCTCACGGCATGCTGGTCTTGAGCCCCCGTGCCGTTGCCCGGATCGAATCGTACGATCCGCCCTGGCCGATGCCGAAAATCTTCCGGATGAAAAAAGCCGGGAAGGTTGATGCGAGCATTTTTGCCGGCGATACGATCAATACTCCCTCCATGCTTTGCGTGGAAGACTATCTCGACGCATTGGAATGGGCCGGGGCTATCGGTCTCAAAGGCCTGATTGAAAAAAGCAAAGCCAATCTCCAGATTGTCGAAGACTGGGTCGCCAAAAACGACTGGGTGGACTTTCTGGCAGAATCCAAGGCCATCCGTTCCCATACATCCGTTTGCCTTACCGTGGTCAGCGAGAAGGTCAAGGCGTTGCCCAAGGCCGAGCAGGACAAGTTCCTGAAAAGTGTTACCAGCGAATTGGCCAAGAAGAAAATCGCCTATGATATCAATCCTTATCGGGATGCACCTCCCGGCTTCCGCTTCTGGTGCGGGCCGACCATTGAGACCGGGGATATCAAAGCCGCCATAGATGCACTGGAAACCGTGTATAAAGAAAAAATAGCTACCCTATAACCCTATTTGAGGAGAGATGAAGGATATGAAACGAGTACTGGTCAGCGATACCTTGTCCGCCGAGGGCGTAGAAATCTTCAGGAACACGCCGGGGATTGAAGTTGACGTCATGACAAACCTGACACCGGATGAGCTGAAGGGGGTTATCAAGGAATATGACGGCCTGGTCATTCGCAGTGCGACGAAGGTCACCAAAGAAATCGTCGAACATGCCGAGAATTTGAAAGTTGTCGGCCGGGCCGGCAGTGGTCTGGATAATGTGGACATCCCCGCAGCCAGCAAACGGGGGATCGTCGTTATGAACACGCCGGGCGGCAACACGATTACCACGGCGGAGCATGCCATTGCCTTGATGGTATCCCTGGCCAGGAAGATTCCCCAGGCCACCGCCTCCATGAAGGCGGGGAAATGGGAAAAGAACAAATTCATGGGTAATGAACTGTTCAATAAAAAACTGGGTGTCGTCGGCACGGGGCAGGTCGGGGCTGTTGTTGCCGACCGGGCCCAAGGATTGAAGATGCACGTGATCGCTTACGATCCTTTTATCTCGCCGGAGGCAGCGGAAAAGCTTGGCGTGACCCTCGTCAGCTTCGAGGATCTCGTCAAAACGGCTGACTTTATTACCGTCCATACCCCGATGACGAAGGAGACGCGGGGAATCATCAATGCGGCAGCCTTTGAAAAGATGAAGAAAGGCGTTTTCATCATTAATTGTGCCCGGGGCGGTATAGTCAACGAGAAAGATCTCTATGATGCCCTCGTGTCGGGAAAAGTGGCCGGTGCCGCCCTCGACGTCTTCGAGGAGGAACCGACCAAGAACATGGATCTTGTAAATCACCCCAACGTCATCTGTACACCCCATCTGGGTGCATCGACGGATGAAGCGCAGGTCAATGTGGCCATCGCCATCGCCGAACAAATGGCTGCCTATCTGACAACGGGGGAAATCAGCAATGCCGTGAATTTCCCGTCCGTAAGCGCAGAATTGCTCAATATCATCGAACCGTATATCGACTTGGCGGAAAAACTGGGGAAATTCCATGCCCAGATGGCTCAGGGAGGCATTCAGGAGGTCAAGATCGAATACAGCGGCAAGATCCTCAACTACAATGTGGCCCCCCTGACAATTGCCCTCCTCAAGGGCCTGTTGACCCCGAGCCTCGGAGACAGCGTTAACTACATCAATGCCCCTATCCTGGCCAAGGAGCGAGGCATCGGCGTCGTCGAAGCGAAGAGCAGTGAAACGAAAGACTATACCAGCCTTATCTCTTTGACGATTAAAACACCCCAGCAGACCTCGACGACGGAAGGGGCCCTCTTCGGTCTTAAAGACCCCCGGATCGTCCGCATTAACGATTTTGTCCTGGATGTGGTGCCCGAAGGATACATGCTTGCCGTATATAATGAAGACCGACCGGGCGTGATCGGGAATCTCGGGACCACCCTGGGCAGCAATAACGTCAATATTGCCAGACTGCATCTGAGTCGAGAGCAAGTGAACAAACAGGCATTGGTTATCCTGAGTACGGACAGCCCCATTTCAGCGGATGTGATCAATAAGCTGCGGAGCCTGCCGAATGTGACCTCCGTAACGGATCTGGAAATGTAATGAGGAATTTTATTTATGGCTAATGTTGCAGTGGTCGGAACCCAATGGGGAGATGAAGGAAAAGGGAAGGTCGTTGATCTTTACGCGGAGAATGCTGATGTCATTGTCAGGTTTCAGGGAGGCAACAATGCCGGCCATACCCTTGTGGTCAAGGGCGTGCAGACGATCCTGCACCTTATCCCCTCCGGTATTTTACACGACCATAAGATCTGCGTGATTGGCAATGGCGTGGTCGTCGATCCCCAGGTTTTGCTCGAGGAAATCGATCAACTGATGAAACGGGGGATCTTCCCGTCCCATACCAAGCTCTTTGTGAGTGAAAATGCCCATATCATCATGCCTTACCACAAGCGGGTGGATCTTGCCCGGGAAGCCCATCGCGGGGGAAAGAAAATCGGCACCACCGGCCGGGGAATCGGGCCGACTTACGAAGACAAGATTTCCCGTGTCGGCATACGCCTTTCAGATCTTCTCGATGAGGCTGTTTTCCGGGAGAAACTTGATAATGTCGTCGACGAGAAGAATTTCTACCTGACGAAATATTTCGGCGAAGAGCCGGTCGACAAGGAGGCCATTTTTGACGAATACCTTGCTTATGCGGAAAAGTTGAAACCTTACGCGGCGGATACGTCTCTCATTGTCTGCCGGGAAATCCGCCGTGGTAAAAGAATCCTTTTCGAGGGGGCCCAAGGGTGCCATCTTGATGTGGATCATGGGACCTACCCTTTTGTCACGTCATCCAATACGATCACGGGTGGGGCCTGCACAGGTGCGGGAGTGGGGCCTTCGGCGATTAATGCTGTAGTGGGTATCTGCAAGGCCTATACAACCCGGGTCGGCAGCGGTCCTTTTGTGACCGAACTGAACTGTGAAATCGGCGATCATCTGCAAAACGTCGGGAGGGAGTTCGGGGCCACAACCGGCCGCCGCCGTCGTTGCGGGTGGCTCGATATGGTGTTGGTCCGGCAGGCCGTACGCATTTCCGGGATCACGGGGCTGGCCCTGACAAAGCTGGACGTCCTGACGGGATTGGAAAAGCTCAAGATCTGCATCGGTTATCGCCTGGAGAACGGTGAGGACCTGACGGAATCCGTCCCCTCCAACTTGAATCTTCTGGCAAAATGCCAGCCTGTCTATGAAGAAATGGAAGGCTGGACGGAGGACATCAGCCAGGCGAGACGAATCGAAGAATTGCCGAAGAATGCGAGGCGCTATATCGAAAGACTGGAAACACTTGCAGACTGTAATCTGGCCCTCGTTTCCGTCGGCGCCGGCAGGAATGAAACAATTATCCTCAGGAATCCTTTCTCTTCCTGAGATTTTAATTCTTGACAACGCCCCGCTCTTATTGATATGAGAGCGGGCTTTGCAAATGACATCAGGGGCTGTTAGCTCAGGTGGTAGAGCAGCGGACTTTTAATCCGTTGGTCGCGGGTTCGATTCCCGCACGGCCCACCA
>CAZBME010000027.1:0-62590 GCA_964492965.1 uncultured Syntrophaceae bacterium | reverse complement strand
TCGAGGATAAACTAAATACAAATAATGTTCATCCCGTGGTGCTGACCTTAGGATGCTCCTTCACCTATGGAGCGGCTACTCACGCAGAAAATACTTTCTCGTACTTGGTTGGAAAATCTATCGGTGGGTCTGCTAAAAACGGCGGTGTCTGTAGTTATGGGCTCGCACAAATGGAGATTGTTGCAAAAAAATTGATCCCGCTCCATAAACCTGACTACATAATCGTTCAGTATTCACCATGGCTTATCGACCGCTCTATCAGCCAGTTTGCTCCGACGTACTTTGGAAAAGTACCAACCCCGTACTATGTCGGAGAGGAAAATTTAAAGATACGCTTGCCGGTTTTCCAATCGAATATGTTTGAACTTTCCCTTGATGGATATAGGAATTCACAGAAAGGCTTTGGGGACTTCATTTCTTTCCTTTGGAATGTCGGCTTGCCTCTTTTTGTTCACGATGACTATAATATGATTGTTTTTACTGTAAACAATATTTTTAAATTGAAAGATCGACCAACGACAAATCGTCTGGCTGTTATACGACATGCATATGGAGAAATCTTTAAAGCAGCAAAAGGAAATGGAGCAAGACTTTTAATTGTGATTCTGGGAAAAGATGCTGAGCCTTTACAAATAGACGCAAATCTCTTCCCATCTGATGCAATGATTGTAAACGCCCAGGATGTATTGCTTGCGCGCTTATCCATCTGCAATAGAGAGAATTATATCAAGGAATATAACCACTGGCGTGGCTCTCCTCCCCATTTGGTTGATACACATCCTAATGAAAAAGCACATAGAATTATTGCAGAAGCATTGGCATCAAAAATCAGAGAAACGGTTATCGAAAAGCCTAAATTTCGTCAGGCCTTCTCTTATCCATAGGGGAATAATGTCCTTCATGGCGAGTGGAAGCGTTGTCGCTCTACTTTAAGGTACCTGTAAAGAGATCATTACCATTTATCTGGCTATGCACTACATAAGGATACTTTCGTGCAACCCAAATTGGGTAACGGCATTTTGATGATTGCTAAGAAGATCCAATAATCGTAAAGATCCAGGATTACTGATGATATTTATTAATGGCGGCATAAAATTTACCATGATAAATTTTCTGTTAAATCTTCTTGACAAGCGTTATGCAATGTATTATATTGTAACCAAAGAGGCAGTTCATATTGATGGCACGTGAATTGCATTATTTTAGTCCACGAGGGTTGAGTTTATATATTTTAAAACGACAGACAAATACACGATGAGAGAGGAACTGAACCATGTATCGCAAACCTAAGAACGCTTTGACGAGTGTGTTGTTTATCTTTGCGTTGTTAACCTTCATGATCGGCGGAAATGCATACGCATACCCCATTACAATAAATAACGCTTCTTTTGAAACTCCCGACCTAATTTACGATGGCAACTTTATCTTTGGAGTAACTGGCTGGACAACGCTTACAGGCGAGTCCGGCACTTGGCGTCCAAATGCAGCCTATTATAAACCGTATGATCCGAATACGTATTATTATACTGCCAGCAACGGTAATAATGTAGCTGCTGTCTTTGATAATTCTTCAATATCGCAAACCCTGACCTCTCAGCTGACTGCGGGAACAACCTATAAACTGTCTGTGGATGTCGGCCGTTACAACGATACGTATTACAACCCGAACTATACCGTAGCATTGTTGGCAGGTTCTAATATTCTGGCTTCTGGAGGATATGTGCAACCGGCAGATGGTCAATTTGCGACCTTAACCCTAAACTACACGGCAGGGACTAATTATCTTGGCCAGAATCTTGCGATCCAGCTAATCGGCGGTCCGGCGGGTGAGGGTCTCCATAGAATACATTTTGATAACGTAAATTTGACGGCGACGCCGCCCTCAGCAGTCCCCCTGCCTCCCGGCCTGCTTCTTCTTGGACCCGGCCTGATGGGACTGGTCGCATTAAGAAGAAAGATCAAGATTTAGATGGGCGGATAGGTAAACTGAAAGGCATGACCATTGAGGCCGGCCGATCGTTTGAAATGTTGAAAAGGACTGCTGGTTGATGACCAGCGGTCCTTTTCTTTTTAAATGAAATCCTTCGCTACGGGCAGAAGCATCCCTGACAGCAGCTTTGGAAAGCATACCGCTTTTACCGGCATGCTTTCATCAATTGATAAAAGTCCATTCTCCCGACATTCCGGTTAATTCTTCTGGCATTTTCAGGATAATAGTCATTGACAAACCAGGACGGGTTGCCTATATTCACGAACGCTAAATAGAAAGTTTTATTGAGGATTATTATGAAAAAACAGATACAGAGTTTAGCCCATAAACTCGGATTTCACATCTGCCGACTGCCCGAAATCGACAAAAACAAACTTATTCAAGAATATGAGCTGGTAACACCGCATGCAGAGTACAGCCCCTGGAACATCGATGCGTCATTTGTAAAAGTATATAACGAAGTCAAGAACTTCACCATGGTTGATCAATATCGGTGTTTTGAGCTTTGGCAGCTGGTCGAGCAAAGCGGTAAATGGCAGTGCGGCAGTATTCTGGAAATAGGCGTTTGGCGCGGCGGAACCGGAGCGCTGATCGCAAAAAAGGCAAAAGAATGTGGAATCGCAGAGCGCGTCTATTTATGCGACACATTCGCAGGCGTCGTTAAGGCCGGACCGGAAGATTCCAGATATAAAGGCGGAGAACATCATGATACATCAAGACAAATGGTCGAAGATCTGGCTTTCAATCGGCTGCGCCTTGATAACGTTACAATTTTGCAGGGTGTTTTCCCAGATCAGACCGGAAAGGAAATAGAAGATTTAAAATTCAGATTTTGCCATATCGATGTGGATGTGTATCAATCGGCCAAAGACAGTGTTGATTGGATCTGGCCCAAACTGGTGTCCGGCGGCATCATTGTCTATGATGACTATGGATTTCGGAACTGTGACGGCATCACAAAGTTTGTCGAAGCCCAGATGCTCTTGAAGGATAGATTAGTATTTCACAATCTTAACGGCCACGCCATTGTTATAAAAAAATAATCCATTATACCTTCTATTCGGGATCCAACCCTCGTGCGGAAACAGCCATGTTGAATCACATGAAGGAACAGCCGGTAACAACCAATCAATCCCCCCATCAGGCTAATTTTATGGCTCGTGCAATTCGCACGATTGCCCACCTTTCCCCTGTTTTAGGGTGTCATTCGGCAGGACCTCCAAGGCCGCAGGGGATCAGCATCTACATGCGCGTCAAGGATGAAAGAGATTGGATCGCCGCCTCCCTCGCCTCCATTAGTGGTATTGCCGATGAGATCGTTGTTGTCGATAACGGTTCCACCGACGGCACTTACGAAATTCTCCAGGACATGGAGCACCGGGGCCATGAACGCCTGAAGCTTTGGCGGCAACCCGACCTTCACCACTGCGATCTTTCAAATTTTGCCCTGGAACAAACGTCATTCCGTTGGGTGTTCCGCTGGGACGGCGATATGATCGCCCATACGGATGGGCCCAACACCATCGATATGTTGAGATCCCGCATCCTTGACCTGAACCCAAAACGTCATTATGTCATCTATCTGCGCCATATCAATCTATCCGGGGACTTCTTCCATCAAAACGCCGGTGAAATGGTCCATATCGAAGAATACATCCATACTTTTTCACCCTCAGCACGCTTCATCCACCCCGGCCGTTATGAAGCTGTCAAGTATCCCCTGTACTACAAACCCCTTTTCTGGTATGAGCCCTACGTGTTTCATGTCAATATCAAACCGGCAAACCGCATGTTGCTTCGCTATTTTTGGGAAGATTGGATGGAAAAAAAGGATTATGCCTCTTATCCGACCCTTGAGAGCTACATTACCGCCCGTATTGAAACGGAATTTGGTACGAACGACATGGAGGAAGCCAAACGGAGATGTCTGATCAAGGTGTTGCAAAACCACATCCCGTATGATGAAATACGTTTCGGCCCTTACCCGGCCCTGCTGAAACCCCTCATGACTCAGGCGGCCTATCGTCTGCAATATCGGAACGGTCGCATTTGTGGACGGACTGAACGGGAAGAGCGACTTTGAAGACCAAAATTCTGTTTGTCATTGACGGCATGGAATTCGGCGGCGGGGAACGGGTGTTTGCCCAGATCATCCAGGGGCTTCCTAAGGACCGCTATGAAGCTTATCTGGCTACGGCGCCGAACGACGCCTTTCAGAAGGCCATCGGCACAATGGCCATCCATTTTCTCCCCGTTGACTTTTCAAATCGGTATAATATTGCCAATCTGCTGACCCTGATAGGAATCATCAAGAAGGAAAAAATCGATATCGTCCACGGACAGGGGGCAAGGGCCGAGTTTTATGCCCGTCTCGCCGCAGGTTTTGCAGGGCGGAGAAAATGCCTTTCGACTCTAGCCATGCCGGTGGAAGGCTATGATGTGGGCCCCTGGAAAAAATATCTCTATAAAATACTTGATCGTTTTTCCGAACAGTTCGTGGATCGTTTCCTCGTCGTTTCCACGGTCCTGGAAAGGATCATGGTTCAGGATCACGGTGTTGCAAAAGAAAAAGTCATGAAGATTTACAACGGCATCGAAACAGACCATTATAAACCGGAGGCCATGGAGGAACAGAGGGACCGGATTCGTCGGGAATTCTCCATCAAAGACGACGAATGCCTGATCGGCGCCGTCGGCAGGCTTGTCTGGCAGAAGGGATTCGAATATTTCCTTCAATCCATCCCCAAACTCTACCAAACCATTCCGAATGTACGCTTTATACTTGTCGGCGAGGGTCCCTTTCGCAAAGACTTGGAAGATCAGACCCGCTCACTCGGCATTACCGGCAAGATCGTCTTCACGGGGCAGCGCAGCGACATACGGGACATGATGGCCGCCATGGATGTGGTCGTGATCCCCTCCCTCCTGGAAGGTTTCCCTATGGTTACCCTGGAGGCCATGGCCATGGGAAAAGCCATTGTCGCCACGGCTATCGACGGCATCACGGAACAAATTACTGACGGTGTTGAAGGTCTTTTGACGCCCCCTCGGGATTCCCGCGCCTTGACCCAAGCGATCACAACCCTGGCCACAGACAGGGAACGGCGCCGCGTATTGGGTCATGCCGCACGTAAACGCGTGGTTAGCGACTTTTCCGTCCGGACCATGATCGACAAAACCCTGAAGGTTTATGAAACCCTTGAATAATCAGCCTCCAGGCCTGACTGCCGGCGTACTCTGCCCTTATTGCGGTGTCGAAGCTTTTTACGCCTTTACGTTTTATATCCGCTACTACTACAGTTGCAACGCATGCGGCCTGATCTACCGCCACCGGCCGGATTATGATCCTGCAACCATCCCCTCATATTGCCAGCAACGGTATTTTGATGATCACGCAGGCGACCAGCTTATGAGGCAGCAGGCAGGATTTTATCGTGACATCCTTCACTTCATTGAACGGAAGAGCTCACCGGGATCTCTTCTTGATGTCGGCTGCGGCTGCGGTTATTTCCTGAAGGAAGCGAGTGATCGGCAATGGAACGTTTTCGGCGTCGATCCTTCCCAAAAATCGATCGCTCTGGCCGAAAAGCTTATCGGCAACAAACTTCTTTGCGGCACACTAAACGATCTTCCCCTGAATCAATCGTTCGATACCATAACCTTGATCAATGTACTCGACCACATGGCTGATGCCTGTCATGTAATGGAGAAGATCAGCCATTACCTCAAGCCGGGCGGTTTACTGTATATCCGTGTTCCCAACGGGTTTTTCCATTTGTCCATGTTACGGATCTTCAAAGGGCTACCGGGATTCATCAATCCCTATCTCGTCTTCCATGAATTTTCCTTTACTCGGGCCTTTCTGATGCAATATCTAGTCGACAACGGTTTTACAGATATCGAGATTCGGTGCGCTCGCCTGTCGGGCGATGATCTTCACCGCGGGGCCGGGTCGATTGCCCGTTTCGCCATTTCACAGATGAACCGTCTCATCTGGTTTTTTGTAAAGAGCCTGGAAGTGATATCCCGGAGGCGCTGGCTCCTGGGACCGTCAATCGAGGTTACGGCTATCAAACGTTGACGACCGATCGTTTTTTAAAGGCAAATATTCATGACTAAACTCAAGCAACGGATATTCCTTGCCCGTAAAATCGCATCGGGCCTTCTGACCCATGTCCCGGTTCTCCATCATAACCTGCTTCACATGAGGGAATACCTGGTGGGGCATCCCAGCAGGCAGGTCGGCCTGTCTACGGCCCCTTATTGCTATACCGTCTGGATGCGTCACCTGACGCAACGATGCGCTTACGGCCCCTTCCCTTTCCCTGAAACGGTCCTAGAAGTCGGCCCCGGTAATTCTCTGGGTGTCGGTTTGGCGGCCCTCCTCTGTGGCGCTGATAGGTATTATGCAATGGATGCCATCGCTCACATGGACTTATCTCGGAACCTCAACGTCCTGGAAGAGTTGATCCAATTGTTTCTGCAAAAGGCGCCCATCCCTGATCACGGAACCTTTCCTGACCTGGGGCCTGCACTGCAATCCCATGCCTTCCCGGACCACCTGTTGCCCCATGTTCATACAGGCGATTCCCTGACAGAAGACCGACTGCATAAAATCCGGCAGAATCTTGCGCAGATGGTGAACCACCGGGACAACGACATGCTCTTTTATATAACAGCTGACCGGCGGGATATACACCTGCCGATGAGGAACTCCGTAGATTGGATCTTATCCCAGTTTGTTTTGGAACACGTCGATGATCTCCCCGGAACCTATGAACAGTTACAGGGCCTTTTAAAACCCGGTGGCCTGATGACCCATCATATCGATTTTCGTTCCCATTGGACGGCCTATGAATGGAACGGTTATTGGACCTACGAAGACCGGACCTGGCAATGGATCCGCGGAAACAGACCTTATTTCATCAACCGGGCGCCTCTTTCCGAGCATATATCGTGCATAGGAAAAGCTGGGTTTGAGATCCTTGGAGTATCGACAACGGAGGGAGAATCGAATCTGACACCAGAGAAACTGGCCTCGCGCTTTCGTCATCTGACGGAAGAAGATCTCCGAACAGTGACCGCCATGATTACGGTGCGTAAACCATGTTGAAAGAAAAACAACTGGCCGTTGTCATCGCCGGCATCGGCGATTTGGTGATGGCGTCAAAAAGCCTGCGGACCATGAAGCGATTTCATCCCGAAGAAGAACTCTGGCTGCTGACCAGCTCGGAGGCCGCCGTTCTGGCTGCCCATTACCCGTATATCGACCGCGTCATTCCCTTTCCTATCCGTGAATTCCGGATAAATCGTGGCCATGGTCTTACCATGTGGCAAACCCTCCTCCGGTTACGGCAAATCCATTTTATGGCATGCACTAATCTTTATCTCATAGGCTCCCGGCTTGGTGCCCTCAAGATGGGCCTCCTTTTCACTTTCCTTCGGGGCATGATCAAGGCCGGTCACAATGCCTTCGGTTTCGGCGCCTGCCTCACGAAGAAAGTGCCGGCGGACACTTTTACTCGACAACATTTCGTAGATGCCATGGGCGATATTGCCGCCTTAAGCGGCGCTGCCCCGGACGAAGGCGGCCTGGACGTTTTTTGGGACCGGAGGGTAGAACAGACATGGCAGCCCTTCTTCGATGAACACCAAGGCACCCTTCTGATCGGCATCAATCCCGGAGGTGACCGGCCCAACCGGCGATGGGGCACAGACCGCTTCGCCGCCGTGGCTCACGCCCTGATCCACTTCGACGAGGCCACGATTATCTTGTTCGGCGGACCGGGAGAAGAAGGCATTGCCCAGGCCATTGGAAAGCGCCTTCCCCCGGGGAAAGTCGTCTCCCTGGCGGGCAGGTTGAACCTGCACGAGCTTTGCTATCTCATCAGCAGGCTCAACCTGCTCATCACCAATGACAGCGGCCCCATGCATATCGCCGCCGCAACGGGAACACCCGTCGTCGCCATCTTCGGGCCTGAAGATCCCCGCCATCTTCGGCCCTATGCGCCGGAGGCGCTCTACCGAGTCGTTTACAAGGATATCCCCTGCCGGCCGTGTAACAAGTCCTTCTGCGAAAACCCCATCTGCTTGATGTCCATAGCGGTGGACGAAGTCCTTTCTCCGGCCCACGAACTTCTGCAGACCGCCCTTTTAGACATTCGCAGCGAAATGTCATCCCGCACAAACCCGGTCACCGGCCAAACGGCTGAAGAAGAGGGTTCATAAAATGTGCGGCATCTGCGGAAAAGTAATACTAAACGGGGATCGTGTCGACGAAGAGCTCATCAGGCGGATGAACGCCGTTCTCGCTCACCGTGGCCCTGACGACGACGGGTTCTTCATTGATCACAGAGACAATATCAGCGTCGGACTGGGACATCGCCGGCTCAGCATCATCGATTTGTCCAGGGCGGGCCGGCAACCCATGGCAAATGAGGACGGAACAATCCGGATCATTTTTAACGGGGAAATCTATAACTATCCGGACCTCCGCAAAGATCTCCTCTCTAAGGGCCACAGCTTCCAATCCCAGACCGACACGGAGGTCTTGCTACATCTCTATGAAGAAGAAGGGGTAGATTGTGTCAAAAAGATCATCGGCATGTTCGCCTTTGCCATTTGGGATACTCGCCACAAGAGACTCTTTCTTGCCCGGGACCACATTGGGATCAAGCCTCTCGTTTATTCATGGGACGGCAAGACCTTCCTTTTTGCCTCCGAAATCAAGGCCCTTCTTCAGGACAAAGACATTACCAGGGAATTGGATACAAATGCCTTGAATATCTATCTCTCCCTAAATTATATTCCCGCCCCTTTTTCTATTTACAAAGGGATCCGGAAATTAAAACCGGGGCACACATTGATCCTCCAGGAGGGAAACCTGACGGAATTGCCGTACTGGAATCTTGATTTAAAAGGCGCCTTGCATCGAGATCAAAAGAGCTTGGATGAATTAAAGGATGAACTTTATCAGGTTCTGGAAAACGCTGTCCAAAGGCAAATGATAGCCGATGTTCCCCTGGGCGCATTTCTCAGCGGGGGTCTCGACTCCAGCATCATTGTCGCCCTTATGGCCAGGCATTCTTCAAAGCCCATCCAAACCTTCACCATCGGCTTTACCGATATGCCCATGTTCGACGAATCAGCCTACGCCAAAATCGTAGCCGATATGTACGCTACAGAACATCATGAAATCAAACTCTCCTCGCGGGATATGCTGGGCGTCGTTCCAGACGTTTTAAACGCCCTCGACGAACCGTTTGCAGACTCCTCGGCAATCCCCACCTTTGTTGTTTCCCGGGAAACCAGAAGAGAAGTCAAGGTAGCCCTCTCCGGCGATGGAGGTGATGAATTGTTTGCAGGCTACCGCATGTACAAGGGTGACGCTCTGTATGCCCGCTATCAGCAAATCCCGAATTTTATGAGAAGGGGATTGATCGAACCCCTTGTCAACCGTCTTCCCGATTCAAGAGATTCCTTTCTGCCCGAGTATGTCAGACGGGCCAAGAAATTCCTCCGGGGAGCCGGAGGCTCTTTTGAAGAGCGTTTCCTTGCCTGGAATGAAATATTTACAACCGATTATCGACAGGAACTCCTTGTTCAGCAGCAATCCTCCGACACGAATCCGGCACAAAACATTTTTGGCCGGCGGCTTCAGGAAATGGATGACGATTCGCTTAACAGGATGCTCTATACAGATCTCAAAGAATCCCTTCCGGGCGATATGTTGAGGAAAGTGGATGCCATGAGCATGCTGAATGCCCTTGAGGTCCGGGTTCCCCTGCTTGACCATCGGGTCTGTGAAGTGGCATTTTCTATGGCCGGAACATGGAAACTTCACCACGGGCAAGCAAAGTACATTTTCATCCAAACGTTCAAAGACCTGCTGCCGTCATCCATTTTGAAAAAGCCCAAATGGGGTTTTGAAATACCCATCAGCAAATGGTTAAAGTCGGACTTGAAATATCTCATCGACGCCCATCTATCGCCGGAGACGATCAAAAAGCAGGGCATATTTCATTATCCGGCCGTTCGTAACCTCATCGATCATTTGCACAGCGGAAGAAAAGATACATCATGGCATTTATGGAATCTCATCGCATTTCAGGTCTGGCATGAACGCTTTCTTTGAAAAGAGTCCGAACAAGGTCCATGTGGTTCATGTCATTACCCGTTTTGACAAGGGCGGTTCTGCGGAAAACACATTTCTGACCGTCAGGGACCTGGACAAAGAACGTTATCAGGTGACGTTGATACACGGCTCTTCCTGCGAATCCCAAATGGGGCAAGCCGAACAATCCGCAGCACAGAAGAATTTATCGGAAGCCAGACTGCGCGGCGTCAACATTATGGCACTTCCGACACTGGTCAGGAACATTCACCTGATAAAGGACCTGCAGGCCTTTTATTCCCTGGTCCGGATATTCGGACAGCTAGGCCCCGACATTGTTCACACCCATACATCAAAGGCGGGACTCCTAGGACGTTGGGCGGCCTGGCTGGCCCGTGTTCCCTATATTGTTCACACGCCCCACGGTCATGTCTTCTGGGGTTATTTCAGCAATAAAGTATCAAAGCTTTTTATAATTCTTGAACGCATGACGGCTCTTATCACCAATCACCTGATCATGCTTACCCTCCAGGAAAAGAAAGATCATCTGCATGTTCACATTGCACCGGAAAATAAATTGACGGTCATCCACAGTGGCGTTGATTTCCGGTCTTTCAAGGAACAGACCCAGGACCGCGAAACAATGCGACAACGGCTTGACATAGAAGCCGATGTCTTCGTCATTGGCTCCGTAGGGCGACTGACCCCTGTCAAGGGTCATCGATACCTTTTGGAGGCTCTGGCTTCTCTGTCGCCGCGAACGAGAAACATCATCACAATTCTTCTGGGTGAAGGGGAATTGCGCAATGACCTGGAAGAACTCGCACTTAGGCTGAACATCCAGGACCGAGTTCGGTTTCTGGGCTGGCGTGATGACGTTGCCCCTGTGATTTCCACGTTCGATGTCTTTGCATTCCCCTCGCTTAACGAGGGCATGGGAAAGGCCCTTGTCGAAGCCATGTACATGGGTAAGCCCGTTGTCGCCAGTGATGTAGGCGGCATCTCTAATCTTGTCGTATCGGAAGAAAACGGTATTCTCGTTCCGCCGGGCAATGCTGAAAGCCTTGCGAAATCGATCGAATTGTTATATCAAAATGAGGGTTTGAGACGAGCCATGGGGGACAATGGCAAGCTGAAATCGGAGTGCTACTCATCCAGTCTAATGATCCGGAAGATTGAGGCCTTATATTCCGAGCTAAAGGCATGATTACTGCTAAATGTTTTACCAATAATTACCGGGATAACTCATGATGATAATCCGATATTTATGCGATCACCAAAAAGGCGTCTACCTTCTTGCAGGGGTTTTCCTTTTTCTAATATCTTTTTCATTCTCAAGCCCTTCATGTGCAGTTGCGGCCCAATATGAACAGGTCTCAGGACTAATCGACCTACGGACAAACTTCAGCGACGGCGCCTATACAATAGAGCAATTGGCTCAGATGGCTAAGAACAGAGGCTTCGGTGCTCTTTTCATAACGGATCATGATCGCATGGCCTTGTCTTATGGTCTGCCCCCATTCCGGAATCTTTTGAAAAAATCTGAAGAACACAATTCGATCAATTTCATGGGCGCCGATCGTTATCTTCGAACGATCAGCGACGCCCAGAAGAAATTTCCGGATCTTATTATCATTCCCGGCTCTGAAACAGCCTCCTTTTATTACTGGACGGGCAATCCATTAAGCGGCGATTTGACGGCCCACGATCATGAAAAGCGCCTTCTCACCATCGGAATGGATAAGCCGCAAGACTATGAACAGTTGCCGATTCTTCACAACAACAGTGCTTTTAACCTGGAATCTTTTGACCCCGCTACCTTATTCTTTGTCGGTGCAGCACTCTTTTCTGCCCTGCTGATTTTCTGGAAAGGAAGATTACGCATCATAGGTATTGTCAGCTTCATTCTTTCCGTTCTCCTCCTCCTGAATAGTGATCCTTTGAAAAACTCCCCTTTTGACGCTTACTCTGGTGCGCAGGGCAATGCACCCTATCAACTGGTCATCGATTATGTAAACAACAGAGGAGGCATGACCTTCTGGAATTACCCAGAGACCCGTTCAGGCGTCCGCAAATTAGGACCTATTCAAGTCAGTACAAAACCTTATCCCGGAATAATTCTGGAAACAAAAGGCTATACGGGGTTTTCCGCCGTTTATGGAGAAGCAACCACCATAACGGAGCCGGGAAACCTCTGGGATATGGCATTGTTAGAATACTGCCGGGGTTTCCGCATGTGGCCTCCCTGGGCGATTGCCACGGCGGACTATCATGGGGAGGGACAGGATGGCGCCCGCCTTGGTAATTATCCCACTGTTTTTCTGGTCAGGGAAAAGACCAAACAGGCGGTTCTCAAGGCCATGCAGACAGGAAAGATGTATGCATCCTATGCACCCTATCCTGTCATGCCACGCATGGACGAGTTTTCCGTATCATCACCCGAGGGTCAAAAAGTTGGCAATTCTGGTGATGAGATCTCCATGAAGGGCTATCCCAAGATTCGGATATCCCTTTCTGCATTAGGATCCGTGCAGGCCGGTCCGGTCAAGGTAAGGTTGATACGATCCGGAAGCATCATTTCAACAGCAGAGGGGAAATTACCCATAACGATCGAACACGAAGACCCCTATGTTAAGCCGGGTGAAAAAATATTTTATCGAATGGATATGCGCGGCGGGGCAGGTGTGATTGTATCGAACCCCATTTTTGTCGCCTTTGAGAGATGAAGGCTAGAAGAAAGGATTAAACCTTCCGTGATCGTTGCCGTGCATCAGCCCCAGTATCTGCCGTGGCTCGGCTACTTTGATAAAATTGACAGGGCTGATGTCTTTGTCCTCCTCGATAATGTCCAGTTCAAGAAAAACGAATGGCAGAATCGAAACCGCATCAAAACGGCACAGGGACCGCAGTGGCTTACAGTACCGGTGCAATACAAATTCCCTCAACGCATCAATGAAGTGGAAATCAACAACAGAGAACGCTGGCAACACAGGCAAAAACAGGCCATCGTTTCCAATTATCGGAAAGCGCCACACTGGAACATATTGGAGAGCTTCTTTGATGGGCTTTTTAACAGGACATGGCCGATGATTGCGGAACTAAATATTTATGTTGTTAAAAAGCTTGTAGAGATATTGGGCATTACAACGCCCCTATATGTCGCCTCAGAACTGGAGGATTTTCCAGAGAATCCCGATGAGCGCCTGATAGCCATCACGCGCTATTTCCACGCAGACACATACCTGGCAGGAAGTGGCGGCCATGATTATATGAATTTAAACACATATGAAGAAGCCGGTGTGCAGATCATTTTTCAGAGCTATCCGCATCCTGCCTACTCACAGCTTTTTGTTGACTTTGAACCATATCTGTCGGTCATAGATCTGATTTATAATCACGGTCCCGACAGTTTGAATATCCTAAAGGGGAAATTATGAAAATACTTGCCATCGGCGCCCATCCTGACGACATTGAATTCGGCTGCGGAGGTACGCTGGCCCTTCACTCTCAAGCCGGCCATGAGCTATATTTGCTGATCATGACAGAGGGTCATAAAGGTGGAAATATGGCCGTCAGGAAAGAGGAGCAGCAAGCAGCCGCTAATCTTTTGAATCCGAAAGATTTATTCTGGGGTGGATATCATGATACCGAATTGTCTCCGAACATGAATCAATTGGTCTATGATATAGAAAATATTATCAAAAAGATAAGCCCTGACCTCACATTCGTCAACTACGAAGACGATACCCATCAGGATCATCGGGCTCTTTCCAAGGCGGCTGTCAGTGCAACCCGATACGTCAAGAACGTTATCTTCTATGAAGGCCCCACAACGCAGGATTTCCTGCCTAATGTCTTTGTAGATATAAAGGAAACGATGGATGATAAGATAGCCATGCTCCTGGCACACAATTCTCAAGTGACAAAAACGAATATCGAGGGCCTCACCATTGTGGATATTGCCCGCTCAACCGCTATATTCAGAGGCATACAGGGTCGGGTACACTTTGCTGAAGGATTCGTCCCTCTGCGTTATTTTATGAGACTGCGGAAACCACAATGATTCCCCACTCCCGACCCTCTATTGCAGAGAAAGACATACAGGGCGTAATCAACGTCCTTCAGTCGGGAAACCTCGTCCAGGGAGAGCAGGTCGTTCACTTTGAAGAAGAATTGGCTTCGTTTGTCGGGGTTCATTCGGCAGTTGCCGTCAGTTCGGGTACGGCAGCTCTCCATTTAGCCCTTTTGACGCTTGATATCAAATCAGGTGATGAAGTCATCATCCCAAGCTTTGTCTGCACCGCTCTTCTCAATGCCGTTCGTTATGTGGATGCGAAACCTGTCCTGGCTGATATTGATGAATACCATTTTAACATGGATGCTGAGGACGTACGGAGACGGTTAACACCTAGGACCAGAGCAATCATTGTACCCCACCTTTTCGGCCAGGCCGCAGACCTGGACAAACTCATTACCTTAGGGGTTCCTATTATCGAGGACTGCGCCCAGTCACTCGGGAGCCTCTACCGTGGGAAGATGACGGGCAGCTTCGGCATCCTTTCCGTTTTCTCTTTTTACGCAACCAAATTGATGGCCACCGGCGAAGGAGGCATGGTGGCATCCGATAATCCTGCTCTCGTTGAAAGAATAAGGGACCTGCGGGACTACGATGAGAAAGATGACGACCGTCTCCGCTACAACTATAAGATGACGGATATCCAGGCTACCTTGGGTAGAACTCAACTGCGGCAATTACCCGGCTTTCTGGAAAAACGAAGAGCGATTGCCGATCGATATGACAGGAAATTACAGGAAATGGGGTTGGAAATACCCAGGCAACAAGGGGATCGGACTCATATATATTTTCGCTACGTCATTCGCCACAATCAATCAGAATCAATAATCAGGGCTCTCAACGCTCTGGATATAGCATGCAGAAGGCCAATACATAAACCGCTGCATCATCATCTCGGGTTTAATGACCTCCCCATAACTGAGAATATATGGCGGGAGGCCCTTTCGATACCCATCTATCCGGCCCTCAATGAAGCGGAGATATCTAAAATCGTTTCATCCCTAAACACACTCTGCAAGAAAGGCTCTTAGGACCATGCCATTATTCGAACATCAAAAAATGCCCCTCTTGAAATCCTTTTGGGGGGTCTCTCTGCTGGTATTTATCACCATTCTTATCCCCGGCATCCGTCTTTATTTTGTTAACACGTTGGGCCGATGGTTGTACATCTTCATCTTTTCCATCTCCCTATGCGCACTTCTGACCCCCTTAATAAGGTTATTGGCCATCAAAATGAATATCCTTGACGTACCGGATGACAGAAAAGTTCATGATAGGAGCACACCTCTCATAGGAGGCCTGGGCATCATTCTTGCCTTCAGCGCTGCTCTCTTGGCAAACATGATCCTGGACAAGCAGATGGTCGTTCTATTGTCTGCGGGGGCTATCATTGCCCTAGTCAGTCTTTACGATGACTGGAAAGGCCTTTCTGCCAAAATAAAACTATTTGTACAGATATTTCTGGTATTGATTCTGATCTGGAACGGCATTATTTTGGTACTCTTTCCCATGACTTCCTGGTGGGGCTACTCACTCAATGCCCTCTTTACCCTGATCTGGATTGTGGGCATAACAAACGCCATGAACTTTATTGATGGCATGGATGGCCTGGCAGCAGGACTCGGGGCCATCATTGCCCTGTTTATGGGAATCGTCGCCTTTCAAACGAACCAGCATGTCCTGGGTTGGATCTCTATAGCCATGCTTGGCAGCTGTATGGGATTTCTTCCTTATAATTTCCGATGGACTAAACCCGCCGCCATTTTTCTGGGCGACACCGGAAGCATTTTCCTGGGGTTTGTACTCTCGTCTCTTGCCATTATCGGTGAGTGGGCTGACAATAACCCCATCGTTTCATTTGCTGCGCCTGTCCTTATTTTCTGGGTTTTAATTTTTGACATGACTTACATCACCATTGAACGAATCCTGACGGGTAAAGTGAAAAGTGTCAGACAATGGATCGACTATGTCGGCAAGGATCACCTTCATCACCGATCCTATACCCTCTTGGGAGACAAACGCAAAGCGGTTCTTTTCATCTACCTTCTTGCCGCCACTTTAGGCATCAGCGCCATTGCCCTGAGAAATGCCCGGCCTGTTGATGGTGTCCTTTTGGTTGCTCAGGCTTTTTTGATAACAGTTGTCGTCTCCATCCTCGATTATTCGGGACGACACAGGGAATAATGTAACATCTTATTCTTAACCCCCGTTTTCTGATTGACAAATCATCACAGAGTTAATACTTTATGAAAATATTCTGAAATGAACTAAGCGAGGAGTGGATAATATTGACCAATCTATATCGTTGCAAAAAGAAAGGTTATTTAATTACGGAGATTTGTACAGATACAACCTGTGAATGGCGCCTAAAAAACGATGGGTTTTTTAATTGCACCTGGGTAGCTTGTAATTTTGGTCCTTTTACCTTGGAAGAAGTAGGCGAAATGATGGGAGTAACCAGGGAAAGAATCCGCCAGATTGAAGCCAAAGCACTGAAAAAGCTTCAGCATAAAAAACGCAGGGATCAGCTCAGGGATTTTGCATCACCAGACAATGAATGGGATATTTAATCTGCTATTGATGACCCGTTATCTACAATCAATGATCAATCAATAAAGAACCATCAATGATCAGGGTAAATGCATACCTTGATCATTGATGATCAATCATTGGTCACTTTTCGCTCAAGGTTCCTTTACTCTTTTTCATCTTTTCCATGAATTCGTGTGTCATAAATTCACTCATGCGCATCTTTCTTTCTGCGCTTGAAAAAAGATGAGTGGTGACCTCAAATTCCAAGTCCAAGGCAGATCCTTTTTCCAGTCCCGGCGTCAGTTCTGACATTTTCTTCACAGCGGCGATCGCTTTGGCCGATCGTTCTACTAACCGCTCAGTCATAGCGATGGCTTCGCTCATAAAATCTTCAGGGGGTGACACCTTGTTAACCAGACCGATGCGCAATGCCTCCTTAGCACCAATCGGCTCTCCGATCATGGTAATCTCTTTGGCTTTTGCCATGCCGACCAGATGACTAATGGGACTGAACAGCGGATTCAAGCCAAACTTCAATTCCGGATGGCCGAAAATGGCGCTTTCCGAAGCCACAATCATATCACAGACGGTGGCCAGATTGAATCCTCCGCCCAGCGCAATGCCGCCTACGGCTGCAACTACCGGTTTTTGAAAGGTGTAAATCCGTTTCAGGCATTTATTGATGGAAAGAAAATATGACATAATTTCATCGTCGGGCAGGGCCGACATTTCTTTCAGGTCCATCCCGGCGCAAAAGACATAATCTCCACCAGTAATGATAACAGCTCTGACGGCATCATCTTCTCCCAACGCCTGGAATACGACATCAAGCTCTGTACGCATCTCCCGGCACAGAGCATTCATTTCCTGCTGCCTGTTCAGGATAACAACTGCATACCCGTTTTGTTTATTAAGAAGGATAGTTTTATAATCCATTTTTGATTGATTCTCTCTAGGGATTTATTTAAGATTTGCAGCAGGTTCGCATATTGAATAAAGCCCTGTCAGCTTCGACTCTTGCACTTTCCAACCTGAGACCACTGAAGACACTGCATTCTGGAGAATAAGCTCCCAGAAAGTCCCTTTCTTTTTGGCCGGATAAACTGCCTCGGGCTTCCCTTTAATTCCCGCCAGTTTCCCGGCCTGACCGAGGGCATGCTCCATATCTCCCAGTTCATCAACAAGGCCCAGTTTCTGTGCCTGCCTGCCTGTAAAAATCCGGCCGTCGGCCAGCTTCTGTAGCTCCTCTTTTTTTATCTTTCTGTCCGTAGCAATGATATCCAGAAGGTGGTCATAAATATCATCGACAACGTCTTGAAGGAGAGCCTTTTCTTCTTTTGTCATCCCACGGGTTGGTGTGCCAATATCCTTGTACTTGCCGCTCTTTATCACCGACGACTGGACGCCGATTTTCTTCATCAAGTCTTCAATATTGGCAAAGTGCATAACGGCGGAGATGCTGCCCGTTAAAGTACCGGCATTAGCCACAATCCTAGTGGCGGCACAGGCGATGAGATATCCTCCGGAGGCCGCTATAGAACCCATGGAAGCCACAACCTGTTTTTTCTTTTTTAATTCCCGGACTGCGCCGTATATTTCCTCTGCCGGTGCGACCCCCCCGCCTGGCGAATCAATACGTAAGACAACGGCACGGATGGCATCATCCTTAGCGAAATCATTCAATTGCTGGATGATATCCCGCGAATCGGTGATGATGCCCTCGACCAAGACAACGCCTATCTTATCGTTTAGCGAAAAGGACTGCCGTTTCCCTGATAAGGAACCAATTGTAAACACCGAAAGCATAAACACAACGATGATAATGATCAGAAGGAGAACAGCAAAAATGACGGGGTGCCTTCTCATATCTTATATATTTTAGCCTTCTGATTCGGTTATCTTGATATCGGCTAAGGCCCGCCCAAGGTTAGAACCGACATTCTCCTTATTGTTCAGGTACTGCTTGATCGTTGAGCCTTCGGCCTCAGAGGGTGCCTCGAGGTCCTTTATGCTCAACCTAATTTTCCTGTTTTTCAGATCAATATTCTTAACGGCCGCCGATACGGAATCACCGACGGTAAAAAGCTCGGAAGCCGATTTAATCCGCTTCTGGCTTAATTCAGAAATATGAACCAATCCTTCGATACCCTCTTCTATCTCAACAAATATGCCAAAGTCGGTGATATTGGTCACCTTCCCCGTCACAGAAGAGCCGGGGATATACTTGGAACTAAGCTCTTCCCATGGATCTTTTTCAATCTGCTTGATACCCAGGGAGAATTTTTCGTTTTCCACATCAATATGCAGCACCATGGCCTCAATTTCCTGACCTTTTTTGAACATCTCCGAGGGATGCTTTACCCTTTGTTTCCATGAAATATCGGATAGATGAATCAAACCGTCAATGCCGTCTTCTATTCCTACAAAGATCCCGAAATTCGTAATGTTCCTTATGATTCCCCTGACAATGGTTCCCTCAGGATATTTCTGCTTCAGCGTTTCCCACGGATTCGGGGTGGTCTGTTTCAGGCCAAGGGAGACCCGCTTTGCTTCAAGATTTACGTCCAGCACCATCACATTGATCGTCTGATCCAAAGAGAGAACCTTCGAAGGATGCCTGATTTCTCTTGTCCAAAACATCTCGGAGACATGAATCAGGCCTTCCACGCCTGATTCCAACTCTACGAAAACACCATAATCCGTCAGGTTGACGACTTTGCCCTGAACGACTGAGCCAACAGGATATTTTCCCGTAATGTTTTCCCATGGATTATCAATCAGCTGCTTAAGCCCGAGGGCAACGCGCTCTTTCTCCGGATCGAAAGAAAGAACCTTTACCATAATCTTATCTCCGCGGTTAAATACATCGGATGGACGGGAGATTCTTCCCCATGATATATCGGTAACATGCAAAAGGCCATCAATGCCGCCAAGATCAATAAACAGGCCATAATCAGTAATATTCTTAATAATGCCTTCCACGATCTTACCTTCGCTGATATTGGCCAGTGTCTGTTGCTTTTCCTGTTCTCTTTCCTTTTCTAAAATCGCTCTTCTCGAAAGGACAACATTGTTTCTTTTGCGGTCATACTTAATGACATTAAACGCCAAGGACTGACCGACATACTTATCCAAATCCCTGATAGGCCTTATATCAACCTGGGAACCGGGTAGAAATGCCGGGATGCCTATATCAACGGAAAGACCGCCCTTCACCCGCTCGATCACGATGCCTTTCATCGTTATATTCTGTTCACAGGCAATCTTGACATCGTCCCATACTTTAATCCGTGCGGCCTTATCCCGCGACAAAACTAGGTTTCCCTCACCATCCCGTCTATCGACAAGGACTTCAATTTCATCCCCAACAGAAAGGGAAATATTGCCCTGTTCATCCTTGATTTCTCTTGCCGGAATATAGCCTTCCGTTTTCCAGCCGACATCAACCATAATCATTTCCGGTGTGATCTGGACGACCTTACCCTTAATCACTTCTCCCAATTGAACATTTTGCAGGGATTGTTCATAAAGCTCTTTGAAACCAATATCTTCATCCTTAGTTTGGAGCGATTTTTTTTCGTTTGCCAACGCATCCTGGCTTTCTTCAGCATTTTCGTTGGATGTTGATGAAATTTGTTGATTATTGTTAACCATTAAACACTTACCCCCTGATTTTTTTCTCTAGGACTCTTTTTATCGGGTTTACGTAACATATTGAATATTAGATAGCAAGTAAATTCGAGGATCATCTCCGGAGAACGTCTTGACAGAAAAGCGATTTTATCTCTTATGAAAATGAGGGTTGATGACATTTATCATCTGCTCGATGACCTCATTGACCGATACGGACGTCGAATCAATTATCAAAGCATCCGGATGGGCTCTCAGAGGGGCAATTTCACGTTCACGATCCTGCCTGTCCCTTACACTCATACCCTCTGCCAGCTTTTGACGATCTACAATCTCCCCTCGCAATATCAACTCTTCGTAGCGTCTTCTGATGCGCTCACTTTCTGACGCCTCAAGAAAAAACTTCACATCGGCATCCGGGAAAACCACTGTCCCCATATCTCTCCCTTCGGCCACAATACCGCCATCGGCACCAACTTTTCTTTGAATATGAAACAACGCTTCTCTAACGATCGGTATGGCCGATAGGGTTGATGCCGCAAGCCCGATGCTTTCCGTCCTGATCTTTTGCGTAACGTCCTCATCACCAACAAAAAAACAAAGATGATTATTCGAATTCACAAGACGTATCTCCGTCTTGTCCAAAAACAACCTCAATCTTGTTTCATCTGACGGATCAATGCGTTCAGATGTAAGCTTATAAGCCATGGCACGGTAAAGCGCTCCCGTATCCAAATAAAGATAGGACAACCTGTCGGCAAGAGATTTGCTGACGGTACTCTTACCTACTCCCGCCGGACCGTCGATGGTAATAACCAACCTTTTTCTCATCTTTTAACGCCTCCTCAAGACTCTATTCAATAATAAACGATGGGGCGGGGCTCACCATTCTTCAAACTCATCTGAACTTGACGCTATCCGAGGTGAAACCCTGTGAGTTACATATATTCAGAAACAGATCCATCTCTAAGCTGGACAGGTGCAATACAGCCGAACAATGGCAATTCTTTTTTATGATTCATTATTAACATAACTGATTTCTCTTCACAATCAGCAATCCGGGTTAACATTTATTATCTTGATTATCTTTTATGATGAAGATAGGGTTACTCTGGATAGTTACCTGATCGAAAATTAGGACCATTCTCAACCATGAAAAAATATTTCCCCCTCCTGATTGCAATATTGTTTTTCTTTATCCAGGCGCCCCATTTTGTTCGCGCCGAATTCACATTGGCAGACGAAAAAAAACTGGGCAAGGAAATCTATGATCAGTTGGAAAAAGGGCAAGCCCTGCTTCAAAACGAGAGGATTGTTGATTACATCAACCTGCTTGGCAACAGAATCCTCGCCAATTCAGAGAAACAACCTTTCGATTACCGTTTTTCCGTGATTCGAAGCTCGGCGATTAACGCCTTTGCCACACCCGGGGGTTATGTCTACGTCAACCGCGGTCTCATTAATCTTGTTGAAAGTGAAAGTGAGCTGGCCAGCGTTATAGCCCATGAAATCGCTCATGTTAATGCCAGGCACATTGCAGACAGCATTGAAAAATCGAAAAAAATTAACATTGCAACCTTGGCCGGCCTCCTGGCAGGCATTGTGCTCGGTGGAGGCGGAAACCTGACGGCGGGCCTCATCGGCATGACGACGGCAGCAGGCGCTACCATGAGCCTCAAATATAGCCGCGAAAATGAAGAAGAAGCCGACAGGCTTGGCTTAACCTACCTTGTCCGTACCGGTTACAATCCGAAATCCATGCTTGATTTCATGAAGATCATGCGGCGTTATGAATTCTATTCCAGCAATATTCCTTCGTACTTCCTGACACACCCCGGAACCGATGAAAGAATTCGCTATCTGGACGCTGCCCTCCAAACGACTTATACCGACCGGGGTAATGAAAGCATCATCGGCAACTTTAAGAGGATTCAAACCATTTTGCTGATTATCTCTTCGAGAAATTATGAAGGTAATCTCAAACACTTTGAAGGAAATCTAAAGAAATATCCCAATGATGTTGACGATCTATATGGACTGGCCATTACTGAGGCCAAAATGGGGCGTACATCATCGGCCCTGATTTATTTTCACCGCGCCTTGGCTTTTGCGCCTCGTGATCCCGATATTTTAGGTGATTTGGGGATCACCTACTTCATCGCCGGCAGGACAGATGAGGCCCTTAAATATTTAATCGAGGCAGATAAATACAACAGCAGCGATCAGGAAGTTCCCCTATATCTGGCAAAGGCCTATGAAGCAAAAGGCGATCTCGCAAATGCCATTGCTGCTCTCAAGAAACTCGAAGCAAAAAAAATAGAGGATGATGAATTCTATTACAATATGGCGATGATTTATGGGAAAGCCAATAAACAGTTGGAATCCCATTACAATTTCGGATTATTTTTTAAAAAGAAAAAAAAGATTGAAAGCGCCATTTTTCATTTCAAGGCAGCCTTGCAAAGCGCACCATTAGGCAGTGTCAAAGCCAAGGAAATCGAAGCTGAGATTTCCGCACTGCAAAAATGGGAGCCTCCTGCCTCTGATGAAAAAAAACCGGGCAAAAGGTAAAAGACAGCTGTCCCAGATATCGCATTCAGGCCTTCCGGGGTGAATAGTATCTCTTTGTCAATCAGATCTGCTGGGGAGTGAGCTCGCGGTTTGCATAGTCCGAATAAATCTTTTCACTTGTAAACAGGTCAAACAAATCGGCATCGATATGCTGATCGTGGACCATAATCAGCATGATATCCAACGCTTCCTGAAGGGTTTTCCCTTTTTTGTAAGGCCTGTCCCTGGCCGTTAAAGCCTCGAACACATCAGCCATGGCAAGAATCCTTGATTGCAGGGACAACTCTTTCTTTTGAAGGCCTGCAGGATATCCCGTCCCATTCATTGTTTCATGATGATCACCGGCATACGCTGCCACATGGCCCAGCTTTTTCGGAAATGGCAATTGAGACAGCATTTTATAGGTTACTTTTACATGATTATTGATAATGTCCCGCTCTTTATTCGTCAGCGTCCCCCTTCTGACACTCAAGTTTTCAAGTTCATCACTGTTAATAAAGGGCTGCCATTTGCCATCCACCAGCCACTTTCGTTTTGCGATTTTCTGCAAATGCTCAATACTGTCGTCGGACAGCAATTCATTACCCAGATTGATGCTCTCCAGAAAAAGGACGTCATCCTTTAAATCCCTGATGAAAGGATCCCGGGCCAGTACCTGTTCATCAGGCATCTCTGAACCATGTCTTTGCAGGGCATTACGCAGTAATTCAATTTCGCGGTCCCTGGCCATGACCATAGCGCGAATTTTCAGAATTTCAATACGGTCGTATATTGCCTCCAGTTTTGTTGCCTTATCCACGATGTGCTCTGGCGTGGTGATCTTCCCCACATCATGCAACCAGGCAGCAAAGCGAAGTTCCCGCATTTCTTCATCACTAAAGCATTGCCCGGCAAAAGCACCGCTTTTCGTTTCATTTATTTTCGCGGCAATGGCCATGGTAAGGTCAGCGACACGGCGGACGTGGCCTCCCGTATAGGGTGATTTTTCATCAACCGCCGTCGCTATTGTCGTAATAAATGACTGGAGAAGGACTTCAAGGTCCTGAATCAGTTTATTCTTAGAAAGAGCAACCGCCGCCTGTGACGACAGTGATTCAGCCATCATCTGGCTTTCCGGAGAAAAGGGGATCACCTCCCCTGTATTTTCATCAATGGCATTGAGCAATTGAACGACACCGATAAGATCATTTTCATGATTTCTCATGGGAACCACGAGCATGGATTTGGACCGATAACCCGTTTGGATGTCAAATCGCCTGGTCCCCTCGAAATTGAACCCTTGAGCGTCATACACATCGGCAATGCTGACGACCTCACCGGTAAGAGCGGCATAGGCCGATACGTTTGCACGGTTCTCCTTATTATCAGCAGTTCTCAGCTTTACCGCCGGCCAGGATATCCGATCGCCTGCTCCGCCCATACGGATCCCCAGCGTATCATTGCGGACAATTGCAAATTGGAGTTCCGTTGAATCATCAGAAAGGATATATAGCGTCCCGCCATCGGCAAAGGTAACCCGACGGGCTTCATCAATAATCAATTCAAGCAATTTATCGAGATTTTTTTCCGCAGAAAGGGCTACCCCGATCTGTGTCAGCCTTTTTATCTGATCAAGACGGTTTGCTGATATGGCTTCCAGACTATCCATGACCTTATCCGTTATTGTGGAATTACTAATATCGGATCATAACATGGGGGAGATATTTTTCAAGCGTTTCCTTCATATTGTTCATTTCTGCCAGCGAAAAGGTCTTCTGACCTATAAATTCGGGAGCGAGGTTATTTGACGGGACGAATCTCTGGATAACATAGCGATTGGAATTTTTTATGTTCCCGGCAATAGCTTGGAGATCTTCAAGTGAAAACAAGGAGGGAACGACAGTGGTTCTGAATTCGTACTCAATGCCGGAGGCCATAATTATATCAATACTGTCCCGGATTCTCTCCGCATTGACATCTGAACAGGTTGACGCGGAATATTTTTCCAAGGGGGCTTTGATATCCATGGCAATATAGTCCATGAGACCACTCTCGACCAGAGTTTTCAATGCTTCAGGAAAGGCGCCGTTGGTATCCAGTTTGATCAGGTAACCCATTTTTTTGATTTCCACGGCAAATAACGCCAAAGCCCCCTGAAGTGTCGGCTCTCCGCCCGTCAATGTCACGGCATCGATCTTCCCCTTGCGCATATCCAGAAAAGATAAAATGGCTTCCCGATCCTGTGTTTCCTTATAAAGGAACGGATCAACCAGCTCGGGGTTATGGCAATAAGGACAACGGAAGTTGCATCCCTGTGTAAATACAACTGAACTTATCTGTCCCGGATAATCGATCAGGGAAACTTTTTGAAAACCCCCAATTCGCATGTCTAAAAATTATACACTTTCCGCATGGTGAATTCTTCCTGTTTACCCTTATTCCATTGCTTCAAAGGCCGTAAATATCCGACAACCCTGGAATATATCTCGCAGGCTTCCCGGCAGTCAGGGCACACAGTGTTTTCACCTTTTATATAGCCGTGGGAAGGACACACACTGAAAGTCGGCGTAAAGGTGATGTAGGGTAAATGGTATTTCGTGCAAACCTTCCTGATCAATTGCCGGACCGCCGCCGGATCATCAATTCGCTCACCCGCAAAGGTATGAAATACTGTGCCCCCTGTATATTTCACCTGAATCCCGTCCTGCAGATCAAGGGCCTCAAAGATATCATCGGTATAGTTGACCGGAAGCTGTGTTGAATTGGTATAGAAAGGCTCTGCCTGCCTCGTTTGAACTTCCTGCTCATTTGCACAGATAATTTCCGGATATTTCTGCTTATCTACCCTTGCAAGACGGTACGACGTCCCCTCCGCCGGTGTAGATTCCAGATTGTAGTTATTGCCCGTCTTTTTCTGATATTCAATCAGTTTATCCCGCATAAAATCGAGAACTTTTTTCGTAAAGGTCTGGCCCTCCGGAGAGGCGATGTTCTTCCCCATGAGATTAAGGCACGCTTCATTCATGCCGACAAGACCGATGGTTGAAAAATGGTTCTTCCAGTACTCTTTGAAGCGCTCCTTCACACTCCTTAAGTAATATTTCGTGTATGGATAAAGGTTTCCATCGGTAAATTTTTCCAAGACCTTCCGCTTCGTCTCCAGGCTATCCTTCGCCACATCCATGAGTTTCTCCAGGCGTTCGAAGAACTCCTTTTCCGATTTTGAAAGATATCCCAGGCGCGGCATGTTAAGGGTAATGACGCCGATGGAGCCGGTCAATGGATTCGATCCAAAAAGGCCCCCTCCCCTTTTTTCAAGTTCACGATTATCGATGCGCAAACGGCAGCACATGCTCCTGGCATCTTCCGGATTCATATCGGAATTGACGAAGTTCGAAAAATACGGAACGCCGTATTTTGCCGTCATCTCCCATAAACCGTCCAGGTTAGGATCTTCCCACTTGAAGTCCTTGGTGATGTTATAGGTCGGAATGGGAAATGTAAAAACCCGTCCCTTGGCATCTCCCGCCGCCATGACCTCCAGAAACGCACTGTTGAAGAGGTTCATCTCTTCCTGGAAGTCACTGTAAGTCTCTTTTTGCGGCTTCCCTCCGATAATGACATTCTGGGCGGAATAATAGCGGGGAACCGTAATATCGAGGGTCACATTGGTGAAAGGGGTCTGGAATCCAACGCGGGTCGGCACATTGATATTGAAGATAAACTCCTGAAGCGCCTGTTTGATTTCCTTGTAAGTCAAGCCATCATACCTGATGAAAGGCGCCAAGAGGGTATCGAAGCTCGAAAAGGCCTGGGCGCCCGCAGCCTCGCCCTGAAGCGTATAGAAGAAATTGACGACCTGACCCAATGCGCTACGCAGATGCTTGGCCGGTTTGCTCTCCACCTTCCCCGACACGCCCTTGAATCCCTCCATCAGAAGATCATAGAGATCCCATCCCACACAATAAACGGACAAAAGGCTCAAGTCATGAATATGAAAATCCCCTTCCGTATGGGCCTTCCTGATGACCGGCGTATAGATCTCATTGAGCCAGTATACTTTGCTGACTTCCGAAGAGATATAATTGTTCAACCCCTGGAGGGAATAATCCATATTGCTGTTTTCATGTATCTTCCAATCGATCTTATTCAAATACTGGTCAACGAGATCGACCTCCATCTTGTTGGTAATTTCTCTCAATCGCGCATGCTGATCACGGTAGATGATATAGGACTTGGCTGTAAGCCGGTATGAAGACCCCAGAAGCACTTCTTCTACAATGTCCTGTATCTCTTCAACCCCCATGACCTTGCTGTCGAAAAGCTTTTCCGCCAGGTTAAGGACTCGGATTGTCAATTGCTTTGCAACCTTTTCGTCAAATTCCTCTGTAGCCGAACCCGCCTTGGCAATGGCGTTGGTAATCTTTTCGGCGTTGAACTTGACTAAACGGCCATCCCTTTTTTTAATCTTTCCATGCATACCTGTCTCCCCCCTGGATAAAAAACATAGTCATTTTAAGAGTAATTGAACGCAATATATTGTGGTTGAAGGGTCTAATACCACTAGATGTTGATATAATCAAGGGAAAAATGTTTTTAATTTATCCGAGGATAAAGAAAAGAAACTTGAATGAATTCAGAATATTGAACCAGGCGAGAGGAAGCAGGATCGTCACTCTCGCCTGGTATTCCTATTTTATGATATCATCAGCGTAAACCCAGAAGCTTACGGGCAACGACAATCCGTTGAATCTCATTGGTGCCTTCGTAAATCTGGCAGATCTTGGCGTCCCGCATATGCCGCTCTGCCGGGTATTCCTTGCAGTAGCCGTAGCCGCCGAAGATCTGGACACCTTCAATGGCCGCTCTCATGGCCACATCCGAAGCATACATCTTCGCCATGGCTGATTCCTTTTCGTAATCCATATCGTTGTCTACCAGCCAGGCGGCCTTGAGGAGCAGAAGCTCCGCGGCGTCGAGTTCCGTGGCCATATCCGCCAGTTTGAACTGAATCGCCTGGAAGGTCGAAATGGGCTTGCCGAACTGGACCCGCTCCTTGGCGTAATTCAAGGCATCTTCCAGAGCCGCCTTGCCGATGCCGCAGGCCTGAGCGCCAATACCGATCCGGCCCGCGTCGAGGCTGGAAAGCATCTGGCGGAACCCCTGGCCTTCCTTGCCCATCAGGTTCCTGGCCGGGATTTCCGCATCCTCGAAAACCAGCTCGGCGGTGCTGGAGGCCAGAATGCCCATTTTCTCCTCGATCTTCCCGACGGAAAATCCGGGGGTATTCTTCAGGTCAACCAGCAGGTTGATGATGGACTTGTAGCCTTTCGACGGGTCTGTTGTGGCTGCAAGAACGCAGTACCGGGCGATGCCGCCGTTGGTGATAAAACGCTTGGTGCCGTTGACGATGAACTTGTCCCCTTTCAGTTCCGCCCGACAGGTCAGGGACGCCGCATCTGAACCCGCACCCGCTTCCGTCAGGGCATAACAGCCCTCCGCCTGCCCACCGGCGACAGGGACAAGGAATTCGAGTTTCTGCTCATGGGTGCCGTATGTCTTTACCGGAAATCCATACAGGGTATTGTTCACCGACACGATGACGCCCGTACTCGCACAGGCCTTGGAAATGGCGATCAGGGCCAGGACATAGGTCACATTGTCCATACCGGCGCCACCGTACTCCGTGGGAACAGAAACCCCCATGACGCCCATTTCACCAAGCTTGCGGCAGATCTCCTCAGGATGGCGATGGGTCCGATCAAGTTCAGCGGCCATGGGATTGATTTCCGTTTCGGCAAAACGGGTCACCATATCTTTTACCATTTGTTGCTCTTCCGTTAGTGCAAAGTCCATCCTCATGCCTCCGGGGAGTATCGTAGGGTAAAATTGGCGCTTTCTGCCAACCACAGCATTCTCGTTCCACGATGATAAGACAGCTTACTTGTTATATTCGTAAAACCCCCGTCCCACTTTTTTCCCAAGATAGCCGGCATCGACATACTTCCTCAAGAGCGGGCAAGGACGGTACTTCGAGTCACCAAATCCCTTATAGAGAACCTCCATAATCGACAGGCAGGTATCCAGCCCGATGAGATCGGCCAGGGCCAGCGGGCCCATGGGGTGATTCATCCCCAGAACCATGATGTTATCGATATCTTTTGCTGTCCCGACACCTTCCATGAGGGTGCAGACCGCTTCATTAATCATGGGCATCAGGATTCTGTTGGCGACGAAGCCTGGAAAATCATTACACTCCACGGGCGTTTTGCCGAACTGCTGCGCGAGTGATTTCGTCAACTCATAGGTTTCCTGTGATGTGGCCAACCCCCGGATGGTCTCTACCAGTCTCATAACGGGTACAGGGTTAAAAAAATGCATTCCGATAACCTTTTCGGGCCTTTTGGTGGCACCGGCAATCCGGGTGATGGGAATCGATGAGGTATTCGTCGCCAGGATCACATCGGGCTTGCAGATCTCATCAAGTTTTTTAAAAAGACCTAGTTTCAGGTCCTCTCTTTCAACGGCCGCCTCCACGACAAAATCGGCATCTTTCATGTCTTCAAGGTTGGTGCTCTTGCGGATTCGCCCCATAATCTCCGTTTTCTGATCGGCCGTTATCTTTTCCTTGGCCAGCAAGCGATCCAGATTCTGGGAGATTGTATTATAACCTCTGTCAACAAACTGATCTGCAATGTCATTCATAATGACCGTCAGGCCTCCGATTTGTGCCGCGATCTGGGCAATGCCATTGCCCATCTGGCCTGCGCCGATAACACCCAATGTCTTTACTGCCATATGCTTTTTGCCTCCATTATTTATTTATAGCAACCAAAAGGTTTTTCAGGAACCGTCCTGCACGCTGTTTCTGTCTAAATATTTTCCAGGATAACGGACATTCCCTGTCCACCGCCGATACAAAGGGAGGCCAGGCCGTATTTCACATTTTGTTTCTTCATCTGCACTGCCAGCGAATAAGTGATCCGGGCGCCCGTACAGCCGATGGGATGACCGATGGAGATGGCGCCGCCATTGACGTTGCAGACTTCCTGATTGACACCCAATTCTTTGATGCAGCAAAGCGCCTGGGCAGCAAAGGCTTCATTTAATTCAAATAACCCGATGTCCTTGATACTCAGATTGACTTTTTTCAAGAGCTTTCTCGTTGCCGGAATGGGACCAAGGCCCATGTATGCCGGATCGACACCACCGGATGCATAACCGAGAATTTTGACCATCGGCTTGATCCCCAGAGACTTCGCTTTCCCTGCGCTCATCACGACGACAGCGGCCGCGGCATCGTTGATACCTGAAGCATTCCCCGCCGTAACCGTCCCGTTCTTCTTGAATACTGTGGCGAGTTTGCTCATCTTTTCCAATGAAGTATTCATCGGACGCTCATCGACCTTAAACACTTTCGGATCACCCTTCTTTTGAGGGATGACAACAGGAACAATTTCCTCATTGAAAGCACCGGAAGCAATGGCGGCTAGGGCCCGCTGATGGCTTGTAAAGGCGAATAAATCCTGATCTTCACGGGAAATTTTGTAGAGTTCCGCCAGATTTTCCGCCGTCATACCCATGTGATATCCGTTAAATATTTCTGTCAGACCGTCAAAAACCATCAGGTCCGTAATCTGACCGAAAGGCATGCTCATGCGGTATCCCCAGCGTGCATCATTGAGGCCGAAAGGGACATTACTCATATTTTCCATTCCGCCGGCCACAATAACTTCAGCATCACCGGCTGCAATGGCCTGTGCAGCCAAACCGATGGCTTTCATCCCGGAACCGCAGACCTTGTTTACCGTAAAGGCGTTAGTCTCTTCCGGTAATCCCGCATAAATGGTCGACTGCCGGGCTGAGCTTTGACCCTGTCCGGCCTGAACACCATGCCCCATGATCACCTCGTCAAAATAAACCGGCGTCAGGGCAGTATCGTAATCATCATATTTCTTATTGATCTCTGTTTTATCAAAATCACCAAAGGGATCGGGCCGGCAGCTTTTAAGAAAATCGGTAATACCCGGACGCAGCCCCGCCCTCTTTATCGCTTCCTTAATCACAAGGGCTCCCAGATCGACAACCTTAACACCTTTTAATGACCCGCCAAACTCACCGACGGCTGTTCTTGCACCGCTCACGATAACAGCTTCTTCCATATCCTTAACGCTCCTTTCTCTTATATAAATGACAATTGGTGATGGTTTTGTTTCGAATCGGCTTCATTCTTATACGATTATTCTCGATACCCGCTTCATGCTATTTCTTAAAAGGATAGCCGTCTGAATCCCGGATAAATACGCCATCAGGCAGGTTTTCTGCTGAGATTCAGGTTCCGAGACCCTGTCGATCAAGTTTTCAACCAACATTGTTGTAAACAAGGTCACGCAGATAAAGATCAGCAGTCGTCTTAAGGACGTGGATTATCAAACACGGTTTAAAGGGTCTCGGCAAGATAATTGCCTGCACAACGATACCACCTCTGCGTTGCGTGACAATTTCGGCTTCGCCGCATACATCATTGAACTATCTTATTTTATTATACTTATTCCACGAGAGAACCGTCTTGTCTTATATATTTTTATGACTTCAATGTCAAGACGAATCCCCCATTGATAAGTCGGGGATTTCAGCGAGATGGCCAAAATCAGGCTCCCCTCTTATCCTTGATGATGTGATTGGAAATCACGGTCCGCTGTATTTCGGACGTCCCCTCGTAAATGGTGAAGACACGGGCGTCCCGGTACATGCGCTCGATCGAATATTCCTTTGTGAAGCCATAGCCGCCATGAATCTGCAGCGCTTTTTCCGTCACGCCATTGACCATCTCCGAGGCAAAGAGTTTGGCCATGGAGGCTTCCTTTGAGAAGTTTTCACCCCGATCCTTAATCGCCGCGGCAGAAAACATTAATTGCCTCGCCGCTTCAATCTGCGTTGCCATATCGGCGATCATCCAGCGCAGGCCCTGAAACTTGGATATCTTCTGCCCAAACTGGTCTCTCTCCTTCGCATATTCAACCGCAGTATCAAGGGCAGCCTGAGCAACGCCCACCGATTGGGCGGCAATTCCAATGCGGCCCCCGTCAAGCCCCGTCATAGCAATCCTGAAGCCGTCGCCTTCTTTGCCCAGCATGTTCTCGGCTGGGACGCGGCAGTCCTCAAAGATGAGGTCCGTCGTATCGGAAGCCCTCAACCCCATTTTATCTTCTTCGCGGCCAACGATGAGCCCTTCCGTGTTCTTTTCAACGATGAAGGCGCTTATCCCTTTATACCCTTTTGACGGTTCCGTTTTTGCCGTAACAATCACCAGACCGCAATTCTTGCCGGACGTAATGAAACGTTTTGTCCCGTTGATGATGTAGTGATCGCCTTTCCTGACCGCCGATGTCCGTTGCGCAGCGGGGTCGGAACCTGCCTGTGGCTCGGTCAGGGCAAATGCACCTATGATCTTCCCACTCGTAAGCAATGGGAAATATTTGTTCTTTTGCATCTCTGTCGCATATTTTACAATACTCTCGCAAACGATGGAATTATGAACGGACATCACTACGGCTGTGGAGGCACAGCAATAGGCAATCTCAGAAAGCGCCAGGATATAACTGATCGTATCGGTGCCTGCACCGCCGTACTTCTGGGGAACCATCATTCCCATCAAGCCCAGCGAAGCCATTTTTGCCAGATTATCAGCTGGAAATTCCTTGGTTTTATCACGCAACCCTGCGGTTACGGCAACGACATCATGAGAAAAGTCCCTCACCATGCTCTGTATCATGATTTGCTCATCGGTAAGTTTGAAAAACATGCCTCTCTCCTTATGGACTGTAAATGACAACAATCATTTCGGTAGTTTCATGACCGACGTTTTTCAACTGATGCTTTATGGCGGAATTGAAATGCAGTGAATCCCCGGCCTTGAGAATATTCCGATGCTCGCCGACTGTCACCTGCACCGTCCCCTTCAGGACATAGTTGAATTCTTCACCTTCATGCTGGTAGCCCACACCTTTATGATCCTGCCCGGCTTCTATCGTTACACGAAATGCCTTCAGGTGCTTACTTTCACCGCCGGGAGTTAATGTCTCATAGGCATAGTTTTCCGTGCGCTTCTTGTAGGCCGTAACGCGGTCTTTGAAAGCAGCGTCCTGCTCCCTGATTAAAGAACCCGAATCGATCTGCAAAGCCCTTGCTATATGAAGCAAATCCCCAACGGACGGGGTGATGCTCCCTTCTTCGATACCTTTCAGGTGGGCCACAGCAAAACCTGTTTCATTAGCAATCTGTTCTAAGGAAAGGGATTTTTGAGTGCGGCCGCTCTTGATCTTTCCGCCGACCGTGCCGTTCTTTTCCAGTTTTTTAGATTTCACCTGTACTGTGACCTCTGCCTTACGAACTGCGGGATTTTTAACGGGCATAAAACCTCCTTGTCAATTGATCCTTGTAGCAATAAAATATAGACGAATTTCTTTGTTCCAGGAAAATAGTGATTATTATTCCTATCGTTTCACGATCATGGCCACGGCTTCTCCTCCGCCCAGGCACAGGGCTACAAGGCCTGTTTTCTTTTCTTGCCTGATCATTTCATATATCAACGTGGTCAGCAAACGGCATCCGCTGGCACCAATCGGATGCCCCATCGCCACTGCCCCCCCATTGACATTTACCTTCGCCGGATCCAGCCGCAACTCTTTCAGAACAGCTACCGTTGAACCGCTGAAGGCCTCATTGATTTCATACAAATCCACATCATCCTTCGATATTTCTGCTTTCTTCAAGCATTTGGGGATCGCCCAGATCGGAGCAACCAGCACATATTTCATGTCGATACCATAGGATGCCTGGGCGCCGATTGTGGCCATTATTTCACAGCCCAGTTCCCGTGCCTTTTCCTTTGCCATAATCACAACAGCGGCAGCGCCATCGCTGATGATCGAAGCGTTTCCCGCCGTCCCCACACCACCGTCTTTAAACGCCGGTGGCATGGCAGCCAGAGTTTCGTAAGATGTTTCTGCCGGACATTCATCCTGGTCAAACAGCTTTGGGGCGCCTTTTCTCTGAGGCACAGGAACCGGCATCATCTCATCTCTGAATTTTCCGGTCCTGATCGCCTGGATAGACCGGCTATAGGATTCCACGGCATAACGGTCCTGATCCTCACGCGATATCTGGAATCTCTCCGAACAAAGCTCATTGGATACGCCCATGTGAAAATCGTTGATAACATCCCACAGGCCGTCATGAACCATATGATCCTGCACTTGACCCGGTCCCATCCGATAACCGAATCGAGCCTTTTCAAGATAGTACGGCGCCATACTCATATTTTCCATCCCCCCGGCCACAACCACATCCGCATCCCCGGTCTGGATGGCTTGCGCCGCGAGCATGACGGCCTTCAAACCCGATCCGCAGACTTTATTGATCGTCAATCCTTCCGTTTCCCAGGGCATACCGGCCAGGACAGCCGCCTGTTTGGCCGGATTCTGGCCATAACCGCAGGGCAGCACCTGTCCCATGATCACTTCGTTGACATCTTCCTTCTTGATGCCGGCTCGCCTGACGGCTTCCTCAATGACCATGGCGCCCAGTTTGGTTGCTCCGATAGTGGACAATGAACCGTTAAAATTACCCAATGGTGTCCGCACCGCACTCACAATAACCGCCTCTCTCATGAAAACCTCCGCTTAATGATAAAAATTCGGCATAATACCGGTTGTTCTCGTAATATCGATAGCATAAACATCATTCTTTCATCACGGCCCCCTGATCTGCCGACGAAACCAATCTGGCATAAATATCCAGGTATCCTCTGGGGTGCTTCTTTGCCGGATGAACGAGATTTTTTCTCCGGTCGGCCAGTTCATGGCCCGATACTTTCAGTTCAAGCTTGCGCTTTTCAATGTCGATTTCTATCCGATCTCCATCCCGAACCAACGCGATGGTCCCGCCATCGGCTGCTTCCGGGGACAAATAGCCGATGGAGGGCCCATCACTATACCCCGAAAAACGGCCATCTGTTACAATATAATTGGTATTGCCCATTCCGGCCAACTTCAAAGCCACCCGGAAAAGGGCCATTTCCCGCATCCCGGGCCCGCCTTTTGGCCCCTCGTAACGAATGACGATGACATCCCCTTTTTGAATCCGCCCATCCCCAAGACCTGCCAGGGCATCTTCCTCGGAATCAAACACCCTCGCATCGCCTGTAAATTTCCACAGGCTCTCATTGACTGCCACTTGCTTGATCACCGCACCCTTTACAGCCAGATTGCCCCGCAGCACGGCCACTCCCCCGTAAGGATGGACAGGATTCGTCAGAGGTTGGATAATATCGGAAGAGAACACGGTGGCATCCGCGAGATTCTCTCCTACTGTTTTGCCGGTTACGGTCAACACCGTATTGTCCAGATGGCCTTCAAGCGTCTTCATCACGCCGGGGATCCCTCCGGCGCTATCCAGGTCAATAACGGAATAAGGACCGGCCGGCTCTACATTAGTCAAATGAGGAATTTCTCGTGAGAGCCGGTCAAAATCGCTGTAATCGACCTTCAGTCCGAGTTCATGGGCTAATGCCGGCAGATGCAGAACCGTATTGAGGGACCCGCCGATGGCCATATTGACCTTCATGGCATTTTCCAAGCTTGCCTGCGTCATGATCGTTGACGGGGTTATGCCTCGTCCCAGAAGGTCCATAATTTTTTCGCCCGCCTGTTCAGCCATGCGGGACTTATTGGCCATCAGGCCGGGGGCCGTCCCGTCTCCCGGCAGGCTCATCCCCAGAGCCTCACAAAGACAGGCCATCGTGTTGGCCGTTCCCATACCCCAGCAGGCACCGGCACAAGGATACAGCGAAGACAGGGCTTCCTCCCGGATTTCAGGAGAATAATCGCCGGAGTATACTTTACGAATCATGGGCCCAAAACCGGAAACGGATGCTTTGACGCCTTCTCTGGCCCAGCACCCTGCCGGCATTGGCCCTCCGGTAACGATAATGGTCGGGATATTGACACGAGCCGCCGCCATGAGAAGGGCGGGCAGGATCTTATCACAGGAACCGATCAGGACGGCCGCATCATAGCAGTGCGCGCGTAATCCCAGTTCGACAGAATCGGCAATCACCTGACGGCTTGGAAGAACAAACTTCATTCCTTCATGGCCATTGGCCAGACCATCGCAAAGGGAAAGGGTATAAAACTCTGTCGGCAATCCGCCGGCGGTACGCACACCAGCCTTGACCCGCTCTGCAATCGTTTTCAAATGCATGTGTCCGGGATGCATCTCATTGTAGGTATTGACAACGGCAACAAAGGGTCTTTTTATCTCGTCATAAGTCCAGCCGCAAGCATAGAGCATGGCTCGCCTTACCATGGAATGCGGATCATTATCGGAAAATACCCGGCTGTGCTTTTTCATTTCCATGTTGTCCCCCTAGTAGAATCCAAAGATGAATAATGCCGACAATGGAGATCATAGAATCGTTTATGTAGTTTAAATAATTTTTAACAGCTCTTTCCGAGTGGAGCTCATTTTGATTTTAATACGGTTGTTTTACTATCTTATTTGCTGAGATGAGACAACAAATAAATCAGAATTTTTCGCCATTATCATCTTGACAAATATTATACATTTTTGTAATCTTCCTTAGAACTTTGTTTATTAATACTGAACATGGTTCGGCTATCTTGATCATTGCGGCGCCTTATATCCCTGACATAGACATCGTTATTCAACGAATAAGGTTAAACATGGTCCAATCCGTTAATCGGGCGATCGACATTCTGGAGCTTTTCCCCAAAGGTCCTGAAACTCTGGGGATAACCGAAATTGCGGCTGCCTTGGGTTTGACGAAAAGCACGGCTCACGGATTGGTGAGCACACTCGTAAAAAGGGATTTCCTAGAGAAGGAACCCGCCACTCGCCGCTACCGCCTGGGTGTCAAGATCATTCATCTGGGCCTGTTTCTGGTCCAGAACAGCCAATTGGGACAGGCTATTCACCCTTGGGCGGATATGCTTTGCGAGCAGTTCCAGGAAGTGGTCCATGTTGCACTTCTGGCTGGCGATACCGCCCTTGTCATTCAGCGCTTTGAGCCCAAAACCCCTTACCTTTTATTTCCTCAAACAGGTTCCTCCCTTCCCATTCATTCCACATCAGTAGGCAAAGTATTGCTAGCCTTTTCCCCTACCGATATACAGGACCGGATATTAAAAACGGCGCCATTGCTTCGAAAAACCCCCCATACGATTACCGACCTGGCCCTCATCACAGAAGAACTTCAGAAAATCAAACTTCAAGGATATGCGATGGATCAAGAAGAATCTCTGACAGGCGTCACCTGCGCAGGCGCGCCTATCAGAGATCGATCATCTCAAGTC
Source organism: uncultured Syntrophaceae bacterium (assembly GCA_964492965.1). GTDB lineage: Bacteria > Desulfobacterota > Syntrophia > Syntrophales > UBA8958 > CAZBME01. The sequence continues at coordinate 25,325 of CAZBME010000027.1, read as the reverse complement.
GTCGCTGCCATAAGCATTTCCGGATCAAAATTGCGTATGGAAGGAAAGGGGTTGGATAGCATCATTGAAGCGGTACGAGGCACGGCCATGAAGATATCCTCTGTTATGGGCCATATCGAAGGAATCAACCGACGCTAGGATAATCATCGGATGGATGGTTTCCGGCGTCCCGTTCATTAACTGGATAAGGAGGGGGAAAATGAAAAAAAAGCATGTATTTTTATGGGTTTCAATTCTCGCATTGATGATCTTTTCCGCAGCAATTGTTCAAACTGTTCAGGCCGCAGACGACGTCATTACCATCGGTTACAGTGGGCCTCTCAGCGGAGGGGCGGCCAAGTTCGGGCTGAACATCCAGTGGGGCCTCGAATTGGCGGCGGATGAGATCAACGCCCTGGGCGGCGCCCCGATTGGCGGCAAAAAGTATAAAGTCCGCGTTGTCAGTATGGACGACCGGTTTCAGGCCGCCCTGACTGTCAACAATGCCAAACGCCTTGTTCATAAAGATGGGGCAAAAATGGTTTATAACCCCAATACGGGGGCTATTTTTGCCTTGATGGCCATCAACGAGAAGGAAAAATTCATTATTGGTGCTTACACAACCACCCAGGCTGCCGTAACGTCGGGGAACAAGCTCCTTTTCAAAGGCCCGTTGCCCATGCAGGCTTATGTTCATGCTTTTACTGAAAAGGCCCGCGCCCATGGATGGAAAAAATGCGCCATGATGCCCGATGCCTATGAATATGGCAAAATATGGAGTGGGCTATTCCAGAAGGAGTGGCAATCAGCGGGAGGAAGCATCACCACGAATATCCCCGTCGATTTTATGAAAACCACCGATTATTATCCCCTCCTGACCAAGGCCCTGGCCACGAAGCCGGATGTTCTTCTTCTGGGATCATCTTCAGAACCCGACGCCATGCAGATCAAGCAGGCTAGGGAACTGGGCTTCAAGGGCGGCTTCATCCTTATCGAGAGAGGCAAGCTGGATGAAATCAGGACCTTCGTCGACAACATGGAGATCCTGAACGGTTGCATAGGATCGACCCCCCTCTCCCTGACGCCCCGCGATCATGTTAAACCTTTTGCCGATAAGTTCCGCAAAAAATATGGCGCGGATAAGCCCCTGGCGACAGAGCTGGCCATTGCCTACGCCAATGCCTTGATTTACGTGGGGTCTATGGTCGTTGCGGGAACCACGACAGACGTTTACAAAATTATGGACGCCATGCTCAACAAGACCAAAGACGTCCTGGCCCTGCCCTACGTCAAAAACAATGATCCCTATGGCTATACGGGCGCGTTTCCAAATGGAGCGCTCAAAGCGAAGACTTACGGCATTGAAGTGGTAAACGGCAAATACACCAAAAGTTTTGTTATCGATACGCCTGATGCCATCTATACGGCAAAGGAGTAACTGCTTTCCAACCGGAGACAAGGGGCTGGCGGCAAACCATCGCCATGCCCTTGTTTCCGCTGATCTCACTAATTAAGGAGGCAAAGGCGTGGATTTATTATTTCAGACCATCATCAACGGCATCATGCTCGGGTCGGTATATGCCATGGTCGCTTTGGGGCTTACTCTCATCTTCGGCATTCTGGAAATCCCCAATTTTGCCCATGGCGCCCTGTATATGATTGGGGCCTATATCGCCTTTTTTTGCATCTCTTTTCTGGGAATTTCGTATTGGCTTGCCCTGATTGTATCCATAGGCGCCCTGTTTCTTATCGGCATGATTATTGAGCGCTTCATCTACCGCCCCTTCTACAATCAGCCGCATATAAGCTCGTTCATTGTCGCCGTCGGGCTTATCTTTATCCTGGAAAACGGCGCACTGGTCCTCTGGGGGGCGGATTTCCGTCGCATTGCTCCACCCAGCAGCACCATCTTTAATCTTTTCGGAATGACGATAACATCCCAACGCCTCATTGTCATTGGCGTCGCAGCCCTTTTGATCATCACCATCCATCTGTTTATCAAGAAAACACGCCTGGGAGCCGCCATCGAAGCAACCTCCCAGAATCGTGACGGTGCACAGCTCATGGGCATCAACACCGGCTTGGTCGGCCAGGCCACATTCGGTATGGGAACGGCTCTCGCCGGCGTGGCAGCGGTCCTTGTGGCGCCCATCCTCCTTATTTCGCCTGTAATGGGGGAATCGGTCATCGCCATGGCCTTTGTTATTATCATTCTCGGCGGCATGGGCAGCTTTATCGGGGCAGTCATAGGAGGCTACATCATAGGCCTGATGGAAACCTTGATCTCTACTTTTGTGACCAGCTATTATGCGGAGTCTCTCATTTTCGGCGTTCTGGTGGCTGTCCTGGCCATTAAGCCGACGGGACTTTTCGGAAAGGAGCATTGAGAGTGACGGTTAAACACGAATTCAAGAAACGGGTCATTTACGTTTTTCTTTTTCTCGCAGCGATCTTCGCGCCCCTTTTTATCACGGGTGATTATCCCCGTCACATTATGGTAATGTGCGGCATATGGGTCATATCTTCCATGGGGTTGAACCTGATCCTGGGCTATGTGGGCCAGTTGAACCTTGCCCACGGCACCTTTTTCGGTATCGGCGCCTACGCGACGGCCCTGCTCATCCAGGCGCTCGGTTTCTCCTTCTGGCTGGCCTTACCGGTCGGATGCCTCATCACGGCTACTCTGGGCTTCCTCACCGGCCTGCCCACATTAAGAACCAAGGGCCATTACTTCCCCATTGCCACCATGTGCCTGGGTATCGCCATCTTTTATGTGGTTGCCCGATGGGATGCCGTGACGGGAGGCGCCAGCGGCCTTTTCGGCATCCCGCGTCCCGGTTCGATTCCTCTGCCTTTTGGCGGAGAAATATCATTCGACTCCACCGTCGCCTGTTACTACCTTGTTCTGATGTTCGTTTTCCTGACGCTCCTGGTCATCGCCCGTTTCACCGGTTCTCTTGTGGGTAAACGGCTGGCGGCCATCAGGGGAAATGAAAACCTGGCTCAGTCTTTAGGCATCAATACGATGTGGGATAAAGTCGTCTTTTTGAGCATCAGCACCCTCATCGCCGGTCTGTCCGGCGGGTTGTACGCCGCCTACATGGGCAGCCTGATGGCCGAACAGGCACATTTCCTGGGAAGCTTTGAAATGCTTCTGAATGTTATGATCGGAGGCGTCGGCACCCTGGCAGGGCCGATCATCGGCGGCATCCTTCTGCCCGTTTTAACCGAAATGCTGCATTTTCTGGGCGGATTACGGTTAGTGGTTTACGGCATTTTACTGATCCTGATCATGGGGTTTCTTCCCCAGGGCATTGCGGGTGGCTTGCGTTCGGCGCTTCTGTACTACGATCACAGGAGGGCTGTAAAATGAACGATATCCTGCTTGAAGCAAAAAATATCAGCAAATACTTTGGAGGCCTGCAGGCGATCGGCAATGTCAGCTTTTCGATTCGCAAAGGCGAAATATTCAGTGTCATCGGCCCGAACGGGGCAGGCAAAACAACACTATTTAACTTGATGACAGCCTTTCTCCCGCCCACACAGGGGGAAATAATATTAAAAGGGGAAACGATCTCCGGCCTGAAACCCTACGAAGTGGCCCGGAGGTCCATCGCCCGTACCTTTCAGCTGACGACGCTATTTGAGAAAAACACGGTGCTGGAAAACCTCATCATCGGTCAGAATGCAACGCGTGAAATGGGGGCATGGCAGGCCTTGTTCGGGGGGCGCCGTAAAAGAGAGGCGGAAAGCAAGGCCCTGGATCAGGCCCATCAATTGGCTGAGTTCATCGGCCTCAGCGGTGAAAAGGAAACCCAGGCCGGCCTCCTTCCTCAAAGAGCCCAGAAGCAGCTGTCCATCGGCGTGGCCTATGCCTCGTCCCCCGAACTTTTGCTTCTGGATGAACCGGCGGGGGGTGTAAATAACGAGGAAGTAGGGATTCTCATCGATCTTATTACACGGATTCGCAATGCCGGTGTGACCATTTGCCTGATTGAACACAAAATGAGCCTCGTGATGAATATTTCGGACCGCATCCTGGCTCTCAATTTCGGTAAAAAGCTCGCCGAGGGAACGCCGGCGGAGGTCTGCCGCAACGAGGAAGTGATCAAGTCCTATCTGGGGGATGAATATGCTGCTGCATGTTAATCAGGTTGACAGTTTTTATGGCCGGTCTCAGACCCTTCACGGGGTATCGCTCACCGTGGAGAAGGGAGAACTCATTTGCGTGCTGGGGGCCAACGGCGCCGGGAAAAGCACCCTATTGAAAAATATTGCCGGATTGGTGAAGCCTCGGCAAGGTTCCATCGAGTTTTCCGGAAAACGGATAGAACAGATGGCCGCCTTCCAGATCGTTCGTGAAGGCATCACCCTGTGCCCTGAAGATAAAAAAATCTTTCCCCAGATGAGTGTCATGAAAAACCTGCTCTTGGGAGCCTGGGTGCATGGCAATGATCAGGCAAAAATTCAGAAAAACATGGATGAGGTATTTGAGTTATTCCCCATTCTGAAGGACCGGGGATCCCAGATGGCGGGCACATTGAGCGGCGGGGAGCAGCAGATGATGGTCATCGGACGGAGCCTCATGTCCAATCCACAGCTCCTCATGCTGGATGAACCTTCGCTCGGCATCGCCCCCTTGGTGGTCGCCCGCATCTTCGAGGTAATCCGCGAAATAAACCGAAGGGGCGCCACCATCCTGCTCGTTGAGCAAAATGCATCAATCAGCCTGAAAACAGCTACCCGCGGTTATATTCTTGAGACCGGGCAGCTTATTCTGGAGGGGAAAGCCACCGATCTGCTGCAGGATGAAAAGGTGAAGAAGGCCTATCTGGGATTGTAATGACTTGTTCATGTTCCCTGACCTCCGATAGAGGCCACCGGCTTTCTCCCTTTCAGCATGATAAAAATGTAGGGGCAGGTTTACCTGCCCCTAAGGTTACATTCGGCTAATCAGATGGCGGATATCCCTATTTGATCTGCACGCTGTAGTTCATCCGCCAATCAAGTATCTCCTTTTCAAATATTTCCATCACATGCACCGATTCTTCCTGACGCATGAACTTCTTCGTGGCCGCATAAGCGGGAACGCAGAGTTTAAGCAGTTCATCAGCATAGGCATTTGCAGCCTCCATGATGTTGCCCCCCTCTACGATAAGGTCATCGACGAGCCCCCGATCGAATGCCTCGCGGGGGGAATAGGCCCGCGCATGGAGCAACGCCTCTTTCCAGTATCGATGGGGAATGGATGAACGGCAGATCAGGGCAATCCAACTGGGGATAGCCATCTTGTTTGCCACTTCATTGATTTGAATTTTATAGGGGCCATCGGCCACCATAAAACGGTCACAGGCATATGAAAGGATGGCGCCGCCTGCAATGGAATGACCGGCATAGGCGGCTATTGTGGGCACAGGAAACTGGTATAGCCTCAACATGGTTTCAGCAAATGTCTTCTGGAATTTGAGTTGTTCCATGAGATCCTGCGTAGGCAGAAGCTTCAGGTCAAGACCGGCAGAGAATATGCCCGCTCGGCCTGTAAAGATCAGGACACCGGCCTCATCGGCGATGGTTTGATCAAGAGCGCTGTTGAGCTCACTAAAAAATTCCCAGTTCATCACATTCATTTTCCCGTCATCAAGGGTGATCCGGGAAACTCTTCCTTCCCTAACATATTGCATCTTGGCCATTTTTTCCTCTTTTTCGTTTGATGGGTATTCCCTTCAGGGTGGTGCAGATATAAACAGGTTCCGCTTGCGTGTCAACAAATTATCCAGCATGTCAGTCTGAATCGCGCCTTGAGTTCATGTTGCTGCCTACATGACTGTTTCTTCATCAGCTATTTATACACCTGATGGCATTATGCATCCGGGTACAGCTTCAAAGGGAAAAGATCGAGATTGTTTTGAAGATGTTAAACGAGGTCGTCAGAAGGAATAATTGAATTGACGAGGGCCCATTGGTGGTCACCAGCGGACAGGAGGGGTTGCCCGTTGCAGGCCCTCGGCAGTTCAACAAGAGATATATTCGTAATAACTATAGATACTCTGTTTCTCAGGCCAATTGTCTCCGGTTTAATCCGGCACCTCAGTGACGGTAATCCTCTGCCTGCAGGCAACGTCCTATTGTTTGCAATATATTCATCGCTTGAGGCATGTCCTGGTCGTCCCCATATCCATGCCTGCGCCTATCGGTCTTTCCGACCAGGCCCGATACGGTGCCTTCGCCCAAAACATCCATAGGATCTACCAGCAGAACAACCTCACATGCAGGACACTGATAATGGAGATGGCCTGAAAAAGGATTATGACCAAGGTGCTTGAATGTTTTCGATTCAGGCACATTTGATTTAAGGTCATATATTTCGATCTCACCATTTAAACTGCAGTTTGCGCAGGTGATTATTCTTGTTGGCATGGCAACCCTCCGTTCTGATAGGTCATCTTTGCCGGCGTTCTTGTTCCTTCTTTTTGTTTTGCACCAAATCCACAGAGTCGAAGAACTTCAGTATATCTGAGGAATGATCGGACAAATAAGAAGTGCAGGCACGCATATAATCTTCTGACGATTCCTTACATACCTCAAAGACTCTTGATGGATCCTCGCTGTTATTCATTGCCGTTCGAAAGGCCTGCATGGTCCTGAAGGAACAGTTGAACCAGGTATTCCCCAGCTCGGAACCTCTTTTCTGCTCCTCCATACACAAATTAAGCATCGATTTCACAATTGATTCTGACCCTGAATTCATAATAACCCCCTGCAAGATAATTTTCAGAATGCTGTATTGGTCTGACGACTCTGCCAAGATTCAGGAAATTAAAAGTTTCTTATAGATTCTATAATAAGAAGTTCATACGGCAAGTACAATACGGAATCATTTTCAACATATTACGAGGTATTTCCCAGTAATATGAAGCGGAACACCCACGATTTATTATTCAGCATATTGTTGTTATAATTAGCTATTTATTTATTTTTCGCAATGGCCATTAAAGTTTTAACTAAAAAGACTTCAATATATGATTCAATCAGAATATTATGAGAGGGACTTGTAAATATGGACTAGATTATATTGTACCTAAACAATAAGAGAGCACAATATGTTGTGTGTATTGCCCTGTTCTTGTATCCTCAAGTAATAAGGGTACTTCTTCATGTTTATTGTTTTTTCTTTATCATGCTTTATAGCTTGTAATACAAAAGACCCGATGGTTGCTGCATTATAAAGGGCCGGTCCAAGAGCATAGACCGGCCCTTTTCATTCTGATAACTGTCTATGCCCGGATAAAGGCATCCTTATAGGCATTGCGCATTTCCCTCTTCAGGAGCTTGCCTGTTGGTGTTTTGGGAAGGTCATCGACAAAAACAATTTTCTTCGGACACTTGAACGCCGCCAATTCTTTCTTGCAGAGGTCCATAATCTCCCCTTCCATAATGGTCTGTCCATCTCTTGGAACAATAAACGCAGTCACCGCTTCGACCCATTTTGGATGGTAAAGGCCCACAACGGCAACTTCCTGAACACGCCTGTCCATATAGATGGCTTCCTCCACCTCCCGGGTCGGAACATTTTCACCGCCTGTTTTAATCATATCCTTCTTCCGGTCCGCCACCGTGATGTAACGGTCTTCGTCCATCACGCCTACATCTCCGGAATGAAACCAGCCGCCTTTCATGGCTTCTTCCGTCTTCTCGGGTTCCTTGAAATACATAAGCATGGCATGGGGACCTCGACCGCAGATCTCCCCGGGAACGTCAGGCAATGAAATGGGATTACCGTCATCATCCTCCAGTCTGGTCTCCATGTTCAACCCGGCCATGCCGGCAGATCCCAGTTTTTCAAGGGCATCTTTCGCCTTGAGTATCGTGTGGTAAGGGGCCAGTTCCGTTTGTCCGTAAAAGTTGTAAATCTTCACACCCGGCAATTTTTCCATGATCTCCTTGAGTATTTCCACAGGCATGATTGAGGCGCCGTAATAGCATTTCCTCAAGGAAGACAAATCGTACTTTGAGAAATCCGGATGTCTTAAAATGCCGATCCAGACCGTCGGCGGTGCAAAAAACATTGTGGCCTTATATTCGGCAATAGCTTGCAGAATCTGCCCGATATCCGTCGTCATCAGGATATTCGTTCCGCCCACCCAGAAGATGGGATTCATGAATACATCGCGCTGCGCACAATGATAAAGTGGCAGGGCATTGATACTTATGTCCGTATCCTCAAATTCTCCATCGATGATGCACCCCATGTATTCAGCCATCAAGGCCTGATTTCCGATAATGACGCCTTTGGGCAGCGATTCCGTCCCGCTGGTATAGGTCATTTGACAGGGGTCCTGGATATCAAGAATGGTGTCGGGCTCATTTACTGAATATTGTTTGTACCAGGCCTCAAAACTACGGAACGGCTCACCCGGAATCTTTTTCCCGGAACCCTGGTCAGACCAGAACCATGTTTTAGCTGTCGGCATATCATCCATAACATCCTGGACAAGGTCGAACAGGGAATCCTCAACAATGAAGACTTTGCTTTCCGAATGGTTGACGCAGTACGCGATGTCCTGACCACGGAGGAGGTAATTGATGGCCAGATAGATCGCTCCTACCTTGGCACAGCCCAGCCACGTCAGGACATGATCGAGTGTATTGTGGGCAAGAATCGCCACACGATCATACTTCTGCACACCTAAATCCAGCAACGCATTGGCAACACGGTTGCATTCTTCCTCCAATTGAACATAGGTCAGAGTCTTATCAGCGAAAATCAACGCCGGCTTGTCAGGATAATGATAAGCACTCCGACGAATCATATCGGCAATCACCCAGCGATTGACCTTGTTATAACGGTTCAACAGAAATTCAATATTCTCCTTATTGACGACCTCGTAACGCTTTTTTTCCTCTTCCTTCAAAGGTTCCCAAAGATTAGCCATTTATCACACCTCATTTATTATTTATCGGTTGGACCAATTTGTCCAACACCTCAGATTGCGTGAGGATCAGCTTGCCGGAAGCGATCACCTATATTTGTATCCTCAGGATGCAACAGGTTCAATCTCCCGACTATTTTGCCACTTAACGTAAACTGGCTTACCTATAACCATCATGGACGTTCTGTCAAGCTATATTAGACATAGCCCGGATGGATAACTCTGGTGATCGTTCACATATTAAGCGGGAGAATTATATACAGACGTGCATCATTAAAGGATTTGAAGTGTTGCAGTGCATATAAAAAATGAAAGCCATTATGTCTTGGGGCCGGCTAACGCACCGGACGAGAATTCAGATTTGATCGATCTCTTAATCTTTAAAAGAACGTTTCGCCTCTTTATCGCCTTCAGGAAGAAACAAATGGGCACTCCTTAATGACCTGACCATCCTCGACACGCCCACGGCAGTGCGGGGTGCGTCATGAAGAGCCAGAGCGTATCCGCCAACACTCTTAAAACAAACGTCATCTTCTTTAAATCGCCAGAGCAGACGATGACGAGGATGCTTCCACATTCAGGCCAGTTGCTTGCCCGCGCCCGGTCCTGGCGTAACCCCGTAAATCTCGTTGATCTTCATGATGACCACCCCCTTGGATTTCAGGGGAAAGCCGGCCTTGCTACTCATTTCCTCGATCCAGCGGGCCGTCTCTTCAAATCTTGGTCCTATAGTCTCGATGGTGACAGTGCCTTTCAACTGGTATCCCTCAAAACCGTCCCAGAACATGACGGAAATACGGGGATTGGCTTGCATATTGGACAGGGTCTTGCCGAAGAACTGATCGGAAATGAGGATGGTCTCCCCGTCAATAATCTTTTTCGCCCCTACCGGCACGGCATTGGGCATGCCATCCGCCGTGGCCGTGACAAGCACCACTGTGCGGACCTTGTTGAAAACTTCCTGCATCCGTTCCGTCATTTGAGCCATCTTTAACTTCCTCCTTGGTCGATTAGGGTCTTATTTCTTCGCATTGTAGCCTATCCTTCCACTATTTCATATTTTATGCCTGTTTATTTTCGTTTCCCAAGCTCACCTTCGTATTCAATCTTGTATCTTCCAGCGGATATAAGCCCTGAGCCATTTCGTCCATGAGGTGCGTTCTCAGAGACTCGGCTGTGATACCCATGATTTCCGCCTGCACATATCCATAGCTTTTCTCTTTGGCATTTCTGATAATTCGGTAAGTCGTCTCAATCAGATCTCCCTGAATCCGCGCTTCAGCGGCAAGATTGACGGCCCCTTTCAATTTTCCCCTGTCCACCATGTCGGCAATTTCATGCTTGTGCGTTGTGAAATAAGCGGTCACGCCTTTATCACTCAAGTAATCAAGGACGATCGCAGTTCTCCTGACGGACTCCTCATGATCCGTACCATTGGCAAACTCATCAAAAAAAATGATCGAATACGGACTCATGCACGGCTGCTCGGGAGCCGGTCGTGAAAACTGTGCAATCCTCTTCAATTCCGTCAGATACAGCCCTGTTCCTTGCGCCGTATTGTCTTCCGTGTTGAATGACGTAAACAGGGAATCAATTCCACTGATCTCCGCCCTCTCCACCGGGATGCCCATGCCGATATGGGCCAGCCAGTACATTTGTCCGACTTGTCGGATGTAAGTCGTTTTACCGCCATTGTTCGGCCCCGTCAGGATAAATAAATTATGATCCCGATCGGAAACGACATCATTTGACACAATACTGTCGCGGCGGTGTCTTTGCATCAGTGACGTATTGAATGATCCCATGATCGACGCCTTGATTTCCCGCCGGTCAAGGATTTTGGGATTAGTAACAGGAAACCCTGCACTTGCCCATTTCCGCTGCAACGCCGCCGCCCCCAGATAAAAACCCAATTGCTTGGAAAGATCACCGATTTCCAACTTGGGAACCCTTGAATAAACCGCTTCGTTCATCAGCGATAACCAATACTCCATTAAATCGAGATACTTTTTCCTCTCGTTTTTCCCCCATTGATCGAGATCATGGCCACTCAAGCTGAAACTGAATAACTCCTTATGCCAGAGGCCAAGCCGGGACCTCATGGTTTTCAACAATTCAAGAGCTTTCGCCTCATCGTTGAGGAAACGATTAAACGGCTCCTCCGTAAACATTCTTTCGGCAACTTCCAATAGAATTCTGTTGCCTCCAAAGAAGTCCCTGCGGGACGTCACACCACTGATCGCGCGTAAATTACCTGAATTATCCTCAATAACATCTCCCAATCTGTAGGGTATATATAATTCACTCATAAAGCTTTCGGCTTCTCTGAATCTATCATCCTCATCAAGCTTTCGGCCAAGTCCCTTGATGCTTTTGAGCCTTTTTGACCGCGGCATCGCCATTTTCCTGATGCTCTGCACAAATTCAACGATATTGGCTGCATCCTGCAAAGATTTTAACCCATTGGCGGCGCTTCTGAATCTTTCATCGTAAAGGCACATATCCAGGCTTGTTTTAACGGCCAGGGCATGATTCCAAAGGTCTTCATCCATCTGAAGTTCTGTAATAACCTCCTGCCTTTCCTCAATTTCACAGAGGTCATTGACCGGATAGTGAAAGATATCTTCAAGATACTTGCGATCATGCGCCCCACTTTTTTCAAAACTTCTGGGAACCAGTTCATAAACGCTCTCCAGCACCGATCCAATGTCGAGATCGTCGAATGCCTCGGGATTGGACATTACTCGCGGTAAGACACCCCCTGAACCAGCCTGCGTGACTTTTTCCTGAAAAGATAAGTCATCTCCTCCCAAGGCATAGGTATCTTCACGGGGGCTAAAGCCGCGGAGATAATCCAATACGCTTCCGACTGTCCTTCTGATAGCAGATGTTATTGTCATCCCTTGAAATTCCTCATCTCTGGCGTTGTCATTTCCCCTTAATGTGGCATATTTTTCAATTTCCTTCAATCAGCGATAGAAATATTGATCCAAAGCCGGTTAAAGCATATCATGATCATCAGACAAACACCGATAAACGGTCGCATATATTTCTCATTTCAAATTAGGACGCCTTCCGATTGCTGAAAACACGGCCATGCCGTAATGTCTGTCCAACCTGACGCATGCTGTTTGATGAATGAAAGAGTACAGTCTGCAATGCCCATTTGGGTTATATATATAGGAACCTTGAAGGGAGAGGTCTTTTACCGTTTGTTTTAGATTATACCTGCCTCTCTCACCATCCCTGGAAGTCAGTGTTTAGGGCTTCCAGGGATGACAGGTTTCCACAATGAAACCTCCTCACGTTATTCCACAGACTGAGGATGGCATCTCCATGAAGCATCAAAGCCCCTGCAAGAAAATCGGCGGGGGCTTTGCATTTCTTGACACTCTTTTTGTCCGGTGTTAATCAAAATCCGACGGTAATCATAAAAGCAGAAAGCCCTTCAAGCATGAGACGATTTGTTATATAAATAACGTGATCAATACATCGCCATGCGTAGGTACATATGAGCCTGATTCAATATTATAGAGGCTATCCATGACACGCTACGACATCATTAGAATACTTGATGAAATCGCCCTCCTTCTCGAAATGAAGGGTGAAAACCCCTTCAAATCCAGAGCCTACCAAAACGCGGCCAGAACCATCGAATCGCTTGAAGACGATTTCGATGAAGTGGTGAGTTCCGGAAAGCTGGCGACACTCAAGGGTATCGGCGAGGCTCTCAGCACGAAGATTAACGAACTCATGACAACCGGCCGCCTTCATTATTATGACGAGCTCCGGGCATCCATTCCTCCGGGCCATTTTGAAATGCTCAAGGTCGCGGGACTCGGACCTAAAAAAATCAAGGCCCTTTATACCAGCCTGGGAATCGAGACCATCGGGGAACTTGAATATGCCTGCCATGAAAATCGCCTCGTTGATCTGAGGGGCTTTGGAATCAAGACCCAGCACAAGATTCTGGAAGGAATCGAAGCCGTAAAGCGTTATAAAGATAAACGGCTTTATGCCGACGTCATGCCTCAAGCCGAGGCCTTGATCAAATCGCTGAAAACCCACAAAGACCTTCTGGAAATCAGCCTTGCCGGATCGCTTCGCCGGGGCAATGACGTGGTCAAAGATATCGATATCCTGGCTGCATCTGAGAACCCCTATGCCCTAGCGGACCATTTCATATCCCTTCCGGAAGTGGAGACCATGACCGCAAAGGGAGAAACAAAAGTCAGTGTCGTTTTGAAAACCGGTATCAATACGGATCTGCGGATCGTCTCCAAAGCGGATTTCCCTTATGCCCTTCATCATTTTACAGGAAGCAGGGAGCACAACACCGCCATGAGGGCGCGTGCAAAAAAACTGGGAATGAAGATGAATGAGTATGGCCTTTTCACCGAAAACAGTGTCATCCCTTGCCGGACTGAAAAGGAAATCTTTAATGCCCTGGGCATGGCATTTATTCCACCGGAACTTCGGGAAAACATGGGGGAGATTGAGGCGGCAGAGAAGAAAAATATTCCCCGCTTGCTTGAAGCCGGAGACATTCGCGGCCTTTTCCACATCCACACCCGGGCCAGTGACGGCGCGGACTCTCTGGAAGCCCTGGTCAATATGGCCAAGGCGCTGGGATATGAATATATAGGCATCAGCGATCACAGCCAATCCGCTGCCTACGCAGGAGGTCTTTCCGTTGATGACATTAAGCGGCAACATGCACAGATTGACGAGCTCAATAAACAGGAAGCCCCCTTTCATATCTTTAAAGGCATTGAATCCGATATTTTGGCGGACGGCCGCCTGGATTATAGCGATGACGTTCTGAAGCTTTTCGATTTTGTCATCGTCGCCATCCATTCACATTTCACCATGCCGGAAGAGGACATGACCAGACGGATATCAAAAGCCCTCTCCCATCCGCTGACGACCATGCTTGCCCATCCGACGGGCCGATTGCTTCTATCCCGTGAACCCTATGCCTTGAACCTGCAGCGCATTATTGATCATGCCGCGGCGTTAGGAAAGATCATTGAGCTAAACGCCAATCCTCTACGTCTTGATCTGGACTGGCGTCAAATAATCCATGCAAAGAAAAAAGGCGTCAAGATCGCCATCAATCCTGACATTCATCACCTTGAAGGATTCAGCCACATGGCAACCGGGATCAATATCGCCCGCAAGGGATGGCTGGAACCGCATGATTGCATCAACTGCCTGAATGCTAAGGAAGTCACAAAATCTTTCAGCAGGATTCGCCAAAGAGGTGCTGCGTCTGCATGAGGACAAACCGCTTCCCGGCGTCCGGTTTGCAATTGGCAAGCTTTCCCGCTTTCTTCATTCGGCGAATCGTCTTCAGACAAAAGCGCCCTCTCCTTGCCAGCTTTAAAGTGACCTACCGATGCAATCTGACCTGTATGGCCTGCCCGTTTCATCAGCGTGCCGGGGAGGATGACGCCCAGATGACATGGCCTGCGGCCATTGCCATGCTCGACGCCGTCAGAAATCGCGGAGCCTTGATCATTGTCTTTGAAGGAGGCGAGCCCCTGCTCTGGCATGACAACGGCCATGATATAAACGACCTGATCGATTACGCCCAAAAACGTTTTCCAAGGGTTGCCGTGACCACGAACGGCACAGTCCCTCTGGACGTATCTCCTGACGTCGTCTGGGTCAGCCTGGACGGCCTTAAGGCAACACACGACCGGCTGCGATCACAATCATTTGATAAGGTCTGGTCAAATCTTCAGGCTGCGCACCACGGACGGCTTTTTGTCCATTTCACGATCAATCGGGAAAACCGGCAAGATATCCGCCCCCTTCTGGAGCTGCTGAAAGGCATTAAGAGGTTCCGGGGTATGACGGTTCAGTTATTCTATCCCTACGGGCAGGGCGAAGCGCCCCTCGCTTTGTCTGACAACGAAAGAAAAGAAACCCTGGATGAGGTCATCCGGCTGAAAAATCATGGTTTCCCCATCCTCAATTCGACCGGCCGCCTGAAGGCCATGATCAGCAACAACTGGCGATGTCATGATGATATCCTGATCAATGTCGATCCCGATGGCGCCATAACGGAAGGCTGCTATGTTAAAAGCCGCGGCAAGATCAACTGCCGGGCTTGCGGGTTCTCCCCCGTCTCCGAGGCATCCGGAGCACTGGATCTTATCCCCGGCGCCATTATGGCGGGATGGTCCATTTTTTTGAGGTAATCCCGTGTTGAAACACCTGTCCAATGCCCTTGTCGCGATTCTGCTCTGCTTTCCCATCCGCTTGGCCGCGGCCGGCGATCTTCCCCCCTGCCTCACGACAAATCACGGGGAAACAGCGCAGAAGATCATGAAGCAAAACGACGTCTCGCCAAAGGATCTCCTGGCACGACTTGTTTATGCCGAGGCCTCATCGACAGGTTTCGCAGATAATCCCCTTATTTATCAGGCTATTGCCTGGGGCGTTCTGAATCGTGTTCGTCTGGCAGACATCTCAAAATCAATGAGGAAGACTTTTGGCGAGGGAATCTATGGAGTTATTTTTCAAAGAGGGCAGTTCAATCCGGCCCTTTCCACAAAATCTCAATTTCATATAAAGTTCATCTGCCCGAATGAAGCCACCCGCTGGCGGATGGCCAAATCCGCAGCCGATGCAGCCTTAGAGGGGAAAAACAACCCATTTATCCAAACGGTCTGGGAAAAAAGGCACAACCTGTCCCTCGTTGTTAATTTCTATTACCCGAAGTCCATACAGGCCCGAGGGCCTTTAGCCCCTTGGGAAGGAAACCGGTCGCTGAGGTTCATCGGGGATGTCAGCATGGGGGAGACGTCTCTGCTGTCATCCCATATCCGTTTTTACCGGATGACCCGGCCACCGGCTGATGTTGATTGAATCAGGGTGCCGATGCCTGCACTACTCCGATTTTAAATCAAAGATGTAATCAAAACGTCTAGGAAGAGGCGACGCAGGCATATATAGAAATTTGCTCAGGAGCCGATGACGAATACAACGAAGAGAGCTCTTTGATTAAGAATTGGAATTCTGCAAACAAACATGGCAATCTACACATTCGACCTGCCCGATATTCGCGGCGGCCTGGCCTGCAAGGCCATGAACATACTGATAAAAACCAGAACTGCGGCAATCATGAAAGGAATGAAATATTCACCGGTGCGGTCATAGAGATAACCTGCCAGAGTGGGGCTGGCGGCACTGATGAGGGTCACAACCGGGACTGTCCATCCGACAATCTGTGAATAGTGGGTGCGCCCGAAATAGGCGCCTATCATATTCGGCATCAGGACGATCATGCCGCCAAAACCGATCCCGGTCAGCATGGAGTATAAATAAACAAAAACGATTCCCCGGGCAAAGATGAGCGTGATAATGCCCATTCCCATCATGCCCAGAAAGAAGGCCGCCAGATATCGCCCTTCAATCCTCATGCCCAGAACACCGCAAGCGAGTCTCCCGATAATACTCGTCCCCAGCATCAGGCCAAGCGCCGTGGCCGAAACCAGCGGGGAGTAATGCATATCCTGAAGATAGGCAACCTGGTGCGTGGTCAGCATATTTGTGACAAAAAGGATAATCGAGAATAACCCCACAATGATCCATAAGGCGCCCGTTCTCAAGGCATCTTTGGCATTCCAGTCCTCCTGGGTATGATAAACTTGCCTGTGAATCGGGTGACTGTTAATTCCCCCGCCCTCGCCAGCAACAAGTCCATCCGGAACCTGGCCGACATCCTCAGGCCTGTTCCTGATCAGGATACCCCCCAGAATGACCGTCAACAAAACATGTATTCCTGCGAGGTAAACCCAGGCCCAACGCCATCCCCAAGCAGTAATGAACCAACTGATAAGAGGCGGCATGGCAAATCCCCCCAAGCCGCCCGAAGCAAACAGCAAACCCATCGCCAAAGATCGTCTTCGCACAAACCAATGGTTGATCACCGTCGTAATCGGAATAAACTCACCAAAGGCAATACCCGCTCCCGCCATAAGGCCAAAGAATACATAAACATGCCATAATTCCTGCACTTGCGACATGCCCAGCAATCCAAGTCCCGCAATGATATTGCAGACGATGATATTACCCCTTGCCCCATACCTGGCAATGGTCATTCCAGCGACCGGGCCCAGCATCCCTCCGACCATGAGAAAGGCGGCATACGGCCCGGAAAAACCGGAACGGCTCCACTGAAAGGCCTCACTCATCGTCGGCAAAAATACACCGTATGCATAAGTCATATTGCCGCATAAGCTACCATAGACAAACATAACGCCAAGAAGATTGTACCATCCGTAGAATCTTGATGGTTTAAAAGAGGATTGACTATTCACCGGAACCTCTAAAGAAAGGATAGGGGAGAATGCACCAGGGCGGCAAGTTAAGGCCGTCAACCAAATTCTTTATGATCCTTGCTCTTTGCCTTGAACTTTAGAAGCCAATTCCTGGAGAATTCTCAAGGCCGCACCGGGCTCCCGGGATAATGCCGGGATGATGCCGACACCTGTCAAATCGGCATACGAAGCGCCTTTATCAACAGATTCGGCAATAATGATAAGATTCGAAGGTTTTTCTTGATCAAAAGTGATGCGGCCTATTTTTTTTGCCACGATAATCCCGCTTCGGGGATTGCAGATCTCAGGAATGGCGCCGTCCAGAAGAACCTGTATATGCTGGGCATCCTGGAAGGAGACGGAGCCCGTGATGTCTCCACCGACCATGAGGGCATTGCGGCTGGATTTGAGCAGATCGGAACCGCTGAAGGTTCCCCCGGTTATGACCATTTGCTGAGACGTGATGCCGAAATCGGGTCCGCTGAAACAACCACCCCGAATGGTTGCTTTGATCGCTTCGCTGAAAGCGCCGGCACCTGAAAAATTCCCATCGTCAATCAGGGCTTCCCGGCATTCGGTAAAAGCATATTCCCCGGAGAACTCGCCGTACCGAACGGCGGGGGACATGGCGCCGTACATAGCCATTTTGCCTGCAAAAATGCCACCGCTTACTTTAGGGGTTTCCGCGGCGTAAAAAGAAAAATCAGACATGAATTCGCCACCTGTTATTTCCGGGGATTTGGCGCTGTAAAGAGCATATCGGCCGACATAAATGCCCCCGCTGACACGGGCATGGATGCATCCGCGAAAAGCATACTCGAGATCGTACTGCCCGTTTTTAATCCTGGGACCATTCAATCCTGTCTTATGGGGATCGGGACGGCTGAAAAACATAATTCTCCTATGGTGCAATCCGAATAATCGTTTTGCATAACTATCTGTTTTTAAGGCTTCTCATGAGGTTATCACCTGCCAAAATAAACCTTCCGCAATTGTTCGTCGAAGGTGGCGCTCTTTTGCACGACGTCCATGAATATTTCTTTATTATTACTGGAATCTATAGGAAAATAGCCTTTGTATGTCAAGAAGAACCTGCAGGCGTGATTACTGAAAAGCAATAGCCGACTTGTTGGAGGGCGGATAAGGTTGGACCCTCTCGCCTTTTCTATATGACATATTTCCCCCTGTCTTTTCTGTCCTGGCAAGCCTGCCTCCTCAGCTATGCGTCCTTCTGGAAGCGATAAATTCAGAAAACATCTTGGGAAGCGCCGCTCGAATGATCATTTCTTTTCCGTTTTTGGGATGCAGAAATACAAGTTTCGCGCTGTGCAGGGCAGAACGCGGCAGTAAAAGCAGCTTTTCAAGGTCGTCGGTAAACCCATGTTCAATAAAGGAGAGAAAAGCTTTCTCATCTCTCCCGTACAGCTTATCACCAACAATGGGAAACCCGACGGAAAGCAGATGTGCGCGTATCTGATGAAGCCTTCCCGTTTCTGGATAGCAGCGGACAAGGGAAATATCACCGACTGTGAGCACTTTCCTGAATCGCGTTACAGCGCTCTCCGTTCCGCCCGGCCACGCCTTACGTTTCTTTCTTACGGCGGATTCGTCATCCCGTCCGAGGGGCAAGTCGACAAGCATCTCTTGGTCGGGGAATATCCCGTGCACAAGGGCAAGATAGGCCTTCAATCCGGTTGAAAGCGATACGGACAGATTCCCTGTGCCTTTCGCGTCGAAGGCAAGGAGCATAACCCCCGATGTTTCTCGGTCGAGGCGATGCACCGGATAGACCTTGCGTCCGTAGTGGTCTTCAAGCAAAGCAACGAGCGTGTTGTTGAAATACCGTCCTGAGGGGTGAACCGGTAAATTCCCCGTTTTGTTGACGGCGACGAACCATTCATCCTCATAAAGTATACTTATCTTTTTATCGACCGTTGGCTCAAGAATCCCGCTTCCATCGTAGATTAGCACTTCTCCGCCTTGCAGTATGGTCGCAGGGTCAAGGACCATCACACCGTCGAGCCATACCTTTCCCGCAAAAATCTCTTGTTTCCATTGATCTTGTGTAAGATAGTTGAATCTGCCGGCACAATAGCCATCAAGACTTTCCACCGATTGAAGGATTGGTATTCTGGATTGTATGATTCGTGTTCGCGTCATGGGTTAGAAATTACATTGAGAGCCGGCAGCCCGGATAATATTACCCGTATCTTGCTCTCTGTGGACGAGCCTCCATCAATCCAATGAATTTCCGTGCCATCCCGCTCCATCTTTCGAAACCAGGTCATCTGCCGTTTGGAAAACTGATGGATGGCGATATTCAGGCCCTCAAACATCTCTTGCCGGGATAACTCCCCGGTCAGAAAAGAGGCGATAAACTTGTATTCAAGGCCGTAGTATTTGAGCATTTCGTAGGATATCCCTTTGGCCATGAGTGTCTCCACTTCCTCTACCAGCCCTTCTTTCAATCTTTTTTTGAGTCTTTGGGTAATCCTGTCACGTATGGCGGAACGTTCAAAGAGTATCCCGAAATTGATGGAATGGATTTCAGGAAACCGCTTTTCGCCGGGATGATCCTTTTGGTAAGCGGCGATCTCGATGGCCCGTTCAAGCCTTTTGCGGCTGTCCGTGTCCGAGACGTTATGCACTGATTTCATTCCTTCAAGCATCCGGATCAATTCAAGATCGCTTTTGCCTGACAGCTCCATCCGCAACGCTGCATTGAAAGGGACGGCAACCAGCCGGTACCCCTTCAACACCGATTCGAGGTAAAGCCCCGAACCGCCGCATAACACGGGGATTTTCCCCTTTGACCGGATCGATTCATAAACCTTCAGGAAATCCCGCTGGTATTGAAACAAGTTGTATTCTGATCCCGCTTCCATAATATCGACCAAGTGATATGGCACCGCCCTGCCTTGGACGACATAATCGCCGTAATCCTTCCCGGTCCCGATCGTCATCCCGCGATAAACCTGACGGGAATCGGCGCTGATCACTTCACTATCAATTTCAGCGGCGAGGGCCGCTGCCAGAACGGTTTTGCCCGTGGCAGTGGGACCGAGAATCGTAATCAGATCGGGGGAATTCATTTCTTTACTCATGACAGGCGCTTCCGGACCTCCAGTTCATATTTAAAAATCATATTTCTCAGCCTGTCAAGCTCCGCCATAGAGGAGTATTCTAGGGAAATTTCGGGAGAGCGCGGCTTGTCGAGGCTGTCCGGTATCGAATTTTTCATAAATTCGGAAAGAACATCCTCGTCCGAGAAAGCCACGGCGTCATTCTTCCGGCAATATCTTAGATACTGGAATAAGCGTAAACCATCGATCTTCTCGTGGCAAGCACGGACGAAATGGGCGCAAGTCTTGAAATTTCTTCGAAGTGGTTCCCAGATACATGCCGTACCGAATTGTTTCTCTAAATAATCATCCATCGGCGTGGGCATGTTTTGATCGTACAGATTCGGGAAGAGCTGGTAGGTTTCCCGTATTCTGTCAAAATACGCCTTCGGGAAAAACGGATACGAACGCCAATCACCGGCTAAACCTTTGCCGATGGCGGGGCCGGTGCCGAAACCGGCACGGGAGGAAACACGGCATGAGGGATAAACAACGGAATCGCAATGATTCAGGACCATTCCCGCTTTTCGGAGTTTTTGCAGAAAATAAAAATCTTCTCCTGCTTTAAACGGCGTGATGCCGCGCACTTTGCGATAGGCGTGGGCAGGCACGGTTATTGCGGAGCCAAGGGCGATAAAGGCATAGGGGGAGTTTATCCGGATCAGGTTCAGGAAGTATTGACGCATGTACAGTTCATAGCGAAGGAGTGCCCTGTTTTCGTCTTCAGAAGGCCCCAGACGATGATAAAAGGGCGCCGCCAGTGCTAGCGCAGCGGGATGAGCCGAAAATGCCCGGCAAACATTTTGTAGATAATCCGGCGGATAGTCCGTATCGGCATCCATGCAGCCGATGAGATCATTACCGCCTGCTGCCAGGTTGGCGGCACCCGTTGCCACCCGCCTTGCCCAGCCCGCTCCCGACTGATTTCCCTGCCAACCTTTGCCTGGTGATGAACGATCGATGACCTCCACGTCAAGATCTTTGAAATTCAACAACCAATCGAGGGTCTTGCCGTTATCGTGGCACACTGCCAGTTTATCGCCAGTTTCATTCCACCAGGCATCAGGCTGGTTGACACAAACAAATACCTTCGCAGGCGGATGCGTCTGATTTGCCAGCGAATGAAACATACCCGGAAGGTATTCCGATTCATTCATGGCGGGGATGGCAATAAATATTTTGGAAAACATATGGGATAAATCGGGCAATTAGGTCATGTATTTCGTTTCATAAGATTGATCCTGACGGCCTCGAATAAGACCCTCCGGCTTCATTATCTCGCTTTGACAGTATCGCTGACCATACACCCGTCCTGAAACATTTACGACCCGAATATATTGACTTCCTGTAACGGAGGCGATTTTATCCAACTCACTAAACTTTAACGATTGATCCAAACACCCCATGATAGCTCCGGTTATTGAAGACGACAATTCCATATGAACCCCTTCGTTGTCATGTCGTGATACAAAAGATGCTGCAATGCTACCCCTTTTGTTACCCATCGCCAAAGAAAAGGGGCTAACCCTTTGGTTAACCCCCTATTTTATTCATCTTCTAATGGTCGGGGTGAGAGGACTTGAACCCCTGACAGTCTATTAAATACAATACCCTCATGAAAGACATTCTCTTCCAGACTCAAGAGCTTATAAATCACCCAAGGGGAAATTGCGGAAAGGAAAGAAAAAACCTAAACAGAGTCAATTCCCACATCCTGCAATGCCTTCAGCTTGTTGATAATAAAACGGATGTCCTTTTTCTTTTTGAATATGCTTCCATGCTGGGGGGCAATCATATCCACCTCAATATTCCCTATGACATCCATAGCATACTGTAATGATTTTTTTGACGGCATAACACTTTTGTGAAACGCAAGGATGTCCGGAAGGGGGCAGTACTTTTTCTGCATTATACAGTGGGAGTAATCTTCACATAAATAACAGTCGTCCTCAAGTTCGATGAAAAGGTCCCAGTGCGTCGAAAGGCTTCCGAAGAGGTCGCTGCTGAAAACAGTTTTTGTTTGTCCGTCGTAAGTGACAAAACTGCCCGTATTGTGGGCGTATGGCGTCTTGAAGAATTGCAGGTTTCTGCCGCCGAAATTGAACTCGCCGCCGTACTCATCGATTGATCGCAGCAAGGCACGTTTATCTTTTTCAAGATAATAACTTAGAAATATATTGTTGGCCGGCTCGGAAAGGATTATCAGTTCAGGGTTTGCGCAGATGTCGACCATATTGGACATGGAACCGCACAAATCGGGATCGACATGGTGATAGATTAAGGCGGTAATCTGTTCTGGTGCTATTCCCGTCTGGAGAATCTTCATCATGACAACAGCGAAATCAGGACGGCTTCCTCCATCGATCAAAACCGCCTGATTCCCTGCAACGATAAGATACGGATTGCAGTGGAGGTTTGACTGCTCTTCGTGAAATCCAACCCAGTAGATGTTGTCGGCAACCTCTATGGGTCGGTCATACCCTCTTTGAGGATTCACCGGTGCCATCAACTTTCCCTCACAACGAAATAAGCTTTCATGTTTGCCTTATTCTTTAGGGGAATCTCTCCTCGTTCCTCGAATATGAAAATATTCCGGGTAAGCATGTAAGTTTCGTGAGATACGTTCACACGTCCCGCTTTCCCCGAAGACTCAAACCGGGAGGCAATATTGACATGATCACCGAAGACGTCAAATTGCATCCGTTCCTTTCCAACGACGCCAGCCATGACCCGGCCCGTGTGGATACCAATGCGAATATGAAGCTGCTGATCATTTCCTTTATTAAAGGAATCGACGAATGCCAACATCGCCATTCCAGTCCTTACGGCCAACACCGCATGATCGTCAAATATCAGGGGCGCCCCGAAGACGGCCATGTATGCGTCACCGATCGTTTTT
Organism: uncultured Syntrophaceae bacterium; assembly: GCA_964492965.1. Lineage (GTDB taxonomy): Bacteria > Desulfobacterota > Syntrophia > Syntrophales > UBA8958 > CAZBME01. The sequence continues at coordinate 2,065 of CAZBME010000027.1, read as the reverse complement.
ATCTTCGTTCCCCGGAAGCCCGTGACCAAATTATCCATTCCCTGGAAAAGGCGATCGAGCATCTCGATCAACGCTTTACCAGGAATTATTTCGGCTAGATGAGTGAACCCGGCAATATCGGAAAAAAGGATCGTGCAATCGAAGGGCCGGGGGGTAAATCTCCCCCTGTCCTTTATTTCATTGGCCACTATTTCAGGAAGGGTGTTCTTCAGCAGGCCATCTACTCTTTTTTCAAGAACAACATACTCCCGGATTAATTCTGCCAACAGCCGATTCTGAATACAGTCATCCTGAATAGTCGCGATAGAATTAAGATGATCCAAAAAAACCTGATCTTTTAATCCCGTATTCTGAACACCCTGATAAAATTTTACAATCGACTTGAGGGACATTAGATATTATTCTCTGTATTAGTTATGATCTCCTATCAATTCCGGGACAGCTGTGAAGAGGGTTTTCAAATGTCTCATTTCATTTATGGGGCTGCGTAAGCTTAGGAGCATACTTAAGCAGGTATTCCCCATATTGAACATCAATTTTCTTCGTATGGTCTTGGATCCAGTCTTTCATGAAAGCTACCATTTTGAGACCTAGCTCTTTATCGCCTTCCTTATAATCCTTCAGAAATACTTCAACATTTTCGGTAAATTTTAGGTGCTGCTTGCGATGGCTTAATAAGTTTGGATAATTCGCATTCGTCATGACCGTATGTTCTTCGCGGAAGTGAACGGATAAGTAATCGATTAGTTCTTTGATCGCTGGTAACAAATCACTAGAATGGCTTTCAACTACGTTAATCATTCGATTGGCAATCGCAAACAGGTTTCTGTGTTGAGCATCGAGAACTTCAACGTTTACGCTATAGCTCGTATCCCAAGTAATGCGTGATAATATTGCCATGATATGCTCCTTTCATACGTTTTGACAATTACTTCTTTTTCCAACTAAGAAGTCTAGGAGAGTCTCCTTTACTTGTCAATTATGAACGGATAAGATAAATTTGGCAACAAGATTGTGAGGAGTGGCACCAACAATGATCACCATTGCCGTTCGAAAAGGTGGATGTCTCTCATAATCACCGGAATGCTTTATTACAGGAAGTTGCTCATGCCCTCACTTACCTGAAAATTGGCTGACATCCAATGCTATACTTCTACCCGTAGTGCTCAGAGAAGATCAAGGAAAATCTGATCTGAGCCGGGAATTGTAGCCATCTACAAAGTCTCAGCAACGAGATTTTGTCAGAATTGAGGATTACGGATGGGTAACAAAGTCCCGTCAGAAATGAGTTTTGTTTTGACTGACTCCAATTAATTCCTTTGATGAGTTTCGTACTGCTTTAAGGCAAGCTTACGTCCCAAATTCCTGACCTTAGAAAGAAGCTCATCGACCTCGCCTTTAACATCCTCTGCTACAGAGCATTCAATTGTGGACGTCTCAACATCAACCAGACGAAGTACGATACTGTATGTCTGCCCAACTTTTCCTACGGACCCGACAACAATTTTAGGAACGGCGAGAATTTTTCCCATTTGGGCTATGTATTGCCTCTCATTGACGAGGTTGGATCGCTGGAACTTCTGTTCTTCAAGAATTCGATTCATGTCCGTCCTACTGATCACTTTGAAATATCTGGATTCGATCAGGCTGGTTCTGAGATTATCGGAGATGGTCAGTATCTCGTCTGCAGATAACCCTCGAGACTCAAGGTCCAGAACTGCCACGCTGTCAATGAGGGCGGGCGGCTCGGGAAGCGCAATCAGAGCCTCACCGTGTTTAGGCCCAGGCTTGATAGCTTCAGCCAATTGGGACAGGAACCATTTCTCGTTATCAAGCATTCCCAGTTCGTATTGCTCGACGTAGGGCACGTTTAGCCCAAATTCTGGATTTGCATAGACACGCAACTCCAGATTATTTGCGGATACGATACGGAGTTCGCCTGGAATGTACAACATTCGCCCATTCCATAGCCGGGCGCCATTCATAGAGTATCTGCCCGGTTCGATTTGTCGGATGTCTTTGACCGCCACCATTCCGGCAACCGCAATTCCCGAGACAGTATTTT
>CAZBME010000026.1:0-66333 GCA_964492965.1 uncultured Syntrophaceae bacterium | reverse complement strand
TGGGAATACTGAATCTTGCCCATGCCTCCTTTTTCATGCTCGCCGGCTATTTTTGTTATCAGGTGATTGCGATTACGGGGAGTTTCTGGGCGGCCCTCATCCTGGCGCCGTTGTTCGGCGCGGTGGCAGGTATCCTTATGGAGAGGATATTTCTCCGCAAGCTCCATGCTTTTGGCCATCTGGGGGAATTAATCCTGACGGTGGGTATTGGTCAGGTCATTCTGGCTTTTGTCAAGATATTCTGGGGAACGGAGAGTCTTCCGGTTCAGGTTCCCCCGATTCTGGCGGGGATGGTGAACTTTGGCGGTCTGGAGTATCCGATCTATCGTTTGTTCGTCATCGGCCTGGCCCTGGTGGTTTTGGTTTTTATGACGTTGCTTCTATACAAGACCCGTTTGGGCAAGATAGTTCGCGCAGCCGTTTCTGACCGTGACATGGTAAATGCCCTGGGAATAAACATTCCCGTGGTCTTCATGTTTGTTTTCGGTATCGGGACCTGGCTGGCGGGTGTGGCCGGTGTGGCGATTGCACCAATCCTGACGGTGTTTCCGGGTTTGGCAGATCAGGTGGGCATGGATGCCTTTATTGTCGTCGTGACGGGAGGATTCGGGAGCCTGGCGGGGTCTTTTATCGTTGCCATCATTTTCGGACTGCTGAGTTCCTATGGCGTCCAGTTTTTATCCCAGCTGGCGCCGGTCCTGATGGTCGCCTTCATGGCTCTTGTTCTGGCGTTTCGGCCTAACGGTTTAATGGGAGTGGAAGAATGAATAATAAAATAACGAAAACGGTTTTATGGGTAGTCCTTCTTGTCATCCTGGTTTTTTACCCGAAGATGTTTGGTGTTTATTATACGAACCTGTTTGTGACATTCGCGGTCTTTGCCGTTTATGCCGTTTCCCTGAATGTGCTCCTGGGTTACACGGGGCTCCTCAGTTTCGGGCATGCCATGTTTTTCGGCGCCGGAGGTTACGGGACGGCATTAGCATTGAAGCATATTGAAGGGATCGCCCTGTTGCCGGCTATCGGGATCGGCTTTCTTTCGGCCTTCTTTCTGGCTCTGGTTCTGTGTCCCCTGGTGGTCCGGGTTAGCGGCACCGCCTTTGCGATGCTGCACCTGGCCTTTGGGCAGCTCCTGTATGTTCTGGCGCTGAAGTTGCGGCATATCACAGGTGGCGAAGACGGTATCGGGAACTTCCCCATTCCGGCTTTCAGTATTCCTGGGTTGATATCTATTCCCATGAAGGGGGCGCCGGAGAACTTTTACTATCTGGCAATGGTTCTTCTGGGGCTGAGCCTCTGGCTGATGTGGTTCTTCACCAAGACGCCCTTCGGCCAGATCCAGGTGGGTATTCGCGATAATGCCAAGCGAATCGATTATCTGGGGTATAAGGTGCCTCAGTCGAAGGCGGTCATTTATGTGGTTTCAGGAACCTTTGCCGGGGTTGCGGGGTCGCTGTACGGCCTGTTTCACAACCTGGTTTCGGCTGACGGTTCGCTGGGCGCGCTGGTATCCTTTGCCCCGATCACAGCGTCGATGATCGGCGGTATCGGGAGCTTCTTCGGTCCCATTTGGGGAACGGCTGTTTTTCAGATTATCGAGGAGCTGACCATCCGCTTTACGGACCGGGTCGAGCTGGTGATGGGCGTGATCCTGATTCTGGTGATCATGTTTGCCCCCAGGGGAATTGCGGGCTTTATTACCGCTATAAAGATGAGATGGCAGGGCTCTGCCGCTTCCAAGGCTAAAATGGAGAAGACGTCATGAACATATTGGAAACAAAAGATCTACACCACGATTTCAGCGGGTTGAAGGTCCTCTTCGGTATTGACCTGCAGATCAAGGAAGGGGAGCGACATGCCGTGATCGGTCCGAACGGGGCGGGAAAAACGACGCTGTTCAATACGATCACGGGAACTTACCACCCGAGCAAGGGGCAAGTGTTCTTCAAGGGGAAGGACATCACCGGGTTCAAGCCTCATCAGTTGGCCCGTATTGGGATGGGGCGTTCCTTTCAGATTACCAGTACATTTACCAACCTGACGGCGTTTCAGAATATCCGCCTGGCCATTCTTTCGAAGGACGGCGTTCGCTTCAACCTGTTTCGGAAAGTGGACAAGATGAAGAAGATCACCGAGGAGACGGAAGCGATGCTGAAGCGGGTCAATCTGCTTAATGAGCGCAATGTTCCCGCCAGTATGTTGTCTTATGGCAAGTCCCGAGCTCTGGAGATCAGTATGGCCATGGCAACGGATCCGGAGTTGATCCTTCTGGACGAATTTGCGGCGGGCATGTCCCGGGATGAGACCCATAATGCCGTAGAGTTGATCCGGAAGATGACGGAAGGCAAGACCTGTGTCATTATCGAACATGATATGGACGTGGTGTTTTCTCTGGCGGACCGGATCACCGTTCTGCACTACGGAAAGATCCTGGCGACGGGAACGCCTGCGGAGATTCGTGTGAACCAGGATGTGAAGGATGCCTATCTGGGGGATCTCGAGGTTTGAAAGCAATCATCAATGATCAACAAGGATCAATGAATGTACCTTCATTGATCCTTCGATCGTTGGTCATTGTTCACTGATTAAATATGAGGTGATAAAAAATGTTACTGGAAGTTAATGAACTGAATACATATTATGGTGCGAGCCATGTTTTGCAGGGGATTTCCCTCAATGTTGCCGAAGGAGAGCTGGTTGCCCTGCTGGGACGTAACGGGATGGGGAAGAGCACGACCCTGAAGACCATCATGGGATTGGTCAAATCGCGGTCCGGGTCGGTGGTTTTTCAGGGGAAAGAGATTACGGGTTTCCCACCCTTCAAGGCGGCTCAGGCAGGTATTGGTTATGTCCCTGAAGAACGGCGGATCTTCCCCGAGCTGTCCGTTCTCGATAACCTGCTGCTGGGCTTGAAAGGCGGCAAAATGGGCGATCCGAACGATCCGAATGTCTGGACGATCGACCGGATCTTCAGCCACTTTCCGAAGCTGAAGGAGAGAACCCATCAGCAGGGGCGTTTTTTATCGGGCGGTGAACAGCAAATGCTGTCCATTGGGCGATCACTTATGGGAAATCCGAAGCTGCTGCTGGTGGATGAGCCGACGGAAGGCCTGGCGCCGATCATGGTCCAGGAGGTGCGGAACGTGCTGGAGGAGATCAACAAGGCCGGCGTTTCCATCCTCCTCGTCGAGCATAACCTGAAGGTTGCCCTGTCTCTCGCCCATCGTGTTTACCTGATGGGTAAGGCGCATATCGGATATAAAGGCACCGTCGAGGAGTTGAGAGACAACAACGAAGCGCGTTCGAAATATCTGGAAGTATAAGGTTATGTCGACTGAATCCCGATGAGCATTCCGGTGTGCCCAGTCACGCCTTGATCATCCGGAAATAAGGCTAAGTCGAAGATTCATTAAAGTTAAGTCACTTCCGCGCATTTGTTAAAATGGGATGTCCCGATATTTTTGCCCTGGGGCATCCCATGTTTCACCCCCAAAAGCAATCTTGTTCATTATCAATAAAAATAGTCAGGAGGGATTTATGGCAGAAGAGAACGGTAAGGTCATGAGTGCCAAAGAGGCAATAGGCAAGTTTGTCCATGACGGCGACCACTTGGTTATCGGCAATTATACCGTGGGCAGCTGCGCCGAACTGGTTTATGAGGTAATCCGGCAAGGTCGGAAGGGCTTGACCCTGTATTCGCAATCGGGCATTTTCGATGTCGAGACTTTGGTCGGCGCCGGTTGTGTGGACCGCCTCGTCACGACCTATTGTCTGCGTGCCGGCGGAAGGAAAGGGGGCTCGGCTGTGGAGCGGGCGTTGAATGACGGATCCTTGCAACTGGAGGACTATTCAAACTTTCAATACAATGCGCGCCTGGTAGCGGGCATGCACGGCTTCACCTATATTCAGGTCCTGGAAGCCGCTATGGTGACGGATCTTTTTCACAAGCGAACATTTATGGGCGAGGACAAGTTCCGCGTCATCAAATGCCCCTACACGGGCAAGGATCAGCTGACGGTGCCGGCGGCCAATCCCGATGTGTGCATTGTCCACGTCCAGCGGGCGGACAAATTCGGGAACGCCCAATACTGGGGTGCCCTGGGCAGTGTGGCGGCGGCGGCCCTGGCCAGCAAACGCATTATTGTATCCTGTGAAGAGATTGTTGAACACGATGTCGTGCAATCGTCCCCCCACCTGACGCTTATTCCCGCCTATCGGGTTGACGCGGTCTGCGAGGTGCCCTGGGGGGCAAACCCGACGGAGGTTCTGGGTTATTACAATATGGATCAGTTTATGTATGGTTTGTTCATGATGGCTGACGGCACGGCCGACGGCCTGAAAGCATGGATGGATGAATGGGTTTTCGGCTGCGAAACCCGTGCGGCCTATATAGACCATTATTGCCAGAAATTTGGCAGCAAGGTACTGGACGGCATTCGGGCCAAGGCCTTTTATTCCGCCCCCGCCAATTACGGCTCGGCATTTACGTCGCGTTGGGATGTGGAAGGCAAGGAAAGAAACATGGGCTTGACGTTGGCAGAATTCGAGCAGACTTTGAAGGAAAGGGGGAAACTCTATGAGTAAGCCATATACATTGCAGGAACTTTTGGTGATTGCCGTTGCGAAGGAGATTCGCGATCATGAAAACGTTATTCTGGGCGTAGGTCTGCCCACAACGGCGGGGGCCATGGCCAAGGCCTTGTATGCCCCCCATGCAACCCTGATGATGGAGTCGGGAATCATAGACTTTACGCCGCTTCTGCCCTTGAATCACATTGCCGATGCCAATGCCTGCCGTGGGTTCTCCTATGCCACGGACCTGTTTTCCGCTTTTACCATGACCTATCGCGGTTTTGTCGATGTCTGCTTTCTTGGCGTCGGTCAGGTGGACAAATATGGGAATTTGAATACCACGGCCATCGGTGATTATTACAAGCCGACCATGAGGCTCACCGGATCGGGGGGCGCCGCCGATTTCATCGCCTATGCCAAGCGGACGGTCCTCACCATGTTGGGAGGGGAATTTGTTAACAAACTCGATTACTTTACCTCTCCCGGTTATCTGGACGGCGGGGACAGTCGCGATAAATCGGGTCTTTTCCCCATCGGTTCAGGACCGTCCATGTTGCTGAGCACGAAGGGGGTTTTCCGTTTCGATCCCGTCACCAAAGAGATGTATCTGGCCCAGATCCATCCCCGGGTGACCGTAGAGGATGTTAAAAAAGATGTGCCGTGGGATTTGAAAATTGCCGACAATCTGACGGAAACAGAGCACCCGAAGGATGAAGAGATCGATTTCATCAGGAATTTTGCGCCGGCTATGTCTGCCGGGCGGGAACTCTCGATGGAGTTGACCATCATGAACATGATGAAAATGCTGAAGGCTTAGTTTCGGAATCAAAGGAGAACCGAACCTTAGCATGGAAGGTAGGCAGGTGAAAAGTTGATGATTACCTGCTGGTTGGTTTCAAAGCGGCAATTGTCTGTAAATAGGACTCTAGGGGGATTATTTACAACGCTGAGAATTTTTACAATATGGAGGGAAATAAAAATGAAAAGTTTCGGGAAGTGTTTTACGATTTTCATGGTTGTTTTTTTGTTTGCTGCCATCGCGGTCTACAGCCCATCCACCGCCATGGCCCAGAAGGCGGAAAAAAAGGCCAAACCGGCTAAAGCAGCCAAAGCGGATGCTGTTGAAACCTGGTCCAAACCGAACGCAAAATTTGATGCCGGCAAGATGGGCGATATGTCCGGATGGGATCCGGCCAAATGGGTTAATCCTGAAGGGGATACCATCAGGATTGCCGTCTTCTGGCCTCATTCGGGACCCGCAGCGGAAAACGGAGAACTCGGGTGGGCTTGCGTGACCTTTGCTGCTTATGACATCAACAAGCGGGGCGGCATCTTAGTTGACGGCAAGATGAAAAAGATTGCTCTCTTCAAGGCAGATAGCATGTCCAAGCAGGATCAGGCGAAGAAGATCTGTGAGCGCATGGTCCTCCAGGAGAAGGTTCATGCCATCATCGGCACTTCGGGGAGCAATTTGATGAAGGTGGCCAATGAGGTGGGTAATCGTTACAAAGTCATTTCCCAGAACATCGGCGCTCTTTCCGATGAGCTTCAGGACGCGACGAACTTCGGCCGTTACTCTTTCATGAGTTCCGATACCTGTTTTTCCATCGGCCGGGGTATGGCCTACTACTACGGCCAGATCCGCAAGAAAGAGAAGAAGTTCTATATTCTCTGTCAGGATTATTCCTTTGGCCGGGATATGGCCGAAGGGTTTAAAAGAGGTTTAAAAGAATACTATCCCGAGGCGCAGCTGGTCGGTGAAGACTATCACAAGCTGTTCCTGACGGACTTCGCCCCCTACCTGGAAAAGATCAAGGCCTCCGGTGCAGAGGTCGTTTACACCGGCGACTGGATTCCGGATGCGGCCAACTTGCTCAAGCAGGCCCGGCAGATGGGCATCAAACTGCCCTTTGCGAACCTGTTTGTCGACAATCCGAACTTTCTTGTCGAAGTCGGTGTAGAAGGAACAAAAGGATTGGTCAATATCAAACATTTTGAAAAGGCCGGCCCTCAATTTACCGATCCCGGATATACCAAATACTACAAGACGTGGAACGGCCAGTGGAAAAAATGGAAAGCAGCGCCTTACAACAACCCCTTGTATGAGCACGGCACAGGCACCCTCGCGCATTGGACCCAGCAGGTCTACTGGCTCTTCAGCGTGATGGAGCGGGCGCAGAGCACGGATCCCGAAAAGATTATCAAGGTATGGGAAGGCGACACCTATCAGTATGCGAATGGGCGTATCGTCAAGATGCGTTCCTGCGACCACAAGTCCATCCAGGGTTTCCGCGTGGCGGAGTTTGTCCCGCCGGAGGGACAGAAGGCGTCCATGAATATTCCGCCTTTCTACTGGTATAAGAATGCATCGAACGTTGGGCCTTCCTGGGATATTCCCGCCGCCAAAGTCCTTCCTCACATGGACCAGAAGCTGGATCGCTGCAAGGGAAAGAACGACTGGGGCGATTAGATGACGGGGAAAGACGGTAGGTAAGACATGGGGTGTGGCGACGGTAAACAGCCACACCCCTTTTGCACCCTGTATCCGAATATCCTGCTAATGGAGGATATGAAGAGAACAATCCTTGAGCCAATAATAATCCGGATGAACGCAAAAAGGAGGAAATGCAGCGTGAAAACGTTAAGTAAGATTGTCGTCGTTTTTTTCTGTTCACTGTTCCTTTTATCCCTCGCGGTCTACAGCCCATCCACCGCCATGGCCCAGAAAGCGGAGAAGAAGGCGAAAGCGGCGAAAACGGATCCGTCAGATAAGATAGGCAAACCAAACGCAATTTTTGACGCCAAGAAGATGGCGGACATGTCCGACTTTGATCCCACAACATCGGCAATGGCGGGAACAGTTAAAGGGGACACCATCAAGATTGCCCATGTGAACACCTTTTCCGGACCGGGCGCCGCGAATGGCCCCATCCATATGATGCCGCTTCAGTTTGCCGCTCACGACATCAACAAGCGCGGGGGCATCTGGGTGGACGGCAAAAAGAGGATGATCGAGATTATTCAGGCCGACCACATGTCCAAGCCGGACCAGTGCAAGAAGATCTGTGAACGGATGGTCCTCCAGGAGAAGGTCCATGTCCTGGCGGGAACCGCAGGCAGCAATCTGATGAAGATCATCAACGAGGTGGGCAACAAGTACAAGGTCATTGTCATGAATGAAGGCTCCCTGGCTGATGAACTTCAGGATGCCGTGAATTTCGGGCGTTACTCCTTCATGGTTACTCCGACGACGGATCAGATCGGTCGCGGTATGGCCTATTACTACGGCCAGATCCGCAAGAAGGAAAAGAAATTCTACATCCTCTGCCAGGACTATTCCTTTGGCCGCGGGATGGCCGATTCGTTCAAGGCGGGCCTGAAAGAGTACTACCCAGGGGCACAGATCGTCGGCGAAGATTACCACAAACTCTTCCTAACGGATTTTGCCCCCTACCTGGAAAAGATCAAGGCCTCCGGCGCCGAGGTCATTTATACGGGTGACTGGATTCCCGACGCCGCCAATCTCCTGAAGCAGGCCAGGCAGATGGGCATTAAGCTTCCTTTTGCCAACCTCTTCATGAATGAGCCCAATTTCCTCCATGAAGTGGGTGTGGAAGGGACAAAAGGCCTGATGAACATCGATGTCTATGATATGCCTCATGCCTTCAAGAATCATCCCGACTATGTAAAATTCTTCAAGGCTTGGAATAATGGCTGGAAGAAGGGCTGGAAGGACCCGTTCAACACCCGGCTGTATGAGCTCGGAACCGGCGGCATAGGTTTATACGGCGCGAGCGGTTATTGGCTTTTCAGCGTCATCGAGCGGGCCAAGAGTCTGGATCCCGAAAAAATTATCAAGGTCTGGGAGGGGGATGTCTATCAATACCCCAACGGCAAGATTGTGAAAATGCGGGCCTGCGATCACAAGACCATCCAGCCTTTAAGAGTTGGAGAATATGTGCCGCCGGCAGAACAGAAGCTCTCGATGTCAATTCCCCCTTTTTACTGGTTCCAGGGCACCTCCGCAGTGGGGCCGGAATGGCTCGTCCCTGCCAGCAAGGTTCTTCCCCCGATGGACCAGAAGCTTGATCGTTGCAAGGGAAAGAGTGACTGGGGAGAATAATGTAAAATTTGGAAAAACATTTTCAATTGTGAAAAGCCCTGCCCATGAGGTGGGGCTTTTCATTTTCATTCCATCTGTTAATAGTCCTGCGAATAATCCTTGACACCATTCGGCGATGAGCTTATAAGTTTACGAGATTAGAGCCGGTTTTGGTCCATTGTGTCCCCAGAGCCTCTTAGAAGGCCACTGGGGATTTTTTTATGTCCATGCCGGGAATGCCGGGATATCTGGTAAAATTGACGTCGATCAAGACGATTATTTAATAAAGGAAATTTCTGTACATGCAAAAAAGCAAAGAAACAAGCGGTGAATTATAATGAATTTTGAATCTTTCAATTTACACCCCCGGATTGAATCCGGCATTAAGGCCCTTGGCTACGAAGAGCCTACACCCATTCAACGACAATGCATTCCATCAATCCTCGAATGCCGGGACGTCATGGGGCTTGCCCAGACAGGTACGGGGAAAACGGCTGCGTTTGTCCTTCCCGTCTTGCAGCGCCTGATGACGGGGCCGCGGAAGTGCATCCGTGCGCTGATCGTTGCCCCGACGAGGGAATTGGCCGATCAGATACATGAGTCCATTTATCAACTTGGCTCGGAGACAAAGCTCCGTAGCGTCACTATTTATGGTGGTGTGAATAAAATTCCGCAAATCAGGAAACTGCGTGAAGGTGCCGAAATTGTTGTGGCCTGTCCGGGACGGCTGCTTGATCTGATGAATCAGGGTGCCGTGAATGTTTCTGCCCTTGAAGTATTGGTTCTCGATGAAGCGGACCGCATGTTTGATATGGGCTTTCTGCCCGATATCCGAAAGATTGTGAAGAGACTGCCGGCAAAGCGTCAGACGCTCCTTTTCTCGGCCACCATGCCTGAAGAGATCCGGCGGCTTACCAAGGAGATGATGAGGAGTAACACACACATGGTTCGGGTTGACGATACATTGCCCTTATCATCGGTGTCTCATGCCGTTTATCCCATAGAGGCGCACCTGAAAACGGCCCTGCTGATGAATCTATTGGATAAAACGGATACGGAATCGGTCCTGGTGTTCACACGGACCAAGAGTCGTGCGACCCGTCTCGCCCAGCACATAAAAAAAGCGGGTTTTGTGGCGACTTCGCTTCAAGGGGATCTTCCGCAAACGAAGCGGCAAGATGCGTTAAGCGGTTTTCGGGATGGCCGATACCAAATTCTTGTGGCTACGGATATTGCTGCCCGCGGGATTGATGTATCTCGGATATCTCATGTGATTAATTATGATATGCCTGATACGGTCGATGCCTATACGCACCGTATCGGGCGCACGGGCCGTGCAGCGAAGACCGGGGACGCCTTCAGTTTTATGACCGGTACGGATAAGATATTTGTGAGGGCCATTGAAAAAGTTCTCGGGGAAACACTTGAAAAAAGGACTCTTGAGGATTTTAATTATGCGCTTCCGGCCGCGCCTGCCGGAATCGATAGCCGATCTGACCGGTCACGACCACAGGCGGCACCGGGAAGTTTTTTAAAGACCCAGGGGCGGCCATCGGCGCGGCGGGCTTATCCCTCTGCATCCATGGCGAAACCGGGGACAAGCCGCTGGAGCGATAGAAAAAGTGCCGGCCGGTAATCATTAAAAAATGACGGGGAAGGCAGACGGGCAGCCTGCCTTCCCCGTCATTTTGGATCTTCGTTAACGATCTTCATCTCCAGGGTCCAACCGGTGCCGCCGGTTTTGATATCCCGGCAGGTCGGTTGAAATTCAAATTCAAAGACCACCCTTCCCTGATAAGGTCCTTCCGGCTCGACGCGGTAACCCCTTAAGGTTCCTCCATAAAAAGAAGGTTCCAGGCGCTTTTTGTGGAAATAGATTTCGCTGCCGATGAGTTCCTGAGCTCGAGTCTCTTCTAATTTCCACCAGCCGCACTCCCAGATGTTGTCATGTAGTTTAACAAAATTATTGACGGCTTTTAGCAGATGTATTTTCATGATGTGCCTCCTTGGTTCCTTTTCATCAATGGTTTCAGTGGGTCTTGAAACAAGAAGCCCTGTCGCATGGCGATGGACAGGGCTGCATTACCTTATTCAATTTTTCTGCTTAGATGGATAGTCCCGCAATTATTTATGACACCTGTTACACTAACGTACTGTATCGTACGCTTAACGGCCCATAAGTCAAGATAAATTATATATTAATGAAATAAATGATGGTAAGCTAAAAGTGAGCTGGTGTCTTTAATTCTCCCAGAGGGTGTGCAAAATTAAATGAATTATCACCATGCCGTTGCTTTTAAAAAGGATGCCGATGCTTCTTGAAACTATTCATCTATGGATCATGTCCTATGGGTACATCGCCATTTTTCTCCTGCTGGTCTTGGGTATTGTGGGGCTTCCTGTTCCCGATGAAACGCTGCTCGTCTTTATCGGGCTCCTTGCTTTTCAAGGCACGTTCGATTTGTTGCCTGCGTTTTTAAGCGCCTTTGCCGGGTCGGCCTGCGGGATTTCCATAAGCTACCTGCTGGGTCGTTTTGGAGGGACCTTTTTAATCAAGCGATACGGCCCCCGTTTCCATTACACCGAAGAGAGTGCCGGGCGCGTTGCGGCGTGGTTTGACCGCGTTGGGAAATGGATGCTTTTGGTCGGATATTACATTCCTGGCTTCAGGCATTTCATCGCCTTTGTTGCAGGCTCCTCGGGACTGAAACCGGTTGATTTATTTTTCTTTGCCTATACCGGGGCATTTTTGTGGGTATCGTCATTTATGGGTTTGGGGTATTATTTCGGCAAGGAATGGCACCTATGGTCCGGTAGGGTTCATTTATATATTCTTGCGGCGGCAATTATCGGGGTAATCGTGTTGCTGATTCATTTTTTATGTCGAGGGAAGCGCTCAACTGGGTAAGCGCGTAGCATCCTTCGCACTGTGAATGGTATTTCCTGCTTTTTCACCCATCCTTGCCATTTATATACCCGATTGGTTTCACGCAGTTTAATTTATTCGTTTATGTATTTAATCATTTATGCTAATTAGGCCGGAAAAATTCAGATCTGGCATGAGGCATGCTTTCTCTGGGCAACCGAGAACAGACATTGCCTGTCCATAATCAGGGAGATGTGTCGTTATGAGTGAAGGAATATCAGCCGTTGTTTTTCCGGGGCAGGGGGCACAGCGTCCCGGAATGGGTAAGGACTTCTATGAGCAGGTTGCGGCGAGCCGTGAAACCTATGAGCAGGCGTCCGATGCCGTGTCCTGGGACGTGGCGGCCATGTGTTTTGGTGATGATGAGCGCCTGAATTTGACTGAATATACCCAGCCCTGTATCCTGACTACGGAAATTGCAATGCTGCGTGGTCTTTCCGTTCTTTATGGATTTACGCCTTCCGTTTACGGGGGGCACAGCCTGGGAGAATTCACGGCCCTGGTCGCGGCCGGCGCTTTGCCTTTGGCGGAAGCTGTGGCGATCGTCCAGAATAGGGGACGTCTCATGCAGGAAGCGACGCCCGTCGGGATCGGCGGGATGGCGGCGATCATCGCTGAGGCCCTGGATGCTGAGATGCTCCGGGAAGTCATCAAGGACCTTCCTCTGGATATTGCCAATATCAATTCGGTTAAGCAGATTGTGATCAGCGGTTCCGCCGAGGCCCTGCCGGATGCGGAAGCCGCCATTATGAAGGCCTTCACAAATATAACGGGGATTCGCTTCGTGCGTCTTAATGTCAGCGCACCATTTCATAGCCGCTTTATGAGAACCATCGAAGAAGCCTTTTCCTTGGTTTTTCGAGAAAAAGGAAAAGGTCTGGTTCCTGAAATGGCTGTGAATGTTACCTCCAATTATATGGGGACGTTTCACACGGGTCTATATGAAGATTTGATCCAGGCCATGACTCTCCAGTTGGGCCACGCCGTCCGGTGGCGGGATAATATGGCGGCCGTTGCCGGCGCTGCAAGCCGCATCTATGAAATCGGGCCGGGCCGTCCATTGCGGGACTTTTTCAGGACCATGGATGTTGAATGTCAGTCGGTCATCTCTTTGTCCTCGGCGCAGCGGATCTGGGAAAGCGCAAGCTAGGCCATCAATATCATTAATTGTATTTTAAAAGGCTAACAGCATAAGGAAAATGAAATGGATTTTGAATTAACGGATAATCAGAAGGAATTTGTCGATACGGTGCAGCGCTTCGTGAAAACCGATATCCTGCCGCAGATTCTGCATCTCGAAAAGGCCCATATTTTTCCCTGGGAGATCATCAGGAAGGCCTGGGGGATGGGTATTGTGAACCTCAGCATTCCCGAGTCGGTGAAGGGTTTTGGTGTCGACGTCATTTCATCGGCCTCCATTATCCGGGAACTGTCCTATGGCGATTCCGGAATCGCGACCTCGGCCATGTGCAACGATCTGGCCAATGTTGTCATTGCGCAGCATGGCACACCTGAACAGCAGGAGGCTTTTTTGCGTCCTTTTGTGGAAGCGCCTCTCCTGGCGTCGTTCTGTCTGACAGAACCGGGCGCGGGGTCCGACAATTCTGCGATGACGACCTTTATGAGCAAGCGCGATGATGGCTCTTATGTCCTCAACGGCTCGAAATGCTTTATTACCAATGCTTCCTATGCCTCCCAGTTTACGGTTTTCTGTAAGGTGGGCAAGCCGACGAGCCAGTTTATCGCCTGTGTTGTCATTCCCGCGGGACTGCTGAGTGATGAGGCTATTGCCGTAGCGGCCGAACGGGGGAGGGAGATTCAAATACCCTCAGGCGGGAAGGTAATTATCGGAAAGGCGGAAGACAAGCTGGGACAGCGTCTTTCCAACACGGCCACCGTTACCTTTGAGGATGTGATCCTTCAACCGGACCAGATTATCGGCGACCGCAGGCGGGGCTTTCAATATGTCATCGATGTCCTGGACTATGCCCGTCCCATGGTTGCCGCCATCGGTGTAGGGCTTGCAAGGCGTGCCCTGGATGTCACCCTGGCCTATACCAAAGAAAGAAGGCAATTCGATTCGCGGATCTGCGATCTTCCCGTGGCCCGGGAAATGCTGGTCCAGATGTGGAAAAAGGTCGAGCTTGCGGAGATGGCCCTGATGAAGGCTGCCTGCAAGGTTGAGGAAGGAGCTCCTGACAGAGGCATGTATGCCTCTCTGGCTAAAAATGTCGCTGCCGAAGCCGCTCTGTTTTGCGCCAATGAAGGTCTGCACCTCCATGGCGGATATGGGTTTACCTCCGAATATGAGATTTCGAAACTGGCGCGGGATGCCCACATCATCGATATATACGAAGGCGTCCGGGAAGTTCAGCATATGATTATCGGAAGGGAGTTGGTATAAGGAATGATCTATCTGCATGGTCTGGGGCATTTTCACCCTGAAAATATTATTACCAATAAATTCCTGGAAGAGATGGGGATCGGCACGTCGATCGATTGGATCATGGAGCGTGTCGGCATCGAAACGCGCCGTACCATCCTGCCTCTGGACTATCTCCGGGAGACAAGGAATGCCGATCAGCGTGCGACTTGTGACGCCCGGCTCTATTCGAATGCCCAGATGGGCGAGATAGCCGCCAGAATGGCTGTCGAAAGGGCCGGCATCAAGGTTGAGGATATCGGCATGGTCATATCCGGCAGTTCAGCTCCCGAATTTCTAACTCCCTGCGAGGCGGCTACGGTAGCCTGCAAGCTGGAAATCGATGTGCCGTGCTTCGATATTAACAATGCATGCACCACCTTTGGGGTGCAGGTGCATTTTCTCGATATGATGAAGCCTGAGAAACTGCCGCCCTATGTCCTTGTCCTTAACATCGAAGGGATCACGCCCAGCATCGATTATTCCGACCGCCGTTCCGCCGTTCTCTTTGGTGATGCAAGCACCGCCGCAGTGTTGTCGACAACCGTCCCTTCCAATAAAATATTTATGGATAGCGCCGTATCCGCCAAGCCCTCTCTATGGGACAAGATCCAGGTGGAGCGATGGAGATTTTTTGTACAGGACGGCAACGCCGTCCAGGGATTCGCCATTCGCAAAACGACAGATGGCCTGCGGAACATCAAAGAGTCGTTCCAAGGTGACGTGAATCGTTTTTTCTTTATCGGCCATCAGGCCAACCTGGGCGTACTCCAGACGGCCTGTGAGCGGTCCGCTGTTGCCGAGGAGAATCACTGGCATAATGTGACCGCATTTGGAAACGCGGGTTGTGCAGGAGCGCCGTCGGTTCTAAGTCAGCATTGGGATGAGCTTCGCTCCGGGGATTGCGTGGCGATGGCCCTTGTCGGTGGCGGCCTGACCTGGACTCAGGTGGCCCTGCACGTGCATTAGAAAGGCTTCAAATGACCTACAAAGAATTCATTGAGAAAAGTAGTTTTACACAGGAAGATCTCCTTGCCTTTGTCTATGGCCGCCTGGTGGACGATCCGCCGGCTGATTTTGACGGTCGCCTGCCGGCGCCGCCGTTTCTGATGGTGGACCGGATTCTTTCCATGAGCACTGACGGCCGCCGCGGCGAAATCATTGCCGAACTGGATATCCGCATGGACGCCTGGTATTTTCAATGCCATATGCCGGGTGACCCCGTTCAGCCCGGATGTTTGTCCGTCGATGCGATCTGGCAGTTGCTGGGGTTCTATTGCCTCTGGCGCGGGGCTCTGGGCGCGGGTCGGGCCTTGGGATGTGGAGAGGTCGCGTTTCAGGGGCAAATTCGCCCCTTTAACCGGGTTGTCCGTTATGAAATCAAGGTGAAACGGTATGCCCTGCTGAAAGAATCCGGGTCTTCCGTGGTTATCGGTGATGGTCAGGTATTTGTGGACGATGAATTGATCGCCACGGTTCAGGATGCCAGAACAGGCATTTTTAAAGGGATTGTTTATCGGGACTATCCGAAGCGGTCGCCGCAATCAGTCGGTGGCATTATCAGGAGGGATGTATGACCGAAAAACCCGTTGCCATTGTCACGGGAGGTGCCATAGGCATTGGGGCGGCCTGTTGCCGTGCCCTGGCCGATAAGGGTTTTTATGTCGGGATTCATTACCGCAGCAGCGCAGCTCAAGCCGACGCGCTTCTGTCGGAGATCGGTGAGGGCTGCCTTTTCCAGGCCGATCTTGCCGATACGGATCAGGTAGAGAACATGGTCAACACCATCAAGGAAAAGGCGGGCCGCGTCGATGTGCTGGTCAACAATGCCGGGCATTCCATCAACGCCGATATCAACACCATGAAAGTGGAACAGTTCGACGATCAAAGGGCCATGATGCGTGGTGTCTGGTTTCTGACGAAACGGCTCCTGCGTTTGTTCATGCTCCGTCGCGGACAGGGACGGATCATCAATATTTCAAGCGTGGTCGGCCATACAGGCAATGCCGGGCAGATCCCCTATACGATGGAAAAGGCGGCCCTGGAAGCCTTTACGAAATCCCTGGCCAAGGAACTTGCCGGGCGGAATATTCTTGTAAATGCCGTTGCTCCGGGATTTATCGACACGGAGATGACCCAGGTGCTTCCCGATAGCATCAAAGACATGATTCTTTCCCAGGTTCCCCTGGGGCGCATGGGCCGCCCGGAAGAAGTGGCTGAGATTGTGACCTTCCTGGCTACTTCCGGTTCTTATATCAACGGGAGCGTCATTCATGTGAACGGGGGGATCTATGGCGGCTGATCGGCAAACGATCGAAAGGGTTCTTGGCGCGATTCCGCAGAAAAAGCCCTTTCGCTTCATTGATGATATTTTGTCTCTGGACGAGAATCAGATTGTCGGTACCTATCGGTTTCGGGAGGACGAGTATTTTTATGCAGGCCATTTCCCGGGCCGGCCCGTAACGCCGGGTGTCATTCTTCTGGAAACCATGGCGCAAACGGGGGTCGTTGCCTACGGCATTTATCTTCTCATGGTATCGAATGAGATGACCCTGGAGGAGATCGGACAATTCGTAACCTTGTTTACGTACATGGATACGGTAGAGTTTACTGGGATGGTTCGTCCGGGAGAGAGGGTCATCGTCAAGGGTGAGAAAATATATATGAGGAAAATGAACATGAAAGTGCGGGTTCACATGGAAAGGGAAAACGGAGAATCCGTCTGTTCCGGGATTGTTGCCGGAATGGCAGTGAAAATGTAGAAAGATCATAGCCCTTCCATAGGAGGAGGGGTGTTACTCTTGAGAGAGGTTCGGATTTATGAAAAAGCGTATTGTTATTACGGGAATGGGCGTTGCGGCGCCCAATGGGATTGGCCTTCAGGCCTTTGAGGAGGCCTTGCGGGAAGGACGCTCGGGGATTCGCTTTATCCCTCAGTTGGCTGAACTTGGTTTTGGATGTCAGGTCGCCGGTGTGCCTCAGGATTTTGACCGGATTCGTAGTGAATATTTTGATCATGAAAAACTCATGTCGATAAATGATAATATCGGCTACGCTTCCGTATGTGCCATAGACGCGTGGACGGATGCCGGTTTTAAAGTTCCGGACAGCGAAGATGATCATGTGCATTGGGATACGGGCGCTATTGTCGGATGCGGCATCGGCGGGATGGATACTATTGCCAACACCGTTGTTCCGATGGTCAATGCGGGCAAGGTGCGCCGCATGGGAAGCCGGATTGTCGAGCAGGTGATGAACAGCGGCACCAGCGCGCGGATTGCCGGGCTACTGGCGCTGGGCAACCAGGTAACGTCCAATTCATCGGCGTGCAGTACGGGCAACGAGGCGATTATTGACGGTGTGCTGCGGATTCGTTCGGGACTTGCGCAACGGATGCTGGTGGGCGGTTCCGAAGGCGCGTCGCCTTATATCTGGGGCGGATTTGATGCCATGCGAGTCATCTGCCGGAAATTCAATGACGAACCGGCAAAGGCTTCCCGTCCCTTGAGCGCTTCTGCAGGCGGTTTTGTCCCCGGTTCCGGCGGAGCTGTGCTGGTCATTGAAGACCTCGAGACGGCGAGAGAAAGAGGCGCCCGCATCTATGCCGAAATTTTGGGAGGGCACGTCAACTGCGGCGGTCATCGCATGGGAGGCTCCATGACAGCGCCAAATCCCGAGGGAGTCAGCCGGTGCATCCGTCAGGCTATCGTCGATGCGGGTGTTTCACCGCGGGATATCGACGCCATCAATGGGCATCTTACGGCCACCTATGCTGATCCGGTGGAGGTCAGGAACTGGGCTTTGGCATTGGAGAGGACGGCTGAAAGCTTCCCGTACATCAACTCGACAAAATCCCTTATCGGTCACGCTCTGGGGGCTGCTGGGGCGATCGAGTGTGTCGCAGTGGTCATGCAGCTTTATAAAGGTTTCATACACCCGTCGGTGAACTGTGAAGACGTTCACCCGGAAATAGCCGAATATTCGGAGCACATTCCCCGGGAATGTCTGAGTGTGCCTGATCTTAAAATCATTGCCAAGGCCGGTTTCGGCTTCGGCGATGTGAATAGTTGTTTAATTTTTAAAAAATGGGAAGGAGTGTAATCTGGTATGGATGAGAAACAAATTTTTGAGAAAATGGTAGAAATTCTGAAGCTTTACACAAAAGATACGAGTCTTCTGGACAAGGCAACCCTGGAGACCCATATTCTGGATGATTTGAAGGTCAACTCGGCGCGGCTTGTTGATGTGATCATCAAGTGCGAAGATGTTTTTGATATCACCATTGAGGACGACGAGGCGGATAAGATTCGCACCATCGGAAACGCCGTTAGTCTCGTTCAGCAGAAACTGGGATGAATCCGCAGATCTTTCAGGAATCTGCCGGCAGATTCGCTTCTTTCTTGATAGCGCCCCTTTATTTTCTGTTTCTGAGGCTAATGGGGTACAGGATTCGGGATTTGAAGCGGATGCGCAAGCAATGGAAGGACCTCCTCCGGGAACATCGTGGTCCATGGCTGATCTGTGCCAACCATCTGACGATGATCGATTCCCTGATTTTGACTTATGGCCTGTTGTCCCTGCCCGACCATTTGTGCCGGTATGAAAGGGTGCCCTGGAACCTGCCGGAGCGGGCCAACTTTCAACGGCATTTGATTCTGACCATTCTCTGCTACCTGTCGAAATGCCTCCCCGTCAGTCGGGGAGGCGATCGGGAGGAAATGAAAAGAACCCTGGAAGCGTGTCACAATCTCATGGAGGCAAATCAGTATCTCCTGATCTTTCCCGAAGGCGGACGGTCGCGAACGGGCAGAATCAACCAGGAAAACTACTCCTACGGAGTGGGGCGCTTTGTCGCCGATCAAGACGATTGCCGCGTGTTGTGCGTTTACCTGCGCGGTGATCATCAAGAGACTTACAGCAATTTCCCCCCCAGGGGGGATCGCTTTACAATGATGCTCAAGGCGTTTCTCCCTGTGCGGACGGAGATGCAGGGATTACGCGCCCATCGGGAATACGCCGGTCAGATTATTCAACAGCTGACCCGGATGGAGGAAGAGTATTTTGCCAAGCATCGGCAACGACATCGTCGATCTGACGGCGTTGGAGAACCGGGGGAAGAGCCGGGACGGGCGTTTTCTCGACCGCGTCTTCACGCATGATGAACAGGATCTCATAAGACAGGCAAATCAATGGGCGGACGCTGTTCTCTGGGCCATTTGGGCAGGCAAAGAAGGGGCCTTCAAAGCGATAAGCAAAAGTATTCCCGATTTTCCTTCCTCGCCCAGGCAATACAACGTCAAGTTCAATAATCAGGACTTGGGCTCCTGTTTGTGCGGGATCGACCCCATAGAGTTACCCGGTGTTGTCGAGACGCCTGCCGGTGATGTCTCTTTCCGGACGTTGTTCGCTCCCGATTATGTCCATTGTCTTGCGATGATCGGGGCCTGCCGGCCCGATGAAAGAATGATATCACAGGTGATCCCTCTTGACGAGGGCATGGATGGATCGTTTCGCTTGCGCAAGGCGGCTGTCGATCGTATTGCCGCTGTTCTTGATATGCCCTCGACTTCTATATCGATCCACCGCTCGCGGACAGCGGTAGGGGATGGCCCTCCCTACGTCCTGGCCGGAGGACTGAAAACGAATGTAGATATCAGCTTGAGCCATGACGGCCGTTTCGGAGCCTTTGCCCTGTATTTTGCAGCTCTGATTGCCTCTCTAAACCAAAGATGAAATCAAGGTGAAGGCAAAGGTAACGCAGGTTTATTTCTCTACGGGTTCATGGAGCACGATGGTGATCAGCCTTTTCCCATCCAAAGCAACGCGGGTCAGTTTGGCCTCGTAAAGGGTCTGATTGTCCGGCTGATCTTTGAGCTGAAGGTTTGTCAGGTAGGACAATTTGGGCCTTGCCTGTCGAAGGATGGCTTCAAATGTTTGCCCCTTCACCGTCGTCAGAACATCCTGGATATGGCAGTTATCAAGATCCGAACGCTTTTTTTTCGTCAACTCTACCGCATTTTCCGTAACACCGCATATCCTGCCGTCATCTTCCACCAAAAAGACGATGCTTTCCGTATACTGCCTGGCAGCTAGCCTGTCTTTTTTTTGCCGCATCCAGAGATAGGCGTCCATCAGCTTGCGGTTGGCCTCTTCAAGCTGATCATAGAGCTGTCTCGATTTCTTTTCGGCCTGCCTGCGCTCCTTAATCTCGGTCTTCAGCATCTGCAGCGTATGGGTGAGTTCGCTGTTTTTGTGGTGCCATTGCTCCGTTTGTTCCTTAACCTTTTTCCCCAGGGTTTGGTTGAATGATTCAAGAGCCTTCTTGGCGGCGGTCAGGTTTCTACACGTATTCTCCAGAGCTTCCACCAGCTGTTCCAGTTTAAATTCCCTGCTTTCGACCTTGACGATCATCATGCCGAAGGACTCAGCCAGTTCCGCAATTACCTTGGGGTGGGTTGCTGTTATGGTTAATTCAAAGAGTGATCGGGCTTTGGTATAGTTGCCAAGAGACACCTGTTTTGTCAGGCGGGTCAGTTTATTGAGCAGGGCTTTTTCTGCTTGCACCTTGCCTTTTATTGCTTCCGGTTTCATGATCAGCTGATGCTCTCCCCATCCGATACTATGTTGAGAGGCTATAAAAAAAATCTGAATTATTCAACAGTTATTTCTCCGATTGGGATATAAAACGATTAAGATTGACAGAAATATGACAAAAGCGTACAAATTAAAGGCAATGCGCCTCCGAAAGTTCGGCCCGTTGCAAAAAATTGATTCTAAAACTACAGATGAAATGGATGATCGACAGAGTGGAGATTGTATTTATCATTTGTAGCAAATCATTTTTATTGGAGGTTCAAGATGACTGAAAATGTAAAGACAACCAAGAAGCTGACAAGACGGAATTTTTTGAAGACAACCGGCGCTGTTGCCGCTGCAGGTATCGTGACCAGTGGCCTTAGCCTTACCGCGACAAAATCCGAAGCGGCGCCATTACCCAGGAAATGGGATGAAGCCTATGATGTTGTGGTTATCGGCAGCGGTTTTGCAGGTCTTGCCGCCGCCTATGAAGCAAAGAAGGCCGGCGCCTCTGTCGTGATCCTGGAAAAAATGCGGACACCCGGAGGAAATTCCATTATTAACGGCGGTGTGGTTTCGGCCGCCGGCTCTCCCAAAGAGGCCAAAGCAGGCATTAAGGATTCACCGGAGCTGTTGCTGAAGGACATGTTAGCGGCCGGCCTGAATCTGAACCATGTTGAACTGGCAAAAATCGTGGCCGACCAGTCTAACGAAACTGTCCAGTGGACGATCAATGAGCTCGGCGTCCAGTACAAAGAGGAACTGACCCAGGAAGGCGGTCATTCCGTCCCCAGGATGTACAGCACCTACAATCAAAGCGGTTCGGCCATCGTGACACAGCAATTGACCAAATTGAGAGAATTGGGAGTGCAGCCCAGAGTCCAGTGCTTCCTGACCAAAATCTACCGGGATGAGGACGGCGCAGGCAGAGTCAAGGGCGTCGAGATTCGGGAAGGCTATGTTTTCCCGAAAGTGGACAGCGGCAAAATAAAGAAGATCAAGGCCAAAAAGGCTGTCATCATGGCTACGGGCGGATTCGGTAACGATGTAGCCTTCCGGACTATCCAGGATCCCCGCCTCACGGCGGAATTTCCCTCAACGAATCACCCCGGCGCCACGGCCGAAGCCCTGCGCGAGGCCCTGCGCATCGGCTGCACACCCTTGCAGCTCTCCTGGATCCAGCTGGGTCCCTGGGGCAGCCCCGATGAAAAAGGCATGGGACTTTCGCCGTTCTTTGCTCAGCTATGCTGTGCCATGTATGGTTTGTGGGTTGACTCGAAGACGGGCAAGCGCTTGGTTAATGAACTGGCGGATCGAAAGATCCGTGCCGACGCCATTATCAGGGTTGGGAACAAATGTATCGCCTTTACTGATGCCGGCGGCTATGCAATCGGTCAGAAGCTGTTGGGAGAGATGATGCCCAAAATTATTGAAAGAGGCGTCGTCAAATCTTACGCAACCCTGGAAGAGATGGCTGCGGGTTACAATTGTCCCGTCGAGCCGCTGAAGGAAACCATTGATAAATTCAACAAGGGTGTTTTGGCGGGCAAGGATGAGGAATGGGGCCGTTATCTCCAGAAGAATCAACAACCTCTTACGAAAGGCCCCTATTACGCCCTTCGCCTTACGCCCAAGGTGCACCATTGTATGGGCGGCATCAACATGAATACGATGGCGCAGGCCACGGATGTCATGACAGATAAACCAATCCCGGGGCTGTATGCAGCCGGTGAAGTGACCGGCGGCGTCCATGGGGCGGTTCGTCTGGGTAGCTGTGCAACCCTGGACTGCTTAATTTTTGGCCGCATCGCCGGTCAGAACGCAGCGAAAGAAAAGGGTTGGGGTTAATTCACCATATAGGTAGGGGGTGTCGAAGACGCGCCCTACCATAATTCAATCCCGGGAGGATCGCTATGGCTACAAAGGTAAAATGGGGATATTTACGATCCTGGATGATCATTTTTCTCTGCCTTTTTTTGGCACTGGCATTTTCACAGGTCGCGTCAGCGGCTCCCAAGATGAATCCCAAGGCAAAGGCCGGTGATTGTGCGGCTTGCCATGGGAAAGACAAGATTTTACCGGACGGCCATCCTGATACCAAGGCGATGAATTGGCAGGGATGTAAATCCTGCCATAAGGAAGGCAAAATGGAGCTTGTCGGCAAGATGCCCGGTAGCCACATTCATCAGTTGTCGGGCGTGAACTGCATCAGTTGTCACGGTAAGGCTAAAAAGCAGGAAGCCCTGAAGATGGATAAATGTGTCGCCTGCCACGGCAGCACAGACAAGTTGGCGGAAAAAACGGCGAAAGTGAAGCCCGAGAATCCCCATACATCTCCTCATTACGGGACATCGCTGGATTGTAACCTTTGCCATCACCAGCATGCCAAATCGGAAAACTTCTGCAGTCAATGCCACAGCTTTAAATTCAGGGTGCCCTGAAAAAAGTGGGTAAAAGGTTTTCCATCATGAAGAGGGCAGGCTTTTTATTGATCGTAGCCTGCCTTCTTTTTTTATGTCCTGCTTTTTCATGGACAGCAGGGACAAACGTACTTCCGTCGATTTGCTTTCTTGGGGCTGCCCGGACGATCGGCGGTTCCGCATGCCTGATTGATACGGGAAATCTCCACCTCCTTATCGATTTTGGCGCCATCCCGGATGAAAAAAACCGTGATGCCCAGATTGATCTGCCCTTCGATCCCGCACTTCTCGACTATATCCTGGTTACCCATGCCCATATGGATCATGCCGGGCGTATCCCTCTTCTCTTCAAGAAAGGATTCAAGGGTAAGGTGATTGGGACGGATGCCACCCGGTCTCTCTTGAAGATTACCTTGGAGCAGTCTAGGCGAATATTGGAAGAGCGGGGGCTGGCCGGCTACAGCCGCGAAGATATTGAAGCGATGTTAAACAACTATCTGGCAGTGCCCTATGATCAGAAAATATCCCCTTCACCCCATTTGAGCCTCCGGTTGCAGAATGCCGGGCATATCCTGGGATCGGCCATGTTTGAACTGTGGCTTACTGATAAGAAGGGGCCAATCAAAATCATTTTCATGGGAGATATGGGCAGTGGCCTCATCCCCCTGCTACCGCCGCCGGCAGCCGTCGTTGAGGGCGACTACATTATCGTTGAATCCACGTACGGGCCGTCGAGACGGGATGATAAAAATTATCGTGATTTTGGGCATGCCTTGCGAAAAACCATCCTGTCGGGCGGCAGTGTACTGATCCCCGCCTTTACCCTCGACCGCACCCAAAAAGTGCTTTATATCTTGGGAAGGCTGAAAAAGGAAGGCCTTATCCCTGCGGATGTTCCTGTTTACGCCGATAGCCCCAGTGCCGCGGCGATCACCAGCGTTTATCGTTTCTATCTGAAAAGCGACGCCCCTGAAGCCAATAAACAAAACATTCATGACAATCCTCTGTTTATCCCGGATCTCCACCAGGTCTCCGGCCGGGAATCTCTGGCAGCTCATGAAAGGGGATATCCGGCCATCTATGTGACGTCCAGCGGGATGCTAGACCATGGACAGGCCCCGCGGCATCTGGAAAGGATGGTCGGCGATGAAAGAAATCTGTTGGCCATTGTCGGCTGGCAGGCCCCCGGTACGCTTGGAGAGAAACTGCAAAAGGGGGCCGGGACTGTCAGAATACCAACAGGCAAAAGTGAACAGGGAATGCCCGACGAGTTTATCGAAAGGTATGTGAGAATGCAGGTGAAGTCATTTAGCGTGTTTTCCGGTCACGCCGATGGTTGCCAGATATTGGCCTGGTTGTCCCGCTTTTCGAAGACCAAGAAGGTGTTTGTTGTCCATGGAGAAAAGGATAACACCCTCGGGCTGGCCCGGGTTATTCGTGAAAACCTCGGCTTTGCAGCGGAGGCGCCGGGTCCTGGTGATGTTCTCCCTCTCGTATCGTCTGATCCGGATTATTCTCTTAAACCAAAGGCTTTGCCGTGCAAAGGGTTAAAGGACTCAAAAATAGTTTCTCTTCCGATGGATTGATAAATTGCCGTATTTGATTTAAGTCAAGGAATACATCTGCGGCTTTCTGTATATCAGTCACACATTGCCTATCCTCGGAAGGCATGAATTCATTTTTTGGAGGATACTATGTTTTGTTTTCAATGCGAGCAGACGTTTCGAGGTACAGGATGCACAAAGGCGGGGGTATGTGGCAAGCCGTCAGAGGTGGCCGCGCTCCAGGATCTTTTGGTATATGCCCTGAAGGGGCTTTCTCTCGTGGCCGTGGAGGGGCGTAAGGCGGGAATCAATGACAATAACGTCAATGTTTTCATGATGAAGGCCCTTTTTTCCACACTGACGAACGTGAATTTTGATTTTGACCGCTTTATCCCACTGATCCAATCTTGCGTGGATTATCGGGAAGATCTGAAGGCGAAGATCCGGGGCGCGGGTGGCCATGTGAGCTTCCCCGCAGGGGCTCCCACATTCACACCCGATGCCACCGTGGAAGGCCTCATCAAGCAAGGGGAAGCCGTTGGCGTGCAGGCCGATCCGTCATTGGATGCAGATATCCATTCTCTCCAGCAGCTCCTGACGTATGGCATAAAAGGGGTTGCGGCCTATGCGGATCATGCCCGGATTCTCGGCCAGGAAGATGATGCTGTCTATGCCTTCTGTCAGGAAGGCCTGGCGGCAACCTTGAATAAGGATCTTGTGCTCAATGACCTGCTCGGGCTTGTACTTAAATGTGGAGAAATCAATCTGAAAGCCATGGAACTACTGGATGCGGCCAATACGGGCGCCTATGGGCATCCCGTTCCGACACCGGTTCCCCTTGGCGTTAAGAGCGGCAAGTCCATTCTGATATCCGGACATGATCTGAAGGATCTGGAGATGATTCTGAAGCAGGCGGAGGGGAAGGGGATTAACGTCTATACCCATGGCGAGATGCTTCCCGCCCATGGCTATCCGGCCTTGAAAAAATATGCCCACTTTTACGGACATTATGGAACGGCCTGGCAGAATCAGCATGCAGATTTCTCATCATTCCCAGGCGCTATTCTCATGACCACGAACTGCATCCAGAAACCCATGGATAGTTATAAAGCCAATATCTTCACGGCGGGCCTCGTGGGCTGGCCCGGCGTCACCCATATCGCCGACGGAAATTTTACCCCTGTCATCGAAAAGGCCCTGTCACTGCCTGGTTTCTCCGAAGATAAGACAGGCAAAACCTTCATGGTCGGATTTGCCCGCAATGCCGTCATGGGCGTGGCCGGTACAGTCATCCAGGCGGTGAAGGACAAGAACATCCGCCACTTCTTCCTCGTGGCGGGTTGTGACGGCGCCAAACCGGGGCGGAACTACTATACGGAATTCGTCGAAAAGGTCCCCGCCGACTGTGTCGTCCTGACCCTAGCCTGCGGCAAGTTTCGCTTCTTCGATAAGGACCTCGGCGATATCGGCGGTATTCCCCGGCTTCTGGATATCGGGCAGTGCAATGACGCCTATTCGGCCGTGCAGATTGCCGTGGCCCTGGCAAACGCCTTCGAGTGCGGCGTAAACGATCTTCCCCTGTCCATGGTCCTGTCCTGGTATGAACAGAAGGCCGTGGCCATTCTTCTGACCCTGCTATACCTCGGAATCAAGGATATCCGCCTGGGTCCGTCCCTTCCGGCCTTCGTTTCACCGAATGTCCTCGATGTCCTGGTGAAGAACTTCGGAATCAAGCCGATTGCAACGCCGGATGAGGATTTGAAGGCCATCCTCGGTTAACTTGAAACCATGAAAAAAGGGCGGTTCCCCTGGTTGCCCAACCAGAAACGGAACCGCCCTTTCATTCTATCCTTCCGCTTGCGGCGCTCTCTATATAAAATGGTTTGTCATGCCGAACTTGAGGCCGGGCTCTCTTGGCAGATCATTGCTGCCGTCGTCGTATTCCTGATTCCCGTTGTGCTGCTGTTGCGTAGTTGCTCAAGCATTGCAAGGGCTCGGAGCCGTGGCATCTACCCGCCATCCGGGAGCGGTAGTGACGACGACGTCATCACGCTGATGGCTTGCGGTGAAGAAGGTCTTGCCATCCAACTATACGGCGAACTTCATGGCGGCTGCCTTAAGAACGCCAAGGAAGCGGTCGAGACTCTGGCCAACCAAGACCGCCCGTCGGGCCTTTCTTCGCCTTGATCCAGTCATTTTATACTTAAAAACATCCGTTAAAACTGGCTTCCTGCCGCCCTGTTCGCTATGGCAATGGCCTGGTGAGCCATATCGATGGAACGGCCAAGGGTGTTCAGGACCTGATCGGGATTATGGAAGCCCATGCTGTTTTCCGCAGCGACCATATCCCAGAACCACTGGGCTTTCCGCACCAGTTCACGGGCCTTGTCCAGTTGTGCCTTATCAGCCTTGGCAACGGCTCCCGCTTTGCCAATGACCTCATGAGCCCGTGCAACCGTTTGTCCTGCCGTCCGCTGGAGTTGCCAGACATTATTCTGGATGGTCTTGACGCGCTCAAGGAGCCAGACGGCGCTCTTCGCATGACACGTCTGGCAGGATGCTTTTACATGCTTCATGGGACTTGTTACCCAGTGGGATGTGTACTTCTGGCCGGCCTCTCTCATATAAGGCATATGACAATCGGCGCAAGAGACACCGGATTTCCCGTGGACGCCCCCTTCCCATGTTTCAAAATCGGGGTGCTGGGCCTTGAGCATTTTGGCCTGCGAATCGGGGTGTACCCAGTCCTGTTCGAATCCGGCCGGTTTCCCTTCGTAGTAGGCATACATCTGTTCGGGGAGATATCCCTTTTCCCACGGGAAAACCACTTTTTTAGACTCGGGTTCGAAATAATATTCGGCATGGCACTGGCCGCAGACATAACTTCGCATGTCTTCCCGGGATGCCTTCTGGACGTCTATCCCACGTCGCTGCATAGCCTCGACAAAGGCTGGGTTGGTGACCCGGAGATTCATAGTCGCCGGATCGTGGCAGTTGGCGCAAACGATGGGATGTTTTATCCTGGGCAATAGTTCGGCCAGGGGTTTTTTTGCATATCCCCAGCCCATTTCCTTGTAGATGTCGGTGAGGTTGGCCGTTTTGCAGGTCATGCAGGCGCCGGGGGTGGCTGCCGTGACTCGTTTGCTTTCCTTAAGATCCTCGACGGCATAAGGGTGTCCGCGGTCTTCCGAATAATCCTTGCTGAAAGGCATGCCTTTGAAGTTCGTGAGGATCTCCGGTTCCTTCAAGGACTTTTGCTCCTTTTGACTGCCGCCGAATCCCGTTGGCGAGGACGCCATCTCGCGATTCTTCTTGTAGCTTTCGTATTCCAGGGGATACGCTTTCCCCCAGACGGCCGGATCATACTCTCCATCCGGTAGCTTGGCTAATTTGAGTGTCGAGGCGGGTTGCGCGAGGAAGGCCTGTACGACAATGGCGGCAAAAACAGCGATAACCACCCCCAGAATCAACACGGTCCACTTTATTTTCTTACTCAATTTTCATTCCTCCTTTTTCCAGTCCTCGGCCATGGACCAAATTGCGATGGCATTTGAGGCAATCACCCCCCTGCCGGGCCATGGGTGTGTTTTCTATGGTTGAATAATGACACCGCAGACAATTGCCGCGTGCGATTGCCCTGCCTTCCCCCGATAACTGGATGGCTGCGGGATAAGTCTGGAATGTTTCATGAAAAAGATCATTGAGCCCGGCACGTGTTTTATAGGCGGCCTGGGCTATTAGGTTGCTGTCAGGCATGTGACATTCTATGCAGGCAAATTGCTTGTGATTGGATTGCTGCCAGTGTTGGGCGACATGCTCCATGCTGTGACAAGCGGAGCAGAAGCTAGGACTGCCA
Organism: uncultured Syntrophaceae bacterium; assembly: GCA_964492965.1. Taxonomy (GTDB): domain Bacteria; phylum Desulfobacterota; class Syntrophia; order Syntrophales; family UBA8958; genus CAZBME01. Next base: position 37,915 of record CAZBME010000026.1, on the reverse strand, counting down.
GAGATGCGATAACCAGAGGCTATAATGGTGGCAAGAAGAATACCCAGGACGGCTCCGAAGGCCAGAAGCCTCCAGCGGTGAATATGACGATTATTTTTGGGTTTCACGATTCGCGCTCCATTCTTCTATGGAATGGTGAGGCAGGGAAACGACGGACAATGATTATGGCCATACGGTAAATAAAAAAAATATTAATGTCAACGAAAATGGCTGTTTTCAAGGAACAAAGGTGCATTTCTCATATTGACATCCGATCGGCAAAGGGTTACTAATATAACGTTATGTTTCAGTTCCCGGTACATGACGGCACTTCCCGAAAGCAGACCGGCTTTGTCAAATCATCCATACAGGAGGATCTATGAAAATTCTTAATACGGCTCCCATGTCCGGCGTCCATTTAAAAAGCGGGCTGGAATCCAGAATCCCCGGAATAGTGCTTTCTGTTTTGGATTTACATCGTTTCCCGGAAGACAGACTGGTCGCGGAAATTGCCGACGCCGAAGTTCTTTACGGGGATTATACCGGCGGGACTCCTATCACACGGCCAATTGTGGCGGCTGCCGGGAAACTCAAGCTCATTCAACAGCCGAGTGTCGGCTACAATCATATTGATATCGAGGCCTGCCGCGAATTCGGCATTCCCGTTGCCAATACACCGGGAGCCAACGATATCGGTGTTGCCGAACACACGATCATGCTGGCATTGGCCTGCCTCAAGAAACTGCCTTACTTCAATGCCGCAACCCATCAGGGGCAATGGCTGTTCACAGAGGCTCAGCGGACGGGGATTTTTGAGGTAAACGGCAAGACATACGGCCTGCTGGGTATGGGCCGGACAGCCCGGGCCGTGGCCGAGAGACTCGCTTCCTTCGGTGTTAATTTACTCTATTATGACGTAGTAAGGTTAAGTCCCGAACTTGAAGACAAGTATCAGGCCACTTACGCGCCTGTCGAGGAGATTTTGAAAACGGCGGATATTGTCAGCCTGCATCTGCCCCTAACCCAGGAGACCCATGGATTTATGAATGCGGCTCGCCTTGCCCTGATGAAACCCACGGCAGTGCTTATTAATGTTGGACGCGGGCCGCTGGTCGATGAAGCGGCTCTTGCCGAGGCTGTGAGAAATAAGAAACTGGCCGCTGCCGCTGTCGATGTCTTCAGCCAGGAACCGCCCCCCCAAGATCACCCTCTCTTCGGCCTGGACAATGTTATCCTCACCCCGCATTTGGCTGGTTCTACCCGGGAATCGGGAACGCGAATCCGGAACATGTCCTTCGATAACCTGGAACGGATCTTGAGGGGGAAAAGGCCCCTCTGGGTATTGAACCAGTAGATAGGAAGGATGTGGTGACATCTGTCGGGAGAAAGTCTTGAATGATCATAATTCGGAGATAGCCATGGATAGAACTGCGGAGAATGAGACCGTTCTTGTGGTGGAGGATGATCTCAGCGCCAGACTCATCATGGTGGATATGGTGAGTTCCTTCGGTTTTCAATGTGAAGCGGCGGCAAACGCGTCGGACGCCCTTGATCGCCTGGAGAGTCGGCAATTCGATATGGTGATTGCCGATATTGAAACGATGGAAGGGCTTAAACTCATTGATGATGTCCGCCGTGTTTTGACGGATATCCCCTTTGTCGTCATTACGGGCTATGGTAAGAGCTTCACCTATGAACACATTGTCGCAGCCGGGGCGAACGACTTTATCAAAAAGCCTTTTACCGAGCTGGAATTGAGAAACAAACTGAACCGGATTTTGAAGGAGCGCCGCCTGGCGTCTGAAAATAGGCATCTGCTGGACGAACAGATCAGAGCGAATGAAAAAATCGGGAACCTCTTGGATGTCGCTCTCGACCTGACGGCGGAGGTCGATTCCGATCGTCTTTTCCATTTGATCGTCAGTCGGGTGACGAAGGTCATGAATGCTGAACGAACAAGCCTGTACCTGATTGATTGGGCTAAAAATGAAATCTGGACCACTGTCGCCGAGCAGGTACGAAAATTCAGGTTGCCGATCGGAGAGGGGATCAGCGGACTCGTTGCCAAAACGGGTGAAACCGTCAATGTGGCGGATGCCTGGGAATTACCGTATTTCAAGCGAGAGTTTGATATTCAGCAGGATTTTCGCACAAAAAGCGTTCTGTGCATGCCGATCAACAGCCGTGACGGAGAGCGCATTGCCGTGATCCAGGTGCTCAACAAGAAAGGCGGAGAGACCTTCGATAGCGATGATATTATCCTTTTACGGTCTCTGTCTTCCCAGGTAGCGATTGCCCTCGAAAACTCGCAACTGGTCGAGGAGCTTAAGCTATCTTTTGAAAGTTCCATTCGCACACTTTCTGCGACCGTCGATGCCAAGCATAAGCTGACGGCCGGGCATTCGGAGCGAGTGACCGAATACGCCCTGATTATTGCCCGTCAAATGGGGATAGGCGAAGGGGAATTGGAAGTGATCAAGTATGCCGGGCTCCTCCACGATATTGGTAAAGTTGGCATCAGGGATGCGATTCTCCTCAAGTGCGGGCCCTTTACACCGGAGGAAAGGGCGGAAATGGAAACACATACGGTCAAAACCAATGCCATTCTTGAGAATTTCCGGTTTTCCAAAACCTTGGAGCAGGTTCCGTTCATCGCTGCCCATCACCATGAACGTTTTGACGGCAGGGGGTATCATGATGGACTCAAAGGTGAGGAAATTCCATTGTATTCAAGGATACTTGCCGTTGCTGACGTGTTTGACGCCCTGACGTCTCCCCGGGATTACCCGAAGTATACCGAAAGGGAGGTCATGAATAATGATGCTATGCCCATGGCCAAGGTTTTGGATATTCTGCACGGGTGTGCCGGAACCCAATTTGACCCCAAGGTTGTCAAGGATTTTCTGTTTTGCTTGGATGAGGCCCTGGTAAAATATCGTGGCGAACATTTTTCGGCTGCCTATGTGGATGAGACAATTGAAAAACTCAGGCGGGCGTAATGCCCGGATGCCATTAAGCAAGTATTTATAAATACCAAGGGGTTATAAAATGGATTGTGTGAAAGAAAAAAACGCTTCCCGCTGTAACTGCACCTATCATCCCTGCCCACGGAAAGGGGCTTGCTGCGAATGCCTGTCTTACCACCTGGGAATGAACGAACTGCCTGCCTGTTGTTTTCCAGCCAATGTAGAAAAAACCTATGATCGTTCCTTTACACGATTTGCTCAACTTATTGTGGGTAACAAAATGTAGAAAATATTGATAATGAATGGTTTCTCGTGGTCAGATTCAAATGGCCACTTTACTGTTCTGGCAGGTTCTGAGAGTCGTTTTCCCCACCCAATTCAGTCAATCCCGGATCTTCTGGGGAATCGCTCTTTTCCTTTTTGGCTTCAGCACGGCGGGCGGTCTTTTCTTCCTGTTTCTTGTGCCTGGCTATCTCCCTCTGGCGTTTCTCGAAAGTGTATTTTGTCCTGGCCATGTTTTGCCTCCCTTTGCCCTATGGCAGTTGTATGAAAAAGTAAGAGGCAACCGAGCACTGCTTCAGAGTACAGGAATGCCTCTTTTATACCCCAAAAACCTTATGCGGGTTTTATGTTTTCCGCCGCCGGACCTTTTTTACCTGCAGCCACATCAAAGCTGGCTCTCGTAAAGCGTCTTGAGCCCGCCGGCTTGAATGGCGCTGTCATGAACGAATACATCATCGCTTTCATCGTTTTCGATGAATCCAGAGCTTTTTTGCCCGTTAAACCATTTTACTTTGCCTTCCGACATCGGTTGCATCCTTCTTTATAAAATTTACAATGAGTCGGAACAACACAATGGCAAAAAGAAAAAAACCGCCAAGACTCCAAAGAGCATGGCGGCCAACCTTTGCACTTCAAAACGTCCTCGCCCAGCTTATCAGGCACTCTTCCAACAAAATTAACCTGAAAGGCACTTGCTATTTTTAGATCACTATACCCGAGAAGTCAATCCATATCTTACAAATACCCATTAACGGCATTTTGAAAAAACCGCTTTACCTTGATCATTCTGATGATCAATATTTCCCTGCGATATAATTACTCAGATGATCAATCAGCATTTCCTGCTCGGAGATGATGGATTTCACAACATCGCCGATAGAAATGAGGCCGATGTATTTTCCGTCTTCATAAACCGGTAAATGCCGGACATGCTTGCCTGTAATGAGAACCATACAGTCTTCGACAGAGGTGTCCGGTTTGACGGTGAACATATTTTCTGCGGGAGTCATGATCTCTTCGACGAGGGTTTCCTGGGAGCGCTTCCCTTTCAGGACCACTTTTCTGGCATAGTCTCTTTCTGTAATAATACCAAGCACTTTTCCGGCATCATCCATAACCATCAGGGCCCCGATCTCCTTTTCTCCCATCACTTTCAGGGCGTCATAAACCACCAGCTTTGGAGAGATGGAGAACACCTCTTTTTTCTTGCTTTTCAACAGGTCTTTTACTTTTTTTGTCATGATTTTCCCCCTTGTGAGTAATGAAGAGCGTGGACAATGAAAACATCAAAACTGGGTTATAATATAACGACAAAGCGTAAATCTGGCAAGCACAAATTGCAGAGAAAATGACGATATCTCTTGAGAGGTCCGCAAGCAAATCTCCTTGCCCCTTCAGCAGGGCATCAGAGATTAACCCAGATGTATTTTAGCTATCTCGCAGACCGCAGGCGAAGTCTTGGATAGCCCTCTTCAATGGGGAGAGAGGGGTCTCTGGACCATTCATTCCATGAGGCCACGTAATTACGGACATTCTCGATTCCCGCCAATTTGAGGGCGATAAACGTATTTGACGAGCGCGCTCCTTTAAAGCAGTACAAATAGACGGAACTCCCCGTTGTGATGCCTACCTTTGCAAAGATGGTCCGAAGCTCCTCTGGTGATTTAAACCAGGGAATGGGGCCATCCTGGCGCATGACCTGATACCATTCAATCCAGACGGCTCCCGGGATCCGGCCCTTGCGGGGCGCATAATCCGGTCCGTAGGGAGAGGAACTGGTCCCGATCCATTCGGCATAGTCGCGACAATCCAGTTTAATGATACCGGGGTCCTCAAGTGAGGCCAGCATTTCTTCTGTGGTCACGATGATGGACGGGTCAGGATTCAGGGGGAAGGCCTTCTTTTCGACAACGGGAATCTTCCCGGTAATTGGCTGGTTCTCGTCAAGCCATGCCTGGTATCCGCCGTGGAGAACCCGGACATCCGGGTGCCCAAGGTATTTCAGCAGGTAATATCCGCGACAGGATCGGCCGTAGCCGCTATCCATGTTGTCTTCATAAACCACAACCCGTTCCCGGCCACAGAGACCGGCGGCGCCGAACAGGTCGGCAAATTCACGCTGCAGGGCCTCGTAGCCGCCGTTTTCCTTCGTCGATATATAGGAGAAAATATCGTAGATGTTGATGGCGCCGGGAATGTGATCCTCCTGGTACTCATCCGGATGCCTGCTGTCGATGATGGCTACGGTTTTTTTATCGATCAAATCCGCCAATTCCGAGACGCTGATCAGGTATGGATTTTCTGCTGTTGTCATGCTTTGCTCCCCGTTAGTTTATCGCATCGAAAATCCGCCATTGATGGAAAGGGTCTGTCCCGTGATCCATGAACAGCGGTCTGAACAGAGGAAGACGATCATATTGGCTACGTCTTCCGTCTCTCCCAGTCTTTTTAGCGTGTACATCATCAGCCATTTCTTCTCCATGTCCGCTGTGATCCGTGTGGTCATCGGCGAGTGGACGAAGGCTGGAGCGACGGCATTGACTGTAATGTTGCTTCGCCCCAGTGTTTTAGCGAGGGATTTGGTCAAAGACATGACCCCGCCCTTGGAGGCGCAGTAGATTTCCGCCTCACGTTCTCCGGAGACGCCGGCCTCCGAGGCGATATTGACGATCCGGCCGCTCTTTTGATCTCGCAGGATCGGGGCCACAGCCTGGCAACATAGAATGGTGCCGACCAGATTGATGTCCAGAACCCGTTGCCAAGCTTCCCGGGGAGAGGTCAACAGAGGCGCGGAACTGCCGGAGATCCCTGCACTGTTCACCAGAAAATCAATAGTCCCGCAGCGGGCGAGGGCGGCCTGAACCATCCGGTTGACGCTCTGTTCATCCGTCACATCGCAGAGACAACCCCCGGCATCGCCTCCTGAGTCCCGAAGTATCTTTAGCGTGCTTTGAATGGCTTCTTCTTTGATATCGCTGATGAAAACCCTTGCCCCTTCCTGGACAAAAAGTTCCGCTGTTTTTTGTCCGATTCCCGATGCCCCTCCTGTAATGACAGCGACCTTATCCTTGATGTGCAGGTCCATGATTATTCCCCTGTTTGCAATGAGACGTCATTCATACCAGATGAATCGATCCATGTAAAATATATATGCTCACTTGCTTCGGTCTGTCTGTTGACCGTCTGTTGCAGCGGCATGGAAATGAGGAGGACAGAAAAGGGCAGATGTGGAAAGGTTGCCCTCCGCTCCCCGATAAAGCCGATTCGTTGATACCGTGCCTTTAGCTCTGCTTGGTCAGCGATGATTCCTCTCTCACGACGTTCAGCTTTCCGGCTTCTCGCCTTTCTGATTTCGTAAGACATATCCACCATAATCATGAATATGCGGGAATCCGGGTGCTTGATAATGAAACTCAGTCAATTAGAACAAATCCGTATCGATTTTGCACATCCTGTTTTCTTTTAAGAACCTTACAGGGTAATCCAAGATTCCGAACGGTTTTATAGACATCAATCCCAAAGCTTTGGTCGCAAGGCCTGACTTTATCAGGTGTCGGGCAGGCATGCCCCTGCCGGACAGCGCATCCTGCGCACAAATTACAGGCCCTGACGGCAAAGGCAAAGTAGTATCCGTCGAGGAAAACCGCACGTTCCAGTTCCAGAACGGCGTGGCTCAGTTCTCTGGCGTCATGGCCATGGACGAGCAGAATGTGTTGATATTTTTTGATCATTTCCATCCGCTCGCCGTAAGTCGTATTTCGCTCATGGCAGCGGACGCTCTCCTGAAAGTAATCTTCACAGCCCCATCGACATTTCAGGATGGCACGGACGTCGAAGAAGATCTCGTCTGATGTGATCAGCCGGGCATGGACCATATGGCAACTTTTTGCCAGTTTGATATATTTCTCAAGTTGCGGAATCATATCAAAACCCTCTTCCCTCGTTTTGGCAAAAGATATCCGTCCTGCTTCAACAAAACCTCTCCCCAAAAGGAATCAAGGGCTCCGCTTCATATACGCCGGCGCCTGGGCGTCCTTGTGGAAGAGGCCGTAAGTCTTCCCTGACGGGTAATACTCGGAGATGAACTGGATTCTGCCAGTTGCCTCTTCACCGGCGACGCTTTCGATGAAGGCCAAAGCCAGATCAATGCCGGCCGATATTCCCGCGGACGTCCAGATGTTTCCGTCCCGAACGATTCGTTCTTCCACGACGTCCACATTGCCTAGATCGCGCAGCCGACCCAGGGAGCCCCAGTGGGTTGTGGCACATTTGCCGGTGAGGAGGCCCGCGCGATGCAGGAGAAAAGAGCCGGTGCAAACCGAGAGAACGGCCCGGCATCCCCTGGCCTGCTGGGTGATAAACCGGATGAGCCTGTCGTTGTTCACTTCCCGGCGCGTTCCCTGTCCGCCCGGCACCAGCAGGTAATCCAGGGGAGGGCATTCGTCGAAAGTGGTATGAGGATTGAGGGACATGCCCTTGGCGCAAATCACAGGGCCGGGGGCCTCGGCCACCATCAGGCAGGTTTCGGGCCCCTGGGCGTACTTACTCCAGACGGTAACCATTTCCCATGGCCCAACAAGATCAAGTTCTTCAAGTTCAGGAAAGATCAGAAAGCCGAAGTTCATCTGCAATCTTCCTCACAGTCATTTATTCTCTGATTTTCCCAGCTGGTCAATGATTTCCGGGCTTAGTTCCGGGTATAATTTCCGCGCGCAATCCGGGCAGATGCTGTGGGAGAATTCGGCATCGGAATGGGCCCGGATGTAGGATTCCAGTTGATTCCAATATCCGCCGTCATCGCGGATTCTTTTGCAGGAGGCGCAAATAGGGAGGATCCCCCTGAGAATCTTGATCTCTTCGAGCTTTTTTTTCAGCTCCGTATTCGCCTGGGACAGTTCGTCCGTCACCGCTTCGAGAAGATAGTGGAATCGGCTCATAATGCGGGTATGACGGCGATGAAAGGGATCTCGCTGTTCAATGGTTGTTCCTTGCTTGTGGTCGGGTTCCGAACGAGGCTTTCTATCTCCTTCACGCAAGGCCGCCACAACAATGGTTGTATTGAGGTGCGGGCTCATGTCTCCCAGGTCACAAAACTCGCCCTGGGTGAAAAATCCCGCCGATGGCGCGATGGCTTCGTAGGGTTGCAGCTCCAGATCCACGTCCTCCTGGAGGATGAATCTCCGGGTAATGCATGAATAGAGAAAAATGGCCTCTGGCGCAAACTGTTCAATCTCATGATGGATGATGCGGGATTGATCAAAAATCAGGTCGATATCGCCGTAACCGAACTGAAGCGTCTCTCCCTCATTGATATCTGTGCTGAAGATGACGCTGCCGTCCTTGGTGGCTGCAACAGGGGTGCGGGCCAGGAGATGGTCTCCCCGCTTCACGAGAAACGGGAATTCCAGCAGATTGAACAGCAGGTTTTCGTCCGTCTCGATGCCCAGATATTTCTGAATGACGTTGAATGCCGGGTTATTGTCAATTTCCTTCACGACGAGGCCATGCGCCTTCGTGACCTTCATGACCTTACCGATAGGGCGCCACCCGAGGAAGGCATGGCGGGACACATGGAGGGTATCTCCGGTCAGGGCGACGGCGACGAGACCATATTCGAAGATTTCATGGTCGGAGAAGACAAATGAGCGTACGATCCGGCCATAATCGCCTGCCCCGCCGCCAATGAGCGGCAAGTGGGGAGAAAGGTCATAGATTGTTTTCAGCAGGATATTGCAGTTAACGCTTACCGGGGTTAAAAAAAGAAGAACGCCTTTAATCTCTGGCGACAAGCTTTGCAGTTTTCCGACAAACGTTTTAGCCGAAGCCTGCTCGTCTCCCGGCTGGATCGGTATGGCGATAGGCGTGATTCGGGTGGCTTCAAAAAATGACAAGGATACTACATTGGAATTGATGTGGTTACGGCCATCGCAGATCTCCCCTGCCGTGGTGGCGCCGATGATGATGATCTTCTCCGAGAAACCTTTGATCGTTTTGCATAGATGGCGAATCCAGGCCGTTTCGACTTTCGACACAAACACCTGGGCGAGAATGCTGTGGGCGGATTCAATCTTTTCTTTATTCTCCTGAAGAAAGTTCTTCAGCTCTTTAACGGTCTGAAAGGTTTTTGCGATATGTTTCACGGCTGAGACATCCTTTATTGGCGGCTTTTGTTCATTAGATCGGGCATGTCACGGCTCACAGACATCTTCCACTCCGGGTCCCGTTTCTCAAGGAATGAGGAAACACCTTCGGTGGCATCGGGTTGTTGGCAAATGTTTGCGAAGATGGGGATTTCCCGTTTATACATATCCGGTGCGCCGGATGTAAACCCTTCCCACAGCAGCCGTTTGGATATGGCTACCGACACAGGCGCTGCCTTCAGGAATTCCCTGGCCAGTTCAATGGTTGCCGGCAGCACTTCGGCTGCCGGGAGAACCTTGGAAGCCAACCCCAGTTCTGCAAACTCCCGGCCCTTCATAATTCTGCCGGTCAGCATCACATCGGCTGCCTTGGACAGCCCCACTACGCGCGGCACGATGACATGGGAAGCGAGTTCCGGGATGATTCCGCGGCGGACAAAGGCGAATTGCAGTTTGGCCTCCTCTGCCACAATCCGTATATCGCAGGACATGGCATAGGTGACGCCGACGCCGACAGCATGCCCGTTAATGGCGGCCAGAACGGGTTTGTTGATCTGCCAGGGCATCACGTGGCAAAAGCCAAGGGCTTTCATGACGTCCTTTTCTTCCGTAACATTTTTGGCAAAGGCGTTTGTGCTGCCGCTTAGGTCGGATCCGGCGCAGAAGGCGCGGCCCGTTCCGGTAATCACAATAGCGCGAACGGTGTCGTCCAGATCAAGGACCGTCAGGGCATCTGTAAGATCGATGGCCATCTGCCCGGTCCAGGCGTTCATGGCTTCAGGGCGGTTCAGGGTAACCGTAGCGATGCCGCCATCGATATTGACAAGGATAGTTGAATAAGACATGTTTCCTCCCGATTAACGAATGTTGTCAAGTGGGCTTATGATGGCTTCCCCCCCGGGCATACTGCTTTATATATATCAGGTTCAGGTTCTGTTTTCTATATGTTTCATATCTTTGTTGGCCGAAGCCGTTTTAATCCATAAAATCATACGGGTGTCTGTTTCGCGGCAAGAGGGTTGGGAATATTGTCCACACCGAATTCGGCGTTGAATATGGAGACGTAATGGTGTAAGGAAACAGGGGAATCGGAGTCATTAAGGAGTGGCGTTGCGGTCAATCCGGCCATTCATGAACGATTGTCCAAATATTCGGGGGTAGGTAAAGATGAAGTATTCAGGTAAAATATGGAAATTTGGTGATAATATTGATACGGATCAGATCATTCCGGCCCGGTATCTCAACAGCAGTGACGCGGCATTTCTGGCTTCTCATGTTATGGAAGACGCCGATCCAGGGTTTGCCGGTACGGTACGGCCCGGTGATATTATTGTCGGCGGGGAAAATTTCGGCTGCGGGTCTTCCCGGGAGCATGCCCCCATCGCCATCAAGACGGCAGGCGTATCATGTGTTGTTGCGAAGAGCTTCGCCCGTATCTTTTACCGGAATGCCTTCAATATGGGCTTGCCCATCTTTGAATCCGAGGAGCTTTATGATCGCATTGCGGCAGGTGATGAAATTGAGGTAGACGGCGACGATGGGTGGATCCGGATTAAAGGCGCCGCGGGCGATGCATTGCAAATCCAGCCCATTCCGCCTTTTATGCAGGAATTGATCAATGCCGGGGGATTGATGGCGTATCTGGCGAAAAAATAGGCGGGATCGATTCTGATAACCCATCTTCATGATGCAGGATGGGTCATTTATGATAGACCTGCTTCGCGACATTTCCCACGACCTCCTGAAGAAGGGGGAAGTCATCCGGGGAAAAGATCATTCGAGAGAGGAATATGAGTAAAAATATGTTTGATATAGCGGTGTTTCCCGGAGACGGGATTGGGACAGAGATTGTAAGAGAGGCCATCAAAGTTCTATACGCGGTCATGGCGCGTTCTGATGCGTCATTGAATATGCGGGAAGGTCTGATCGGCGGGGCGGCCTATGATGCAAAGGGGACGCCGCTTCCGGAGGAAAGCATGGAGATGGCGTTAAAGAGCCATGCGGTGCTTTTGGGAGCTGTCGGTGGTCCGAAATGGGAGTCTCTGGATTATAGTCTCCGCCCGGAACGGGCCCTTCTTGGCCTGCGGGAAAAGCTTGGCCTTTATGCGAACTTGCGGCCGGTGACCGTCTTTCCGGAACTGATCGACGCCTCGCCTCTGAAGCGGGAGATCATTCAGGGAATCGACATCATGATCATCCGGGAGTTGACAGGGGACGTCTATTTCGGCAAACCCCGGGGAGTAAGGGTTGAAAACGGCAAACGGATCGGGATCAATACCCTCGTTTATTCGGAAGATGAGATCGTGCGCATTGCCCGCGTGGGATTTGAGACGGCCATGAAACGCCGAAAAATGTTGACTTCTGTGGACAAGGCCAACGTCCTGGAGGCAACGCAGCTGTGGCGCGACATCGTCACCGAGATCGGCCGGTCCTACCCGGAGGTGGAGCTGAAACACATGTACGTAGACAACTGCGCCATGCAGCTCCTCTGGAATCCCTCCCAGTTCGATGTGATTGTGACCACCAACCTGTTCGGGGACATCCTGAGCGACGAAGGGGCTATGCTGACGGGTTCTATCGGCATGCTGCCCTCGGCCAGCCTGGGTGAGAAATATGCCATGTACGAACCCATCCATGGCTCGGCGCCGGACATTGCCGGGCAGAATGTCGCCAATCCCCTGGCTACGATCCTTTCCGTGGCCATGATGTACCGGTATTCTCTTGGTATGCCTAACGAAGCTGTTGCGATTGAAGAGGCGGTGCGGCAAGTTCTCCATGACGGCTTCCGGACCCGCGATATCTGGCGGGACGGTTTCAATCTGGTGGGAACGGATGAAATGGGAGATGCGGTGGTCAACAAGGTCAAAATGATTCTCTAGACATGCATGCAGTCCGCTATTTCGATAACATAACCCTGGCCCAGTGGCCGCGGGAGGCGATCTACCGTCGCCTTGGATTTCGCAGGTCATCCACCCGCATGACGGCGCAGCAGCATGAAGAAACGGAGCGTTATATCCAAAATGCCCTGGATCTCATCCGCCTGCAAGGGGCTGCTCTACGCCTACCGGTCCGGATCGAATCAACCGACCGGATCATTCTGCCGGGAGAGATCGTATTTATTAGCAGGAATCTGGCAACCTTCCTGCGGGATTCCGAGGAAATCATCCTCATGGCGGCCACGGGGGGTGAAGGAATCATGGAGGCCATCCGGACGGATACATCGGGGGATCACGTCACCAGAGCCGTCGTAATGGATGCGGCGGCCAGTGAGATCGTTGATTTCGCTCTTGACTGGATTATGTCTTATCTCAGCCAGGGGCTGCGCCGGGAAGGCAAGGCACTTATGAATACACGTTATTCTGCAGGATATGGTGACCTTGCCCTGGAGAACCAGAGGGTTATCCATCAACTGCTCGTTATGGACCGCCTCGGGGTTTCCATAACGGACAATTATATCCTGGTTCCGGAAAAATCCGTTACGGCGATGACGGGAATCGTTGCATGAGGAGACTATCATTGAATCGTAAAAATAAAATCATCAAGCTATTGAAGAATCAAATCCTTATCCTCGACGGTGCTTCGGGGACGGAACTTCAGATGCGGGGGATGCCGGCGGGTGTCTGCCCGGAGGTATGGTGCATGGACCATCCCCAGGTTATCCGGGACGTTCATAGGGCCTATAAGGAAGCGGGGTCCGACATGGTTTACACCTGCACCTTCGGCGCCAATCGTTTGAAGTTGGCCGAGTTCGGTGTCGGGAATGTCAAGGAAATAAACGAAACTCTGGCCCGGCTTGCCCGGCAGGCCGTCGGCAAGGATGTTTTCGTTGCCGGGGATATGGGCCCTACCGGCCGATTTGTCGAGCCTTTCGGGGATTTGCCTTTCGAGGAGGCTGTGGCGGCCTTCCGCGAACAGGCTGAGGGGCTTATCGAAGGGGGGGTCGATTGTTTCGTTATCGAAACCATGATGGATATCCAGGAGGCGAGGGCGGCGCTGCTGGCCGTTAAGGAGCTCGGCGATTATTTCACAATCGTGACCATGACCTATGAAAAGGAGGGGCGGACCCTCAACGGCACGGATCCCGTCACGGCCCTGATTACCCTCCAGAGTCTCGGCGCCGATGCCGTCGGCTGCAACTGTTCGGCAGGTCCCGACGGGATGATGGACTGGATTGCCGCCATGAAACCCTACGCCACGGTTCCTCTTGTGGCCAAACCCAATGCAGGGCTTCCCAAGCTCAAAGGCAAAAAGACCGTTTTCGATATGGATGCCGAGCTGTTCGGCGCCTTCGGGAAGCCCTTTGCTGAAATCGGATTGGGTCTTCTGGGCGGCTGCTGCGGAACGACGCCGGCCCACATCAGCGCCATTGCCGGGCAGATCAAGGGATTAAAGCCGGTGCCGCCGTGGAGAAAGTCTTTAAGCGCGGTCAGCTCCGGCCGGGGCTTCCGCATTTTCGACGATCACGATCCCCTGATCATCATTGGCGAGCGAATCAATCCGACCGGAAAGAAAGCCTTTCAGCAGGAACTGCTGGAAGGGAAGATGTCGATTGTCCGGCAAATGGCTAAAGAACAGCAGGAACAGGGGGCGGACCTCCTGGATGTTAATGTCGGCGTTCCCGGTATCGACGAAACACAGGCCATACGCGATGTGATTCGTGTTCTCGTGGGGACGACAACACTTCCCCTGACGCTGGATTCTCCCAAGATTGACACCCTTGAAGCGGCCTTGCGCATCTATCCCGGCCGTGCGCTCATTAACTCCATCTCCGGTGAAAAGGAAAAGCTGAAAAAGCTCCTGCCCCTGGCGGCCAAATATGGGGCGATGTTCATCCTTCTGCCTCTGGTTGACGGTGAAATCCCCGAGACGGCCGAAGGTCGGAAAAAGGTCATTCTGAAGGTTTTTGAGGCGGCGAAAGGGTATGGCTATACGAAGGATGATATCGTAGTGGATGGCTTGGTGATGACGGTGGCCTCCAATCCGGCGGCGGCAGCGGAGACGTTGAAAACCGTTTCCTGGTGTGCGGAGACTTTTAAATGCCGGACGGTGCTCGGCGTTTCCAACGTATCCTTCGGCATGCCGGAACGCAGATGGATCAACGCCACTTTCCTGGCCATGGCGCAAGGCGCCGGGTTGACGATGGCCATTGCCAACCCGGCGACGCCGGAACTCATGAGTGTGAAGAAGGCGGCCGATGTCCTGCTGGAAAAGGACAAAGGGGCCGCCATCTATATCGCATCGTTTTCCAGCGTTTCAAAACCGGATCATGAGCGGACCGATTCAAAACGCAGCCCTGATGAGAAGGTCCACGATGCCGTCCTGGAGGGGAATCGTGAAGAAATCATCCCTCTGATCGATGTTTTGCTGCAGAAGAAAAAGGATCCCTCCCGGATTATCGACCGGATCATGATTCCGGCCATCCTGAAGGTCGGTGAACGTTACGACCGGCGGGAGTATTTCCTCCCCCAGTTGATTGCCAGCGCCGAGACCATGAAGAAGGGCCTGGCCCATCTGGAACCTCATCTCAAGAAATCGAAAGAGAAAAAGCCGCAGAAGGGGACCGTCCTTCTGGCGACCGTTCAGGGGGATATCCATGATATCGGCAAGAACATTGTTGTGCTGATGCTGAAAAACCACGGCTATCAGGTCATCGACTTGGGAAAAGATGTGCCCACGGAAACGATTATTGGGGTGATGAAGAAATCAAAACCCCATGTGGTAGGCCTCTCCGCCTTGATGACGACGACGATGGTGGTCATGAAGGACGTCATGGCCGCCGCGAGAAAGGCGGGGCTCTCTTCACGATTCGTTCTGGGAGGCGCCGTGGTTACAGAGTCCTACGCCGCATCCCTCGGTGCGGCGTACGCGAAAGATAGCGTCGAGGCCGTGAGAGTAGTAGATCAGCTAATAAAACAAGATAATTAAATCTCCACCTTCTTTCTGCCATTCCCGTGAAAATGGGAATCCAATACTTTAAGATAATGAAGCTTGGATTCCCGCCTCCGCGGGAATGACAACTTTTTGAGGAGGTGACACTTTTGAGGAGGTAGAACGTGGATATAGAAGGACTGAAGTTCAGACTGGCGGAAATCATCATTAAGAAATCCTTTAAATATCGGGATAATCCCCCCTTTACGCTTGCGTCGGGTAAAACAAGCAATTATTATTTCAATTGCAAGCCGACGACCCTCGATCCCGAGGGGATGAACCTCATTGGGGAAATCCTTTTTTGCATGCTTGCCGACTCGGAGGCGACGGCCAGTGGGGGACTGACTCTGGGCGCTGATCCGCTGGCCAATGCATTGTCCGTGATTTCCTATCAAAAGGGGAAGCCAATCAAGTCTTTTATCGTTCGGAAGGATGTCAAGGATCATGGGACAAAAAGCGCGGTCGAGGGGGATGTCCAATCAAGCGAGACAGTGGTTATCCTCGATGATGTCATTACTACGGGGGGATCGACGATTACGGCCATCGAGCGTGCCCGGGAGGCCGGTCTGGTTGTAGAGCGGGTCATCGCCCTGATCGATCGGGAAGAGGGAGGGAAAGAGAATATCCTCCAACATGTGGAACGGGTTGAGGCGGTCCTCAAACGTTCGGAAGTCATGGACCTCTACAAGAAAAATTTGGCTTGATCGTTTCCCGAACCTTCCGTGTCACAGGGTATGCCGCTGCGAGGGCTTAAGGGACTGAAGTCAGGTTGAGAAAATCGAATGTCCATGATGAAAAGGCCCCTCATCGTTACTATCGCTATTGTTTGCATCGTTTTGCTGATCGTTTCGGCGGCGGGTCTGTTTTTCCTTTACGATCACCTTAAAACCTTAGAGACCAGGCGGGACGATATCGTCGAGGCCGCAAAATCCGCCTTCGGGCGCGATGTGCGGTATGATCGGGCTGTCTTTTCTCTTCGTACGGGACCGTCATTCACCTTCACGGGTGTGGCCGTCAGGGAGCGAGATGGGACAACGGACTTTTTAACCGTTGAACGGATGATTCTGCGGGTGGCCGTCTTGCCCCTTCTGAAAAAAGAGCTCGTCATCCAAAATCTGAAAATGTATCGGCCGCGCATGGCCATCAGCCGCGATACCTCCGGAAGATGGAGCGTGGAGGACCTTATGGCGTCTAAAGCGGATAATTCCATCCGAATCCGGCGCGTGACGATCCAGGAGGGAACGGTGAACCTTCGGGATCAATACGTGTCTGCCATTGGAACATCGCTGATCCTAAAGGATCTGAACGCGGCCTTTCGGGGGTTTTCGTGGGGACAGGAAACGAGCGTCGATCTTAAGACAGCCGTGATCCATGGGGCCAAAGAGGGAAAGATCGAAGCCAAGGGAACCCTCTCCATGCCCGGGAAGGGCAAGTCCTGGATCGAGACGGCTGTCGATATGCGCCTAAGGGCCAATCATATGGATCTGACGGCCTTTGTTCCCTATTGTGAGCACTATGCGGCCTTTACGACACTCAAGGGCGCTCTCGATGGCGATATGGCCATCAAAGGCCGCTGGATGGCCTTTGATGCGTCGGGAACGGTTGCCATGAAGGATGTAAAGCTCAACTATCCCCGTGCCTTTTCCTCCGCCCTGACCCCGCAGCTGGTTCAGATCGACTATGAGATGAAGCGGGTCGACGGCAGCCTCTCCCTGAGAAAACTGGATCTTGCCGTCGACGCCTTTCAAGCCCGGGGAGCCCTAACCATAAGCGGTCTTGGTCAGGGCGATCCCGCCCTGTCCGTCCAGGTTCGGACGAATGCCTTCTCATTTGAAAAATATCATGCCTACATCCCCGATCGCCTCCTTCCGGCAAGCGTAGCTGCCTATATTCGGGACCACATCCGGGGTGGTGTCTTCCGCCTAGCCGAGGGAAACCTCTCCGGTCGGCTCTCCCAGATCGGGAACATGAACCAGATTAAAAACGCCCACGTCCTTCAGGCACGCCTTGGCGTTGAAGGGGGTATCCTGACCTATGGCCCGACGGCGCCCGTGTTCACGGATATCAAGGGTGAACTGGTCTTTCAGGGGCCCGATTTTTCCCTCAAAGGCATGTCCGGTCGCTTCGGTGATTCGCCTCTGACCCTGGAGGGGGCCATACGGAATTATTGCCTTGACGGCCCTTCCACGTATCCCTTCTCGATGACCATGACGGCCACGGCAAAGGAAGCGGCCTGGTTATTGGGTGCCGAGGCCATGAAGACCGTGACGATCCAGGGGACATCGACGCTGAAACTCATAGGCGATGGCCTCTTGGACCGTTATCAATTAAAAGGCGATTGGGATCTGACGCCTGTTGCCTACGCCGACGGGCGTTTAATCAAGCCCGCAGGAAGGATGAACCGCCTGCAGGCGACGGCGGAATATGGGTCCGGTCAGTGGATGGTCCCGAAGCTTCAATACGATCTTCCCCCTCTTTCCCTGTCCGGGAAGGTCCTTTACCGCTTTCGGAATCGGGATCATGTCTCTATTGCCCTGGAATCCAATGTATTCGATCTCAAGGCCCTCATGCCGATGGTCCCGGCTATCAGGCCCTATGAGGCCGAAGGGGCTGTTCGGCTCCAAATGAACGGTGAGAGCCGACCGGGGGATTGGAAAAGCCTCCTCTGGAAAGGGGAGATGTCCCTGATGGGCGTTTCTGTCATACCAGCGGAGAAGGTCCGGAAGGTGCAGAATATTGCGGGCATTTTGAAGATCGATGACCGCGATGTTTCTACAGCAGGCTTGTCGGCAACGGTGGGACGAACGATGTTCAACGTGAAAGGGTGGGTCAAGAACATGGACCATCCGACGGTGAATGTGACCTTTGCGTCGGCCCTTCTGGATATGGCCGATTTCGGCTGGGCGAACCCCAAGGGGCCCGTCCGGCTCCTGGATCTTAAGGGACTCATCGTCATGAACGCGGCTGAGATTCAAATATCGTCATTGTCGGCGCGGCTGAACGACTCCGTCCTCAATGCCGTCGTGTCATGGCCCAGGCAGGTGACGAATCCTGTCGTCAATGTTCAGTTCACAGCGCCCATCCTCAACCATCAGGACGTCCTCCTTCTCTCTGGGCTGGGGAAATCGCCGTTCGAGGCAGGGCGTGGTGCCCGTTCATACGAGGGGACCGTTCATGTGGGGAAGGGGCGTCTGGACAATCTGGATTATGCGAATCTCCATACCCGATTTTCTTATTCGGAACCGAAACTTGTCATTCACTCCTTTAATGCCGATGCCTGGAATGGGAAAATTTCCGGGACAGGTACTGTCGATGTCGCCGATAAGGCCCGGCCCGTCTACGAATTTGATTTCCGCATGGCGGGCGTTCCGGCGGGTTCCCTGATACGGTTGACGGAGATGCCGCCCGATATGATGAGCGGGACGGTCACCTCCAGGGGGCGCATCACTGCATCGGGCCTCAGCCGGGAAGAGATCAAAAAAAGCCTCCGGGGGGCGCTGGATCTTCAGGTCGAAAAGGGGGTCTTGAAGAAATTTGCCGTGTTGTCGAAGATATTTTCGATCTTGAATGTCTCCCAACTTTTGACGTTCCATTTGCCCGACATGGCAGAGGGGGGCATGCCGTTTACGAAGCTTACAGCTGCCGTATCGGCTCGCGACGGGCTTTTGACGACGGAAGATGCCTTATTGAAAAGCGAGGCCATCAATATCGTCGCCGTCGGCCAGATAGATATGGTTAAAGAGACGATGGATATGTCCGTCGGCGTTCAACCTCTTCAGAGCGTCGATAAGGTCGTCAGTCGCATTCCCGTCCTGGGGTGGATCCTGACGGACACGGACCGGCGGTTCATCACGGTGCATTTCGAGGCCCGGGGACCCTGGAAAGACCCCATTGTTCGAGCAGTCCCGGTGAGGGAGCTGGCCAAGGAAGTCCTGAATATCTTCCGGCGTGTTTTTCAATTGCCGATGAAGCTGGTAACGGATACGGGTGATGTGATTTAACGTTTTTCTGTTGACTATGGGATGGGTCTGGCGTATGGTCCCCCCGAAAAAAACATTCCCGGTGATTATTCCAACATGAGAAAATATTTTTGTTTAAGATCCCTAGGGGTTTATCTTGCGTTGACCCTGCTGTTGCTCCTTATGCACCCGCATGTCTGGGGGCTTTCCCCGGCCTACGCGGCCACTCCGATCGATGAGGCGGCCGTGAAACTGGTGAAGTTTTGTATGGATCCCAAGACCGGTCTTGATGAGCATGCCGTGGCGATCCTGGTGGATTACGTTTTGGGTGCAAAACAACAAAAGGAACACGCACTATTAAAAAGCATGGATTGTACGGGGGCCTACTACGAATTCGACACGAAGATCACTTTTCCGCGATTCATGAAGTATTCCTATGACCCACTTATTCCAAGTGCCATTACAAGACCTTCGTCCCTGCGTTATTCCATCTGGACCGCCCCCAACGGAGACACACAGAAATTGCCCAGCCAATGGAAGCCGGTTCATGCGGGTGGCCGTCCCGTCATCATCCATGGGGTTCAGCACGATTCCAACACCCCGGACCTTACGACCGGGGTTTATTACGAATATGACCTCCAGCGAACCCTTATTCTTCTCAATCACAAGGGACGGCAGGTTCTGGTTTCCGTCTCGAAGCAGACCGGTCCCTCCAACGTAGGGAAAAAAGGGGTGATTCTGGGCAACGACAATGACTGGAACTATTACTACTCCTCCGAACCCGGTTCCGCCAAGACGGGTTTGGGATGGGTCAAGTCCTATATATACGATTATTTTTCCGTGGGTGTTTATGCGGAAACGGGTACGGCGCCGACCGTGGTTCGTGCCGGTGTCTTCCAATGGATCAACGCAGGCTGGTCGAGCATGAATTTCGTGAAGGCAAGCCATATCATCACGGGGATGAAGCGCTATGCCCGCAATTCCAGAATGATCCTGGAATCGCCTCATCTGCCGGCGCCGAATCAAATGATCTCCGTTTATCAAACCCTTTCGAACATGTCCCCGGGTGAGTTGATGAAGAAATATGTCGCCCTTCAGCAGGCCCTGCGGTTGTCTGCCATCCAGCTCGGGAAGATCAGCAAATCAGCAGGGGAGGAACGGGTGTCCTTCGCCAATACCCCGAAGGAGCAGATGATCGAAGAGTTGATGCTCGAGTATCTCAAGGGAACCCTCGGCAAATCGAACCTCCTCGGGAAACAAACGTTTCCGGACTCATCTTCGGGTCAAATATAACGATTCCCGGCAACGGGTACTTTATGGTGCTATGGGGCGCAGGGCATGGCGGACTTTGTCTTCACCCGTCTTTCCCTCCTTGTCCCTTTGAGACTTTTTTGATGATAAAACGGGAGGTCGGTTTGCAGGTCGTTCCTGATGGGCGTATTCTTATGAAACTGGTCGAGGTTAAAATGCCCTTCGGGAAATACGCGGGTCGCCGTCTCGTCGATCTTCCTGAACATTACGTCATCTGGCTGTCCCGGAAAGGTTTTCCGGATGGCGAACTCGGCGATCTGCTCCGGACTGTTTATGAAGTGAAAGTCAATGGCCTGGAATACCTCTTCCAACCGTTGAAGGGTGGGAGTCCTCTATAAGAACCTTCCTGATCGCCTGTTCCCCGATACAGGGCACTTCATGAGGCAGAGGGAGCAAGGGTGGTTGTGATCATCATGCCCCCATACTTCTAACAGCATAAGAGGGATAAAACCGGTATTATTCCTTAACGTAAAACTGAAGTTTCAGCCCTCCCGTCTCGACAAGATCGCCGTCTTTCAGGTCGTAGCGGCGGTCTAGTTCCCGGCCGTTGATTTTTATGGGTTTCCCTCCGGCCGGTGTAATGAAATAGCCTTCTTTCCGACGGTTGACCAGGGCGGCCACCTTGGGGGCAAAAAAGCCTTTGAGGCGGATGGCGGCGCCGTCTTCTTTGCCGATGGTGGAAATTCTTTCTCTTAGCTCATATTCTCGTTGGTCGGTGGAACCTTCCAGAACATAAAAACCACCAACGGGTTCGGGAACATCCTTATCCCGGACGGCCAGGATCTTTTTCTGTTCCTGAGGCGAGATGACCATAGTTTCGTCCATGGAGCGGCCGCGAACGGCGAACGCTTTTTTGTCGTCCTGGGGTCTGAATTTTTCGGAGATGAATTCGAGGCTGTGCAAGCCGACCAGGATCATATCTCCCTTGAACAACTCTATTTTGGTCACTTTAAATCCATTCACGAAAGTGCCATTCAGACTGCCTAGATCCTCAATGAAAAAGTCGTCTTCCTCTTTCACGATTTGGGCATGATGACCCGATACGGCCTGATTATCGATAACGATGTCGTTATCTTCCTTCCTGCCTATGGTCGTCGTGGCATTCTCCAAGGGGATTTCCTTGATGACTGCCTCCTTGAATTTCAGTATCACCGTCGCCATACCTTTACCTCCAGAACCGTTTGAAAATATTGGATAACCATGGGATAATCCCTTTTTTCTCTTCAGGACGAACGATTACCAGTGTGATATTGTCCTTGCCGCCGTTGGCGTTGGCCATGGCGATCAGTTTTGCACAGGCCGCCATGGGGTCTTCTATGTCGATAATGACGGAAAGCATGGTTTCGTCATCGATCATTCCGCTCAAACCGTCACTGCAAAGGAGCAGGATGTCTTCCGGCGACAGGGTCATCTCCGAGAGATCGACTTCTACGTCTTCCGCAATGCCCAGAGCCCGGGTGAGGATGTTTTTCAATTCCGATCGGGATGCCTCTTCCTTCGTAATCAATTCACGCTTGACCTGCTCATAGACGATCGAATGATCATCCGTCAATTGCTCCATATTGCCTGCCCGGATCAGATAAACGCGGCTGTCTCCGATATGGGCAATGCTCAGTCGTTTCCGATCAATTTGCACGGCGACGATGGTTGTTCCCATCCCCTGAAGCTCGGGATGGCCGATAGACGCCTCATAAACGGCCATATTGGCCAGGCGGATGGATGAGGCAAGCCGGTTTGTCGCTTCGGAGAATTCCTTTTGATACGGTCCGATCTGGAGCGGTTTGTCCCTGCCGGCTCCCGTGAAGCAATCCCGAATGATATCAACGGCCATTTTGCTGGCTACTTCGCCGGAACTATGCCCCCCCATGCCGTCACAGACGACAAAAAGCCCGATCGCCTCATTGACATAATAGTTGTCCTCATTGTTCCGGCGGACAAGCCCCATATCTGTTTCGGCAGCGACAAGAAGCTTCACGGTTTCTCCTGTGGCGCAAGGCATTGGGCGAGGTCGGCAACGAGATCCTTTCCCTGACGATAACGTGCTTCCCTGTCCTTAGCCAGCAACCGGTCGATGATGGCGATGCATGGTTCCGGAAGGCCCGGCGCCAGGTCTTTCAGCGGGGCGGGGGGATTGGTGGTGATGTTGAACATCAAAGTGGCGATGCTGTCCCCCTGAAAGGGTTTTTCGCCCGTCAGCAGCTCATAAAATACAACGCCCAGAGAAAAGAGGTCGGACCGCCCATCCACCTTCTGGCCGGCAATTTGTTCCGGTGACATATAGCTCGGGGTTCCCAGAATCACACCGGTCTGGGTCTTGGAGGAGGTCATGACGCGGGCGATGCCGAAATCGGCCACCCGGATTTCGCCGTTTTTCAGGACCATGATATTAGCCGGTTTGATATCCCGGTGAACCACACCGTTTTCATGGGCATAATCCAGGGCGCCGGCAACGGCGCTTATGATCCGCACCACCTCCGGCAGGGGGAGGAGATTATCGTTTTGGCAGTATTTTGCCAGGTCCGTTCCTTCCAGGAGTTCCATGGCCATGTAGGCGATATCGTAATCTTCTCCGACGTCGTAAATGGTGACGATATTGGGGTGGGACAGTTTGCCGGCGGCTTCCGCCTCCCGGAAGAAGCGTTTCTTGACCTCGTCAATCTGCTCGCTGTCGATTTCTTCGTAGCGAAGGGTCTTGATTGCCACTTCCCTGTTGATCCGGGGGTCTTTGCCGAGATACACGGTTCCCATGGCGCCCCGGCCCAATTCCTTGCTGATTTCATACCGGCCCAGGGTGGGTTTGGTGTCGGCGTTGTCCATCAGGACGGTGGCGTCTTTCTTCCCGCCGCCGCCGAGACCGAAGATCATGGTATCACCCACGGTGTTGAGTTTTTTGATACGCTCTTCAATATCCTTAAAGCTGCCGGCCTGGGCGATATGTTCATAGGCGGCCACGGCTTTGTTAAACATCCGTTTTCTTTCAAAATCCAACGCCAGATTATAGATCAATTCCCGGACGGCCTCGTCTTCCACGGGGCATTTCCTGAATTTTTCGAAGGCCATGTCCAGCATGCCCTGCCCCTGGAAGGAGAGTCCCAGCATCTTGTTGGTTTCCACGCTGTCTGCCTCGATTCGTTCTTTGCTCCGCTCCGTCAGGAAATAACGCTTGGAAACCAGAACGAGATAACCGGCAACAAGGAGCAGGGAAGGATAGACCACCTTGATCCAGTAGCCATTCGTGATAAAAAAGTATTCACCTGCGCCGATCCAGATCATCAGAAGGGCAAGTGATATAATGGCACTGATGCGGGCTTTCAGCAGGGGAATGCCAACGGCCAGGAAGATGCCGAAAAAGACGATGACCCCGTTTTCCAGGGGGAACGTCCAGTCCGGCCGGGTGATGTGGTCACGGTTCAGGATATTGTCAACAGCATTTGCCATGATGGCCCAGGCCGGCACATGAACGCCGATGGGCGTTGTCACCGATGATCCCAAACCGGCGGCGCTCTGGGCGATGATAACGATTTTATTCTTGAACGTTGCTGCGGGAATCTTGTTATTTATCACATCAATGAAGGAGTAACGGGGAAATCTTGCATTGAAGCTGATGAGCATCCTGTTTTTCTCATCTGTGGGAATCGCGATCTTCTGAATTCGCAGACCCTGAGAATAGAGGCGAACATCCTTGATGTCATAATTCAGATATTTGAGGGTAAGCTGCAGGGATAATGAGGGGTAAAGCCGGCTTTCATAGTTGATCAGTAAGGGTTCGCCCCGGACGGTTCCATCGCTGTCGGTGATGATGTTGATATGCCCCAGGGCCAGGGCGTTCTGGGCGAAGGCGGGAATCGGCGGGGTGATCTCGCGGGCGGTCAAAGTATCTTCTGTACCCGACGGGACCATGGAATTCAGCTTTAGATAATCCGGAACATTTGCACCGCCTCCGGCAACTTTTCCCAGGGTAAAATAAAGGGGCAGAATGACGTTTTTACTCTCCAGCAGCGAGGTTGTCAGGATGGCATCGTTGTCCAGCCTCTTTTCCGAGTCCTTCAGCGCCTGATAGAGGGGGTTTTCCAGGATTTTCTTCTGGAGTGCAGGATCGTCCTCCATGCCCTTGATGATTTTACGGACTTCCAGCAGGCCTTGACTGAGATCATTTTCCGAATAGATGATATTGATGCCGATGACTTTGGCTTCCGATTGTTTCAGAAAATTGACCATCTGGGCAATATGGCCCCGCGGCCATGGCCAGCGTCCCATGCCATTGATGCTTTCGTCATCGATGGTGACCATGATAATGGGGGACGACGTGTCTTTTTCTCTCAGTTGAGAGCCGAAATCGTAGAGCCGGTATTCAAGTTCTTCTAGAGGCGCCCAGGAAACAAGGCCGGCTAAGAGGATCGCAAGTGTCAGGACAAAAGCAATCACAGAATCAATGAGCAGCGATGTTCGCGTCTTCTTCATACCACCTCCTGGCAGTATCGGACATTTATACCGGTTTGGATTAAGCCGATGAGCGACAACTCATTTATAACTGTGCTGATATTATAAAATAAGTCCAATATAAACAAGTGTTATTTTCCGGATGCCGTATCCTATAGCGCCAGAATCCTTGCAAGTTGGCCCGGATGATTATATGAGTGAGCATGGCTTTAAAATATTATGACATGTATTCTACAAAAGATATGGAGGGTCATGGATGAGCGATAATTTGATGCCATTGAAAAAAAATGCCCCCCAATCCCTATCCCGGACAACAGCCCTGAAAATATGCTTGATCTATGGGATTCTGGGTGCGCTATGGATTCTGCTGTCCGATCGCATTGTGGACAATTCAGGATTGGCCGTCAGTCTCATTACCTTGATCCACACCGCCAAGGGCTGGCTATTCGTTTTTGTGACGACATTGCTCCTTTATTTCCTTATTAACAAGTATGTGCATTCCATAGATCAATCTCAACAAGCGCTGCGCGAAAATGAAGAAAAATATCGAATTTTGCTCGACGAATCCAGCGATCCGATTTTTACCTTTTATTCAGACGGACAGTATCGTTACGTCAACAAGGCATTTGCCGCCGGTGTCGGCAGAAATGTTGATGATATCATCGGGAAAAGAATATGGGATGTTTTCCCGAAGGAAGAGGCGGACAAACGTTTTGGGGCGCTGAAAGGGGTCTTTGAGCGGGGAGAGGTCAAGGTCATCGAAGTGCTTGTGCCCAGACCCGATGGGGACCGGTATTATATCACGACCATCAAGCCCATTAAGAATGAGCGGCAGGAAGTGGCTTACGTCATCTGCATATCGAAGGAGATTACGGAATTCAAGAAGGCGCAGGAAGAGCTGAAAAAAAGTGAGGAGCGTTATCGCCGTATTTACGAGGAGGCCATCGAAGGCATATTCCAAAGCACACCGGAGGGACGTTTTCTCAGTGTCAATCCTTCCATGGCCAGGATGTGCGGATATGAATCGCCGGAGGAAATGGTAGCGGATATTCAGGACATGGTCCGGCAACATTACGTAGTGTCCGAGGAACGGGAACACTTTCTTTCTGTCATGTATGATCAGGGACGGATAGAAGGCTTCGAACATCAGGTTTATCGCAAGGATGGCAGCAAGATATGGATTTCCGTGAATGTCAGGGCTGTTCGTGACGGCCAGGGCAATATCCTCTATTTCGAAGGCACGAACCAGGATGTCACGTGGCGCAAGGAAGGGGAGGAAGAGCGCCAACGCTTGCAGGAACGCCTGCATCGCGCAGAAAAGATGGAGGCCATGGGGACGCTGGCTGGCGGAGTCGCGCATGATCTCAACAATGTTCTCGGGGTTCTCGTCGGCTACTCGGAACTTCTTTTACTGGAAGTGCCGGAATCCAGTCCGCTGCGGAGGCACGTCAAGAGCATCATGCAGTCCGGCGAACGGGCTTCCGCTATCATTCAGGATCTTCTGACTCTGGCCAGGCGCAGTGTGCCGATTTCCGAAGTGGTCAATCTGAACGAGATCCTCTCACGTTATGCCGGGACGCCGGAATTCGATAGGCTGCGGGCCTATCATCCGGGTGTCACGTTCCGGTTGGAGCAGGCAGACGGCCTGTTGAACCTGAAAGGATCTCCGGTGCATCTGGAAAAGACGATTATGAATCTTTTGTCCAATGCAGCCGAAGCCATCCCCGAAACGGGCAGTGTCACTATACGGACGGAGAACCGTTATCTGGAAAATCGTATCCAAGGGTACGACGACATGGCTGAAGGGGAATATGTTGTCCTGACCGTATCCGATAGCGGCAAAGGCATTTCACAGGAGGATATTAACAAGATATTCGAACCTTTTTACACAAAGAAGGCTATGGGCAGAAGCGGTACGGGGCTGGGATTGGCCGTCGTCTGGGGGACGGTGAAGGATCACAATGGTTACATTGATGTCAAGAGCGAAGAAGGCAACGGCAGTGTTTTTACCCTTTATTTCCCCATAACAAGGGAACAACCGTCTATGGTCAGGGAAGCTGTGTTGCCGTCGGCCTATTTGGGGCACGGCGAGTCGATCCTGGTCGTGGATGATGTCAAGGAGCAGCGGGAGCTTGCCGTCAGCATGTTTCAGCGGCTGGGGTATAACGCCGTCGCGGTTTCCAGCGGAGAGGAGGCCCTTGATTTCCTGCGGCAGGAAAAGATTGACCTTGTTGTCCTCGATATGATTATGGACCCCGGGATAGACGGCCTGGAGACCTACAAGAGGATATTGGACATCCATCCCAAGCAGAAGGCCATTATCGTAAGCGGATTTTCAGAAACACAGCGGGTCCGGAAAGCCCAGGAACTCGGCGCCGGAGCCTATATCAGAAAACCCTACATCATGGAAACGCTCGGTACGGCTGTTAAAAAAGAAATCGAAAAGGACCGGTAAATTGTTGACATAAAAGATCATTAGGCTTATATAGTGCCACCCTTATAAAATGCCCATTTTCAACAAAACCGGTTATGTCCACGGAATAAAAAAGTGCTGAAGGCCTATGACATCTTTATTCCAGAATACTAAGGTGAGAGATTTTTTCTCTCGTTTTCCTGTCATTCCTCATGACGACAAGCAGCAGGCCATCCGCATCAAACGTCTTTTTATGGCGATGGCAACATATGCCATGACCTTTATCCTGGGCTACTTCGCGGCCTGGCTCGGCCTTGTGGAATACAGATACCTTCATGTTCTTCTGATTATCATTGTGCTGTTCCAAATCGTTTTCTATGCCGTTTTGCGTTCTTCCCTCAATCTCAGACTGGCCGATCCCAGCATGACGGAATTACAGATGTATTCTGCGACCTTATTCCTGATGTATCTGATGTATTTTGCCTATCATGCCAGCAGTGTGTATGTGGTCGTCTATCTCATGGTATTTCTTTTTGGCGTTTTCAGTCTGGATACGCGTAAATTTTTAAAGATTACCGTGTTTTCTCTGGCGACCTACGGTCTGGCCATTTACCTGCTGTATAAATTCAAACCGGAAACAATTTTGCTCAAAGTTGAGTTGCTCAAATGGATGGCCCTCGCCATCCTGCTTCCCTGTTTTTCTTTCATCGGCGGTTACATCAGTTCGCTGAAACATAAATTGCAAAGAAGCCATCATGAACTTGAAGCGGCCATGGAGACCATTAAGGAAATGGCCACTCGAGATGATCTGACGGGCCTCCTCAACAGACGGCACCTGATGGAGCTCCTCGGCATCGAAAGCAAGCGGGCCGTTCGCAATGGTCAGCTATTTTCCTTAATCATGATGGATATCGATGAATTCAAGAAAGTGAACGATACCCTGGGACATGCTGTCGGGGATGTGGTCATCAGGGAAGTCGCAGATATTACGAAGGACACGTTGCGGACAACGGATTATTGCGGACGTTACGGCGGAGATGAGTTTATCCTCGTGTTGATCCAAACGACAAAGGAAGGGGCCACCGCTTATGCGGAAAGAATCCGCCGACGGATAGAAGCAACCAGGCATCCCGAATGGGGGACGGATTTTCGGCTCACCGTGTCAATCGGCGTTACGGAATATTATATGCGAGAAGACCTGGCAAAGACGATTGCCCGGGCCGATGAGGCCCTGTATCGAGCTAAAAATGGAGGCCGCAATCGTATTGAATGCCTTCTGATTATGAACGAATGACTAAGGTGAACTCATGATAAAATACGAGAATTATCGCATGGTGCGATATGGAGCCGGAGAATATGTTGTCCGATGGGGTGAATTGGGGGATGATATTTTCGTCCTCCGGGAGGGCGAAGCCGAAGTCATCAAGCGCGACCCATCCGGACAGGAATATGTGATTGCGTCGTTGATGCCCGGTCAGGCCTTTGGCGAGATGGCGTTCATCATGGAGGAACCGCGGGATATTTCCGTACGTGCCCTGACCGATATCGAAGTGGAAATCGTCACTCCCCGGATATTTTCCGAATTGTACGACCTGGACATCGGGCAACATATCCGCCCCATCATCCAGGCCTTCTCGGAGCGCCTGCGCAACAGCTATTCCAGGGTATCCGAGTTGGAATTCCAGGAGAAGGTCCGCGTCATAAAGACGCCCGAGAGCCGCGACCAGGGAGAAGTAACGATTGTTCCCATGACCGCACGCTCAATCGAAGCCATGAACGGATTAAAAGAGTTGAAGATCGGGAAAATGCCTTTCTATATAGGACGTCACTCCCTTCGACGGTCGGACAATCTGTTCCATGCGAATGAATTATTTCTGTTCGATCAGATCCCCTATTCCATCTCGCGTTCCCATTGTGCGATTGTTGCTGTGATGGATGAGGTGTATTTTGTGGATCGGGGCAGTACTCTCGGCAGCGTCGTCAATGGCGTCCGTATCGGTGGCACCCTTAACGCACCCAAGAAAATCAGTCTCAAAGCCGGAGGGAATGAGGTCATTCTCGGCGATGCCGACAGGGATGCTTATATTTTCACTGTGTTGATCCGAGGCAAGTAATCCAGGTAAGAAGGCGAGATGAAAAGAGATCGCAATCGTTCAAAGAATCATCAGGGCCTAAATAACAAGCACTCTTCCTCAGAACAATCGTCGGCGCTGACCCGTGAGGGTGAAAGACATTTTAATGCCGGCAACATAGATGATGCCCTGAAGGCCTTCAAAAAGGCTCTCGAAATTTACCCTGAAAATGTAACGGCCTTAAACAACCTCGGTGTCGCATCCTGGCACAAGGGTGATATCCACAAGGCTATCGAAAGTTTCCGGCAAGTCCTTCAGTTTGAACCAACCCATGAGGACGCCATTCACAATCTGCGCGAGCTTCAAAGCACTACGGAAGGCGCATCGATTCGGCAGCATTCAGGATCGATAACCAGTTCCGACCCATCACTTGATGCCTGTCTGCAAGTCAAGATCATAGGGGGTATTACGGTTTGTGTCCCTTCATCCGTAAAATTTATGACCCCATATATCCTCTTGGAACAGGAAGACTGGTTTGAAGAAGAAATTCATTATGTCAGAAAATTACTGCGAGAAGGCATGAAGGTCATAGATATCGGCGCCAACTATGGGCTCTACACGCTTACCATGTCCAAAATGATCGGATCATCCGGAAAAATATGGGCCTTTGAACCGACAAGCTTAACCGCAGCCTTCCTGAGAAAAAGCATCCAGATCAATGGGTTTAAGAACATCACTTTGATACAGGCGGGTCTGTCGGACAAAAAAGGAACAGCAAAAATCTCATTAAACATCAATCCGGAATTAAATGCCGTAACTGATAAACCTGCAAGTGGCGGGGATTTTGAAACCATAGAGCTTCTGGGCCTGGATGAGTGTTCAAATGCCTATGAATGGGATCATATCGATTTCATGAAACTTGATGCCGAAGGTCAGGAACATAATATCATCATGGGAGGAAAACATTTTCTGACGTCACAATCACCCCTGATCATGTTTGAATTGAAAGACGGGGAAAATGTCAATATTAAGCTCGTAAGCGATTTTTTAGAAATAGGCTATCAACCGTACTATCTGATTCCTGGCATTAACATCCTGGCACCCATGGACTTAAACGAACCTATTGATCCATATCAACTTAACCTCTTCAGCTGTAAGGCAGGCAGGGCGAAACAATTGGAAGAGCAGGGCTTGTTAATCACAAAGCGTCTATCCCCCAAACCGTCGCCAGATACCTCCCTATGGTGTCGGAAAATGCAGACCATGCCTTATGCTGAGATGCATATAAGTGCCTGGGAATCCACCAGAGAAAACGATGCCGCTCCCGGATGGGACCATTATGTGAACGCATTGAACTATTACGTGATGGCCCATGACGAAGAACAATCGGCGCCGGAACGTTTTGCGTGCCTGTGCCATGCGCGGGAAGAGAGCACTCAGGCATTGGAAAGCCATGTGAACATATCCCGCCTGCTGACCCATGTCAGGATTCAGTCTGAGCTCGGGAAAAGAGGCGATTCCCTCCAAACAATCACGACAATACTGAAGTTCGTCGAATCAGGAAAAACGGCAGACCTGTCGGAGCCTTTTATTCCCGTATCGCCAAGGTTCGATGATATTGTCCCAACGGATATGAACAAATGGCTGCTGGCATCGCTGCTGGAATACAGAGAAAAGGCCCAGGCCTTTTCATCATTCTTTACCGGGAGCTCATCTTTGAATAATCTTGAACTCATCAAACAACTGGATCATCAGACACCGGAGATGGAAAGAAGAAGACAGCTGATCCGTATTCGCCATGACCTGCAGCAGGGCCCCATATCCAATCCGATTTTAGAAAAGAATCACCAGAATAATTTGAACCCCGAATTTTGGCATAACGCCGGGCAGCATGAAATCCTTCCCAATATCGTGACGCTCCTGGGAGTCACCGTGGAGGGAAAGAATTTGATTACCGACGGGAGATTATAGGTGTAAGGTTCCAATAAAAGGGGGCAACGAGTGGGTTACCGCAAGAGGATGACGGATCGATATCGTCGATTTTCATTTCTGTCCGACGTTGAGGGAATGAAAAATGCGATCGGCGAGATGCATGGAAAGTTTTTCCCCAAACAACCCACTCTGAATCAGCCCGCTCGCCTGGGTGATCCCAATCCTTTGCCGGATGAAGCATGGTTTATTCGGACCATTAACGATAAAATTGCCGTTCATCCGGAAAACAAAATGGAATATCCGTTTTGGGGTGAAGCGATTTTCAAAGAACCTCTGGTTGGTTTCGTCCGTGGCAATGATCCGATTTTTGATCGATTCAAAGAGGTCATCGGACCTCACCACTTCACCCCTTGGGAAATTATGCGCTGGCAGGCGGAAAACAATGGCGTTAAACCGCCGGCCCCCGAAGACCTCAGCGTGGTTTCCTTTGTCATGCTGATTTCTAGCAACACCAAGCGTGATAATGCCGCTGCGAATAACTGGGCATCGGAACGATGGGCGCAGACACGCCTTCTGGGCGAAATCTTCAGTCAGTCCTTTGTACGTGAAATCGTGACCGGCCTGATGGGGCGCGGAGTCCTGGCCGTTGCACCCGACGTCACCCCCATGTTCAATAAAAAGCGGTACCCCAAAGTAGGATGGGCCTCCCCCTGGTCCCATCGGCACATGGCTTATGCCGCCGGGCTGGGCACCTTCGGGATGCATGACTTCCTGATTACGGAAAGGGGGGCTGCGCACCGCCTCGGCAGTTTTGTCGTCAATTTGAGGCTTGAGCCCAACCGTCGTCGGCCGGAGGATATCCACGCTTATTGTAGGCATTATCAGGGCCTGCCGTGTATGGAATGCGCGAAACGATGCCCGGTGGGTGCCATAACGGCGGAGAGGGCCCATGACAAGGAAGCCTGTTCCCGAAGAGTGGCCGATTCCATGAAGTACTGCAATAAGCATTATCACATCTTTATCTATGGATGCGGCCTTTGCGCCACCGGCGTTCCCTGTGAGTCCGGGATTCCAATATCGGCAGCGAGGAATCAGTGATGAACAATGCAATCCCGGGGAATACTGATAAAATCGACGCCGCAACGGTTAAGAAGTGGATCCGGACCGAAGGCATCGATCTGGTGGGAATCGCCGATGCACAAGAAATGATTTTGGCCTATCCGCCAAGGCCGGTGACTGCGCTGTTGCCATCTGCCCGAAGCGTCATCGTCATGGCCGTCGCCCATTCCTTGGGCGCCGTGTATTCCCCCGACATTATGCTCTGGACACGGAATAAAATGCAGACCTCGCGGTTGCTGGATGAAACCGCTGAAAAAATTGGCCGCCTGCTTGAACGGGAAGGCTTTCTCTCCCTTCCCATTTCAGCGGATAAACCGGTGGAGATTTTCAAGCACAACCCAGAAACAGGCAAAAAGTTCCGCCAGACCCGGACGTTAGGGTTTCTCTCCCTCAAGCATGCAGCCGTCAGTTGCGGCATGGGAGAGATTGGCCGGAGCAACCTGTTCCTCACGCCTGAATTCGGACCTCATCAGCGATTGTGTGCCATTGTGACGGAAGCACCCCTTGAAGCCGATTCAAGGCGAAAACTCGATCTTTGTAATAACTGTGGGAGATGCGCTAAGGCCTGTCCATCAGGGGCTTTGAAAGATGATCGCTACGATGTGGATCCCTGTTTTGTCTTCTGGAGCTCCGGCTTCAAGCGCCTGCCGCCGGCCAGCTTTCGGGAATGGCCGGGATATATCAAAATGGTATGTCAACATCTGAAACGGCGGGATCTCCTGGTGGAAACAGGGCAGATTTATATGACGGATGTAGACCATTGCATTGAGTGCATGCGCGTCTGTCCGGTGGGAGAAAACTGGAAAGAAATTCGGCCAAGGATGCTTTCCCCGCAGAAATCCAGCGGCACGATGCAATGAACATGCGGGTGTTCAATCTGAAATGTCAAAGTCTTATCAAAGGAGCATGGACATGGAAGAAGAAATAAAGGTTACCGATTGCAAGGTGTCCAGGCGCCAGACGCTCAAGATCATCGGGGGTTCCCTGGCGGTTTGCGCAACTGACTTCGGCTTTGTTTCCCGTGTTTTGGGGTATGAAAAAAGGCCCAACATTGTTGTGATCCTTTCAGACGACCATCGTGCGGACACCATGAGCAATATGGGGCATCCGTTTATCAAAACCCCCCATCTAGATCGTCTTGCAAAAGAAGGGGTAAAGTTCACCAATGCCTTTGCGACAACGCCCTTGTGCAGCCCGTCGCGGGGATGCTTCCTGACCGGCCAATATGCCCACCGCCATGGCGTCAAAAACAATTATACGCCGTGGAATGATAGGAATGTGACCTTTCTGGAGCATCTCAAGAATGCCGGATACAAAAACGCTTTTTTCGGCAAATGGCACATGCCGGGTAAACTTCCGGATCTTGTGGGGAAAGCAGTTGATCACTTCGTTACCTTTACCGCCTCCGGAGGGCAGGGGCTTTATTTCGACTGTCCTTTGATCATTAATGGTGTCGTTACGGAAAGAAAAGGGAAATACCTGACGGAGGATTTAACGGACCTGGCCCTCGATTTTATCAGGCAGGAAAAGGGTGGCCCGTTTTGTGTTTACCTTGCCCATAAAGCCCCCCATCAACCCTTTTCGCCGCCGCCCGAATTACAGAACATTTATGCCGATGCCGATGTGAGCCGCACGCTGCCGCCCGAATACCATCCATGGATTCACCAGAAAGAGGGAAGCGGCTATTACGGCGTCATGGGCGGCTTAGGGGGGAAATACCTCGATTACCATCGGGTGATTACAGCTATGGATCAGCAGATCGGCCGCGTCCTGACCGAACTGGACCGGTTGGGTGTCGCCGAGAACACCATCGTCGTTTATGCCGGCGATAACGGCTATTTCTGGGGAGAAAAACAGTTGATAGATAAGAGATATCCCTATGAAGAAGCAACACGCATTCCTTTTATTGTGCGCTATCCCGCAAAAATAAAGAGTCCCGGGAGAAGTTCCGGAGAAATGGTGCTTAATGTCGACATGGCGCCGACGCTCCTGCAACTGGCGGGGCAGAAGATTCCCGGGGTGATGCAGGGCAAGGACTTTGGGCCCATATTAGCCAATAAAAAGATCCGGCTTCGAGATTCCATCCACCTGGAACACTTCAAAGACTTTCCCTATAATGTTCCCGAGTGGGATGCGGTGAGAACAGACCGTTACCTTTATGTTGAATACCAGGGGCAGAGGGGTACGGAGCTTTTCGATGTCCAAAAAGATCCCCGCACCATGCGCGACATCCGCGCCACACGGGAAGGGAAAAGTGTTTTGCCGGGGTTGCAGGACATGATGAAGGATTACTTAAGGAGGAAGTCCCATGGCTGAGATGAAGGAGCGAAAGGAGGGACAGCCCTTCAGCCGCAGAGTGCTCTGCCCTGCAGGTATTGCTCTGGGTGTATGGGTGTTGCTGAACGTCATGACGAGCCATCTGGAGTGGTTTGGTAGCGGAAGCGCGTATCGAGCAGCGGCGGCCACTTTCTACCCGATGCTGGGGATGACAATTGCATTCAGCAGCCTGTTCGTATACAGCGTCATGTATACTCGGGGCGCCTCCGCCAAAGAAAGAATCCTTTGCGCATGCCTGGTGCCGATTGCCTGGGTTTCAAAAGAGATATGGCGGGTGAGTGAATTTTTTTCCTTGGGTGAATCTTTCTATTACGCTCTTAGCCCAAGCCCTCTGGGGGTTCTCGGATTGCAGCTCGGATGCCTCTGTCTCTGTGAAATATTCTGGAGGTGGCGGTATACGAAGAGAGGTGAATCGATCAGAATCGTGACGCCAGGGCCGATCATGGGTCTCGCCGGTTTTGCAGTACTGACATATTTTATCCTTCTGTGGGGAACCCCGGGGGACACGCCTGGCACAAAATGGTTTTACCTGTACATGGAAGGCTACAAGGCCTTCTTCGTAAAATAAGACATGGATCAAAAACCCCTCCATAGCGTTCTCGTCAAACCGGCCGGTGCCGACTGCAATATGGCCTGCGCCTATTGCTTCTACCGGGACAGGAACAATCTTTACCCTGAAAGGGAAACCCATCGAATGAGCGAAGGGGTTCTGGAATCATTGATCAAGCAGGTCATGAAGCAGCCGGAGGAGGAGATTTCTATCGGATGGCAGGGCGGAGAGCCGACCCTGATGGGCCTGCCTTTTTTCTCAAGAGCGGTCGAGCTGGAAAAGCGTTATGGGGACGGTAAAGTTGTCGGTAACGGCTTGCAGACCAATGGATTTCTATTAGACAAAAAATGGGCAAAGTTTTTCAACGAATACAACTTCTTAATCGGTTTGTCCATTGACGGACCCGAACATATCCATGATCGTTACCGGCGCACAGGCGGGGGAAAAGGGTCATGGGCGAAGGTGCGTGATCAGGCTATGATGATGCTGGATGAAGGGGTGGCCGTTAATGCCTTGTCCGTTGTTACCGATTATTCCGCCCGTTTCCCGGACGAGATTTACGGGTTTCTCAAGGGATCAGGCCTGAACTACATGCAGTTCATCCCTTGTGTGGAAACAGATCCGGACAATCCCTGTCAGGCCTCTTCCTTTTCCGTAACTTCCGAACAATTCGGTTTTTTCCTGAACAGAATTTTCGATTTATGGCAGGCCGATTTTGTGGATGGACGGCCTACAACATCCATTCGCTATTTTGAGTCTCTGATGTATGCCTATGCCGGCCAATCTTCTCCTGAGTGTGCGCTGTGCGCGGAATGCGGATTATATGCGGTTGTGGAGCACTCAGGTGATGTCTATTGCTGTGATTTTTTTGTCGAGCCGCAATGGAAGCTGGGCAATATCATGGAGACGGATTTGATATCCCTTTTCAATTCACCCCGGCAGCAAGAGTTTGGGAAGTTGAAATCACAATTCATCGAAACGTGCCGCCAGTGTGAATGGCTGGAAAAGTGCCAAGGAGGCTGCGTCAAAGACCGAATCCGGGACCCGCGTGATGAGGGGCTCAACCATTTCTGCGCAGGTTTCAATCTCTTTTTTACCCATGCCGACGCCCATTTCCGTCGGCTGATCGCCGAACACAGATCCCAACAGGAGTCTATGGAGCGGGCTGAATTATCTTCACATATCAAGCCCGGAAGAAATGTGTCTTGTCCCTGTGGAAGTGGGCGAAAATACAAAAAGTGTTGCGGGTATTTTGCGTAGAAACGTACACAGGACCCGATCCCGAATGATTGCCGGGTCCCTCCATCTGTCGCATTATGTAAAAAAGCCGAGGGTTTTGCCCCCGGCTTTTTCATTTTATAATTGATCCAAAGGTTTATGCCAGGAATTTTGTCCGGACATCCTGCAGGATGCCTTCGGCTTCCTTGACCATCACCTGGACGAGATCGTTGACCTTGGGCATGTCGTTGATCCGTTGGGCTGCTTCGCCGGCGGCCATGAGGGCTAATTCCTTATCACCATCATAAACAGCCTTGATGGAGTCAAGCTCATACTGGATCAAGGACATATCAATTGTGGTGAAGTCATCCGGTACGCCCAGGAAGACGCCGGGCGACTTCTGCAGGGTGTTCTTGGCGTGTTCTTCACTTCGTGGGGTCTTCAGCCACCGGGCCGGTCCGACAAAGCCTCGGGCCACTAGGGTTCCCCGGTCGCCGGCTGCAACCACGCCCTCTTTCCATAACTGGTGGAAATCGCTTTCCTGAGTCGCCAGGAAACGGGTTCCCATCTGGGCCCCGTCTCCGCCCAGGACCAGTGCGGCGGCGAGGGTCTTGCCGTCGCAGAATCCGCCGGCTCCGCATACAAGGGTCTTCTCATCGGAAACGGCATCGACCACGGCAGGCAGAAGGATCATGGAGTGGACAGGTTCCCAGGATGTATGGAATCCACCTTCATGGCCCGAAGCCACGATCACGTCAACCCCCGCCTTCTTGCAGCGCTGGGCGCCCTTGACGGAGGGAACAACATGCATCCAAGTGAATCCGGCGCCCTTGATCTTGTCATGCCAGGGAACCGGGTCGCCGGCTGAGGTAAAGATCACCTTGAAGTGATTCTTCATGTCGGGATTTTCTTCCCGAACCTGAATGGCCTTATCAATGATAATCTTCGCTTCATCGGCCATTTCCGCTGCCACCATGACATTGATGCCGAAAATGCCGCCCTTGTCTTTCGTCAGGCGGTAGGTCCGCTTCAGGACCTTCTCCAAAGCGGTGGGCAAATCGTCATCCGGGTTGGCCTCGGCGGTCTTTATCCAGGCATCGTAGACAAAGGGCTGCATCTCCCTGCCGCACAGACCGCTCGTAGAGAGCAGGCCAAGTACGCCGGCATTTGCTGTAGCGACACAAAGGTTATTGTTGCTGAAGGGGCCCATGCCGGCCTGGATGATGGGATATTTGATCCCGATCAACTCACAAAGTCTTGATTTAATCA
>CAZBME010000025.1:0-68031 GCA_964492965.1 uncultured Syntrophaceae bacterium | reverse complement strand
CCAGTGCTTCCCATTCCATTCGTAAAGGATGCCCGGACCTGGATCGAACATTAATTGGATATCCCGACAAATTTTATCGGCAAGAAGGCGGGGCTTGAAGGCATAGCGCTTGGTGATGCCATAGTCCCAAAATTGCCGGACATCATCATCGTCCGGAGGCCTTTCATCCTCAGGGGGTTCCGGGGGGATGAGGGGCTCCCATATTCTGGAAGCGGCAATGAGACTATGGAAATCCTCAGCAGTCTTCCCGTGTCGGACAAAAAAGTCGGTCAAGTCCTGACCATGATCCGGGGGGACCGAACCGTCCGGATTCACACCCATGAAATTTGGCCAGGTGATCATCCGGACAGATTTAGCCGCCCGGCTTAAACATTCACCGGCGTAATCGGCATAGACTTGTCCGGCGTTGTCGGCATCGTAGGCAATGACCACGTTCTGATCCCTAAACGGTTTCAGATGTTCTGAAGTCCAGATCTTGAGTTTGCTGGTCTGGGTAATAGCGTTGAAGCCATGGGATAGGGCACAGATCGTATCGGATTCTCCCTCACAAAGGATGATTGCCTTCATTTCCTCCGGGTGAGATGGGAAAAGTCTCGACTCGCCGACCGATGTGGCAAAGGAGATGATTTTGAACTGTTTCGCGCCTGGTTGGTACAGGCGTATGTTCATCAGGTGGCCGTGCTCATTTCGGATTGGAATGGCGACCTTTTCCGGCTTCGGTATTTCCTTCAGGTTGCCCGTTTTCTTGTCGAGGCGATAGGTTTGCAGGCGAATATCAAGGGTCTTGATGGTTTCCGCTGACCATCCCCGCTCTTTTTCAAAACGGGCAATCCAGTCGGAGGGCAGGGAAGGGAATTTCTCCCAGGCCTGACGCATCAGCTCCAGGGTCTGCTCGATTGTCAACTCCACGTCCGGTCGGGTGTCTTTTTTGCCTGCCTGGTCCCGTGGTTTGGCGTCAGGGGCGTCTTTCCCGAAGGGGATATCATATGTCTGGCAGAACGCCTTGAAGCCCTCCGTTTGGCTGCCGTAACCGCGGACCTCTGCCCAGAGGCGGCACAGATCGCCGTCGGCGCCGCAGGAAAAGCAATGGTATGAATCTTTTATGAAATTATACGAAAATGACGGGCTAGGGGAATTATCGGATTCCTGATGGATAGGACAATAGCCGTGGATCTCGCCCTTGGCGGCTTCCTCGGATTTGACCTTAAACAATTGCCGGGCGATGTTGGCCCGTTGCGATTCGGATAGGTGTTTAGAAGCTATTCCCATTTATGTCTCAGCTCCCTGTGAAAGAAGTCAGTATTCATTTTCAGGCTGAAAGGAGAAAGCGATCCGACGGACTTCATGCCTTTATTCGGAGCCATGTGTACGAGATTGTCAATTATCTTGGCTACCTTTCCTAGGTGCGTGTCGCAAAAGTGCTCTGTTTTGCCATCTTTCATGACCGCGTAATGACTCGCTTGAAATTTCATTTCTTTTCTCCGGACAAGCCCAGGCGAAGCGGCCCGGGGGCGAGGAGGTGGGAACCCCCAAGCCTGTGCTGGGGCTATCGACTGTAGGTTTTGATACAGGGTCTATGGTGCCATGGGATTGATTGCTGGCGTCGCTTTCGCTTTGAACGCCATGATGATAGAATACACAGGTTCAAACATAAGCCAACGACACCCACAAAGTTTGCAATAGGAAAATAGGGACCATCAGAGGCGGCCATCAGACAAAAAATGAGGACTGCCATGTGAAGGGAAAAATCAATTACGCGAGCAAAAAAATGCCGATTCATGAGACCTCCTTTTCTCAAAGTATTCTCAAAAATCGGCAAGTTGTTGAAATTAAAAGGCGAGGAGGGGTTCGAATCCTCTCCCCGCTACCAAATAAAAAAAGGGTTAACCGGATTCGGTTAACCCTTTTTTTCCTTTCTCACGTCTCTCTCGTCCGGGGACGGTACGAGCCGAAGAATCATTAAATTCCTCACCGGTATCTTCGAATCCATCAGAACTGTCCTCGTATTCCCCTTTCTTTACGACTCTACAGATACCCTCAAAGAAAGACGTATTTTCCATCCCTGCTCTCGACTGTCTTTGAAATTGTCGTACCTTCCATACTTCCGGCCCATTTCCGAAAATGATAGACCCTCAACATTCTGGATTACAGGAACGGTTTTTTATGGCATATTCTGCCTTACTCAGAGGGGTATGTGGAGCATCCTTCATTGATGCGGGAGAATAACATGAAGGACTCTATGGATGATTGTCAATTGCAGGAACGTCGTGTGCGGTGTCTCTGCGAACGGAGGGAGGAATCATGAAGCGAGGAAAGACAGGGGGGGAAGAAGGGTTGCCGGACATGGGCGCACCAAGGGAGATGGTGCATTGGCTCACGACAACCGGCAGGATCAGCCGTCGTGAATTTGTGAACGGGATTCTTGTCTCTGCCGCTTCTTTGGCCTTGATGCCTCGTAGAGGGGAATCGGCCTCCCACGGACATTTACTTGCTCCGCTTGATAAAACCGATAGCTTCACTATTTGTCACGAGATCTGGAGAGGGAAAAATTTTATCCCAACCGAATCCGCGGGCATTCTCTATGACTGCATTATCGTTGGCGGCGGCATGAGCGGTCTTGTAGCCGCATGGAAGCTGCAACGTCTCGGGGTTGCGAAAATTCTGGTGGTTGACCAGAACGAGATGATGGGGGGTCTGTGCCGGGCCGATGAAATCGGCGGTGTCACCTTTGCCCGGGCCTCGGCCTACGCATCATTCCCTTCTTCCGGCGAATTAACCGAACTTTATCGGGATATCGGCCTGATTAAAAGTAATGATAAATCGGCGAATATCGAGATTGACAGGAAATACCTGCTGCAGCCTCCTCATGACCAGATTCACATGCAGGGGCAATGGGCAAGGGAGCCATTCAACAGCCGGGGATTTGATCACCTGCCTGTAACGAAAAAAATCAGGGACGAAATGAAGGCGTTTGCCGTCGCTCTGGATGAATTAAGGGACTGGAAGGACAAGGACGGGCGATCCGCCTTTGATTGCCCACCGGATGACGCCACCAGGAGTCCCAAAATACGGAGCCTGGATGCAATAACCCTAGGGGATTTCGCCGTGTCCCGCGGCTGGAGCCGAAAGATGACATCGCTCTTCGACCCCCTGTTGCGTTCGGCATATGGTCTCGGTCACGATCGCGTCTCGGCATGGGCAGCCCTCGATTTTTTGGGCGATGAAATTCTCCCAGAGGAGCCTGGAAAGGGATCTCTCAGTTTTCCAGGCGGCAATGCATTTCTTGCAGAGGGTCTTGCACGGCGGATCGGTGGGGAGACACTTCTGAACAAAGCTTTTGTGACTCAGGTGTCCCAGCAAGGCAGGGAAGTTCGTGTCGGAATCCTCCGGGATGGCAAATCCTCAACAGTCAAGGCCCGTGCAGTCATCTTTGCCGCCCCGCCTTTCATGGCGCCCTATTTGCTGCCCGGATTTCCTGAAAAAAGGCGAAAAGCCGTCAAGTCTCTCGAGTATGCGCCCTATCTTGTCGCCAACGTCGCGGTATCGAAAACCCCGGCCAAACTGTCTTACTCCAACCTGCTGCTCGATAGTGTCAGCATCAGTGATTTTATCGTGGCGGACTGGGCGGGGCTTGCCAGCCCTCTCGCTGCGCCGCTTGACCGGCCCAATGTATTGAGCTGCTATTGTCCAATGCCGGCAAAAAATCGCATGCAGTTGATGTCCCTCAGCTTCGATAACTGGACGGCAAACATCCTGGCCGACCTTGAACGTTGCCTTCCCGGCGTCGGCAGGACGGTTACCGGCGTTTATCTATATCGCTGGGGGCATGCCTTTGCCGTTCCCCTCAAGGGCGGGCTTTTTTCTGACTCTCGCAGGCTGATGAAACAACCGTTCGGCAGGATATTTTTCGCGGGCGCCGACATCGAGGGCATCCCCACGGTTGAACATGCCATAGCCGGCGGCTTTCGCGCCGCGGAGGAAGTTTCTGGATTGCTTGACGTCTGATATGCTGTAATCCTTCTAATCGCAGTATTTTTGATTTGAATCTCCCGACAAACATTTGTCAGTTAGGGAAATAACTTTGCTGATTGCTTGCAGGCATCATTGCAAAGCATGGGTTATCAATTCCAGCAACTCGTACTGAATAACATGATCATGGGATACAGCCAGTTGCCGGTTCTCTCCCCTCGCATTTAAAATTGGTTTTTTGGTGAGAAATCTGAACAGTGCCAATGGTGATCAGCAATTGCCAACGTTCGGCTTTACTGATCAGGGGACACCTTTTGAAAGGGCGGATATTGGGCAAAATGCGACACTCTCTTTCAGGAATACCTTCACAACGCTCCTTGACATGCTCCATCGGCTTATATAAGTTAAATCAATATGATTTGATGGATTCGGGGGGTGGAGATGACCGGCAGATTTCATGACTTGATTGAAGGCGTCCTGAAAACCAGAGAATATGAGGGTGAAGACAAGATCGTCAGCCTCGAAGAGGCGATTGCTCGCTATGTCAATCCGGGCGCAAAGATTCATCTGGCTACAACGCACTGCTGCTCCGGGGCCGCCATTCTTGAGATTGCCCGGCAGTTTCACGGCAAGAAACCTGAGTTCACCCTGATCATGAGGGGGATTCGGGATACGGTTTCAATTCTTATCCATATGGGACTCATCAAAAAAGTCATTACTGCTTTTTCCGGGAACGTCTATCCATGGTATAGTCCGAATCCCGTAACCCAGAAAGCCTATGTCAGGAAGGAAGTGGAGCTGGAAGACTGGTCGATCCTAACCTTTCCTCTCATGCTGATGGCTGGAGCCCTTGGTGTCGGCGTCATGCCTACGACATCCCTGGTCGGGAGTTCCATGGCGGAGAAAAACAAAGATTCCTTCACCGTCATTGACGATCCCTTCGGCAGCGGGAAGAAGATCGGGTTACTAAAGGCTTTGAATCCCGATATTTCCATTGTTCATGGCGTGGCGGCCGACCGTGAAGGAAATACCATCCTCACGGCGCCTTACAGCGAAAGCCTTTGGGGCGCCAAAGCCAGCACCGGCGGTGTTTTAGTGACCGTGGAGCAGATTGTCTCCACGGATTTTATACGCAGGCATTCCCACTTGGTGAAGCTCCCCGCCTATATGGTGAATTCCGTATCATTGGCGCCTTTCGGGGCGCACCCCGGCGGTGTGTGGAATCAGGGGATCGGGGCGTTTGATGCTTATGCCGAGGATTACGAATTCATGGCCCAATTTAACAAGACACTCAAAGATCCTGAGGTCCTGGATGGCTGGATCAAGGATTGGGTCCTGGATTGCTGCACCTTCGACGACTATAAATCCAAGCTTGGACGCGACCGGATGCACTACCTGAAAGGCAATGCCGATCAGGATGCCTGGCGCTACCAGTTAAATGCCCTGGAAGAAAAAATATCAGAAACGGACGCATCCAATCCCGT
Source organism: uncultured Syntrophaceae bacterium (assembly GCA_964492965.1). Taxonomy (GTDB): domain Bacteria; phylum Desulfobacterota; class Syntrophia; order Syntrophales; family UBA8958; genus CAZBME01. The sequence continues at coordinate 62,578 of CAZBME010000025.1, read as the reverse complement.
TGAAACAATGGTTATTCTCGCCGCCCGGGAACTTGAGGCGCGTATTCTCCGCAGTCGGCACAAGACGATGCTGGCCGGGGCGGGTACGGCGAATCTGGCCGCCTGGGTTGCAAAGTACCGGTTGCAAGAGCATGGTTACATCGTCGAACTCCTGGTGGAGCTGGGATATTTTGGTAATTCACCCCGCCCGGCAGAGCCGTTCCTTCTTAACTTCGGAAATTTTCCCACCTGCAAGATGCTGACGGAAACCCTCGACACCCTGGGGGTATTCACCTGCGGCACGACAAATCGGTGCATCGGCGTTCTGGGGGGAGGGCAAATCGACAAATTCGGCAATATCAATTCCCACTGGATGTCGGAAGATGTCTATGTGACTGGATCGGGCGGCGCAAACGATGTTGCCACCGGGGCGAAGGAAACCATGGTCATCATGCAGCAGTCGCGGCATCGTTTTCTGGAGCAGGTCCCGTTTACTACGGCGCCGGGCGAACGGGTAAAAGCGCTGGTATCCACTTTGGGTGTTTTTGAAAAGCAGGATGATGGCAAAGAATTTATCCTGACCAAGTATTTTGCCAGCCGTCATGGTGCATCAACCGAGGATATGATCAGAAGAATAAAGGAAAACTGCGGGTGGGAATTGAAGGTTGCCCGGGAACCAGAAGAACTTGCCCTTCCGACGCAGGACGAGCTGAGACTATTGAGGATATTCGATCCGCAGAAGTTCTATCTCAAGCAGGCAGGATAACTTCAACTTGTCGGGGCTCAGTCGAAAGGCACGAATAAAAGACGGATGAAAAATAATTTCATATTATTGCCCCTGTTTATGGCCATGGTCGTATGGGCTTTTCTTCCCGCCGCTGTTGTTTACGCCGCGGGACTAGCGCCTTTATCGGTGGTTGTCGAAGGCCTCTCGGGAAAAGAACTGCAGAATGTCACCCTGGTGCTGAAATTACCGGACAGCCTTGTCAGCAAAGACAATGTGGATGAGACTCTGGCCCGAAATTTTGAAGAACAGATTCCTGGAAAAATTCGTGAGGCCCTTCAACCCTTCGGTTACTATAACCCGGAAGTGAAACTATCCAAAGAGCCCTTGGAGGGAGGCGCTTATCGTTTGAGGGTTCTTGTCAACCGGGGCAATCCCGTCAGGGTTGGGGCTGTCAAGGTCAGTGTGGCTGGTCACGGGGCAAAGGAACCTTTGCTGCTTAAGGCCGTTGCGGAATTTCCATTAAAAAGAGGTGATATCCTCAGGCAAGACATTTATGAACAGGGGAAAGACGGGTTTCTGAAAAAGGTCATCGGGTTGGGTTATCTTGGAGCCGACTTTTCAAGCCATGCCATAAACATCTCTCTGGAAAGGTTGACGGCGGACGTGGATCTGGTAATGGAAACCGGCCCGCAGTATCGCTTCGGAAAGGTATCGTTTAAAGGTCAGCCTGGTTATCCGGAAAAATTTCTCCGTCGTTATCTTGAGTTCATGCCCGGGGATGCATTTTCCTATGATGAAATGGCCAAGACACAGGCCAACTTCGCCAATGCCGATCGATTCCGGGAGATAGCCATCAATGCGAGGAAAGAAACCGCAGAGGAAGGACGAATTCCCGTGGAAATCCTCTTGTCGCCGTCATCGGCCAAGACCGTGAAAGTAGGCGCCGGCTACGGAACGGATACCGGCCCCAGGGCGACCCTTCGCTACCGCGATGTGAATATCGTCGGGTCCGGGCATGAATTGGAAGCGGAATTGAAGGTCAGTAAAATCCTCCAGTCCTTCACGACAAAATATGTCTTTCCCGGTGAAACTGATTATCGACACTATACGGTTTTCAATGTTGGGGCGCAGCGTGAGGATACAACCACCTATGTTTCCAAATTGATCAAAATGGAGGCGGAACGTGTTCGGGGATTCGGGAAAAATCGGATCGGGTCGGTTTTTATCCAGGCACGCAAGGAAAATTCCGATGCGGGTGATCAATCGACCAATACCTTTCTCCTGATGCCGGGTGTTCGCTTTTCCGATATGAGATATGACAACATCATTCGACCCCGCAGCGGTTTCAATTATCAGACGGAATTTCGGGGGACCCATAATACTCTGGGCTCGAGCACGTCTTTTGTTCAATTCCTGGCCTCCGGTGATCTGGTTGTGCCTCTGCCCTGGTCGTTTGCCCTGCTATCGAGGGCCAGAGTTGCGGGAACCTGGCAGAATGATCCTGTGGAGGATCTTCCCATCTCCGTTCGTTTCTTCGCCGGCGGGGATAACAGCGTTCGCGGGTATGCCTATCAATCCCTGGGTCCGAAAGACAATCGCGGTAATGTTGTCGGAGGGCGGAATCTGCTGGCAGGTTCTGTTGAAATTGAACGCTATATTGGCCGGGATTGGGGCTTGGCTGCTTTCTACGATGCCGGTAATGCCTTTAATAATCTGGCCGATATTTCTGCTGCCCAGGGTGCGGGGATAGGTTTTCGCTACTACAGCCCCTTTGGACCCGTCAGGCTTGACGTTGCCAGGCAGGTCAACGTTCAGGAGCCTGATACCAGAATTCACCTGACGATCGGGATAGGGTTATGAGGGGACGATTTTGGATATGGGCCATTGCACTCCTTGCCACGGTCATAATCTTTCTGGCTGTGGTGGTAACCTGGGTCGGATGGACCAATGGAGGGGCACGCTGGACCCTGGATAAAGTCTCGAGGAACCTGCCCGCCTCCATAACGATCGGCCGGATTGAGGGCTCCCTTATCGAAGGCCTGACGGTTGAGGGGGTGTTCATTCAACTTGCCGATTGGGAAATAGGCATTGATAAAATGACATGTTCATGGCAGCCCGCCTATCTTATGGCTGGTCATTTCGCCTTTAGCCATGTGCATCTTCAGAATCTGACCCTGCTTGACAAGAATCCCGATGTCAAAAAACCGATTGATTTGACCTGGCCGCGGGTTCCACGCCTTCTGCTTTGGATGAGCGCAGGCGTAAAGGATTTCCAGATCAAAAATTTAATATGCAGAGACCGGGACAAGGAATTAATGAGGAGTGATGGTTTTCAAGCAAGAGTCGGTTGGTTTTTCGGAACCCTGAGTCTGAAAGAAATGGACCTCAAAGCTTCCTTCGGCCAGATAGCGGGGACAATTGATGCGGGTCTTGAAAGGCCGGCCCTGTCGGGGAATATTATTTTCAAGCCGCGTGAAAATATTGATGGTGTTGATTGCCTGGATCTGCAACTGAAATCCGGGAAAGCCTTTGCCAAGGAGCAGTTTGCAAGTCAAGCAATCATTACAGCCTATACGGGGGAAGAGTCGCGCTTCAAGATGACCGGCCTTATGGGTGTTACGCGTCATAGCCTTGTCTTCCATGATCTTCAGCTTCTCGAACAAGGGCGGCGCGGGACGATGACCGCCAACGGGGAAATTATATTTTCACAGCCCGATCCACAGCTCGATGCAGAAATACGTTTAAGAGATCTGGTGCTTTTTAAAAGTCATTCCTCCCGCATCAGCCCTCTCCTGCCAATGAAGCAGGCGTTGATGTCCGGATCTGATAGCCGGGCTGCCGGGAAAGGCAAGGATATTGATTTGTCATCTGTTTCCGGTACCCTTGTCATCAAGGGGATTGCAGGAAATTATAAAGGGCGTTTTGATCTGGAACAGAAATCGTCTGTTTATCCCTGGATGGCGGGACACCTGAAAGGGGAATTGCAAGGCAACAAACAAGGGTTAGGATTGCAGGAGATCAAAGGCGCCATTCTGGGCGGCAACATTTCCGGGAGCCTGAATTGGACATGGCAGGGGCGCCGGCAACTTTCATGGACAGGGCAGGGCAGGGACCTCGATCCGGCGAAAATCAACCCCAAATGGGTTGGGAATGCAAATATTGATGGCGTTGGATCATTGCTGTGGGGCGATTCGCAACCGGTGAAGGGCTCTTTGAATCTCAAACTGTCCAAGAGCGTTTTCCAGAAAAAAACCCTTGACGGTTCTCTGGACGCGAGGTGGGAGAAAGGGAATGTCAGCTCCGTTCGGGGTGATCTTCGGGGGCAGGGCTTTCACTTGAATGTCAAAGGCACGCCGGCGGAACGGCTGGATTGTCAATTCAATGCAGCCGATCTTTCAGGACTGTTTCCCGGCATAAAGGGACAAGTGACCGGCGGTGGCTGGGTTCGTTGGAACAAAGGGCAAACGGTAGGTGTTCTGAAAGGCAGCGGCAGTTGTTCTATTCAAAATGCCGGTGTCATCGGCGTGTCCTCTGCAAATATTCAGTGGGATTGGAACGAAAAAGGGCTACAGGCCAGGTGGAACAGCACACTTGCGCCTGCGGGAACCCTGGAAGTAAGCTTTTCATCCCCGGAATCGTTCCGGCCGGCCATACCGGAAGAAGGGAGCTTCAAAGCCGCCTGGCGCTCCATTGATCCCGGGTTTATAAGCCCTTGGCTCGCCAAGGCCTTTCGCATTCAGGGGCAAATTAATGGTGCGCTCCAAGGGACCCTTCACCCTCATCTCCAGGTTAAGACCTCCGGTACTGTCGATTTGGTCGATGGGCGATTAACCTGGGAGACCCCACAAGGTCGCATAACATCGGCAACCCGAAAAGCGACGGCCCGTTTTGTATGGGAGGACGCATTCCTGAAGGGGAATATCTTCATGGGGCTGACCGGTTATGGCCACTTGGCCGGAGATTTTCAATTCCCCCTGCCTGCCCGTTTCCCCATAAAAATGGTAACGAATGGTCCCGTTCGCCTTCAGGTCAAGGGAAATATCCGGGAGAAAGGGGTATTATCCGCTATTTTCCCCGGGGCCGTCAGAGAGAGTCATGGGAATGTCCGGTTTAATCTGACATCAGACGGGACTTGGGAAACCCCGGATTTCAGGGGAAAGGCGACGCTTGAGAAGGCCGGGGCCTATTTCCCACAGATAGGGATTCGTTTCGAAGATGGAAGCGCCGAGGTCGAATGGCTTCGGGATCAGATGAAGATTCAGTCCTTTCGAGGGCGTACCGATGCTTCTGACCTTCACGGTTCCGCAACGCTTTGGTTCAAGGATTGGCGGATATCCCGTTACGAAGGCCAGATGGCAGGTCAAAACGTCCGAATCGTTTACCTTCCCGAAGTCCGTATCTGGGCCAGTCCCGATCTGCAGTTTTCAGGCGATATGCAGAGATGCGCGCTGAGGGGAACTGTGCTTATTCCGGAAGCGCTGATCAGTCCGTCGGGGAAGGAAGGTGTTGTGACAGCCAGCCGGGATGTCGTCATGGTCGATCTGCCCGTGAAAAAGAAAGAAACTGCATCGGCATTTATTCTGGATACGAAAGTTACCATTATTCTGGGAGACAAATTTCAGGTTGATGCTGAAGGGCTCCATGGAAGACTGGGGGGGAGTGCTATTCTGAAGGGTGAGAATCTAGGCAGAATCAACGCCGAGGGTAAGATAGAAATCGTAAAGGGGTACTACGAGCGCTACGGCGTCAAGCTTGATATTGTCAGGGGACTGGCCCTCTTTAGGGATGAACCGGCGGACTTGGGCAGCCTGGACATTCTGGCCTTGAAGAAGATCAAGGACGCGCAGAAAGGCCTTGATCTTGAAGCCGGTGTGACGATCACCGGCAACCTGAGAACGCCGCTGGTCAAGCTTTACGGGCGACCGGCGATGAGTGAGCGGGATGCAATATCCTATATGGTTCTCGGTAGGCCTTTTCAGGAAGGTTCAGGGGGCAGCCAGAAAGAACAGCTTGCCCAATGGGCGGCGGCCCTTTTTGCTGGGAGTCCTTCTTCGTCTTTTTACCGGCAACTCAAGGAACGGTTGGGGATTGACAATATTGGTGTTGAATCAAGTACTGCCGGCGGCATGACCCGTTCCCTTGTGACGGTAGGGAAATATCTCTCTCCCGATCTTTATGTCGCTTTTGGCCGATCCGTGTTTGGCGATGATTATTATGTATCAACCAGATATTCATTACTTAAACGATGGCAAATTGAAAGCCGTGTGGGGCAACAAAGCGGTGCGGATATATTTTATCGAATTGAATTTGATTAGGGATGATATTTCATTTGACAAATACCCGGCGGGTACATATTTTGATGCATCGTTATCAAATATTAACTACAATCTAGAAAGGGGAACGAATAATGATTGGGAAAAAAATAAACGACGCCATGAATGAACAGATCAAGCATGAATTGGAATCTTATTATATTTATCTATCCATGGTGGCTTATTTTCATGCCCTCAACCTTGACGGTATGGCCCATTGGATGCGTGTCCAGGCCCATGAGGAAATGATTCATGCCATGAAGTTTTTTGACCATATCGTCAATCGAGGCGGGACCGTGGCCCTGCTGGATCTCAAACAGCTCAAAACGACATGGAAAAGCCCTCTTGAAGCCTGGAAAGATGCCTATGCCCACGAGCAGTTCATTACAGGAAAGATCCACGATCTGGTCAAAATCGCCAGAAAGGAAAATGATTTTCCGTCAGAGACCTTATTGAGTTGGTTTACCAATGAGCAAATCGAGGAAGAATCCAATACGGATAAGATTGCCCGGCAGCTTAGCCTGATCGGTAACAGCAAGGAAGGGCTCTTTATGCTTGATCGTGAACTGGGCGCAAGGGTCTTCCCGGCAGGGTCGCCGCTTGATCCGGTGGCCTATAACGTAGCAACGTAATCATCTCTGCGGCATTTAAAAAGGTGGGAGTCTATGTGGAAGGATAAGATTGTTTCCCCGGCGGAAATCCTGGCAAAAATCGAACCGGGCATGAGCATTTTCCTGGGGACGGGAATGGCTGAGCCGCGAACGCTGGTTAAGCACCTCATGGCGTCCAATCAGGGCAATCTGCAGGATCTCGAGTTGATTCAGCTGGTGAGCCTCGGTGATGCTGTCGCTATCGATGAGCGGTATGCGAGGAAATTTCGACTCAAAACGTTTTTCTCCGGCTGGATTGCCGGCGACGCCATTAGCGAAGGGCGGGTGGATCTGATTCCCAGCCGTTTTTCCAGAATCCCGTGGTTGTTTAAAACCGGGGCCATTCATATCGATGTTGCCTTTATCCAGATAACACCGCCGGGGGAGGCCGGTTATGCGAATCTGGTCGGCGTGGATGTGGAACGACAGGCCATGGAAACGGCCCGGATTGTTGTTGGCGAGATCAACTCCCAGGTACCGCGCACTATGGGAGATACAGTGGTCCATGTGGATGATTTTGACTTTTTTGTCGAGGCAACGGAACCACCCCTTTATCTGTCTCGGTTTCCCCTTGAGGACGTTTATCTGAAGATTGCCGCCAATGTGGCGTCCGTTGTTGAAGACGGTAGTTGTATTTCATACGGTATTGGTCCCCTCTATGAAGCCCTCGGGAAAACCCTGGCGACCAAGAAACACCTGGGTGTGCATTCGCCCTTTTTTACAGATGCCCTTATGGATCTGGTCAAGAGTGGCGCAGTCACCAACCGAAGGAAAGGTATTTTCCGGGGGAAATCCTCCGTGTCCTATGTTCTCGGCACCAAAGAGCTCATGGAATGGCTGGATCTGAATCCCCTTGTCGAATTTCAACCCGAGGACGTGATCATGGATCCGAAGATGATCGGCAGCAATGACCGGATGACGGCCCTCCTGCCTGCCCGAAAGGTTGATCTGACAGGGAATGTCGCCCTGCATACCGGCAAAGGAAATGTCACGGCAGGCCCCGGCAACGTGCAAGAACTCTTTATGGGCGCCGCTCTATCGAAGAATGGACGGACCATATTTGCTCTTCCCAGCCGGAACCGGAAGGGGGAACCGAATATCCTCGTATCCATCGACAAATTCCCATTTCAGTTCACCAATCGTGAATCCATGGATCTTGTGGTGACGGAGTATGGTGTGGCTTATCTGATGGGCAGGACCCTTCGGGAGAGGGCGCAGGCTCTTATTGAGATTGCCCATCCCGATGACCGGGAGGAACTGGTCAGGCAGGCCAAGGAGGCCAAGATGCTTTATGCCGACCAAATCTATTTTGCCGATTCGGGATACCTGTATCCGGACAAGGTCGCTTGTTCTCATAAGTTCAAGGATGATCTGAATGTTCGGTTCCGGGCGATAAAGCCATCTGATGAGGATGAAATGCGCCGCCTGTTCTATCGGTTTTCCGATCAGGCCGTTTATTACCGGTATTTCAGCCCCATTAAAACCATGCCTCACAGGAAGATGCAGGAATATGTAAACGTCGATTACCGTTGTGTCATGTCCATCGTGGCCGTCGTCGAAGATTCCGGTGTTGAAAAAATTATCGCTGAAGCCAGATATGCCCGTTCCCAGAACCGCCCCTCTGCCGATACGGCATTCATTGTCGATGAAAGCTATCAGGGTAAGGGCATTGCTTCCTATCTGTTCGATCTTTTAATCCGGGTTGCCAGAGAGGAGGGGATCGGCGGGTTTTCAGCCGACGTCCTGGCGGACAATAAGGCGATGCTGAAAGTCTATGAAAAAGCGCCGTTTCCCGTCAAGGCGGTTTTATCGGGAGGGGTCTATAAATTGTCTATTCCTTTCTCGACGGTACCCGATTTTAAAGATAAGGAAGAAGAAACTTAAAATGCCTTGCCAAAAAGCAGGTATTAAGATAAAGGCCCCTACGTCCTTTCAATATCATTGACAATTATCTTTTCTGTGACATATAAAGATAAGCTTTATCCAATGCGAGAGTGGCGGAACTGGCAGACGCACTGGACTTAGGATCCAGCGGGTAATACCGTAAGGGTTCAAATCCCTTCTCTCGCACCAGTGCTGTGAACACGAAAAGTAAAATATCGGAGTAAAGGAGATTTCGGGTGAGCGAGACGAGTTTGGCTGTTAAAATTGAAGATGTAAGTGCCGTAAAGAAAAAAATGTCTTTTGAGGTTCCCTGGCAGAATACGAAACAGGAGATGGATAATGTTTTCCGCAAGATTGCAAAAACAGCCAAGATAAAAGGATTCAGGCAGGGGAAAATTCCCCGGCCGGTGTTGGAGAATTACTATAAGGAATACGCAGAAGAGGAAACGATTAACAATCTGATCAACCGCTTCTACTGGGAGGCTATCGAAGAACATAAGATTACGCCTTTGTCTCAGCCTAAGATTGACCAGGAGGGTATCAAACCGGAAACATCGTTCTCTTTTTCCGCAACGATCGAAGTGGAGCCCGTTATTGAACCGCAAGACTATCTGGGGCTCAGTCTGGAAAAGCAGGCGATGGAAGTCGCCGACAGCGAGATTGAAATGCGCTTCAAGCAGCTTCAGGAAATGTACAGTACAATGGAGGATGTCACGGAAGATCGGCCTGTGGCGCAGGGTGATTTTGTCATCATTGATTTTCAGGGATCCCTGGATGGCAAGCCACAGAAGGAGATGCAGGCCGACGGTCACCTGCTGGAAATAGGCTCCCAGTCGTTTATCCCCGGTTTTGAAGACCAGATCGTGGGCATGAAAGCCGGAGAAGAGAAAGAGATTTCCGTTACATTTCCCGCCGACTATCAACAGAAGGCCCTTGCGGATAAAGAGGCCATTTTTAAAGTCGTGCTGAAGAACCTGAAAGAAAAGAAATTACCTGAAATCAATGAGGAATTCGTCAAGAATTTTGAGAAATATGAAAAACTGGAAGATCTCAGGGCCGATATTGTCAAAACGATCGAGGAACAAAACAACGAAAAGGCCAGTGCGGATCTTCGGGCATCCATAACTGATAAATTACTGGAAAAAAATGTCTTCGAGGTACCGGAATCACTTGTTGAGAGGCAGATTTACTATATGATGGCCGATACACACAGGCGCATGTCCATGCAGGGGATGGACCCCAAAATGGCCGCGGAATTTATACCCAAGCTGCGGGATATGTATAAGGAAGAAGCCATCAAGATTGTCAAGACATTGCTCCTCATTAAAAGCATTGCGACAAAAGAAGCCCTTGCCGTTGATAAATCGGAGATCGATGATTATGTTAAAAGCCTTGCACAGCAGAGGGCTCAGAATTACGAGGTGATGAAAGAGGCTGTCGAAAAGGATGGCTTGCTTGATCAGATAGAAATTGAACTCTTAAACAAGAAAGTGTTCGCATATATCGAAAGTAAGGCTGAAATTGCCGTCGTAAAAGCAAAGAAGGCGGAAAGCGAGGAAGGAAAATAATGGCTCTTGTTCCCATGGTAGTAGAGCAGGATGGGCGCGGAGAGCGGGCCTTTGATATCTATTCGCGCCTTTTGAAGGACAGGATCATCTTTTTGGGAACGGCCATTGATGATAATGTGGCCAATCTCATCATTGCCCAGATGCTTTATCTGGAATCAGAAGATCCCGATAAGGATATTTTCTTCTATCTGAATTCGCCCGGCGGTCACGTCACTTCCGGGATGGCGATATTTGATACCATGCATTATATCAAATGCCCCGTCTGTACATTCTGCATGGGGCAGGCGGCCAGTATGGGGGCTGTCCTTCTGGCGGCAGGTGAAAAAGGCAAGCGTTATGCCCTTCCGCATGCCAGAATATTGATCCATCAACCGCTTGGCGGATTTCAGGGACAGGCAACGGATATCGATATCCAGGCCCGTGAGATTCTCCGGATGAAAGATGAATTGAACCTTATTCTGGCCAATTTGACGGGCCAGTCCCTGGAAAAGATCCAGAGTGATACGGACCGGGATTATTTCATGAGCAGTGAACAGGCAAAGCAATATGGTATTATTGACGATATCATTCATAAAAGGCAATAATAACCAATTTATCGAGGTTCTAAATGGCTAAAAGAGGAAGAGAAAATCAGGATGGACAAGGCGTTTTGTACTGTTCCTTCTGTGGCAAGAATCAAAACGAAGTAAAGAAGCTTGTTGCCGGTCCCACGGCTTACATCTGCGATGAGTGTATAGAGCTTTGCCGATGCATCGTTGAAGAAGACGGTGATTTATCCAAAAGGGAAGAAACGAGGAAAGGCGTTCCCGAACCGAAAGAGATCAAGCATTTTCTTGATTCTTATGTGATCGGCCAGGAAAGAACGAAGAAGGTTCTTGCCGTTGCGGTTTACAATCATTACAAAAGGCTTTTCGGGCCTGTTGACATGGGCGGCGTGGAAATTCAGAAGAGTAATGTTCTTTTGATCGGACCGACCGGTTCGGGGAAAACCCTTTTAGCGAAGACCCTGGCGAAAATATTGAATGTGCCGTTTACCATTGCCGACGCCACAACCCTGACCGAGGCGGGTTATGTGGGTGAGGATGTAGAAAACATCATCCTGTCGCTCTTGCAGAATGCAGATTATGATGTGGAACGCGCATCTAAGGGCATCGTTTACATCGACGAGATCGACAAGATCGCCAAAAAATCGGGTAATCCGTCCATCACTCGGGATGTGTCGGGGGAAGGTGTCCAGCAGGCACTTTTGAAAATTATTGAAGGAACGATGGCCAACATTCCACCCAAAGGAGGGAGGAAACATCCGCAGCAGGAGTTTATCCAGGTCGATACAACCAATATCCTGTTTATCTGCGGAGGTGCGTTCAACGCCCTGGATGATATTATTGCCAAGCGCGAGGGGTTCAGTTCAATGGGATTCGGCGCGGAGGTTAAAAGCAAGCGCAACAAGAAGGTTGGTGAGCTCTTGGCGCAGGTCCAACCGGAAGATCTTCTGAAATTCGGGTTGATTCCTGAATTCATTGGCCGTCTCCCTGTGGTTGCCACCTTGAATGAACTTGACGACAGCGATATGATGCGCATCCTGGTCGAGCCCAAAGATGCGATTATCAAGCAGTACAAGAAGCTGTTCGAACTGGAGAATGTCAAACTGAAATTTACCGACGGCGCCTTAAGGGCTGTGGCAAAATTGGCCATTGATAGAAAATCGGGAGCCAGAGGCCTTCGTTCCATCCTGGAAAATACCATGCTGGATATCATGTATGATCTCCCTTCACGTCGGGATATGCGGGAGTGTGTCATCAGTGAAGAGGTGGTTTTAAACAAGGAAGTGCCGATCCTCATTTATGAACCGAAATCCGAAACAGCATAATTATTAAGAACCGGGTACATAAGAAAAATATGTTTAATTCAATGAACGACAAGGATTTAGCAAAAACAATCATGATGCCCCTACTGCCCTTGCGCGATGTGGTCGTGTTTCCCCATATGATTGTGCCTCTGTTTGTGGGTCGGGACAAATCGATTGCCGCTCTGGAATCGGCCATGAAGTATGAAAAGGGAATTTTCATGGTGGCACAGAAGACGGCCCAGAAAGATGATCCGACAGAGAATGACATCTATGCCGTGGGCACCATCGGGATTATTATACAGCTGTTGCGACTTCCAGACGGTACCGTGAAGGTTCTGGTGGAAGGGAAGCAGCGGGGCATCATCCGGCAATACGTCTCGACCGATGACTATTTCTCCGTCAATGTGGAGGAAATAGAAGAAAATGAGGGCAAGGATGAGGTCAAAACTGAGGCTTTCGTCCGGAGCATCAGAGAAGCGTTCGAGCAGTACGTGAAGCTAAGTAAGAAAATTCATGTGGAAATCATCGGCACCATCTCCTCAATTGATGATCCGTCCAAGCTGGCCGATGTGATTGTGTCTCATCTGGGCATCAAGCTGGACGACAAACAGAAAATTCTGGAAATGTTCGTGATTAACGAACGCCTTGAAGCCATCTATGAATTAATGCTGGGAGAGATTGAAATCCTCCAGGTTGAGGAAAAGATCAAAAAACGGGTCAAGAAGCAGATGGAGAAGACCCAGAAGGATTATTACCTCAATGAGCAAATGCGGGCCATTCAGAAGGAAATGGGTGAAAAGGACGATCTGAAGAGCGAGGTCGCTGATCTCGAAAGACGCCTAAAGCAGAAGAAACTCTCAGAGGAGGCCCACAAAAAGGTTAAGACTGAACTCAAGAAAATGCAGATGATGGCGCCCATGTCTGCCGAGGCGACTGTTGTAAGGAACTATATCGATTGGTTGCTGGACCTCCCTTGGGGAGAAAAAACGGAGAACCAGCATACCTTAAAGGATTCCGAGGCCATTCTGGAAGAAGATCATTATGGCCTCAAAAAGGTCAAAGAAAGAATCCTGGAATACTTGGCCGTGCAGACCCTGGTCAAGAAAAACAAGGGATCCATCCTTTGTCTTGTGGGACCTCCGGGTGTCGGTAAGACGTCGATTGCCAAGTCCGTAGCCCGGGCGACCAACCGCAAATTCGTCAGGTTTTCCCTGGGTGGCGTCCGCGATGAGGCCGAGATCAGGGGACATCGCAGGACATACATAGGAGCCCTGCCGGGAAAAATCATTCAGTTGATGAAAAAGGCGGGTTCGAACAATCCCGTATTCTGCCTTGACGAGGTTGACAAACTCAGTTCAGATTTCCGAGGTGATCCATCATCAGCCCTTCTGGAAGTACTGGATCCCGAACAGAATAATGCGTTCAATGACAACTATCTCGAAGTTGATTATGATCTGTCGGATGTCATGTTCATAACAACGGCCAATGTTTTGCAGACCATACCGGCACCTCTCCAGGATAGAATGGAGGTCATCCGTATTGCCGGTTATACGGAACCGGAAAAGCTGAGTATCGCGAAAAAATTCCTCGTTTCCAAGCAACTGGAAGCGAATGGGCTGACAGACAAAAATATTACTTTTTCCGATGGTGCCATTCTAACGATTATAAGGCAATTTACACGGGAGGCAGGCGTCAGAAATCTGGAAAGAGAGATTGCCGCCATTTGCCGAAAGGTTGCCAGAAATATTGTGGCCGATGGCATCACGGAACAGATTAAAATATCCTCCAAGGCCGTGCTCAAATATCTCGGTGTTCCCAAGTTCCGTCATGGGGAGACAGAAGGCAAAGATGAAATCGGCCTGACAACCGGTTTGGCCTGGACAGAAGTCGGCGGTGAGCTGCTCGTTATCGAGGCTTCCATCATGAAAGGAACAGGCAGGATGGTAATGACGGGAAAATTGGGAGACGTGATGCAGGAATCGGTGCAGGCGGCCCTGACTTATGTTCGTGCCCGTGCAGAGGCGTTTGGTTTACCGGAAAATTTTTATAAGGAGACGGATATCCATGTCCACGTTCCGGAAGGAGCCATTCCAAAGGATGGGCCTTCAGCAGGTATCGCTATGGCGACATCCATTGCTTCAGCATTTACAAAGAAAAAGGTGAGGGGTGATATCGCCATGACGGGTGAAATAACCCTGAGAGGAAGGGTGTTACCAATCGGGGGGCTAAAAGAAAAGCTCCTGGCCGCCCATCGAGGAAATATAAAAACGGTCATCATTCCCAAGGATAATGAAAAGGATCTGGCGGACGTGCCGGCCAATATCCTTAAGTCGCTGAATATAATCTTTGCAGAGCATGTCGATGATGTCTTAAGAGTGGCCTTCGTATCCGGAGAGGCTGCGCAGATTGCGGCGGTTGAAGGCGTCAGTAAAGAGGCGTTGTCGGCAGTTCCTGCTCCGGCATCATAAAAAGCCGGGAGTTTTTTCTTGACAAATGCAGTCATCACTGGTAGTATTCATTCTTTGTGATGGCCGACATGACGGGCGGGTAGCTCAGCTGGGAGAGCGCCACGCTTACACCGTGGATGTCACAGGTTCGAGTCCTGTTCCGCCTACCATATAGAAAAGGTATGAAACCTTCGGTTGCGGCTGTAAAAGGCCATGCTCGGCAGCTGAGAACGGGTTTCCAGTGGTGTGAAGAGTCGCTTTGAGAAGAAAAACGGGGTCGTAGTTAAGTTGGTTATAACGCCGGCCTGTCACGCCGGAGGGCGAGGGTTCAAGTCCCTTCGGCCCCGCCAAATATTAAAGGGGTTGGCCACAATGGTTAACCCCTTTTTTATTAGTAATATCGAGTTTATTGCATTCGGCTATCTTTGTCGGCTTTGCTCATATCCCGTTTTCCCCTTGCCGCTTCGATATCCTTTTGAATCCAGCTTGGTATTAATTATTTTGTGGATGCAGGTTGATAAATCATCATGAAATACGAAGGCTACATCATTCGTCCGCCAAGTGAGGCTTATAGTCTATTGTTGCAGGTAACTGTGGGCTGTTCCCACAATCGCTGTACTTTTTGTGCGACCTATAAAGGGGTCAAATTCCGTATAAAATCCAGAGAAGAAATTCTTGAAGATATCATGGAGGCAAGCCAGTACCGCCGTGTTGAAAAGGTTTTCCTGTGTGACGGGGATGCCCTGATCATTCCCCAAAAAAGGTTGGTGGAGATCCTGGACCTGATCCGGGGAAATATCCGTGGGGTGCAGCGGGTCGGGCTCTATGGCAACACTAAAAGCATCCTCCGGAAATCGATTGAAGAGCTCCGTGAACTGAAGAATTTGGGATTAGGCATTGTTTATTTAGGTGTCGAGACGGGCAATGAGAAGCTTCTTCAAGATATTCAAAAAGGAGCGACCTATGTGCAAATGGTCGAGGCTGCCCGCCGGATCAAGGCAGCCGGGATTGCCCTTTCGGCGACGGTTCTACTGGGTATTGGCGGTGTGGACATGAGCACTGAGCATGCGATGGACACGGCGCGCCTTCTTACGGACATGGATCCGGATTTTGCCGGGGCGCTGACGGTGATGCTTGTTCCCGGGACGCCCCTGCATGATGATTTTGCCGCCGGCCGTTTCGTCCTTCCCGATACATTCGGTTTCTTGAAGGAATTAGGCATTATGATTGCCAATAGCCAGTTTTCAAACTGTTTCTTCACATCCAATCACGCGTCTAACTATCTTCCCATCAAGGCCAGGCTGCCGGAAAATAAGGAAATCACCGTATCTACCATTCAGCGCGTCATTGAAGAAGCCGATACTAAGGTCCTCAGACCCGAATATCTGCGTGGCCTCTAAAGAGCGCTGATACAAACCCTTAGGGAAGCAAGCACAGTGGAACCACTGAAAACAAGCATTTCATCGCTTTTATTGGCAGTTCTTTCCGGTTTTATCCTTTTTTTCTCATTTCCCAAATTCGGGACGGGCTGGGCGGCCTGGATTTCCCTTATCCCTCTTCTCCTTACGCTGGAAGGCAAAAGCCCGAAACAGTCATTGATCCTGGGTTTTGTGACTGGATTGGTATGCCATATCGGCCTGATCTACTGGATCACCATCGTTGTTGTGCAATACGGCTATCTGCCTTTTTATATGGGTCTTGCCGCCATGTTGTTCGTTGCCGCCTACCTGAGTCTTTACACCGGCTTTTTTGCATTGGGCGTTTCCTTTTTGAGAAATCGGAATGTCCCCGTCATTTTGACTGCGCCGGTTTTGTGGACCAGCCTCGAATATGTCAAATCCCAAATATTGACCGGGTTTCCGTGGGAAAATCTCGGCTATTCCCAATATATGTTCCTGCCCTTAATCCAGATTTCCGATATTCTGGGGGTCTATGGCGTAAGCTTTCTCATTGTTTTCATCAACGCCCTCCTCTATGATATGGTTAGTTCTCCTTTTCAGAAAAAAATCGTGGCGATCAAGGTGACGGCCGGCATGGTCATTATCGGTGCTGTCCTCTTCTATGGATTCTATCGTTTGGAGGGCATAAAGGGGGAAGTCGTGTCACGGCCCGTTCAGGAGGTCACCCTGATTCAAGGGAATGTGGATCAGAATGCGAAATGGAATCCCCAATTCCAGAAGCAGACAATGGAGGATTATTCGTCGTTGACACTTCAATCGGCTCCTACAGGGCGTCGATTGATTGTCTGGCCGGAAACAGCCGTGCCGTTTTTCTTCCAGGATAAGGATCAATTCCATGAGGCCATTATCGGACTTGCACGCAGAACAAATTCCTGGCTTCTTTTCGGCAGTCCCAGTTATCAGGTGGATCGTAGCGGGATGACGCTTTTCAACAGCGCCTATCTGATCCTTCCCGACGGGACAAAAGCCTCGAAATATGATAAGGTTCATCTGGTGCCTTATGGGGAATACGTGCCTTTGCGGCGGATATTCCCTTTCATCAGCAAGCTGGTCCAGGGTGTAGGAGATTTCGGCACCGGGAAGGGTTATGTCCCTCTTCCCATGGATGGACATAAAGTCGGCGTTCTCATCTGCTATGAGGGGATATTTCCTGAAGCCGGTCGAACCTACAAGAATAATGGCGCCGATCTGCTCGTCAATATTACAAATGACGCCTGGTTCGGGCATTCATCAGCGCCCTATCAGCACCTGTCCATGACCGTCTTTCGTGCGGTTGAAAATCGGCTGTATCTGGTCAGGGCGGCAAATACCGGTATTACGGCCATTATCGATCCCACCGGCCGCATTGTATCGCAGACAGGTTTATTCGAAAAAACCTATTTGCAAGGGACGGTGCGTTACATGAAGAGCGCGACCTTATACGGATTCTGGGGTGATGCATTTGTTTTGGCTTGTGGCGTTATACTGGTGTTATTAATTATGATCGCAGTGAAAAGGAGGAAGATCAAATGATTGAAGGATGGACGGAAATAGTTTCAGATTTAAGGAAAAAAATGGAACATCTCGGAGAGTATCTTTGACATTCCTGACAAGGAAATTCAGCTTAAGGAATTGGAAAATATCACTTCCAGAGGGGATTTCTGGAATGAACCCGATAAGGCCAAGGAGGTTTTAAAAAGGCAGAACCAGATCAAGGAGCATGTCGATCGATGGAAGCGCCAGAAAAGTCGTCTTGAAGATCTAGAGGCTCTTTATGAATTGGCCGTTGAAGAACAAGACGATCATACGATGGCGGATGTCGGGCATGACATAGATACGCTGAAAAAAGAGGTCCGGGATCAGGAATTGAGGATGATGCTCAGCGCCGAGCAGGACCATCTGAATGCCATTATGTCAATCCATGCAGGCGCCGGAGGCACGGAAGCTCAGGACTGGACGGAGATGCTTTTACGAATGTATCTGCGGTGGGCGGAAAGAAAAGGATTCAAGTCCACCATCATTGATTATCAGCCGGGTGACGAAGCCGGCGTCAAAAGCGTATCTCTCACCCTTGAGGGGGAATTTGCCTATGGCTATTCAAAGGCGGAGATCGGTATTCACCGCCTGGTGCGAATTTCACCGTTTGATGCCGGCGCCAGACGGCATACCTCGTTTGCCTCTGTCTTTGTGTACCCCGAGGTGGATGACAGCATTGTTATAGAAATTAATGAAGACGATTTAAGAATAGACACATACCGGTCAAGCGGCGCCGGTGGCCAGCATGTCAACAAGACCGATTCAGCCGTCAGGATTACACATTTGCCGACGGGAATTGTGGTGCAGTGCCAGAACGAACGGTCTCAACATAAAAATAAGTCAACGGCGATGAAATGCCTGAAGTCACAACTCTATGAGCGCAAACTTCAGGAACAGAATGATAAACTCAAAGAAATCAATAAGAGTAAGAAGGATATCGCCTGGGGAAGCCAGATCCGCTCATATGTCCTGCATCCTTATCGAATGATTAAGGATCATCGAACCAACCTTGAGGTGGGAAATGTAAACAGGGTGCTTGACGGCGATCTTGATGATTTTATTGAGGCTTATTTGTTGAATTAATAGCTTTGGGGAATCCGGGAATTATGTTATTGAAGTTTCCACCACGGGGAAGATTGTGGTGTCGATATCAAGAAGGGAGTGCGAATCCATGAATCGTCTAAGCAAATGTTTAATATATTTCATTTCCAGCCTCTTTATTGTGGCCTTGCCCGTTGTGTCTTTATCTCAGGGGCTCAATGAAAATACAGGGAAAGAGACGCCATCTCGACTTGAAGTAAAATCGAAAGAACCCGCGGCGGGTCATACAGAGGGTAAAACGAAGGACGGGGTGAAGGAGTCCGTATCGGAGAATAGGGGCGCACCGGTCAAGGATAAAAAAGTACAGGATAATCGTGAAGATCAGGATCAGGATATTATGGAACAGGCCCTTGCCCTGCTTCAATCCTCCCAGGAGTATTGGGTTAAAGGCGATGTGGAAAACGCACTGGAGATGCTTGATCAGGCCTATGCCCTCATCCTGGATACTAATGGAGAACCTAATATCGCCAGGCAGAAGGATGATCTTCGCTTGTTGATATCTAAAAGAATTCTTTCCATTTACAGTGCCATGCAGACGGTAACGTCAGGCCAAAAAAGTGAAATACCTTTGATTATCAATACTGATGTAGAAAAAGAGATCAGGTCTTTCCAGGGGTATGAAAAGGAATTTTTTATCAGTTCTTATCAGCGATCCTTTCTCTACCGTCCCATGATTGTAAAGGAACTGAAAAAGGCTGGTCTTCCCGAGGAATTGTCTTGGCTTCCCCTGGTAGAGAGCGGTTTCAAGATAGCCGCACTGTCTCGTGCCCGTGCCCTAGGCCTCTGGCAATTCATCCCTTCGACAGGCTACAAATACGATCTGAATCGTGATGACTGGATAGATGAACGGATGGATGCTGAGAAATCCACCCGGGCGGCTATTGCCTATCTCAAGGAACTACATGGCATGTTCGGTGACTGGCTCACAGTCCTGGCCGCCTATAATTGCGGCGAAGGACGAGTCATGCGGGTTATATCCAGGCAACATATCAATTATCTGGATCGATTTTGGGATCTTTACAACCAATTGCCCAACGAAACGGCGCGCTACGTGCCTCGTTTCCTGGCTACCCTCTCCATCATAAAAGATCCGAAAAAATTCGGGATGGATCTGGACAACGGTTCACAAAAACCGCGGCCACTGACGTTCGAAGTGGTAAAGGCAAATAAGTCCATGCGGTTGCAGGATATTGCCCAGCATATGAATGTCTCTGAAGATATATTGAATGCCCTAAATACAGAGCTTCGTTTTAAAATAACACCTGAAAAGCCATACAACCTGAAAGTGCCTATTGACATGGCGGAAAAATTTACCGTCGTAGCCAATGACATTCCACGCTGGGAAAAGCCACTGCCGCAAGCCGCCTACAAGGGTAGGCCCATCATGATTTCCCATCGTGTCCGGCAGGGCGAAACCATTAATACGATTGCGAAGAAATACAGGACCTCGGCGAAAACCATCCGGTCACAAAACCATCTGAGCTCAAAAACAGAAACGCTTAAGGCCGGACAATATCTGACAATCCCCATGAGTACGTCCAAGACTGCCTTGAGGAAAGGGCTGCAAGAGGACAAATCAACCGCCGGCAGCAACACTGTCGCGAATTATAAGGTGAAGAAGGGAGATACTCTGGCGTCGATCGCGGAACGGTTTAATGTGCCCGTTTCAGAAATCAAGGAAATGAATAGGCTGAAGAAGAACACACTTAAAACGGGGCAGGTCATACGTTTAGCCAAAAATGGCAATGACAGTCCTGTAAAGCAGAAAGAATCCGTTCAGGAAAAGAAATCAACGAAAAAGAAACCGGGGGTCAAGGAATCAACAGCCAGTAAGGAAGAAAAGGGCAAGGGAAAGACCTATGTTGTTCAAAAAGGAGATAGCCTTTATCGTATCGCAACCAATCACAGCATCAAGGTGCAGCGACTGAAGGAATTGAACCACCTCTCAGACAAAAAAGCGTTCTTGAAAGAAGGCCAAGTGCTTTTGATCGAGTAGCCCGTGGGGATTCCAACTCCTCCCCTGCCTGGGGGCATAACAAAGCATGAATCGGAGCAATCTATCGCATTCAGTCCCCAAGAGTCCCCAAGAGCCCGTCTCTGCTCTGTGCATCTTGGACTTGGAAATATTAAAGAGTAAGCTCCGTCGCAGGATTTCCACACCCTGATGTCAAACGTGTCCGTTATATTTGTCAACAATCGTCTGGAGGGCGCTCTCAATCGTCGTTCGGATTTCGCCAAGTCGTTTTTCCGATGATGCTTCAAAGCGTAAAACGAGCACCGGTTGGGTGTTGGAGGCCCGAATCAGGCCCCAGCCGTCATCAAAAAGAACCCGCACACCATCTATATCGATAATCGGATACTGTTTCCGAAGGCTCTCCGTTACATCTGCCACGACTTTAAATTTGATATCATCGCTACAATTGACACGGATTTCCGGGGTTGTATAGGTTTGAGGTACATCTGACATGATTTCGCTGATTTTTTTACCCGAGATCGAGAGAATTTCCAGTAATCTGAGAGATGCATAAATAGCGTCATCATATCCAAAATAGCGGTCTGCGAAAAACAGGTGGCCGCTCATTTCCCCCGCCAGAAGTGCATGCTCCTCCTTCATTTTGCCTTTGATCAAGGAATGACCGGCTTTCCACATGATCGGCCGGCCGCCGTGCTTTTCAATATCATCATACAGCTTCTGGGAGCATTTGACTTCACCAATAATCGCGGCGCCGGGATGCTTATCCAGAATATACCTTGAAAAGATAAGCAAAAGCTCATCACCCCACAGCACGCGTCCATCATCGGAGACAACTCCTAAGCGATCAGCATCGCCATCATAGGCGATGCCCGCATCGGCCTTTTCTTCTTTAACCAGCTTGATGAGGGTTCTTAAGTTCTCCGGGATGGTAGGATCGGGAAAATGATTGGGAAAGTGACCGTCGGGGTCACAAAAGATATCTGTCACACGGCATCCGAAGCGTTGGAAGATGGGTAAGGCAAATAATCCTCCCGTGCCGTTGCCGCCATCGACAACGATGCTCAGATCGCTATTTATTCGGACGTTTTGAAAAAGGTAGTCTTGGTATTGGGAGGCAACTTGTTCCATCCGGTTCATGCCTGTCCCTTTAACATACTTTTTGCTCTCCATGATTCTGCGCAGTTCCTGAATCTCCGCTCCGTAAATCGTATCCGGCCCGACACATATCTTAAAGCCGTTGAAATCAGGTGGGTTGTGACTGCCCGTCACCATGATGCCGCCCTCCGTATTAAGGTGGCGAATCGAGAAATAGAGTATCGGCGTCGCACACAGCCCGATATCAATTGTATTAATGCCTGTCTCATTTATTCCTTTGGTAATGGCCCGCGCGTAGCTTTCAGAACTGAGTCGGCAATCCCTTCCAATCGTCATGGTCTTCACACCTTTTAGTACGGCATATGTGCCTATGGCATGGCCCAACTCGTATACCAGTTCCTCATGAAGATCTCGATCAACGAGACCTCTGACATCGTATTCTCGAAAGATTTCAGGATTAATCATCATATCGGCATTCCTCAGTTTATAATATGTACACTACTTAATTGTAAAAAGTAACCTTCAATACAGCTGCTGTCAAGAAAAGTTTCCTTTAGAAAGCTGGTAGCGCTCTAATGCATCATCGCTATGATATCGGCCGCCTTATCCAGAACCAGTTCCGCTCCAGCAGCAATGAGCTTTGACCTGTCGGAGTGACCTGTCAAAACACCGATGGGCATGGTTCCCACGTCGAGCCCCAGCTTAATGTCCATAGGGTGGTCTCCCACCATGGCTGATTTATCCGGGGACGCTTGCAACAGATAAAGGGCCTGGCGGAGATGTTCAGGATCCGGTTTTACCTGGGAGATGTGATCCCTGGTGAGAACAATATCGACTGCTGAGTAGATGTCAGGAAATGCCTGCTCAATTGCAGGTCGGCAATTTCTTGAGATGACGCCGGATTTGATGTTCATTTGCCGGAGCTCTGCCAGCATGTTCTTTGTTCCGTCAATAAGATGTCCCTCTTGCGCCGCATTAACCTCTATTTCCTGTATTAAGTTCATGGCTTCCTGATGATATTGAGAATCTTTCCCGGGATGGTGATTGGCAACAAGTATGCGACCGGCAGATATCATTTCAAGAACATAGAGATTTTCAAGGTTATCTGTTTGAATGGCATATTCTGACAGATGTTCCATAACAACCCGACGCATTTTTTCAAAATCTATGCTTAATGTGGCGAGCGTTCCGTCAAAGTCAAAGATAACAGCGTCAAGTGTTGCAGGTACCCGTTTCATGATATCTCACCTATGGGGATTGAGGCCGACCGGTAAGATAATCGGAGGAAAGGACTTTCCGATATCGCTTTTCTGAAGGAATGTCCATTAATTGGAAATGGAAAACAATATCCAGAAATTTCATGATGATATTGAACGTCGCCCCCCACAGGATTTCCTGATTAGCCTCGGAATCCTGGTGGACAAAACAAGGGAAATGTCGTGCATCGCTATCGGACCTATTGGTTTCTAGCGCCGATTCAATCGTAAACCATCCGTAATTATTCATATCAAAGAATTGTTTCAGGGGGATTTCGATGACCTTATCGACTTCTGCATTCGGCCTAAAGCGCCAAGGTGACTTTACATATGCGACAAGGGGAAAGATGGTCCTTCTGAACAGAGAAAGCGAATAGGTGGGAAGAGGGCCCATAAAATCAACATTGAATGGGTTCAGCCTGATTTCTTCCCAGGATTCCCTCATGGCATTGGCCAAAAAGAGATTGATCAGCCGATAGGCATCGGATGACCTATCCCTGGCGTAATCCCTGGACAGGCCTTGAAACGCCGGTACCAGCCGGCTGAAAGTCAGAAACGAAAGGACGCGGTCTTTGAGAGGGTCAAGCATACCTCCCGGACAACTGATGTCTCCTCCCTGGGAAACGCGGGTGGATCGCTTGATCAGTTGCAGGACAAACTCATGACCGGAAGAAGCCGATGCCGATGAAATCCGGCGATCGTGAAGTAGCAGGAGTACACCCGCCGCGGCATGCTTTATCCCGGAAAGTTTTGAACCATTGATGGTTTCCCACATTTCAGAATAATCAATGGGGGATTGTCCCAGCTTGTGCCGCACATGCACTATGAAGGCGTTTTTTGTTGACAGAAGGTCAATATTCAGCATTTACGACGCCACGATATAACTTTCAAAGATTTCATAAGCTTTTGCTTCGTGCCAACAGGAAGAGGGGAATGATTCAAAAAAGCCGCAGTGCCCGCCATAGCCGTGGATATGCAGTTTCAGGTGGGAGTTGGGTTCCAAATGATGAAAGTCTTGAATGGGCACGACAGGGTCATCCTGGGAGGTGATGATGGTGACAGGCACCTTCAATCCGGAAAAAGCATCTTCCAGAAGGGTATAGTGGCTGAAATAGGTTCTATAATCGGGGAATTCAGGATAATAAGGCATGATGGCTTCCGTCAGGTCCATACAGGTCTTGAACTTCATTAGATTTCGGAAATCGTAGCGATGAGGGAATAGGGCCTGCTTCTTTTTGAGAGAATGTTTCCATTTATGAAGAAAATAGTATCGATAGACAGGTGTCGCATTATCTATGGCGATTGTCGCTTTAAGGGGGTCCAGAGCAGGACTGACCGCAATAACATGTTTGAGGTTGGGAATTTTGTCGTCTGCTTGTCTGAGAGCCACACGGAGGGCATAATTACCTCCCAGAGAAAATCCCATAAGAAAAAAAGGTTGGTCCTTTGCCGACAAGGCTATATTTTGAATGGCAGTTGCCGTTTCTTCGGTGAGAGCGCCGTGAAACAGACCCTCGTTGAGATGATGGCTGTCCCCATGATCTCTGAGATTGAGGCGGAATATGTCGTATCCCCTGGCATAAAGGTATTGGCCGATAGATAGGATATAAGAAGAATCCGAACTTCCCTCCCAGCCGTGAAGGAGGGTGACCAATCCTCGTGCCGGCTGGTGGGAGCTTTGCTTGCTGTGAAATCCCATTAGCTGTATCCCCTGGCCGGCGTTGACAATAGAAGGTGCGGATGACCGTAAAAGGGCTCCCGATCCCAGGGCGCGAAAGCGTGAACTTCCCAGTATCGTCTGGACATGAGGATTTCTGAAAGGAAGCAGTGGCCTGAATTGATTATCCATGGATGATTAAAAAAGCCTGACCATAAGCCAGGCTTGAAATATTCATTGGTGGCGGTGGCTGGATTCGAACCAGCTACACTACGGATATGAGCCGTATGCTCTAACCAGCTGAGCTACACCGCCGTTAATGTTGTGGCTTTGGCGGCATAACTATCTCGCTACATACCAAAACCGTGCATTTCCCTATAACAGTTTTCATTCCTTGTCAACCCTTATTGGGCTCGCAATTTATAGGCGACAACTACGCTGCTTCTGCTACCAAACGTTCCTGCCGATGTTACCAAGGCGATGACAATTTCATCCTCCCCATCATTATCAACATCTTTGATCTGGTAATCAGCCGCATAGCCGCTCATTTTTTTTGTACGCCAATTTTCAGACAGACCAAGGGAGTCCCATTGCAGATTGCAAAATTCCGTGCTGGTAAAAACCTTAACATTTTTTAGAAGCCGACCGGCCGGGGAGTCATTCTTGGCAATGAAAACCTCACGTTTTCCATTTTTATTGATATCGTAAGTTAAGATCCGGGGATTGAGGTACAGATTGTAGTTTGTCCGGTCATCACCGATATCATCCTGACCGAACATGTTGATGGCCGTGTTGCTGCCTCCGAATACATCTTCACTCTTAAAAAGGATTTCTTTTCCCCCAAGAAGGGTTTCGATTTTTGATATCTCCTTGTCCGATTCTTCAAGAACATAGAGGTGGTCGTAGGCATTCAGGGCGATGATTTTATCTCTGCCTTCTCCGAGATTATCTATGGTTAAACCGTATATGCATAAACCATTGGGAATCTTCAATAATTTTCCGGTGGCAATTGTACCGTTCCTCCATACCATTTCATGGATAGGTGTTTGAAATGGCTTGGACATGGCAGATGATGAGCTACCCGAAGCGGAGATTGTCTGCCCTAAAAGACGGGGTTCCCCCGATTGGCTGATGACCCGGAAAAGCCAGGGCAGATTATCGGCTACCTTCTGAAATTTACCGTCCTTCCACGTCAGAATGAAGGATTGGACGGTATTATTGACCTCGGATGATCCGCTTCGCGAGAAGATATTGCTGACGATGATATCCTTGCTGTTATTCCCCGTCAGGCTGAACAAATCAACACCTACGAACTTTTCGTAGCTTTTTGAGGTAATTTTTTGAAGAAGAGCCATATCATTGCCCTTTTTCTGGAAAACATAGACGTTGTTATTATCGATAGCCACAATTTCATTCAGGCCATCCCCATTGACATCGCCGATGTCCATCCCTCTGAATTCAGTGGGATATTTTGCGCTCATCCAGAAACCTGTTTTATTGAGAGGTTGGGCGCCGGTAATGAAATCGGGATTGATCGATCCCGTAAGAGTTGATTTACGGCCGGACTTCATTCCGGCAACAATTTGCGATTCATTCGATGCCGTTTTTGGTATTGCCGCTGCTGCTAGAGCCGGTCCGGCGATGGCATCCGCTTGTGGTGTTCCTGCCATAAATTGATTTATCCGTTGTGCAAAATCACTAATTTTTGAGATGACATCATCCATTCCCGGGGATTGAGTAAAAATATTCACGGGTGATTTGTTATCTTTGATGTCCACCAATTTGCCGTCGATGCTGACGCTGTTTCCAATCTTGGTAATGCTTCCTGATACTATGTAATCGGCATTCAATTTCTTCCCGAGTCCGTTAATGTCTGCTGGCGAAAGCTCCCGGGATTTTACTGTTTTCATGGCTTCCTGAACCGTTCCCTTGCCGATGACGGAAATTTTTTCATTGGTGGATATGCGCGATGCGAGCATATCCATAATGCCCTGCTGGACATAATCGATATTCTCAGCGCTGTGGACCGAGAAAGGAAGGACCGCAATGGTTGTTTTATCCTTTGCCCACAAAGGCGTTGCGGTGATTGTGATAAACAAAAAACATAACAGTAGTTTAGATATTCTATCTACCATTTTTCTCTCCTTCAGTCATCCATACGTATTTTTATTGATTGCCGGGGCATGTACCATTTCCTCAAGGTTAATTCAAGGGCCATTATGTTAAGAATTGATATTCCGATTTATTGGGAGGATGAGTTATCAGCGAAGGGCAGGGAGAGGTGGTAAACGCCGTATTCCATAAATGCTTTAACCGACAATTGGGATTTTTCAAAAACTTTGATAATGGCCCGGTTATCTGCCAGGACATCCGCCGAAAACCCTTCAATCCCATGCTCACGAGCCGCGTTGATCAACAATTGTAACAGAAATGATGCCACGCCTCTTCCTTGGCAGCTTTCATCCACCACGAAGGCCGTATCGGCAAAAGGACGATCATGACGAATGACATATCTTCCTTCAGCAATGATCCGCTCCCTGCCTTCCTCCTCAATGAGACCAACAATAGAGAGGGTATTGCGGTAATCCACATTGACATACTCCTGGAGCTTGACATGCGGCATAGCCTTTATTTCGCTGAAATATCGATAATAAACGGCTTTATCAGAAAAATGGTAAAAGAGTTGACGCATTTTTTCTTCGTCCGATGGTTTGATGGCGCGGAAATACACCGAGAGGCCATCTTTGAAGACATGGGTACAGGCCAGTTTTTCAGGGTACAAGGTTCCGGACTCGGCCAGATAGATCTGATCCGGATAAAGAATATGAGACTCTTTGGCTTGTCTGACCAATTCCGCACGATCCCCCGGGTGGGCGATATCAATCAGGGCTTGAGCCCGTTCGCGGATGGTCCTGCCGATCATGGAGGCGATTCCGTATTCCGTAACGATCATATCCAGGGCTTCACGATTCGTAAACTGGGCAGGCAGGTCATTTAAAGACAGGAGAATATTGGATTGGCCCTTTAGATTTCTACTGGGAAGGGCAAAAATATTTCGACCGCCCTGAGAGTGTTCGGCCTCGGCAAAAAATTCCATGGCCTGTCCCGGACCTGCCGTGACATTTCCTCTGCCGACATGAAGGGCGATATTTCCCGTCAAGTCAACCTTGCGCGCCGGCAGGATAGCCGCAACCCTGTCGTTGAGACTGATCCGATAGTGATCCGCCACAATATCGATGCCCTGAAATTCGATAAGTGGGTTCAGGTGGAGCCATCTCAGCAATTCCGGTGTTCCCTGGGCGTAAGATGTGAGTGATTTTCCGCGAAAGTAGCCTTTTCTCCGATTATTAACTGCCCCGCATTTAACAAGATCCATGAGGGCGTCGGTGAAGAAGAACGTATGGACGCCAAGATCCCGCTTATGAGCGAGATGACGGCCCAATGCCTCAAAAAGAGGGCCGGAGTAAAAGGAAAGACAGCTTCCGTCTTCAACAACCGTCGCGACATTGGCTGCCACTTTGTCCATAATATCATCCACGGGCCATCGTGGAAAATAAATCGGAGGTTCTGTTGCGGAGACCACGAAATCAAAATCATCAATATGAATGAATGTATTACCCATCGTTCGGGGAATTTGCGGATTGATTTCCCCGACCACAATGGTTGCTTTTTCCATGGCGTATTTTGCAGCATCCACGGCTATCCCCATGCTCGCATAGCCTGCATCATCAAAAGGGGTAATCTGGATGAATACAACGTCTATGCCGATCACGCCGGACTCGATCAAGTGAGGGATCCGGGAAATCCGGCTGGGAATCAGGTCAACTGATCCGGATGTGATGGCTTCGCTGGCCAGCCAACCCGAAAAGAAGGTTTTTAAACGGAATTTGCCGGGCCTGACGCTTGAATGAGCAGATACGGCATCGCCAAGGCTGACCAGTTGAATCAATTCCAGATCGGTCAGACCGGGTAATTTTGATGTCATCAGTTCTTTGACAAGGGTTCGGGGCTCTGCCACACCTGTGCCCAGAAAAATGCTCATCCCCGGCTCAATTTTTGAAAGAACGACGTCGGGAGAAACGAGCTTTTTCGATAATTGCATGGTGTTATCCGTGTTTTTCAAAAGTACCTCAGAAGTTAAAAGAACCCTCTACCGCGATATCCGAAACGGATTTTCTGGAAGAAGGGAATTCTCGCTCAAGAAGATGGGCGGGCAAATCTTCCTTCCGCCCGGGTTTCCCAATGGCGATCATGGCCTCAACGGTATAGAGGTCGGGTATTTGAAGGGCTGTCCTGGCCTTCTCATAATCGAACCCCTGCATGCCATGGACAACCAGTTCCTTCAGAAAGCCTTGCAATGCCAGGTTTTCCCAAGCGGCGCCGCAATCGAACGAATGCGTCCGTGAGGGTTTTTCATTGTAATCAAATGTTTGTTTTGAGATGGCGACGATGAGCACGGCTGCTTTTATTGCCCAAACCCGATTCAATTCATTTAGCAGATCAAAGAAAACCGCCCAATGGGGGCTTTCCCGTCGAGCGTAAAGGAAACGCCAGGGTTGATTGTTATTGGCTGATGGCGCCCATTTTGCCGCTTCAAAAAGGGCCATGAGGTCTTCAGGCGGAATCGTCTCACCGGACATGGCACGAGGGGACCAGCGAGCAGGGAAAATCGAATCAACAAGGTATTCCGATTTCCTTGGTTCATGAGTTTCCATGTATTGCCTCATTCATGCTGTAGTAAACATTGCGACACTGTATGTTTATCCTGCCGCTGATAAGTTCCAATAAAAAACCGCCCTAATAATATGGAGAATCCTGTGTTATTGTCAATGTATTTCATCTTCAACAGCGTAAATATCTTGACTCGCCGGAAGAAATAATATTACAAGGCCGCCAGATCATCGAAGTGCTTTCCCATTTTAAAATACGACCGGTATGGGGCGCCGGGCAGGAGAAGCAGGTTATGATACCTCGTTATTCCAGAATCGAAATGAGCCGGATCTGGAGTCCGGAAAACCGCTATCAGAAATGGCTGGATATTGAAATTCTGGCCTGCGAAGCCATGGCCGATCTTGGGCAGATTACCCAAGCCGCATTGAAGAACATCAAAGATAAAGCCGGATTCGATATTGCCAGAATTGATGAGATCGAGAGCGTCACAAAGCATGATGTCATTGCCTTTGTCACCTCTGTTGCCGAGAAAGTAGGTGAAGATGGCCGCTTCATCCATATGGGGCTGACGTCCTCAGATGTCCTGGATACCTCTTTAGCCGTACTGATGAAGGAATCGGCAGAGATCCTGCTGGCCGATGTTGACGCCCTTCTTGACGTTCTCAGAAAAAAGGCCTTTGCCTATAAAGACACTCTTATGATTGGCCGGTCTCACGGCATTCATGCGGAGCCCGTCACCTTCGGACTCAAAATGGCCTTGTGGTTCCAGGAGATGGAGCGGAATCGTTCCCGCCTCGTCAGGGCAAAGGAGACGATCAGCTTCGGGAAGATTGCCGGGGCGGTGGGGACGTTCTCATTCATTGACCCTGCTGTCGAGGCCCATGTCTGTGAGAAACTGGGACTGACCCCGGCACCCATATCAACCCAAATCGTTCAGAGGGATCGCCACGCCGAATATTTTTCTACCTTGGCCATCGTAGCCTCTTCCATAGATAAATTTGCCCAGGAGATTCGCCTCCTGCAAAGGACGGAAGTCCGTGAGGCAGAGGAGTATTTTTCTCCCGGTCAAAAAGGTTCTTCGGCGATGCCGCACAAGCGGAATCCCATATTGTCCGAAAATTTATCGGGGCTTGCCCGCCTGATGCGATCATATGCCATAGCCGCTCTGGAAGATGTGCCCCTTTGGCATGAGAGGGATATCAGTCATTCATCCGTTGAACGGGTGATTACTCCAGATGCCACCATTCTTCTGGACTTCATGCTGTCCAGATTTACCGGCCTGATTGATAAACTGATTGTTTATCCCGACCGGATGTTGGAAAACATTGCCATGACAAATGGTGTGATATTCTCGCAAATGGTGCTGTTAAAGCTTATAGACAGAGGTATGAGCCGCGAAAATGCCTATGCCGTTGTGCAGCGAAGCGCTATGAAGTCATGGATGGAAAAACTCGAATTCAGATTACTCCTTGCAGCTGATTCTGAGGTGATGTCTTTTTTAAAGGAAAGTGACCTGGACGCTGTGTTTCGTTTGGAAAACTTTCTGTCTCATATTGATTTCATCTATAAAAGGGTATTTGAAGGCAAGTCTTAAAGCGATCAGCTCTTCGTGCCGATAATCCTGGATGTTAAACAAACATTTGCGACATGTCGATAATGGTGGCAGCAATCAATTCCTGCTCGTTCATGTCTTTTTAGAAAGTGACCCATGCTTGTCCTTGGAATAGAATCGTCATGCGATGAAACGGCCGCCGCTGTTGTGAAAGACGGGAGGATATTGCTTTCTAATGTCATCGCCTCGCAAATCAAGGTCCATAGCAAATATGGCGGAGTGGTTCCGGAGGTTGCCTCCCGGAAACATATCGAGGCAATTGGTGCAGTGGTGCTTCAAGCCCTTGAAGATGCCGCCGTTACTCTGGATGACATTGAAGGCATTGCCGTAACCCGTGGCCCCGGACTGGTCGGGTCACTCCTCGTAGGGCTGTCTTTGGCCAAGGCGATCGCTTATGCCAGGGATCTTCCCTTTGTCGGTGTTAATCATCTCGAAGGTCATGTGGCGTCCATCTATCTCGCAGCTGATCCGGTGCCTGAATTTCCTTTTGTGGCTCTCGTTGTTTCCGGCGGCCATACAAACATCTATCAGGTGCAAGATATTCAGAAATTTACAGTCATAGGACAAACTCGCGATGATGCGGCCGGCGAGGCCTTTGACAAGGCCGCCAAGTTGCTCGATATCGGTTATCCCGGAGGCGTCGTCATAGACCGCCTTGGCAAAGTCGGCAACAGGAAGGCCATAGCCTTTCCCCGAGCCATGCGTGACAGCCTGGATTTCAGTTTCAGCGGCTTGAAAACGTCCCTGCTCAATATGATCAAGAATCGTCCGAAACCTTATACTCAGGAAGAAATGCCGGATGTAGCCGCCAGTTTTCAGGAAGCCATTGTGGATGTGCTTGTCGAGAAAACGCTGCGGGCCGCACAGCAATCATCCATCTCTCGGGTGGTTGTTTGCGGGGGGGTTGCCGCCAATGGCCGTCTACGCGAAAGATTTTATGCCGATGGTCTGGCTGCGGGACTCCAAGTGTTCATTCCTCCGCCGGTGTTGTGCACCGATAACGCCGCCATGATAGCCGTTGTGGGGGATCATCTTCTCCAAAAAGGGAAGAGAGACCCTTTAGATCTGAATGCCGTATCGCGCTGGCCGCTTGATCATCTGGTTTGATAAACGGCAGCGAGATGTTTCACCCAAGATAATCTATGTGGCCATGATATCGTCAAAACAAATTTCCAAGAAATATCAATTACGACCGCGTAAACGTTTAGGGCAATGCTTTCTTCAGGATGCTAATATTGTTCGTAAAATAGTTGGGCATGCAGGGCTTCGGTCCGATGACACAGTTGTTGAAATCGGGGCAGGGCTGGGTGCCATGACAGGCCTGATCGCTGCTGTGGCGAGGCAGGTGTTGGCGTTGGAGATCGATCAGCACCTGGTAGATGCCCTACGGGGAGAATTAAGAGACCTGGATAATGTGAGAATCATCCATACAGATGTTCTAACCTTTGACTTGTCGCAAGCAGCGAACGATCTTTCCGTCAAAAAGCTGAAAATCATGGGGAATATTCCTTACAATATTTCCACACCAATCCTGTTTCACCTGCTTCAATATCGATCGTTTATCTCCTCGGCAATACTCATGGTTCAGAAAGAAGTTGCAGAAAGGATATCCGCGCATCCGGGGACGAAGAGCTACGGCATTCCGTCTGTCTTTACCTCTGTATATGCTAGGACATCCCTCGAATTTACGGTTCCTGCCAGTTGCTTCTATCCCGTGCCGAAGGTGACCTCAGCTGTTCTGAAAGTCGATTTCCTTGAAGAGCCCATCGCCTTTATCGAGGATGAGGCATTGTTTCGAGAAGTTGTGCGGCTGGCCTTTTCGAACCGGCGGAAGACTCTGTTGAATAATCTGCGCCGGCATATCGGGTTTGACTGTTCGGAAGAGGCTCTGCATAAATTGTTCCAGGAAGAGGAACTGGATATCCGTATTCGGGGTGAGGCCCTGGCACCCGAGCAGTTCATTTCTTTCAGCAATAGGCTTTGCCGCGTGATTCACGAAAAAGGTTCTATGTCTTGAACTTTTGGCGGGATGTTGAAAAATGCGGCTAGATAATCAGATGAGCTGCTGTTTCTTTGTCCAAGGCCTCAACAGACAAGATGGTTTTTTTATCGCCCAGACGGCATAAGACCTCGGCTTTGATTTGAGGGGGAACGCCGCTATAAAGGGCGCAAAGTCTGGCAGCCATGTCATGGCTCTCAGCATGGCCGCCTCCGGGAATCAAAACGGACGGCCCGGGTGTATTGAGCATGTGGAAGATGGCATCTTCCGGATGTTGATATTCCTCAATCCCTTTATTATCAGTCATATTGCGACCCACGATGATTTTTATCTGATCATTGACTCGAAAATGCCGTCCATATCTCAGAAGCTCGATATCACTAACAGGCGGATCTTTCAAATATTGGAAAAGATCCCGGAGACGTTTGGAAAAGATAGGGTCTGTCAGCAGACAACCTCCGGCCGGCGGTGAATAGTCTGTGATGCCATATTGGGTTGCCATCTCCATTTGTACTTTTCTACCGCGCCCCTCTATGGCGAGTAGGCGCTGTCTGTTAACCTTGCCTTCCCGTTCGGGTTTTGTTTCGGGAAGTAGCCGGGCGCTTAGGGGGCGCAGGATGTAATCCGCATAGCCGGAATTCTTTGCCACAACATAAAGGGATTGTTTTCCCTGGGACATGGGGCGTTGACCTAGAACCTCGCCGGTGAATATAAAGTCGGCGCCCGTTTCCTCCATCAACATGCCTGTTCTTTTAAGCATCAGGGTATGGCAGTCGATGCAGGGGTTCATATTTTTCCCATAGCCGTATCGGGGATTCTTCAGCATCTCAAGGTGTTCTTCGGTGAAGTTGATAACAATGAGGGGCAGATTGATCTGACGCGCTGCTGCCTGGGCTTTTGCAGCATTGAAAAAAGGTGTTTCAAAGGTGACGCCCTGAACATGGATGTCCTGCTCAGCGATAAGCATTGCTGATATCATGCTGTCCAGACCGCCGGAAAATAATGACAAGGCTTTTGTATTCAATATCTTATGATAGTAAATCCCATTTTATCGTGGAGGAGCTCATAAATGCCGGCATCCATGTTGAAGTCGATAAGATAAAAAGGGACATCTTTTTCCGCAAGGAAGCGGATGGTTGGAAAAAGGACCTTCACTTCTTTCGTTTCAGGCTTTACCGAAACAGGAAAAACATAAGGGATCGAGCTGAATGGAATATCAAAAGCACTCAATGTTTTTTCGATGGCCATCTTCGGGCTTTCATTTTCCGACAGAATGATGATTTCGGTCGCTTTGCCGCGGAGGATATCGATGAATTGCTTTGGAAGCGGTTTAGACGTATAAATGACGTTTTTGGTTGCCTTCCTTGCTTCAATCTCGGCCTTGATTGAAAGATTGAAGCCGTCTTTCACAGAGTCAAAGATCTTTACCTCTGTGTCTTTAGACACTTGAGTCCCTAGGTGGGCCAGCAGATCAAGAATAAGGTCCCTAGTGGAGCCTGCGTTCAGGCGTGGGAGTGGAGCCATGGCGTTATCCGCTACCTTTTCCGGCCAGGAGGCGAATATCGCATCGTTCAGAATTTCCGTGATAACAAGCTTTTTCTTAACCAGGTAGTCTGCGACAGGTTCAGGCAGGCGCTGGCTTTCTGATTTAATCGCAACAATGGCTTGCAGGTATGTCGATTTAGATGATGAAGGTTTCCCAGAAATCACCCAATCAGCAGGAAACTGTATGGCCGGTTTTTGCCCGAAGGAGAAAAGATTTGCCTGTTTCCTCATGGTGTATGCTTTGGATGAATTCACCGCATCTGCTGTTACTTTGAGAATGTCATCCTGTGCATTAGCTGTGATCACCGTATAGTTGGTCCAGTATTTACGTATGAGCTTCTTTATATTTTCCGGCATCTGTCTTCTAAAATCAATGAAGATGATACTGCCGTCATCAAATTCAATGACGGGGATCATTTCGCAATCGACAGAGATCTGGCCGATTTCAGGAATAGGAATAACATGACGGCCGTTCGTCATCATGCTACCGTTCATTCGTTGCAGGATGGTTTGCATCAGTGCAAGGCGGCTCAGCGAAGGGAGTCCGGCGCCGGGCTGTATGATCCCTTTTTTTATCTCCGGTTCCACCGGTGCAATAATCCCGCCCAAGGTCTTCGCAGGGGGACTCATTCGAGATTTTGTCGGTAAAATAAGCTTTTGGCCGGGGTGAATCATGTCCAGATTATCGATATGGGGATTGTAGCGCTTGACCAGCTTTAAGCGGTCTTTTGTAATGCCCAGTTCGTTTCTGACGATATCGAGGACATGATCTCCCTTTTTAACCGTATAGCTATATGTATCCTTGGAAGTCGCAGTGCTCTTTTTGAAGGTGAGATGGGCCGTATCTTCCTTTGCGAAACTCAGAGTACTAGAAAGGAAAAAGATGCTCAGAAATATCAGCAAGGATAGTGCTTTTTGACGAAAGAAACGGTTACTCATGACCAAAACCTTCTGAATGTGTTATTTCCTTCTCAGAGTTCAATATTCCTTTATTTGATTTACACGCAAAAGTCAATTTAAAGCAAAAGTAAGCCATTATTGGGGATTAGATATCATCGCGAATCAGAATGCGCATGCTGTCAATGAAGTATTGCAGTGTGGTACTTGACGTGTTTGATATAAACGACTGAAGTCAAATTATTTGCATAAACTTCAAATGACAACTCAATTGGAATTGGAATGAGTTGTTTGATATGAGAATTTACGGGTTGCAAGATGAGATGTAAATGGGATATACAATGGAGATAATAAAATGACAATTTGTACCGGGAGGCTTTGTGGTTGATAAGACGCAGGAAGCTTTTATCAAGGAGATGCAGGCTAAGTTGGAACGGAGAATCCAGGAAAATGAGATTGCCGTGATTGAATACTGGCAAGGCCAGCTCAGCCGCATACTGGCCATGAAACCGGAAGGTATTGCCGCCCTGCAAGTTCAGATCAAAAAAATCCACGATATGATGGTTAATCGGGTTCAGATACTCAAACGGGGGTAGCATGCGGGATATTGCTAATTTTCTATTTGAAGTAGGAATGCTGCAGAAAACACCGCGGACAGGGTTCCAGTTTCTCGGGTCCGGCTGCGAGTCTGTGGCGGAGCATATCCTGCGGACCATCTTCATTGGTTATACCCTCTGCAAGCTTGATCCTGAAGCGGATGAGCAACGAACCATCAAGATGTGTCTTTTCCACGACCTGCCCGAAGCCAGGACGGGTGATATGAATTATGTCAACAAGAAGTATGTTGCTGTTGATGAAAATAAGGCAATACGCGAGCTGACGGAAACCCTCTTCTTCGGTGATGACATTGCACAGGCTATTAAGGAATTTAATGATAAAGAAACTAGAGAATCAAGGATAGCCCACGATGCGGATCAACTGGCGCTAATTCTTCAACTGAAGGAATATGGCGACTTGGGAAACAAATATAGCAAGGATTGGATCGCCTTTGCCCTGAAGCGTCTTTGCACGGATAATGCAAAAAAAGTAGCGAAAGGCATTCTGGCAACAGATTCATCGCAATGGTGGTTCAAGGATAGGAGCGACTGGTGGGTGAATGGCAGTCATCAATCTAGGAAAAATAAAAATGAGTGAAAGGAGGCCAATGCATTTATTCCGGCGCTGTGCTTCATCCTGTGCCTCGATAAAGAACCTCGCAAAGTTCAGTTGGATGCCTTTCTTGGCGGGAATATCATGCCTCTTCATTCTTGCCGCATGTGCCATGGATCAGGGGAAAAAAAGAGAACAGGCCGATATGCATATTAACATCGGTACAGCCTATATTGAATCCGGAGACTTCAACGGGGCATTGAAGGAACTTCTGAATGCGGAGAAATTTTCACCTCGCGACCACAGGGTCCACTATTTTCTTGCCATGGCCTATCAGGGGAAGGGCTATCAGGAAAAGGCTATCGAAGAGTGCAAAACGGCCATCGATTTGAAAAGGGACTATTCGGAAGCCTATAACCTGTTAGGCACTATTTATATGCGTAAAGGCAGCAATGATCTTGCCATTGAGTCCTTCAGCAAAGCTCTGGACAATATGCTTTACGATACGCCGGCGCTAGCTCTTTATAACCTGGGGCGGGTCTATCATCGAACAGGTGACTATGCGAAGGCGATGGCCAATTTTCAAGAAGCGGCGGTGAGGGATTCACGCACGGAGATTATGCCGCTAATCGAACATGGCATGGGTAAAGTCAGTTATGACCGCGGAGATCTTAAGCGTGCTGTAGTGCATTTCAAGAAATCCACGGAATTGGCGCCATCGTTCGTAGAATCTTATTATTGGCTTGGTGAATGCTATATGAAAATGGGGAATATGAAAGATGCAAGAAAGACTTTTGAGACGGTCATCAAGCTGGCGCCTGACTCCGATTTCGGTACAAAATCAAAGGAATTGCTTGAAAAGATAAAAATATAGCGTTGCATGCTTTATACACGAGCATCCAGAGGATAAGAAGCCATCTGCTTACATGGGTGTTTATGGTTTGAAGACAGATGTAAGCGTATTGATTTGGGAGTGAAATTTCTATGGTGAATAAGAGACAGCGAAGAACGGCAGAAGTAAAAACAAAAAAACAAAAGAAAAAAATGAAGAGATCCGTATTATTTGTTGTGATTTCCTCTCTGGTCGGATTTCTTGTCTTTATGTTTCTGACGCTGTTTGATTACGTATATCCACCGGTTGACGGCAAGGGCGCGGCTGGAAAGAAGAGGGAAAAGCAGGCGGTTGTCCTATATTTTTCTGACGGGAATGAAAGATTTCTCGTTGCAGAGAAGAGATATATTCCTAAAGAGGATAAGGTGTCGGCACAGGGCAGGGAACTGGTTAAAGCCCTCGTTGACGGTTCAAAATCGGGCTTGGTGAATACATTTCCGGAAAAGGTGGATGTGCAGAATGTAAGAGTAGAAAACGAAACAGCATTTGTGGATCTTAGCAAGAACTTTATAAAGAATCATCCTGGAGGCAGTGCGAGTGAGATGGCCACAATATTTTCTCTTACCAATACACTTGCCGAGAATATGCCGACGGTAAAGAAGGTCAAGATTCTTGTCGGCGGCAAAGAAATAATCTCGATTAAAGGACATATTGATACAAGGCAACCGTTCGCGCCCAATAAGGAACTTATCGTTAAGGCGTCAAAGGAAGGATAAGAAAGGCAGTGGCCTCAAAGTCAAAATTATCAAGAATACGAAATATAGGTATCGTCGCCCATATTGATGCCGGTAAGACAACGGTGACGGAGCGAATTCTTTTTTATACGGGGAAATCATATAAAATTGGTGAAGTTCACGACGGTGAAGCGATCATGGACTGGATGCCCCAGGAGCAGGAACGGGGGATCACCATTACATCTGCCGTAACGACTTGCGAGTGGGATAACCATGAAATCCATATTATTGATACTCCTGGTCATGTCGATTTCACAATTGAGGTGGAGCGAAGCCTGAGGGTTCTTGATGGCGCAGTTGTCGTATTCTGCGCTGTTGGCTGTGTAGAGCCCCAATCGGAAACGGTCTGGCATCAGGCAGACAAATACGGCGTTCCTAAGGTCGCTTTTATCAATAAGATGGACAGGGTGGGCGCTGATTATAATAACGCCGTCGAGATGATGCGGGAACGTTTTCATTCCATTCCATTACCGATATCGATACCATGGGGGCAGGAGGAAAATTTTAAAGGTGTCATCGATTTAATCCGTCAAAAGGTGATCGTCTGGGATAATTCGACTCTGGGTTCAATATTTACAATCTCTGATATTTCGCCTGACCTCATCCCAGCAGTGATGCAGGCTCGGGAAAGAATCATTGAGACCCTGGCAGATAACGATGATGAAATGGCGGAAAAATATCTGGAAGGGAATGATATTACAGAAGAAGACATTCTGCGATCTCTTCGCAAGTTAACCATCTCGTTAAAAGTGGTGCCTGTCATGTGCGGGTCAGCCCTCCGCAATAAAGGTATTCAACCCCTCCTCGATGCGGTCGTGCATTTCCTGCCGTCTCCGGAAGACGTGCAGGCCATTAGAGGGATTAATCCTGTCACCCGTCTGGAAGAAACCAGGGAAAGCAACGTTAAGGAGCCATTTTCGGCTTTGGTGTTCAAAATTATGCAGGATGATGGGCGGAAGCTGTCCTATCTGAGGGTGTATTCAGGAAAGATACGTGCCGGCGATGATGTTTATAACGTATCGAAGGGGAAAAAGGAAAAAGTTGCCCGTTTGTTGAAAATGCATGCCAATAAAAGAGAACGGATCGAGCAGGCGGATGCAGGTGATATCGTCGCGGTGATGGGATTTAAGGACGCTCGAACCGGGGATACCCTTTGTGATGAAACCCGTCCCATAGTTCTTGAGCCGATGGATTTCTATGAACCGGTGATCAGCCAAGCGATAGAAGCCAAAACGCCTGCTGATCAGGAGCGTGTGGCAGTCGCCTTGACCAAACTACTGGAGGAGGATCCTACTTTACGGTTGAAATATGAGGATGAGACGGCCCAGACGGTCATATCCGGGATGGGAGAATTACACCTGGAAGTCATCATTGATCGTTTGACCCGTGAATATAATGCCCGTGTCAATGTCGGCAAGCCTCGTGTAGTATTCCGTGAAACGATTCAGAAGCCTGTTGAGGTGGAAGGGAGTTTCGAAAAGGAATTGGGGGATAAAAAACATTTTGGAGCGGTTCGCTTATTCATGGAACCCCTGGATAGAGGCAGCGGTGTCCAGGTAATCAACAACCTGGATGTGGCTCAGGTGCCGGCAGAGTACCATACGGCCATAGATGAAGGAATAAGAGAGGCTATCCTGAGCGGAGTCATTGCCGGTTATCCCGTTGTTGATTTAAAGATTACAATAAATGGGGGTTCATTCAGAGATGGTGAATCAACTATCCTTGGCTATAAGGTTGCAGCAGCGACTGCCGTAAGGGAGGGCTGCACGCAGGGCGAACCGATTTTACTTGAACCCATCATGATGGTTGATATCCTGACGCCCAGTGAATTCATGGGGGAGGTGATAGGAGACATCAATGCGCGCCGTGGAGAAATACAGATGATTTCTCCCAAGGGGCCCGTTAGTGAAGTCAGAGCAAAAGTCCCCTTGAAAGCGATGTTTGGTTATTCGACTGATCTTCGTTCAATAACCCAGGGTCGGGCAACCTTTTCCATGCATTTTGAGGTATATGACAAGTCATAAACGAGAGATAACTGCCATATCAAGGCTCATCGGGAATTTTCTGGGTAAGCCTTTGATACAGGTGACGTTGATCACTCTTACGGTCATTTTTCTTAGCGCTTTTGCCGTACATTATTTTGAGCATCTCCAATCCAATTCGAATATAGACAGCATCTGGGACGGTGTCTGGTGGGCCATTGTGACCATGGGAACGGTGGGTTATGGCGATAAGTATCCCGTAACGTCGGGTGGGCGGCTTGTCGGCATATTTCTGATCTTTACAGGTATTGGCTTGATGTCTCTTATTACGGCAACGATAGCCTCCGTCTTTGTGGAGCGGCGGATGAAGGAGGGAAAGGGCTTGGAAACGGTCAAGGTGAAGGATCATATCGTCATTTGCGGCTGGAATCAGCATACGGAAGAAGTTCTCCAGGGATTGACCACTTATAGCGTCAGGGACGATTCTCCCATAGTTTTAATTAATGAACTGCCGGTCGATGACATTGAACCGCTCAGACTCAAATATAATAAGTATCATTTGAAATTTCTGAGGGGGAATTTTATCCACGAGGAAGTTCTGATCAGGGCCAATATTAACAAAGCGAAATTCGTCTTGATCATGGCCGATCAATCAACCGGACAGCTACGTGAACGGACTGACGAAAAGACCACACTGACGGCACTGACGGTCAAGGCCATGGCGCCGAATGTCAAGATTATCGTGGAACTTCTGGATGGAGAAAACCGGCCCCATTTGAAACGGGCCAATGTGGATGAAATCATTGTACGGGGCGAGCATATCGGATCGCTACTTGCCAGTGCAATCAATTCTCCCGGTCTACCCAAAGCTATTTCCGGCATCATATCCCTCGGGGACAAAAACAAGCTTTGGCGGGTGGATATTCCTAAAGAGTTTATCGGCCGGACCTTCAAAGAGCTTTCTGTTTCTTTTCGGGAAAAGGAACATGCCATTCTGATGGGCCTACTCAAAGAAAAGAAGACCATTAAGCTGGAAGATATCCTCTCGGATAATACATCGGTGATCGATAACTTTATCAAGGAAAAGATTCGTCAGGCCGGAAAGAAATTTACCGTGGATCGTGACGCCATCAAGGTCCTGCTGAACCCGGAGGATGACTATGTGATTGCTGCAGAGGATTTAGCCATTATCCTCTCGAAAACGTTGCCGACGCAATAGGAGCCGAAGTTATTTTATGGATGATGATGCCGCTTTGATACGAGAGCCGGAAGTGTTTAGAAATATTCCTCCCGATTTTATTCGCAGCATCGTAAACATCGCCAAGCGCGTTCATTACCCAGCCGGGGAAGTGATTGTCCGGGAGGGCGAAGTTGGCGATACGATGTACATCATAATGGAAGGCGCTGTTGAAGTCATAAAAAGCCTCGTTATAACCGATCTGGATGATGAGCAGGATGAAGAAAGGAACAAGGTGTTCACGAGGCTTGATGCCAAAGATCATGCCGTTTTTGGTGAAATTGCGCTGCTCGAGTCGATGAAAAGAACGGCAACGATCAAAACAGTCACGGAATGTACGCTCTATGCCATTAACAAGGATGATTTTCTGCACTTGGCTGAAAGTAATTTTGAGTTGGGTTTCCGTATAGCTCTAAACCTGGCCAGAATTGTCAGTACAAGGCTCAGAAAGGCCGATGAGGAGACAATAAAGCTAACGACTGCGCTTAGCTTCATATTAAAAGAATTATGAGTGAAGAAGCAAAAAATGACATGAAGAAAACCAAGCAGTCCCTGCATCCTGAATCAAGCATCCCTGAAGGTGTGAATGGTTCTGCGGCGTCAGGGCAGCTACTGGACAAGGATAAGCTTTTGCAAAGCATCTTCAGGATCAGTGCCCTTCTCACAGCCCAGGCGAATCTTGACGAAGTGTTGGCGAAAATACTTGACGAACTGGTTGATACCATTGGCTTTGACCAAGGCAGTATTCTTCTTCTTGACGAGTCGAAACAATATTTGCGGGTTAAGGTTGTAAAGAACTATGCGCCGGAGGAAGCAAAGAGGGCCTTATCAACGGCCTTGAATTGCTATAAGCACGATTGTTTGGCAACGAGGGTTGCAAGAACAGGTGAGCCAGTTGCTATCGGTGGAGATGTCGGTGCTGATTCACGGATTACTGAAATTGACCGTTTTCTGACAAAAACAACGACCGGTTCAACGATCTGTGCGCCATTGAAGGCCGGGGATGAAGTCATTGGCGTAATCGCGGCCTGGTGCGAACGAGATATCAAGTTCTTCCCGGATGAAATAAACCTGTTTTTGGCTCTTACCAATCAAATGAGCATCATTGTGCACAACGCACGTCTGTTTGAGACAGATAAAGGGAAAATCAATCATTTGATGATGCTTCAGGAAGCGGTTTCCGAGATGAATGCCAGCTACTCACTGGACAATCGGATCCTGGAAGTTGCGTCCCGCAATGCGTTGAAAATTGCCAATGCCGATAAGGTCTTTGGGTATGTATGGGACATGGTAAAAGATCGCTGCCTCATAAACGATGGACAAACCATTTTCATGGAAGCCAAAGAAGCCGCTGATCAGCGAATCGCATCAAGTATTATCAAGAAAGCTATTGATAAGAATGGGATTATCATTCGCCAGAATGGTTTAACGTATGATCCCCAGGACGGAAAACCTTTTTTTGAAGGGTTTTCTTCCGAATTGGCTATGCCCTTCTATATAAAGGACAAGTTTAAGGGTGTATTATATCTGGCGAAGAGAAGGGGGGGGTACGATCAGGATCAAATCAACGTCATAGATATTCTAATTAAAAATGCTGCAACTGCTTATGACAATGCCATCATGCATGCCATTG
The DNA here is from genome assembly GCA_964492965.1 of uncultured Syntrophaceae bacterium. Lineage (GTDB taxonomy): Bacteria > Desulfobacterota > Syntrophia > Syntrophales > UBA8958 > CAZBME01. The sequence goes on along the minus strand of CAZBME010000025.1, from coordinate 19,752 downwards.
TTTTTCGGGAGGCCGAATCTCTTAAAACGGAGGTCGAGAAACTCAAGGAACGCGAGAATGAGCTGATGGGGTTTCACGATATTTTGGGTAAGTCGCAGAATATGATTGATATCTTTCATGTTATTTCTGATGTGGCGGGCCATAACACGAATATTCTCATCCAGGGAGAAAGTGGCACCGGTAAGGAACTGATCGCCCGGGCCATACATCGCCATAGCCCGAGAAGTCTGAAGCCCTTTGTGGATATTAATTGCGCCGCGATACCGGCAACACTTCTGGAAAGCGAGTTATTCGGCTATGAGGCAGGCGCTTTTACCGATGCTAAAAAGAAAAAAATAGGGCTTTTGGAATACGCAGGCGGAGGAACGATTCTCCTGGATGAAATTGGCGAAATGCATATCCAGCTTCAGGCAAAATTCTTAAGGATGCTGGAAGATGGCTATATCAGACGTCTTGGCGGAACTGGTAATATTCCCATTGATGTACGGTTCATCTTTTCAACAAATCGTGACCTCGGTGAAATGGTTGCCCGAGGAACTTTCCGCGAAGATCTACTTTACAGGATTCGCGTTGTTCCTATTCACATTCCGCCTCTCAGAGAGAGGCATGACGATATCATATTGCTGGCCCGCTATTTCATCCATGAATTCAACAAGAAATTCAGCAAATCGATCAATGGCTTTAATAAGGAGGCGGAACAGTATCTTCTTAGTTATGCATGGCCTGGAAATGTTCGTGAATTGAAGAACATTATCGAACGCGTCATGATTCTGAAAAATTCCGGTCATGTAATCGTACCTGAAAACCTGCCGTCTGAAATCATCGGGGTGATGCAAAGCAGGACCGCGTTTAAGATGGGACCATTTCTACAACAATTACCTTTAGATGATGTTGATTACAACACCATAACAGAGAAGATTGCCGGAGATATCAAAAACAAGATTCTTGAAAATGCCCTTATGAAATCAAATGGTAATAAGTCAGAAGCCGCAAAACGTCTAAGCATTTCCCGCTACAAATTCATTCGTGAGCAAAAAAAATTCAGTAAAATACTTGAACAGTAAAAAACGTGCATATATCGCACGGCATGTTCGGCTATCGCACATACCTTATATATCAATCAAATCAGTTTAGTTCTCCGGTCAGGCCTTATCTCCTGTGCGATATGCGCACAAATGATCGTTCGTTTCGGCAAGAGTACCATAAATTTGAAATGATCATCTCTTGATAATTTGGAGATTGGCAAGGGGTTATGTTTTGTATACGTTTGATATAGTTCGGTAAAATATATAAGAGGCGATAAGTTAAAAATAATTAAAGCGATGAGCATAAAGATGGCATCACCATTGCAATTAAATAGCGCAACATTGACGTTTCAATTAGTTTTTTATGACGGTGGGTGGTTTTCGTTTCCCTCCTTTCCACCCACCGCCCCCCATTATGGGCAACCTGAGAGGGCTGGGTTATAGAAAACCCTTTCAGTTTTTATATAATGGCGGATGGTTTTTGGTTCCCTCCTTTTCCATCCGCCATTTTTTTCCCTTTGAATATCCAACAATAATCTTCGTCGAATGCTTGAATGTCTCTTATTATAATTCAAAATTAAACGCGCATTCCTTCCAATAAACTACTACTAAATGTTCCAATTGCGAGAGATCAATTAAATATGATGTCTCGTCTGGCAGTCCAAGGCATAACACCTCTCGTATTATACATTTCAACGCTTCAAATCTTTCAATTTGATGTCGAATATTCACCGAATCATTGAAATATTAATGTAGTACGGGTCTATACATAAATAAAAAAGGCGCCCCAAAGGAGCGCCTTTTTGTTTATTGGGTTTTGCTTTCCTTCTATTTCAATTGTGCATCAGTGATTCTCATGCCGTAGAAGGAACGATAGACGAAAATCAAAGCGATGACGAAGAACACACTCGCCAAGCCCAGCTTGAGCCCCTTGCTTGTCATCGTGACGGCAATTTCCGTTGCGAGAAGACCAAACAGGGTCGTGAATTTGATGATCGGGTTCATGGAAACGGAGGACGTATCCTTGTAGGGATCGCCGACGGTGTCGCCGACAACGGCCGCCTCATGAAGGGGCGTGTTCTTCTGTTTCAGGTCGACTTCGACGATCTTCTTGGCATTATCCCAGCAACCGCCGGCATTGGCCATAAAGATAGCCTGGAAGAGGCCAAAGAAGGCGATTCCGACGAGGTAGCCGATAAAGAAGTAGGGATCGAAGAAGGCCAATGACAAGGCCATGAAGAAGACAACGATGAAGATGTTGACCATACCCTTCTGGGCATAGATCGTACAGATCTTGACGACTTCCTTGCTGTCCTCAATGGAGGCCTCTGCCTTATTCAAATCTATGTTTTCCTTGATATAGACGACAGCCCGGTAGGAGCCGGTGACGACGGCCTGAATCGAAGCGCCCGTAAACCAGTAGATCACGCATCCGCCCATAAGCAAGCCAAGAATGATCTCCGGTTGGACAAGACTGAGTTTCGCTACGACGTTGCCGAACATCTTTTCAAGGAGGATGATGATGCCGAACACCATGGTTGTGGCGCCGACGACAGCCGTTCCGATGAGCACCGGTTTCGCTGTGGCTTTAAAGGTATTGCCTGCGCCATCCGCTGACTCAAGGAAATGTTTCGACTGCTCAAAATCGGGTGTCACGCCGAAATGCTTCTTTACGACATCTTTGGCATCCGGGCGGGATTCGATCATGGATAGTTCATAAATCGACTGTGCATTGTCGGATACAGGTCCGAAGCTGTCCACAGCGATCGTTACAGGGCCCATACCCAAAAATCCGAAGGCCACAAGACCGAATGCGAAGACCGGTGCGGCAAACTTGAAGGCCGCCGGCATGATTTCCAGCACGGAAGGCGTCTGGGAGACGAGATAGGAAATAAACATAAGGATCAGAATCACCAGGCCTTCCCAGAAAGCAGAGAAGTTTCCGGCAACCAATCCGGAGAGAATGTTCAGTGACGCGCCGCCCTGACGGGATGCATTTACGACCTCATCACAGTGACGGGAACTGGTGCTCGTGAATACCTTTGTGAATTCAGGAATCAAGGCGCCGGCGATGGTGCCGCAGCTGATAATGATGGACAGGGCCAGCCAGAGTGCCATGCCGGCCACTTGGGGCAGGTCTGCAAGCAGAGCATAGCTGGCAAGAAAGGTCACGATAATGGAAACGATGGATGTAATCCAGACCAGGTTGGTCAGGGGGTGTTCAAAGTTAAACTCCTTCTTGCCGGTGAACAATGATTTGCTGATGGCATCATTGACAAAATAGGAAATGAGGGAGGTGATAACCATGAGGATACGCATGGCAAATATCCAAACGACCAACTTGCCGCCCATCACGGGATTATCTGCCAATGCCAGAGCCAGGAAGGCGATGAGGGCAACGCCCGTCACGCCGTATGTTTCGAAACCGTCTGCCGTGGGGCCGACGCTGTCACCGGCATTGTCACCCGTACAGTCGGCGATGACGCCAGGATTTTTAGGATCGTCTTCGGGAAGGTGAAAGATGATCTTCATGAGGTCGGAACCGATATCGGCGATTTTAGTGAAGATACCACCGCAAATACGCAGGGCGCTGGCGCCCAGAGACTCACCGATGGCGAATCCAATGAAGCAGGGGCCGGAGAGTTCCTTGGGGATGTAGGCCAGGATGATGATCATGAAGAAAAGTTCGATGCTGACCAGGAGCAGGCCCACGCTCATGCCAGAACGCAGACAGATGTTGACGATGCTCAGAGGCTCGCCGCTGAGGGAGGCAAAGGCCGCTCTGGAATTGGCGACTGTATTGATCCGGATGCCGAACCAGGCGACGCCGTAGGAGCCCAGGATTCCAAAAATCGAGCAAATGAGAATGACCACGACTTCACCTGAAGGCATATGCGACAGGACGCCAAAATAGTAAACCATGCATATCGCGATGAGGACCCACAGACCCGCCAGGAACTTTCCCTGCTGAAGGACATAGGTCTTACAGGTTTCCCAGATTGTCTGGGAGACATCCAGCATGGCTTTATGGGCCGGAAGGTTTTTCGTCTGTGTGTATTGCATCCAGCCGAAGATCATGCCGATGACACAAACCACGAGTCCCAGATTCAGGATCATCATCCCGCTCAGGGCTCCGCCCATAAACGTAATCTTGCTGAGGTCAGGCAATTTGATATCTGCCTCGCCAGCAAAGGCTACGGGGACCATCATAAGCAGCATGATAGCCATGGTCGTTAAAAAAGAAAGTACACTCCAATTACCTTTACGCATCATTAAACCTCCTCATTAAAATAGTTAATGGTTTTACAATTATACTTGTTCATAGCCGCTTGTATTCCAGAAGCAAGAATGTCAGAGATAGCGTCGTCGGCTGCTGAAACGACCTTCGGCAAAATCTTCATTTCTTCTTCGGGAAAGCGGCTGAGAACGTAATCCTCGGGCAACATCTTCACAACTGGTCTGCCAATTCCCATTCTTATTCTCAGGAATTCTGACCTGCCAAGATGTTCAATGGTGGAAAGGAGCCCTTTGTGTCCGCCATGCCCTCCATCGGCTTTTAAACGCATAACGCCGAAGGGCAGGTCGAGATCATCGTGGACAACTATCACATCCATGTAATCCGCTATCTTGAAATATTCAAAGAGCCTTGATACAGCAAAACCGCTGCGATTCATAAATGTTTGGGGTTTTGCGAGCAGAACGGGAATATCGTTAATTCTGCCCTTGCCATAAACCGTGTCAAACCCCTTCAATGTGAGAGCGATCGAATATTCTTCCGCCAGTTGATCGATAGTGAGGAAACCTATATTATGACGGGTGAACAGATACTGTCTGCCCGGGTTTCCAAGTCCAACGATCAATTTCACTTAAGACCTCTAATGGGACTCTCACCATTTCACAAGCAACGCTGTTATTTTTTCTTGTCCGTCGCCTTCTTTTCCGGCGCTTTCTGCTTCAAAACTTCCGGTTGTACCGCCCCTGGGCCTGCCAACTCATCTGCGGTTTTCACGGTTGCCCTCGTTGATACAATAAAGGCGACGGTGATATCTTGCGCATCAAGAATGGTAATGCCTTCTGCCAGGTGAATTTCCCTTACCTTTAAAGCCTCTCCCACCTTCAGACGGCTGACGTCAACTTCTATGCCTTCTGGTAAGAGAGCCGGTAAGCACGATATTCGAAGCACCCGTTTATGCTGTACCAGTTCACCGCCGAACTCAACGCCTTCAGGCTTTCCCTTCATGTGCAGGGGAACGTCAACAGATATTTTCTGATTCATATTGATTTCATAAAAATCTGCATGGATCAACTGGCCGCCCAAAGGGTGAGTATCGTAGCTTTTTACGATAGAGAGCTTCTCCAGAGTTTTGCCGTTGTCTTCAATTAACAGGCGGAAAAATTTCTTATCTTCTTTCTGGACCAATAATCGCTTTAACTCCGAAGCGTTGACTGCCAATTTTATAGAGTCGGTCTTGGGGCCGTAAAGAATGGCCGGGATCATCCCTGTGGTTCTCAGTCTTCGGGCGGGACATTTCCCTGATTCGTTGCGTGTAACCGCTTTCAATTGTTCTGCTTCCATATCTGCCTCCTAAATAAAAAGTGAGCTCACGGAGTCATCATAGTAAATCCGTCGCACCGCCTCGCTGAGAAATCCGGCGACGGAAAGTACCTTGATGCGGGAACATGCCTTTGCCCCGTCGTGGAGAGGGATCGTATCAGTAACGATGACCTCATTGATTTCTGAATTTTCAAGACGGCTGATGGCAGGTCCGGAAAGCACCGGGTGGGTGCAGCATACGGAGACATCAAGGGCGCCTGCCTCTTTCAGTGCATTGGCTGCCTGAACAACCGTCCCTGCCGTATCGATCATATCGTCGAGAATAATAACGGTTTTATCTTTTACACTGCCGATGATATTCATTACCTGGGCTTCATTGGGGCCTTCACGACGTTTGTCAATGATGGCCAGATTAACCCCCAGGCGCGTAGCAAAAGCCCTGGCCCTGACCACGCCGCCCGTATCCGGTGATACGATGACGCAGTTGTCTCTGTAGTTCTGCTTGATGTAATCAAGAAGCAAAGGTGTGGCAAAAAGATTATCAACGGGGATGTTGAAAAAGCCCTGAATCTGTCCGGCATGAAGGTCCATGGACAGAACCCGGTTGGCGCCTGCGGCTGTGATGAGATCGGCAACCAATTTGGCTGATATGGGGGCTCTAGGGGAAACCTTTCGGTCCTGCCGTGCATAGCCGTAATATGGCACGACCGCTGTTATGCGATACGCGGAAGCCCGCTTCATGGCGTCAATCATGATCAGCAATTCCATCAGGGTACTGTTTACAGGAGGGCATGTTGATTGAATAATGAAAGCATCCATTCCCCGAACATTTTCATTGATTTCAACCCTTGTCTCTCCATCGCTGAACATGCTCACGTTGGCTTTTCCAAGGGGAACACCAAGATTCCTGCAGATGTTCTCCGCCAGCGCGATGTTGGCATTACCGGAAAATATTCTTATTTTTTCAAGCATCTATATTTAAGCTCCCTTGGCGCCTGTCAATAATGGCTGGGGCGGGAGGATTCGAACCTCCGTATGCAAGATCCAAATTCTTGTGTCTTACCGCTTGACGACGCCCCAAAATGATTTAGTAATCAGTCGGACGGTTTAGGAAGATGCCATGAGTCGTTTCAGGATGGTGGAATTACAGGGAATAAGCTCTAAGAACCTCCCATCCACTATTTTCCCTCAACGTGTGCTCAGCCTGGATCGTCTCCTCTTTACCTTGAAACACACCGAATACCGTCGGTCCGCTGCCTGACATCAGGGCGCCAAGAGCGCCATGGTCCAGGAGAAGGTTTTTAATCCTCCCGATCACGGGAGATAATGCCATAGATACCTTCTCCAAGTCGTTATGAAGCCCTTTGACGACGTCATGGACATTCAAAAATCGAGGGATGCTATAATGGATTGGCTCTTTTGTCAATGCGAAATTGAGCTTTTCGTAAACTGTTTTTGTCGATAATTCGAATCCGGGATTGATGAGAAGGAAATTCAGGTGGGGGGTTTCAGGTGCTTCCTCGAGGCGATCGCCGATTCCAAAAGCCCAGGCTGATCGCTCATAAATGAAAAAAGGGACATCTGCACCGAGTTTGGTCCCAAGTTCCATCAAGTCAGATCTGCCAAGGGGGCTGTTCATCATTTCATTCAGGGTGAGAAGGGTTGCCGCAGCGTTGGAACTTCCGCCTCCCAGACCGGCGGCAACTGGGATATTTTTCTGTAGGGTAATGGCTACACCGTGAGGCCATGCGGTTTGCCGGATAAGCATTTCTGCCGCCAGGTAAGCAATATTCTGAGTGTTTTCCAAATGAGGATTGCCGGGACATCGAAGGATGACGCCCCGGTCGATGGCTTCAAAGGTCATCTCGTCGCAGAGGCTGATTCGCTGCATCAAAGATACGATGTCGTGATAACCGTCTTCCCGTTTCCTAAGGATTTTGAGATGGAGATTAACCTTCGCCGGAGAGAGCCTCTTGATCATTTGTTGCTGGTTTCCTTCACGTAACGCATTCTCAGTTCAAATAAAAGTCCCTCCATGAGATTTTTTTCGGTCTCGTCAAGATTACCCTCCGTCTTCGTTTTCAACATTCCCATGGTGTCGATTGTATGCTTGGCGGCCTGAAGATTTCGGACCGGTTTATTCGTGACGGGATCCGGGAAATCTCCAAAATGATACATGACGGTTGTGCTCAAGGAGAGCAGGAAATTTGCGAAATTAACCTCGGGTAGATAGTTCTCCCGCTCATTAATCGTCGCATCCGGTTCAGGTGATTCCGTTTTAGCCTTTTCATTGATATCAGGTTTCATTCCCGGTGTTTCCTGAGCTTGTGGCTCCTTACGGACCTCCCCTGTTTCATCGAAAAGGCGTTTATCCTTGATCACAAATCCCTTTTCATTTTTTTCTTCTTCCATTGGACCTCCTTGTTGAATGTGAAAAGTAACTACACAGGTCTCATGCTTCTCAATCTGGCAATGCGCTCTTCAATAGGCGGATGGGTGCTGAAGAGATTCATGAAGGCTTGCCCGGTCAACGGGTTGACGATAAAAAGATGCGCGGTGGAGGGTTTGGCGTCCATGGGTGTTATTTGTGATGCACGGGAAAGCTTCTCCAGGGCACCGGCCAGACCATAGGGTTTGCCCGATATTTTTGCTCCCCCTTCATCGGCAAGGTATTCCCGAGAGCGGGAGATGGCCATCTGGATCAGCGTTGCCGCGATCGGCGCCAGAATGGCCATGAGCATCAAACTGACGATGTTGCTTCCTCCTTCATCGTCATTGCTACGGCTTCCGCCGAAAATGGCCGCCCATTGAGCCATATGGGCCAGCATGACAATGGCGCCCGCCAAGGTCGCGGCGATCGATCCGATCAGCATGTCTTTGTTTTTGATATGAGTCAACTCATGGGCAAGAACGCCTTCCAATTCGTCCCGGCTCAATATCCGCAAAATGCCCTCTGTTACCGCTACAACGGCATGATCCTCATTACGTCCCGTGGCGAAGGCATTGGGCGTTTCTTCCGGCATTACATAGACTTTCGGCATAGGCATGGATGCCTTCATGGTGAGATTCCTTACCAGGGCATATATGTCCGGGGCCTGACTCTCTGTGACTTCCTGGGCGTTATACATACTGAGGACAATCTTGTCCGAAAACCAGTAAGCGCCGAAATTCATGACGACGGCGAAAAAAAAAGCAATCACAACGCCCCCTTTCCCGCCAAAGAGGCCTCCCAGGAACATCAGCAATCCCGTCAGAGCGCCCAAAAGCAATACAGATTTAATAGAATTCATTTAACCCTCCTGCTGGTTTTATGTTCCTTCTTGTTGAATGTAATTTCACGATCTTTGCCGATATCAATCAAAATAGTATCTCCTTCCGCAAAGGTGCCTTCGAGAAGCTTCAAGGCCAGGGGATCGAGGAGCATTTTCTGCAATGCCCGCTTCAAAGGCCTGGCGCCGTAAGTGGGACTGTAACCTGTTTGGGCAATATAATCTTTTGCCCCTTCCGTCAAATCCAGTGTCAGCTTTCTTTCTTCCAGTCGTTTCTGGATCAGGCCTATCTGGATTTCGATAATTTTATCAATATCTTTTATAGTCAGGCTCCGGAATGTGATGATATCGTCAATCCGATTAAGAAATTCGGGTTTGAATGCACTCCGAAGGGCGTCCATGGTCCGCTGTCTTTTTTCCTCTTCATCCATGGATGAATCCTGTATCCAGTGGCTTCCAATGTTGGAGGTCATGATTATAATGGTGTTCTTGAAATCTACCGTTCGTCCATGGCCATCCGTCAGTCGCCCATCGTCCAGAATCTGCAAGAGGATGTTAAAAACGTCGGGATGGGCCTTTTCTATTTCATCAAAAAGCAAGACGGCATAAGGACGTCTTCTGACAGACTCTGTGAGGTGGCCACCCTCGTCATAACCCACATAGCCAGGAGGTGCTCCGATCAGGCGGGCTACCGCATGTTTTTCCATGTATTCGGACATGTCAATTCGGATCATGGCCTGTTCATTGTCGAACATGAATTCTGCCAGGGCTCTCGCCAGTTCGGTTTTGCCGACGCCTGTCGGTCCAAGAAAAATAAAAGAGCCGATAGGGCGATTGGGGTCCTGAAGGCCGGATCTGGCACGCCTCAAAGCGCTGGAAACAGCAGAAATTCCTTCCTCTTGACCGATGACCCTCTGCCTGAGGCGTTTTTCCATATGGATAAGCTTCTGCACATCGTTTTCCATCATTCGTGCGACAGGTATCCCTGTCCAGTTTGCAACGACTTCGGCTACATCTTCCTCGTCCACTTCCTCTTTAAGCATTTTCTTTTCTTCTTGGGCCTGTTCGAGGTGTCTTTGTTCCTTTTCTATCTCTCTGTTGAGCTCAACGAGTTTGCCGTAACGAATCTCTGCAGCCCTTGCCAGATTACCCTCCCGTTGCGCTTGTAATTCTTCCGTCTTGAGGTTCTCGATTTGACTCTTGATAGACTGAATCCTTTTAATGGCTTCCTTCTCGCCGCGCCAGTGGCGCTTCATGGCCTCCATGGCTTCTGTAAGATTGGCCAATTCTTCATCAATGATATCTCGTCGCTCAACGGTCAGTTTGTCTGTTTCATCCTTGAGGGATTGGCGTTCAATTTCCAATTGAATGATTTTGCGATCGATGGCATCAATATCCGCCGGCATGCTGTCGAGTTCAATACGCAAACGGGATGCCGACTCATCAATCAGATCAACCGCCTTATCCGGCAGGAACCGGTCACTGATGTACCGGTTCGATAGGGTTGCGGCCGCAATGACGGCGGCATCCTTGATGCGGACGCCATGATGAACTTCGTATCTTTCTTTGAGCCCACGTAGTATGGCGATGGTATCTTCGACGGTCGGCTCCTTGACCAGGATCGGCTGAAACCGTCGTTCCAGGGCCGGATCCTTTTCAATATACTTGCGATACTCATTAAGTGTTGTTGCCCCGACGCATCGGAGCTCTCCTCTCGCCAGGGCGGGTTTGAGCATATTGGAGGCGTCCATGGACCCTTCCGATGCTCCGGCACCGACAACCGTATGAATTTCATCAATAAACAGGATGATCTCTCCTTCAGCATCGATCACTTCCTTCAGAACGGCTTTCAGTCGTTCTTCAAATTCGCCCCTGTATTTGGCGCCGGCAACAAGGGCGCCGATATCCAGACCGATGACACGTTTATTTTTCAAATTTTCCGGGACGTCGCCGTTGATGATTCTCTGGGCTAATCCTTCTACGATGGCTGTCTTTCCAACACCGGGTTCACCGATGAGGACAGGATTGTTTTTCGTCCTACGGGAAAGAACCTGCATGATGCGCCGGATTTCATCATCCCGGCCTATAACAGGGTCAAAGGACCCCTTTCTCGCCAATTCATTGAAATCTTTGGCATAACGTTTTAATGCCTGATATTTGTCTTCCGGGTTAGGGTCTGTGATCCGCTGGTTTCCCCGGATGTCTACGAGAACCTTGAAAATATTGTCACGTGTAATTCCGGCGGCTTTGAGAATTTTAACGGCATCTCCGCTTTTTTCTTCAGCCATGGAGATCAAAATGTGTTCGGCGCTCGCATATTCATCTTTCAGGCGGGCGGCCTCAGATACGGACTGATCCATAACCTTGTTCAGGCGTGGGGTGATATAAGGTTGTGCGTTACTGGAACCTTCTACGCGGGGCAAGCGGTCCAGAATTCTCTTGATACCGTCTTCGACGGTCGCTATGTTCGTTCCAAGTTTCTTTAGTATAGCGCCGACCATGCCGTCAGGCTGTCTCAGGAACGCGGCGAGCAGGTGTTCCACGTCAATGCCCTGATGGCCATAGGAACCGGCCAAGGATTGAGCCTCCTGAAGCGCCTCCTGAACCTTGAGCGTGAATTTGTCAAATCTCATAAAGACTCTCTTTATTCTGTTGGTTTTTCAATGGTCACAAAGAACTTTCCATCTTTGAAGACACTTACATTTCCCGATGATTCGGAAAGAACGATGGCCGTTGCCCGGGTGACGCTCGTAATGCCGGCGGCGGCAATATGTCGACTACCCAGGCCCTGAGGGAATTCCTTGCTGTCGAGGGCGGCGCTCAGATGCCTGCCCGCTGTGATTAGCGTTCCATCGTCCCTGATGATGAATGCGCCGTCAATTGCTGAAAATTCCTTAATTGTTTCCTTAAGGTCGGGGTTCAAGATGTTGCGCTCTTCCTCGGGGTATCCCATGAAAGGATTGATGATCATTTGCCGGGAGAGCTGAAGAACCTTTTCATGATCCCCCAGGATAAATGTGGTGCCGACCTTGCGTCCTTCCCGGCCCTGTGCGGCAAGTTCCAATGCAAGATTCAAAACCGCTCCGAACACCTCCGGGAAGACATTTTCCGTAATATCATTGAAATGTTCGGATGTAAGGATTTCAAATTCCCTGCCGACATCAATGATAACAATACTGTCCACATAACCGAATTTCGGGATGCCGCTCAGGCAGACGATCTTATCCCCTTTCCTGAAAAGACCAGTTGCGATGCCTTTAGTTATGGCAATTTTTATCTGCCCTACCCGGGAGAGATTGACATTCGGCACCGTCAATACGGTACATTGCCCACAGAGTTTCTCCGGTATCTGGTCGGTTTTCGTAACCAGAATAACATCGAATTCCGGTTTGGGGTCACTGCATATGGAGAAATCCGCTGCTGCATCGGCGTACATGAGCAAGGCCTTCGCCTCGATTTCGTGAGCGATTTGGAAACCAAAATCCAATATGGCTTTATTGATGGATATCATGTTTTGTCTTGGAATCCTTTCAGAATTGCGGATAACTTAACCATATGAAGACGGTGTGTCAAGGCGGATATCGGTCCATAAAAAACCTTGACAGCCATTCCAAAGCGGGATATATATTTAACCTTATGAAATTGTTGATATATGGAGGAATTCAATTTGGAACTTCCCGCCGTAACCGGGACTCTTGATCTTTATATTGCTGAGATCAATAAGTTTACTATTCTGACAGCAGAAGAGGAATTCAGCCTTGCCGTTCGCTTGAAAAAATATAATGATATGGAGGCGGCAGAAAAACTTGTTGTTTCCAATCTGCGCTTCGTGGTCAAGATTTCTCATGAATACAGGAATTATGGGGTGAAACTGTCGGATCTGATTCAGGAAGGCAATATCGGGCTCATGCACGCCGTAAAGAAATTTGATCCGTATAAGGGTTATCGTCTTATATCATATGCGGTTTGGTGGATTCGGGCCTATATTCAGAATTATATCATCAAATCCTGGAGCCTCGTAAAAATCGGAACGACGCAGGCGCAACGGAAGCTATTTTTTAAGTTGGGGCAGGCAAAGAAAAAGCTGGAGACACTCTCGGAAAAAAATCCCGAATTTTCGGAAATCGCGGAATCCCTTGGCGTCAAAACCATAGAGTTGCAGGAAATGGATCTGCGGATGAGTAACCGCGATGTGTCGTTGGATTCTTACGTGAGTGACGAAGGGGAAGCAACCCATATGGATTACCTCACCTATGACGGTGAGGATCAGGAGACAGCCCTGATCAAAAAGGAAGAGATGGATCTGGTTAAAACTAATATCGCCGGGGCTTTGACCAGATTATCGGAAAAAGAAAGTTACATTATCAAACATCGCGTTATGGCGGACAATCCTATGACGCTTCAGGAAATAGGGGATCGATATCACATTACGCGGGAAAGGGCTCGCCAGATAGAAAAACAGGCTCTCAAAAAACTCAGGGTGGCCATCCCCTATCTTGGGACTGAACCCCCTTTATTGGAGGCTTAATCGCCAATATTTCCTATTCGTCGTTTCTCGCCAGATTTTCGAAAGATGTATATTTTTCCAGAAAAGCCAGCTTAACAGTTCCTGTCGGGCCATTCCGCTGCTTGGCGATGATCACCTCGGCAATACCCTTTTCGGGATTGTCTTCCGATTTGTTATAGACCTCGTCCCGATAGATGAAAGCGATTACATCGGCATCCTGTTCGATGGCACCGGATTCTCTGAGATCGGCCATCTGGGGACGGCGATTGGTTCTGTCTTCCACCTTGCGATTCAGCTGTGAGAGGGCGATGACAGGCACACTGAGTTCTTTGGCCAGAGCTTTGAGGGACCGGCTGATTTCCGATATTTCCTGTTCTCTGGAATCTTTGTGGCCGCTTCCCCTCATGAGTTGGAGGTAATCGACCACAACGAGGCCAAGGCCGTGTTCGGCCTTCAGGCGCCTGGTCTTGGCTTTCATTTCCAGCACGGTGATGGCCGGTGTATCATCGATAAAAAGAGGTGCCTCAGAAAGGCTGCCGGCGGCGGTTGTCAGTTTCGGCCAGTCCGTCTCACCCAAAAACCCTTTTCGGATGCGCTGGGAGTCCACCTTGGCCGTTGAGGCCAACATTCTCATGGCAAGCTGTTCTTTGGACATTTCGAGAGAAAAGACGGCAGCTGGCGTGTTCGTTTCCATGGCTGCATATTGAGCTATGTTCAGAGCAAAGGCCGTTTTCCCCATGCTCGGCCTGCCGGCGATAATGATCAGGTCCGACTTTTGCAATCCCGATGTATATTCGTCAAGCTTTTCAAAGCCCGTGGGGACGCCGGTGATCAACTCCTTGCTTTCGTATAGTTTTTCGATCGTTTTAAAACTGTCTTTTACAATATCCTTTATGGAGAAAAAAGAGGGTCTGATCTTATTTTCCGAGATTTCAAAGATTGCGTGTTCGGCTTCGTCCAGGACCTCATCGACATCCGCGCCAGTGTTATAGCTTCTGGAGAGAATATCCGTAGCGGTGCTGATTAAAGTCCTCAGAACCGATTTCTCCCGGACGATTTTGGCGTAATATGAGATATTGGCGGCCGAAGGAACATTATCCACCAGATTGGCCAGGTAGGCGGCGCCGCCTATTTGATCCAAATGATTTTTATTCTTCAGAATGTTGCTTAAAGTGATTAGATCTGCGGGTTCATTACGGTCGGATAATTCAAGGATTGCCGAAAAGATCTTCCTGTGGGCTTCGCTGTAAAAGTCCCTTGCCGTGAGGATTTCGAGTGCAGCGTTCAGGGCCTGATTATCCAGTAAAATGCCGCCAAGAATCGAATGTTCCGCCTCAAGGTTTTGAGGGGGAATGCGATGCAGGGACATATCAATATCCGTATGATCTTTCATTATTTATCCGGAATAATCTGAACTTTTATTTCCGCTGTAATACCGGAATGGATTTTAATCTTTACTGGGTATTCACCCAAAGCTTTAAGGGGGTCTTCGAGGAGAATGGTCTTGCGGTCGATATCAATGCCCTGATCATGCAATGCAGCTTCAATGTCTTTGGTACTGACGGATCCGAAGAGCTTCTCTTGCTCACCAACGCGACGTACTATTTTGCAGATGGTTCCGGAAAGTCTGGTCGCCAGTTCTTCCGCCTTATGTTTTTCCTTTTCAATCTGCTGGAGGATGCGCTTTTTTTCCTGAGCCTGATTATTAATGTTCTTTTCTGTGGCTTCGGCAGCCAAGCCTTTGGGAATCAGGAAATTCCGGGCATGGCCGTCGGAAACATTGACGATATCTCCTGTCTTGCCGAGAGAATTCACATTCTGCTTCAAGATGACTTTCATAATTTCTCCTTCCAGAGGGTTTGAACCGATTATCAATAACTGCTATGCTTCAGGTTCACTAGGTGCAGGGTTCAGCTTGCGGAAATCCAGCCATAAATCGAACAAACCAGCGGCAATAACCAGGATAACTAGATACTGCTGAAGAATAAGAAAGAAGTAAAACATTATTCTCAGTAATCTCGGTACCTGCCTGGTTTTAAAGTAAAACTCAAAAATGGCCAGCCCTTGGAGAAAATAGACAAAAAGGCTGATAATCAAAATATTGAGACCAACCATTAAGATTCCTACAACTTTGATCTCAAACACTATAGGCAGCAAGACGACAGCGCCGGACCCAATGAGAAACCAGACGGTTTGTTCCGGGGCTTTCCATCGTGTCAATTCACCAAAGTCTGGATAGGTCAGACCGTTTAAAAGGAACAACTTTCTCACCAGAATGATGTTTAGCCACGCGGTAAATGATAACCCCACCAGTGTGAGGGCAGGGGAGATATAAAGGAGAAAACGGGCAATAATGTTAATATTGCTCTTTATGAATTTGATCTGATCCGCTTGGGCTCCCATTTGGCTCGACAGTTCGATACTGTCCTGAAAGCTTTTGATGATATAGGAAGAAACCAGCGTCCAGGGCATTTGTCTTAGCAGGGCGCTTTGTAAAAGAAGTAAAACTATGGTGAGGCCTATACCGGCGATAACAGCAAAAAAAACCGTTTTTTCGACAGAGAGGTCCTTCCGCAGAAGTTCGCTGATGACGATACCTAAATAACCCAGGAGCAGAAGCAACGATAAGTCACCGCCTGCCGAGATGGATCGTAGTATCAGCTCAACGGTCACCAGGGAAATCGCCAGTACGATCATGCCCTTTAATCTGCCCAGTTTCTCCAGAAAAAAGATCACAGGCAATGGGAGCAGAACAATTACAACGGCGCCTAAAAACGGGACAAGAGTCACCGTTAAAAATGCCAGGGATATTAAAAGAATACCCCCAAACACGTTTCTGTTAAAAAAACTGATCCTTTCCGTACTCACGTTTTGAACCCGCTATGCGATTAATGGTTATACCCTGCAAATATCGGGTTCTGCAGGTAAAAGCGAAGAGAGTTAACCTTCGGTGACAACAAAAGGCAACAAGGCGATGGTTCTTGCCCTTTTGATAGCCAGTGTCAGCGTCCGCTGATGCTTGGAGCAATTACCCGTAATGCGCCGCGGCATGATTTTGCCTCGTTCCGTAACAAACTCCTTGAGTGTGTAAAAGTCTTTATAATCGATTCGTAAGTTGGAATCGGTACAGAATCGGCAGAATTTCCTGCGGTGAAAGAATTTTTTCTGCCCTCTGGGGGGTCTTGCAGTTCTTGTATTTTGCACGTCTTGTCCTCCGTGATTGTTTGTAATGATCTGGATGGTTGAAATCGATTTAAGTGGCCGATGTTACCTCGGCTGCTTTATCTGAAGCCCCCGCCTCTTCGATGATTTTAATGGGCTGCGGCTCCGGCTTCTCGTCTTCAGACGGGGCCGTCATTTCCTTTTCAAGCGCCTGCATGTCCACCTTATCATTCGTCTTGACGGTCATGAATTTCAGTATCTTATCGTCGATCTTGAGATTTCTCTCCAGTTCATCAACAGCCTCGGCTTGACCCACGAAATCGAACAAGATGTAAAAGCCTCTTGAAACTTTCTTGATTTCATAGGCCAGTTTCCGTTTGCCCCACTTTTCGATCTTGACGATCAACCCTTTTCGGCTTTCAATAATAGCCTTGTACTTGTCGATGATGCCCTGAATTTCGTCATCTGGGAAATCGGCGTGGGTAATCGCGATGGTTTCGTACCTTCTCAAAATAACCTCCTTTTGGCTCTAAAGTCCAAACACAGGGTCTGAACAAGGAGTCCTTTAAATTAGAATTTAAGCGATGTTCAATATAACAGGCCTCATAATAAATCAAGGAATTTTCTTTAGAGTATTTAAAAAAGATCGACCTTGAGAATTTGCGGAATTTAGTGTACTAAAATGCAGCAATTGCAGGGATGATATTTTCGTAAATCGTTGATTCATCCTAATTCAATCATTCGAGGAGGTCAAAATATGTCGACAATCATGCCTGAAGGAGATGAAGTTAGAAATGCCATCAAATGGATTTCTATGAATCTTGAAGAGAATGCTAACCAACCAATTTTCAAACTGGTAGAGAAGGCTGTTTTTAAATATGACCTGTCTCCGGCCGATAGCGAATTCCTGATGAATTTTTTTAAAAAGAAGGGATAACAAGCTTTACCCTCAAAGTGCTTTACTGGTCCGTTAACAGGGGCGTTTTTTCACACAGGCATATTAAATTGGTATGTTGTGACGTTCGCTTTGTCCCAAATGGGCTGCATAACACACAGGTATTCAGGTAAGCTCATCTTCTTCATCATTAAATTATTCTTAACGGTTTAAAATACCGGGGATTTTGGTTTGTCATGATGAAAAAATTGTTTTTTGCGATAATGGTTTTTATGCTGTTGGGTTGTACAGCGGCAATAAAAGAATCAGAGTTGTTTGACCATGATTCTGTTTATCAGGATTTTGGGCACCTCTGGTTCAGCTGGTACGGGCACAAAAGTATCGATGCGGATGACGTCAAGAATTCCCGTGCTGACAAATGGTGGGGGATAACAAAAACCTATCCGCCGACTGAAATACGAGAATAGGAAGGGTTTCCTGAAGATGGCCATGATGAATTTCCAAAAAGACTACCAGTCCAAGGTGAAAACAGCGGACGACGCCATGAAAATGATCCGTTTCGGACAGCGGGTGTTTGTGGGATCATCTTGCGGAGAACCCCAATATCTCGTTGATGTTCTATTGAAAAATAAAGACCGGATTTCAGACCTGGAAGTGATGCGCATGCTGAGCTTGGAAGGTGCGATTACCGCTCTTTTCTCCGATCAGAACTACGGCCACAATTTTACTGTGCGCAGCATTTATCAAGGTGCGGGAGACACGGAGCAGCTTGCGGGTAGCAAGCGTTTTCTTACCCCCATGAATATTTCTGCTATTCCCCGGCTTTTCAAATCAAAAAAACTTCCGATCCACTTTGCCTTGATCCAGGTTTCTCCTCCTGATGAGTTTGGTTTTGTCAGCCTTGGTGTCTCCGTAGATATCACACTGGCAGCCGCCAAGGCTGCCGATGTGGTGATTGCCCAGGTTAATCCTCAGATGCCCAGAACTTTGGGCCAGAGCTTTATTCATGTGAAAGATATCGATATCATTGTAGAAAAGGAAGAAGAGCTGCTGACGGTCTTTGAGTTGTTTGAGGACGAGTTGTCGGAAAGTATTTCCAGGCTGGTGGCCAACCTGATTGAGGATGGATCGACCATTCAGTTGGGTCTGGGAGAATCAACGGGGGCTATCCTCCAAGCTTTGGCGCAGAAGAATGATTTGGGCATCCATACGCAGTATATGACCGATGGCCTGATGAACCTGATCATGGAAGGGAATGTAACCAATCAATATAAGGAGTTGAACGAAGGGAAGGCGGTTGCGACTGCTGCGATCGGCACAAAGAGCCTTTACCAGTTTCTGCATAATAATCCCTGTATTGAATTTCATCCTTCCGATTATGTCCATAATCCTGTTACCATCGCGATGAATCATAAAATGGTTTCCATTAATGTTGCGACCGCGGTTGATCTCACGGGTCAGGTAGCGGCGGATGCCCTTCCCCAGAACCACTTTTCCGGTGTGACCGGTATGGTTGATTTTGCAACGGGAGCGGTTCTTGCCGAAGGAGGTAAATCCATTATCGTTATTCCATCAAGAAGCCTGGATGGCAAGACAAGCCGAATTGTCCCAGAATTGGAAGGCGGTTCTGTCCTGATCCCTCGAAGCGATGTTTATTATGTGGTCAGCGAGTATGGTGCGGTTAATCTGTTCGGAAAGAATCTTCAGGAGCGGGCGATGGCCATGATCAGTCTGGCTCATCCGGATTTTCGAGAGGAACTCCTTCAGCGGGCGAAGGAATCGGGTCTTATTGCAAGAGAGCGAACCCTGAGCGAGTCACTCTATGGCGTTTATCCGGCCCATATGGAAGAAGTCTGTGACATCGCCGGGACAAAAATCACCATCAGGCCGGTCAAGTCAGGAGATATCCGTCATGTTCAGGAGCACTTCTATAATATGGATAAAGCAGATATTACAAACCGTTTTTTCCAGATTCGGAACATATTCTATCAGGATCAAATGGAAAGTATGGCCAGCATTGATTACGTGAAAAACATGACTATCGTTGCCTATACAGGGGAAGGCAACTTCGGGCAGATCGTCGGTATCGGTGAGTATGTCCTGGAAACAGGGAAAAATACGGCAGAGGTGGCTTTCTCCTTGCTCAAAGAATGGCAGGGTAAGGGCGTGGCGTTCGTGATCATGCAGAAGCTTGCAGAGGCGGCCCGTGAAAACGGCATATCCGGATTGGTTGCTTATACATCCAAGAGAAACACGTCCATGATAAAACTTTTCAAACGTTTGCCCTATCCGGTGGACGCGAGGTTCGATGGCGAATTCTTTATTTTATCTTCGCGGTT
>CAZBME010000024.1:62002-68206 GCA_964492965.1 uncultured Syntrophaceae bacterium | reverse complement strand
TGGTGCCCCCGGCGCGATTCGAACGCGCGGCACCCGGATTAGGAATCCGGTGCTCTATCCTGCTGAGCTACGGGGGCTTGGGGTCGGACGTTGAAGATGGAGCGGTGTAGCACGGTTTTCCACGGGTGTCAATAACCTTTCCGCTGCCTTGTGATGCACCTAAAGATATGTTTCTATGATCTTTTTCTCTGAATAGTCCGTCAGTCGGACATGGCGGGCCGTTTCTTCATCAAGGGCCGCCGCCGGCGCCAGGCCGATCAATTCCGACTCCAGAATAGCAACACCCGCCTTAGCCGTCTCTATCTGAACCCGATCAAAGACCGTCTTTATTGAAGTCTCCCGATAGTTGGTCAGGTTCATGGAAACCTGGGCAATGCCGCGGCTTTTCAGAAAGAGCCCCAACGCCTTCACGCACCTTAATCCCCCATCGGACTCTCGGATCGAGCGGGCAATACGCCTCGCCAGATCAAGATCACCGGAGTCGAGATTGATATTATAGGCCACAAGAGGCATCCGGGCACCAACGGCAACGGCCCCTCCCTGTTCATGGCATACCGCAGGACCGGCATCGGGCAACCAGCCGTTTTCCTGAATCCGATTTTTCAAACCCTCAATGCCGCCACGGCGAATTTGCGACAATTCGCACCGCCCCGCATCAATGGCGGCCGCTCCATAAAAATAGACCGGGACACAGAAACGTTCTCCGAAGAGATTTCCAAACTGGTGGGCCAGATTCACCGCATCCGCCATATCGGCATCCCCAAGAGGGACAAAAGGAACGACGTCAACAGCGCCTATGCGCGGGTGAACGCCGCTGTGCTGGCGGATATCGATGATTTCCAGGGCCTTTGCTCCGGCAGCCATTGCGGCTTTGAGAACAGGTTCGGGTTCCCCGATAAAGGTCAGAACGCTGCGATGATGATCGGAATCGAAACTGAAGTCGAGGAGTCGCACGCCGGGAACAGTGCGGACGGCTCCGGCAATCTTTTTGACCTTTTCCGGGTCGCGGCCTTCACTGAAATTGGGAACGCATTCGATGATTTTCATAAGACCCTCACCCCAACCCTCTCACTGGGGGAGAGGGAGTTTCTGCGGGGCCCCCGAGCTTTGGCCTATGGACGGTGGAAGGTTTTGCGGTGATCTCGCCCCCTGCCTTATCTGTCAAATAAAGCATCCACAAATTCTGCCGCCTTAAAGGGCCGCAAGTCATCTATGGCCTCGCCCACGCCGATATACCGGATCGGAATGCCCAATTCGCCGGCGATTCTCAGGATAACGCCACCCTTGGCCGTTCCATCCAGTTTGGTCAGGGCAATGCCTGTGACGCCGATCTCCTCCTTGAACATTTTGGCCTGGGCAATCCCGTTCTGACCCGTCGTGGCATCAATGACGAGGAGAACCTCATGGGGCGAACCCGGAAGCTCCCGCTCCATGATCCGCTTCATCTTCTTGAGTTCCTCCATCAGATTAACCTTCGTATGAAGCCGGCCGGCCGTATCTACAATAACGATCTTCGTCTGGTTCGCCTTTGCCGCCTGAAGCGCATCAAAGACTACCGCCGCCGGATCGGCGTTGATCTTCTGCCTGATGAGGGGAACCCCCACACGCTTGCTCCAGACGTCAAGCTGCTCGATGGCCGCCGCACGGAAGGTATCGGCTGCCGCCATCATGACGGACATCCCCTGCCCTTTGAGCTCGTTTGCCAATTTGCCGATGGTGGTCGTCTTGCCCGTCCCGTTCACCCCAACAACCATGATCGTATAAGGGATGACATCGTCCGGGATATAGAGGGGGGACTCGCATTTCTCCAGAATCTCCTTCATATGATCCCGCAGGATCCTTCTGAGGAGATCGGCCTTGTCGAGTTCCTTGCGTTTGACCTGTTCCTTGATTCTCTCGATTAACTCGTAAGTGAAGGTTGGCCCGACATCCGCCCGAATCAGGGCCTCTTCCAGTTCATCAAAAAGGGCCTGGTCAATCTTCTTTTCGCCCAGGACGAGATCGTCGATATCCGTCAGGAGGATTTCCCGTGTTTTGGAAAGCCCCTGTTTGATCCTATCGAAAAAACTTTTTTTACCGAAATTTACCATAAATGCGCTCCAGATAAGTCCACGGCGGCAAAAAGCCGCAAAGTTGACCCCTTTTAACTATTTTCCGTGGAGATGTAAAGGAATTCGATCGTGGTGGATTATTAAAGATTGTCCGTAAATAAGATGACAGACCCTTAATTCAAGTTTACGGAAACGGTCGTTGAAATGCCCTTTTTCTGCATGGTCACCCCGTAGAGACTCTTGGCTACTTCCATGGAACACTTGTTGTGGGTCACCATGATGACCTGGGAATTGGCGGAGATTTCCCGGACCAGGTTCGAAAAGAGGCTCACGTTGGCGTCGTCCAGGGCCGCGTCCACCTCATCGAGGACCAGAAAAGGCGTGGGGCGGTAGAGAATGATGGCCAGGATCAGGGCCAGGGCGGCCAGGGACTTTTCACCGCCGGAAAGCAGGCTGATGCTTTGAAGCCTCTTGCCGGGGATCTGGATCTCGATATCCACACCCGTCTCCAGGAGGTCGGTCTCGTCCGTCAGGCGCAATTCCCCCTTGCCGCCGGGGAAGATCCGGGCGAAAACGTCCTGGAAAGACCGGTTGACGGCCTCGAAGGTTTCGGCAAAACGCTCACGGGAAATCCGGTTAATCCTGGCGATCGTCCGTTGCAGCGCACCGAGAGAACCGTTGAGATCGGCGGCCTGGGCCGTCAGGAAATCATGTCGTTCCTTCAATTCGTCATGCTCGTTAATAGCCAGGAGATTCACCTCTCCGAAGGTATCGACGGCATGACGGTCTTTTTGGAGCTGTTCGGTCCGGTCCCTCACATCTTCCGCAGACAACCCTTCAAAGTCCTCCGCATGGGCCGCCAGTTCCAGGCTGTATTTCTCCTGAATCATCCGGCAAAGGCCGTCCAGTTGATGGGCGGCATCCAGTTGGGATATTTCCGCCTTGTTGATCTGATCCGTCAAATCATCCCGGCGCTTCCTGGCGTCCCGTATCTTTACATCCCATTCTTTCAGGGCCGCTTCCAGCTCCTGTTGGGCATTTTTCTTTTCGTGAAGGGCCTTCTCCAGATCCTGAAAAGATCGATACAGGCGGGTAAGGAACGTCTTATTTTCTTCGAGGCCCCGATTCAACTCATCAATCTGACGCACCGACGCCTCATCATCCAGGATGGAATTCTCGATCTTGCGCAGGATGAGACTGCGTTCAGCGCTCAGGGATTCGACCTGTTTCTGCGAAGACCGCCGCTTTTCCTCCAGGGAGGCCAGGAGCACCTTGGCCCCCGTGAGGGTTCGTTCCTTCTCTTCCAGTTCCTGACGAAGGCGCCCCCAACGGCTCTGCAACTCGCCGATGGCTGCATTCATTGTTTCTTCCCGCAGATCCTGCGCCACGGCACTTTCCTGAACCTTTTTCAGATTCTCCCGGCACTGCGCTTCTTCCTGCAACAGACCTTCCCCATTGAATTCCAGGGTCCGGATCGTCTGTTCCATCCGGCGTTTCTCATCTTCC
This sequence comes from uncultured Syntrophaceae bacterium, assembly GCA_964492965.1. Taxonomy (GTDB): domain Bacteria; phylum Desulfobacterota; class Syntrophia; order Syntrophales; family UBA8958; genus CAZBME01. Next base: position 64,649 of record CAZBME010000024.1, on the reverse strand, counting down.
AGTCTTTCGACATCTTTTCTCCTGCCGTTTAAACGCAGTTCAGTCCTGTGGATCTCCGTTGCCGCCAGGGTGAGCTCTTCCTTCCACTGGGCAAGGAGGGCAGTCAGCTGTTTTTTGCTGTCCACCTCCCCTTCAAGGGAGTCGGAGAGCTCCGTGACCTGGACTTCCAGATCCCGGATTTCCCGCTTGTCCTTTAAAAGGCTGCGATCGCCGCTATTGTTACTGCCTCCCGTTAGAACACCGTGGGGGCTGATCGTATCGCCATCAGGCGTGACAAAGGTCCCCCGGAACCCGTTTTGCGACCAGAGAGACAAACCTGTACGAAGATCGGGGATAAGCAGCACATCACCCAGCAGGTATTCAGCGATGCCCTGATAATTCTCTTCCACCTGGATATGATCAATGAGGCGAACCACGGACCGCAAATGCTCCCACTGCGCCTGACCCGATTTCCCGTTCCGCAGCTCGACGGGGACAAAGCTGCTTCTCCCCAAGGCGCGGGTCTTGAGATAATCGATGGCCAAGATGCCGTCCTCCTGGTTCTTGACGATAACGTACTGAAGTTTGTCGCCGAGGACGGCCTCCACCGCCGCTTCATAGGCCGGGGGAACGGAGAGGCAATCGGCAACGAGGCCGACAAACTGGTTCCGCGAGAGGTGATCGGCCCCCTCACCGGCCCCGGCCGTCATGAGGGACTTCGTGGCATCGCTGCACCAGGCGTAACCCTCATGAAACTCCTTCAACGAAGCGAGGCGCGACGACTTGCTGCTGAGCCCTTCCTTGATCTCAGCAATCTGCTCATCAACTTCCTGAAGCTCCGACTTCGAACGTTCCTGCTCATCTTCCGCCTTGTCCCGCCTCGCCGCGAGGACATCCAGGGTATTTTCATCCTCCGACAGGGCTGTACGCACAGCCTCCAACTGCCCGATCAGCCTCTCCAGGCGCTGCCTGTGTTCAGCCAATTCACGCGCTTCCCGGTCCTTCCGGCGCTGCAGGTCCTCCAACCCCTTGGTCAGATTCGCCGCCATATTTTTTAACTTGGCCTTTTCGGCGGCCAGGTCGATATACTGTACCTTCTGCTCTTCAATCTTTCTCTGGAGATCCTTCTCCATCTGGCGGGAGCCTTCATTTTGCTGTTCGGCAGTGCCGATCTCACCGCGAGCCTTTTCAATCGCCGCCTCAAGCTCCGTCATGGCAGCCTTCAGGCGTTCCTGCTCGGCATCGATGGTTTCCAAACGGCTGCGGCTTTCCTCGATCTCCAGTTGGTTCCGCTCTTTACGGGCCCGGATATCCACCATCTGACCCCGGGAAAACTCGATGGCCTGCTCTTTTAAGTGAATCTCATTTTTGATTTTATAGAGTTCCTCCTGGAATTGGGACCTCAGGGCCTCCTGTTCCAGAATGTCCATTTTTACGGACTCCGCCGTAGCTTCATGACTCTGAAGAATGGCACCTGCATCAACAGCCTGCGCCTCGAGGCGAACCCGGGAAGCATCCAGGGTTCTTTTCTCCTGATCCAGTTCCTGGTAGGAATGAAGGGCCAGGACGACCTCCCCTTCCTTGATGGAGGCCTTCAGCTCCCGATATTGCTCGGCCCGCCGGGCCTGGCGGGAGACAGTGTTGAGCTGGTTCTTGACTTCCCGGAGGACATCGTTCAGGCGCAGGAGATTCTGCTTCGTCGCATCCATCTTACGGACGGCCGCTTCCTTCCGGCTCTTGTACTTGGAAACGCCGGCGGCCTCTTCGATAAATTGCCGCCGCTCCTCAGGTTTGGCTTCAACGAGGCTGGCGACGCTGTTCTGCTCCACCAGAGAATAGGTTCGTGTACCGACGCCGGTCCCCATGAAAAATTCTTTCACATCCAGAAGACGGCAGGGAATCCGGTTAATGGCATATTCGCTCTCGCCATCCCGAAAGAGTTTTCTGGAAACGGACACTTCCGAACAACCGTTGTAAATGCCGGGGAAGGTCTGGCCGTTGGTGCAGGACAGGACCATGGACACCTCGGCCATCCCAACGGGCGAAGCATCCTGGGAACCGTTGAAAATCACGTCGTCCATTTTCTTGCCCCGGAGAGACTTGACGCGCTGCTCTCCCATGACCCAGCGGAGGGCATCGACGACGTTACTCTTCCCGCATCCGTTCGGACCGACAATAGCGCTGATGCCTTCGGAAAAATCGAGAGCGACCTTGTCCCGGAAGGATTTAAAACCGGCAATTTCCAATCGTTTCAACTGCATATAATACTTAATGCTCCCATGTCCGGCATGCTGAGGAATAAAGATAGATTTATATTTTTAATGTGGTTTCCCATACCAGATATTTTTATTCATGTAAAGAAAAAATACAATATATGCACCCGGCAAAATAGAGACACACAAGATATTGTGTCATTTATACCTTTTAATGAAATCCGGAATGATATAGAATAGAAACAGGAGGAAACGCTATGGACGAAGATCGATGGAAGGAAGTTTGCTCCGTATCAGGAATGACCCACGCTAAAATTCTTGAAGGCAGGCTGGAGGCGGAAGGCATTCCCGCCACACTGAAGTACGAGGCCGCCGGCGTCATTTACGCCATCACCGTGGACGGTCTGGGAGAGGTCAGGATCCTCGTCCCGGAAGAGCATTGGGAGCAGGCCCGG